>CAMFEK010000020.1 GCA_945949395.1 uncultured Clostridia bacterium
GACACCGCCACGAAGGCGATCAATACATAAGTGATGACGTCGACGATGAGCGTTAAGGAGGAGGTCATGAGCTCTACGTAATCGGTGTAGGTGATGCGGTCGGCTTCCTCCACCCCTTCGTTATACGCCACGATGCACTTTGCCACCCCTTCCTTCGCCTCAAAACTGTCCGTGTAGATGCGGATGGAGGCGGGCGCGTCATAACTCACCTTGCCAAACGCGTCGAGATTGTCTTTAAGGCTCTCCCGTTCCCCGAACGGCTGCCCCGTCAGCACGTTGACGGTCGGCGTTTGCTCCTGCGCCTTTACCACTTCGCTCGCGTCCGTGCGCGCGATGACGTAGTCGGTGAGGAGGGAAGTATAGGCGAGGGGAGAAGTGATGAATCCGCTCTTGTTGTCCGCTTTTGCCTTTACGACGCCGCAGATATTTAAGGTGACGGCTTGTTCCAGAACGGCAGAAAATTCCTCGTCCTTCTCGTCGATTTTTCGGAAGGTTCCCTCTTGCGTTTCGCGATAGCTGTCGCAAGCGGGCGATAAAAGAATTTCTTTTCCGATCAGCTCTTCGTATCGGAAGGTAAGTTCTTTCGCCTCCTCCCCCGCCATGAGGCTATCGAAAATCTCCTGATACGTCTCCTCGGAAAGAGCGCCGAGCAGATATAACGCTTTCGTATCCACGGCGTTATTCTCGTCGAGAACGAGCATGACGTCCCGATAGTCGCTCGCCCACTTTCCTTCGAGCAGCTCATAGGAATCGGTGATAACGGGGCTGACCGCGCTATCCTTCCCGCCCATCATTTCGCTGCAATAGGAAAAGAGATCGGAATCGGCTTGCTGATAAGAGAGATTGCCGCTTGCAACCAAAGAGCCGTCGCTCGTCAGATCGCGCCCTGAAATGATAGCTCCGTCCGCATTCCTCGTCCACGCCCCAAAGGAAACGTTGTAGCCGTAGACGATCCCGTTTTCCCCCACGTAATCGTAAATTTCGCTCTCGGAATCGTCGAGATACTTTTTGAATTGCGTGAGATTGTTTTCCGTGACGCTCTTTTTCAGCTGTGCGGAAGTTTCCATTTCGGAATAATCGGCGTAAATGCCCGTGCGATTCTCCGAAATCTCCACCTTTCCGCCGAGCGTAGAGCCGGCAATCATATTCGTAAAGTCGTAGCTCTTTTCCTCCACGGTGATGGGATAGGAAGTCATGGTGCTCCTTTGCAGATCGGCGATATAACGATTGACGCCCGAGGAGAGCGCAAGAATGAGAGCGATGCCGATAATGCCGATGGAGCCGGCGAAGGAGGTCAACAGCGTTCTGCCCTTTTTCGTCTTTAGATTGTTGAAACTTAAAGACAGAGCCGTGACGAGGGACATTTTTGACTTGTCCTTTTTTCTTTGCGCCCCTTCCGCTCGCTCTTCTTCCCCATCGCAGGGGTTGCTGTCGGAAATGATCCTGCCGTCCTGCAAATTGACGATACGGGTCGCGTATTTTTCGGCAAGAGCGGGATTATGCGTGACCATGATGACCAAACGGTCCTTCGCCACCTCCTTCAAAAGCTCCATCACCTGCACGCTCGTTCCCGAATCGAGCGCGCCCGTAGGCTCGTCCGCCAACAGGATCTTCGGCTCGTTTACCAAGGCGCGCGCGATCGCCACCCTCTGCATCTGCCCGCCGGAAAGCTGATTCGGCTTTTTATGCAATTGACCGTCCAACCCCACCTTGAAAAGCGCCTCTTTGGCGCGCCGCTTGCGCTCCCTTCCCGATACGCCGCCTATGGTGAGGGCGAGTTCCACGTTCTTGAGAATTGACAGATGCGGAATCAGGTTGTAGCTTTGAAAGATAAACCCGATGCTGTGATTGCGGTAGCCGTCCCAATCCCTGTCCTTATAATCTTCCGTGGAGACGCCGTCCACGACGAGATCGCCGTAATCGTAGCGGTCGAGCCCGCCGATGACGTTGAGGAGGGTCGTCTTTCCCGAACCGGAAGGTCCCAGCACGCAGACGAATTCGCTATCGCGGAAATCGATACACACGTCGTTTAACGCCACCTGCCGCAAATCGCCCGTGAGATAGCGCTTGAAAATGTTTTTAAGCTGCAACATAAATAAGCTCCTTTTTGCTTTGATGCCCCCAGAATACACCCTTTTTCTCAAGCCGGGCTCAACGTGAGAAAAAAAACTCGTTTATTCGCGAAATCAGAAACGCAAATCACGAAAAATTGAAGATAAATTGATATTTTCGATATATAATGCAGAAAAAAAGGAGAAGGCTATGTTTCGTATACTGGTAGCTGAGGACGACAGGGAATTGCGGGAGCTTTTTTGCACCGTTTTAGAAGAAAACAAATTTTTAACGATACCCGCCTGCGACGGCTTCGACGCTCTGAACAAAATGGAGCATTGCGAAATAGACTTGATTATCACCGACGTGATGATGCCGAGAATGGACGGTTTTGAACTGGTCGAACTGTTACGGCAGACGAAAAGCGAGATACCCGTGTTAATGGTGACGGCAAAGGGAGAATCGGAGGACAAATGCAGAGGATTTTCCGCAGGAACGGACGATTATCTGGTAAAGCCCGTAGATCTTAGCGAAATGATCTGGCGCGTGCAGGCTTTACTGCGTCGAAGCCGCCTCGCCCACCGACACCTTGTAAAAATCGGAAACACGACGTTTGACAGCGAGACGCTGTGCGTTTCTTACGGGAAGAAAAAAATTTTTCTGCCGCAGAAGGAGTTTTACCTGTTATTCAAGCTGGTCTCCTACCCCGATAGAATCTTTACGAGATTCCAGATCATGGACGACGTTTGGGGGGTGGACTGCGAAACGGATTTTCATACGCTGGAAGTGCATATCGGACGGCTTCGGGAAAAACTGAAGGACAACCGCGATTTCGAGATCGTGACCGTTCGTGGACTCGGGTACAAGGTGATAACGAAAAATGGTTAAGAAAAAATGCTCGACGCTCGGCTACTTCATTTTCGTCATTCAACTCGGCATGATGCTCTCGTCGGGACTCACGATTCTGCTTTTTTATATATGCGACCGCTTCGGGCTCTTAAAAAACAACGGGTTGGCAGTCTCGCTGACGGTTATCTGTGGCGTCTCCTTTGAACTCCTGCTCGCCTGTTTTTTGAGTCGAACGCTCGTAAAAAATCTGCTTACCATCAGCAACGCCGCGCAAAAGGTGGCGAAGGGAGATTTTTCCGTCCGCTTGAACGAGGAGCAAAAGACGCAGGAACTGCAAACGGTGGCGCAGAGCTTCAACAAAATGGCAAACGACCTGTCCCGAACCGAACTGATGCGCAACGATTTTATCCAAAACGTTTCCCACGAGATCAAGACCCCCATCGCCAAAATCGAAGGCTACGCCAATCTGCTCAACAACGCCTCCCTTTCCGAAGAAAAGCGGAAAAGCTACGTGGAAACGATCTTGCTCAGCAGCAGGCGGCTCGCCTCCTTAACGGGCGATATTCTCCTGTTATCCCGTTTGGAGAACTGCGAAGAGAATATCCCGAAAGAGTGGTTCTCGCTCGACGAACAGCTGCGGGAGAGCGTGCTCTTTTGGCAAAAGGAATGGACGGAAAAGCATCTTACCATAGAGATCGACGAAACGGAGATTCTCTACAAGGGAAATAAACAACTGCTGTACCACGTTTGGCAGAACGTGATCTCAAACGCCGTGAAATTCACGAGGGAGAAGGGCTCGATCACCCTTTCTACGCAAAACAGCGACGGCGGCGTTACGGTGACGATCCGCGACGACGGAATCGGCATGGACGAAGAAACCTTACGTCGCATCTTTGAAAAATTTTATCAAGGCGACCGCTCCCGCGCCGAAAAGGGCAACGGACTCGGCTTGACGCTTGCCAAACGCATTGTCGATTTGCACGGCGGCTGTATTTCGGCAAAGAGCAAACAAAACGAAGGAACGATCTTTACGATATTTCTCCCCTCCTGCGCCGAATGAGGGAAAGCCGCCCGCCGAGAAAAATTCGGCGGGCGGCTTTCCCCTTCCCAAACGAAAAGCGCAAACGGCGAACCGTTTACGCTTTTTTCAAAGATGTCAAATGCTTTTTGATTTCGGCGGCGCGATTTTCGCGCCGAACCGAATCCTTAAAATAGATGCGTGAGAACAAATCAATCTTTCTTGTACGCTTCGAAGTACGCTCCCACAATGCCGGCGATCGCCGCAAGCAAGAAGAATACGATTCCGGTGATTACCGTTTTACCGGTAGCGATTGCCGTTTCGAAAATGACTAATTCTTCGTTGGAGAAGAAGGTCCAGCCGAGTCCCGTGAAGGAGCCGTACACGAAGTAGAGCGTCGTCACGATGAGAAGTGCGGGAGCAACGATTCTGCAAGCGTCTGCCGCTATGGAACAAACCTTGCCGACAACGCTTTCACCCCTGAACTGATCCAAAACGATGGAGACAACGAAGAGCACGAGCGCGATCACGCCGCAGGTGACGACCATAGTCATCATGGCTTCGTCTTCTGCACGCCCTGCTTCATAGAAAAGCTGTGAACCGCTGGCAATTTCAAGTCCCATACCGGAAGCAATAGCCATACCGTAAAGGATAAATCCGACAATCGAAAGGATAACAGCTGCCAAAGAGATCCAGGCGCCGATGCCTTGTTTTTTGATGAAGTTCATATTAGTTCTCCTCCTTTTCTTTCATTACGGAAGAAGCGATCCAAGCAAGACCCGCAACGCCGGTGAGAACGCCAAATACCGCTTCGAGCGTGATGAATGCATATTCCCAACCTGCTTTATCGATCGTACCTGCAGGATCTTTGTGGTGAATGGTATAAGCGGGAACTTCGATATCCTCGCCCATGTTTTCTACGCGTTCTACGTATATACCGGAGCCGCTGTGAGCGAGCGTATAGAGAATATACAAGGAAGTCTGACGGCAAGCTTCTGCAAATACAGGATCCTTGCAAGCGTCGCTGAACTTAATGTGAGGAGCCTTGGACTTATCCATGATGGATTCCTCGGTGATTTCGCCGAGCGAATATTCGCTACCGGAACCAAAACCTGCGTATTCGTTTACGGAAACCATGTTCAAACCGGTGAGTTCGTGATAGCCTGCGCCCATACCCATATCGGTGGTGATGATGCCGGTGAAGCCCCATTCCTCACGAATGATATTCATAATGTAGCCCATGCTGTTGGTTACGTTGGTTGCGCCGATACGAGCGAAGGACATCATCGCGCCGGTAGCGTTACCTTCTTCCGCGCGCATAGCGCCTTCGTAGCAACGAGTATCCGTTTCACGGACTTTCTGTTCTGTCATGTAACATGCGTTACCCTGACGGTTAAGTTCTTGATCGTTGAAACCCATGTGCTTGGGACCGCAGATGGAACCGGTGGTCTGGAGAGCGCGATACTGTGCTTCGCCGATACGGTTGGAGAGCATAGGATCTTCGGACATATATTCGGAGTTACGTCCGTTGTAAGCGTGTCTGTGCTGGTTCAAGCCGCCGCCCCAAACGGTGATTGCGGGCTGACCTGTCGTCTTTTGGAGCCAGAGACCGCCTTCGCCTTCAATTTCGCCCCACTCGTATGCGAGTTCGGGATTAAAGCTGGAGCCGAGCAACGTGTTGGAGGCAACGTTGAGAGTCATCGTCTTTCCGTCTTCTACGGTAAGATTCTGAGAATATCCGGCAACGGATTCGGACTGCTTACTGATGGGATTGCCGATGGAGGGGAAGGTTCTGGAGGAACCGCCCGACTGCGCGACGCATACGAACGCTTCATCCAAATCGATAGCGGCTGCAACTGCCTGCCACTGCGCGGAATGAATATCGGAGAATGCTTCGGGATCCGTCTGAGCTACGTCCATGATCCACTGCCATACCGTCTGACCATCCTTCAAGCCTGCAGGTTTGGTACCTTCCACCTTAGGCCACTTGGAAGAATCGGAAACGGGGGTTACCTTATACTGCGCGGTGATGAGCTCGGTGAGCCACTCCTTTTCCTTTGCCGAACCCTTGATCGTGAAAGCTTCTTCGCAGGGAATACCGGCATCCGTTACGCTATCCGTATAGTTCTTGGGGAACGTGCCTTCCCAGTCGGTTCTGGAAAGATAAGTCACCGTACCTTCGCCGAGGAAGTAGTTGATATCGGCGTTTTCCATCTGATTTCTTACTTCCACGCCGTTGGAAACGGCATACGTCTTATCGTCGAAGTTTTCAAGATTCCACGTTACGACAGGACCTTGCGTGGTCGTATCGTCGCACTCCTTACCGAGCTGCGTTAAGAAGTTGTTAGCCGCCGCATGCGCGCCTGCCGCCGCGGTAAAGAGATAATCGCCTTCGTCGAGAATATAAGTTCCCGCGCCGCCTAACGCCGAAGAATCCCAGCTTGCGAGATATCTCGTAGGAACGGTAATTTTCACTTCTGCCGACTTACCGGCCTTTACGCTTACCTTTGCGGAGTTGAGGAAGTCAACGGCGGATTTTTCCACTTTATTCTCTATATCGTACTGCGTGTACGGTCTGTTGACGTAGAGTTGAGCGAGGAAGGTTCCGTCCTCCGTTCCTTCGTTGGTGACCTTAACGGTTGCCGTAACTTTACCCTTTTCGGAACGATTCACCTTGACGTCGGTTATTTCCTGCGTATAAGGAATGTAAGAGAGGCTCTGACCAAACTGGAATACGACTTCATTCGAATAATCCCAAGCCTGACCCTTCTTTGTGGAACCCACGCTGTCCGTTGCGTTATAATCGGGGTTTGCCTTCGAATCGAAGTAACGGGTTTCGTAATACTTATAGCCTACGTAAATACCTTCCGCTTCGACGATGTAGTTGTTCGCTCTGTAATTTACGGTGCCCTCTCTTCCGAGCATATCGGGCGTAGAGGTGATCGTATCGAGGTCGGAATACTGCTGCTGACCCATGTTGATGGTTGCGGGGTTAAAGCTGTTGTCGTATACGTAAGTATCGGTAAGTCCGCCGGTGGCGTTTACCTTACCCGCAAGCACGTTAAAGATAAACGAGCATATAAATGAGCCGAAATGAACACAAATAAAGCAAAATGAACACAAAAAGAAACAAGCAAAATTATATGAACAGAAAATAAAAAAAATTTAACGATGAAATTTTTTATCCGCCGTCCAAAGCCCGAAAGGTAAAAAAACTAAAAAACGAAAAAAATCAGACGCCGTTTGACGTCTGATTTTTCCCGTTTTTTTGCCTATAGAGAAGTCCCATTTTAAGGGCGTGCGGTCGGTTAACCGCCGATGGAGGCGAACTGCGCCGCGGTCATCGTATAGACTTTTTCGCCCATCTGCCCGTAGCCTACGGTGATGGAAAGGCTGCCATCCTCCTTCTTTTCTATCTTCGCGGTATAGCCCGCTTCCGTCAAATCGAGGATAAGCTCGCCGTTTTTGATGCTCCAGGAGCCTTCCTTCACGGTCGATTCGTAGTTCGTCCAACCGGTCGTGAGCGTGCCGTCTCCGACGATATTTAAGACGAACGGTTTGCCCTCGATGGAAGTCTCCACTTCCAAGGCAATCTCGTTCAGCGTGCTCTTCAAACCTTCGAACTGCGCGGCGGTCATGGTATAGACCTTGTCGCCCATTTGCCCGTAGCCTATGGTGATGGTGAGGGAGCCGTCCTCCTTCTTTTCTATCGTCGCGGTATAACCCGTCTCCGCCAAATCGAGGATAAGCTCCCCTCGCGAAATCTTCCATTTGCCTTCCTTCACGGTGCTCGGATAATTCGTCCAGCCCGTGGTGAGCGTGCCGTCCTCGTTGAGATTCAACACGAACGGCTTACCCTCGATGGAAGTCTCCACCACCAACGAGACGTCCTTTGAAACGCCCTGCAACGCCTCGAACTGCGCGGCGGTCATGGTATAAACCTTGTCGCCCATCTGCCCGTAGCCTATGGTGATAGAAAGCGTTCCGTCCTCATTCTGTTCCACCGTCGCGGGATAGCCCGCTTCCGTCAGATCGAAGGTAAGCTCACCGCGGGAAACGCGCCAAGCGCCTTCCTTCACGGTGTTCGGATAGTTCGTCCAACCCGTGGTGAGTGTGCCGTCCTCGTTGAGATTCAACACGAAGGGTTTGCCCTCGATGGAAGTCTCCACCGCCAAAGCGATGGGCGCGGCGCTCGCCTTCAGGCTGTTGACCTGTTCCGCGGTCATGGTATAGACCTTTTCGCCCATCTGTCCGTAGTTTACGGCGATGGAAAGGCTGCCGTCCTCCTTGTTTTCTACCGTCGCGGGATAACCCGTTTCCGCCAAATCGAAATGCAGGGTATCGGCAAACGCGAACCACTTGCCTTCCTTCACGGTGTTCGGATAGTTCGTCCAGTCCGTAGTGAGCGTGCCGTCCGCTTTCAATTCCAACACGAAGGGTTTGCCCGCGATGGACGTTTCCACTTCCAGTCTGATATCTTCCGTTTCCACGGGCGTATCGGGCGTGTTGGCGGACGTATCGACGAAACTCAACGACCACTTGCCGAAGCTCTCCGTCTTGGCGCCTGCGACGTAGGAATATCCCGTTTGGGAGACGCGAGGCTCTGCGGTAGCCGTACCCGAAAGGCTCATCATAAACCATTGATTAAAGCCGCCCGGCGTGATACATTCAAAGCCCATCAAAGAGCCGTTATTGCTCGCGAAGTTATAGCCGTAGCCGGGGGCAAGGTCGACGACGCTGTACGTCTCGTCCGGCTTATCCTCCATGGGAACGACGTCCTTTTCCTTGATCGAATAAGTGCCTCTGCCGATAAACGAGCCCGCCGCCTCTTCGTGATTCTTGGAATTGAGCGAGAATCCAGAAACGATGTAGGTGTTATCCGCAAACAACGCAAGAGACTTATAGGTAGGGCGGGAAGAGGAATCGTAGAGGAAGTATACCTCGGCGTTACCCATGATCTCCTCCGTCGTGTCGCTCGTGCCGCCGACGGTGAAGGAACCGTCCGACTGCAGAGCGAAGCTGGTGGAGCTGTACACGCTGTCGTAAATGCTTTGACGGGCGGAAGGCTCGTTGCCCGTCGTGTAATTGCCGTCTCGATAGAGGGTGCTGACGTCGGTAGTGATATCCGTTAAGGTGACGACGTTATTTTCGATCGTGTATTCGCCCTGCGTGTGGAAATGCACCTTGGTGGCAGAATCCGTACGCTCGTAATGCGTCAATTCGTAGCTGACTTCATCGATGAGGACGAGGCAGTCGAAGGTATAGCCGTTTTCGGAAGCCGTATAGAACGCCTTTCTTACGACGTCCTTTTGCTCCTCTTCGCCGCCCGAATTGTTCTTTTTATCCTCTAATTCTTTAATGATCGCGTCCGTTCTGTTCTTATCCCAAATGGCATACACGATACGGCTGAAAGGCGCGATGGCGATCAAGCCGACGAAAACGACGGAAGCCGCGGTGATGAGAAGTCCTTTTTTCAATTTATCGTTCATATCCGTACCTCCTTACTCGCCCATTCTTCTTTTCTTAATGATCTGTATTACGGTATACGTTGCGCAGCCTACAAAGGCAATGCACGAGAAGATGATACCGTCGATGATCATAAACTGCCACCAGTTCATGATGCCGACCGTGATGCCGCTCTCGTTCATCGCGCAGGAGTTCGCCACTACGTAGCATACGCGGTGAGCAGCCTGACGCATACAGTTGACGAGATGCACGTCGGTGTCCCAACCGGAATAGGTGAGCAGCTGGTTTTCCTGCGTGGTCGCGCTCGAGGAGTCGAAGGAATCCGTTCCGCCGAGAACGCCCAAAAGCGCGTCGTAAGTGCCGCGGTTATGCGCGGTGGTTGCAAGGCTGGTGTTGGTGTAGTCGGAGAGAGCGAATCCGCGCATACCCCATTCGCCGCGGAGTATGTTCGTCATGAGACCTTCGTGCGCGCCCGTCCAGACGACGCCGACGCGGGCGAAGGAGTTCATTACGTTGTACGCGCCGCCTTCCACGACGGCATATTCAAATGCGGGGAGATATACTTCGCGCAATGCCTGTTCGTTGCCGAAGGTAGAGATGGAACGGCAGCCCGTTTCCGAATCGTTGAAGGCGAAGTGCTTGACAAATACGTAAACGCCCTTGGACTGAATACCCTTGACTTCCGCCGCGGCGATCTTGCCGCCGAGGAATCCGTCTTCGGAATAATATTCGAAGTTTCTGCCGGCATACGCAGTTCTGTGCGTGTTCATAGCGGGTCCGTAAAGACCGGAATAACCGCCCCACAGACCGTCTTCGCCGATGTGCTCGCCGACTTCCTCCATGAGTACCACGTTCCAGGTAGCCGCCATGATGTTTTCATCGGTGTATGCGCAAAGGGACTGGGCGGAACCCGTGATGTCGGTCAATTTTGCCGAGAAGCCCTGAGGTCCGTTTTCATCGATCGTCTGAGGCTTGGAGACGGATTCGAGATATACCGTTCCGTGATAGCCCAGACCGATGAGGTGAGCCATATCCTGATAGGAAAGCTGATCCAAAAGTTTATCCCACAGAGGATCGTCGTAATCCTTGCCCGTGAGGTCGGAGAGCACGACGCCGTTTTTCGCGTTGAGCGTAGGCATGGTTTCCCCTTCCACTTTGATCTCTTGATACTGTTTGATACCCGTCATTTCGTCCTGCATCGCTTTGGTCAATTCGATTTGGACTTTTTCCTTGGGGAAGGTGTTCTTCCAGTCGCTACGGCTCACGTACGTGATATCCGTACCGCCGTAATAGGAAAGTTCTGCGGCAGAGAGCTGATTTTCGATCGCTTTGCCCGTAGCAGAAGATTTGGAATACTTCTCGGTATCCATGTTTTCATGCCAGGTATACACCAAAGAGGCGTCGCCCGTAGAGGTCGTTTTATGCCCTGCGGCTACCATGCCGGAGTCTCCCTGCTTGGCGAGAATGTTGTTGAGCGCGTCGTGCGCGTCTAAACCGACGGTAAGATAATAGTTCCCTTCGTCCATGATATAGGTGCCCGCACCCTTTCTGTCGTAGGTCTTGAAGGTCTCCTTATCGACGGTGATGGTGATTTTTTCGCTTTCACCCTTGTCTAATTCCTTCGTCTTGGCAAAGCCGCAAAGCTCGATCGCGGATTTTTCGATCAGATTTTGCTTATCGTAATCGGTGTATTCGGACTGGAAGTACACTTCCACGACGTCCTTGCCCGAATAGTTACCCGTATTCGTTACGGTGAGAGTCACGTCGATGGTCTTGTCCTTTACGTCGTACTTCACGTCGGAATATTCGAAAGTGGTATAGGAAAGTCCGTAACCGAAGGGATACGCCACGTCGGAGAGGTAATCGTATCCGGCGGTGTTGCCCGTTCCGGCTACCGCGTCGGCATATCTCGTTTCGTAATAACGGTAGCCGACGTAAATGCCTTCCTGATAGGTGTTGTAGTTCATGTTGCCGTCGAGGTTACCTTTTCTGTCCGAACCTACCATCAAGCCGCCCGCTTCGTAACGGTCGGTCGCCGGATTGTACTTAGCGCCCAAATCGCCGGCGTTCGTCCAAACGGCGCCGTAGAAATTCACCATGGCGGGGTTGGTCGTATTGTCGTTGCAGTAGGTGTCGACGAGTCTACCGGAAGGATTTTCGTTGCCGACCAAAAGATCCGCCACGCCGTAAAGACCGACGAGTCCCGTATAGCCTACCCAAAGAGCAGCGTCGACGTCGGAATTATTCTGCGTGAGGAAATCACATTCGAGCGGGTTCGCGGAGTTGATGAGAACGATGACCTTACCAAACTGCTTTTTCGCCTGACTGATGAGCTCGAGTTCGTTGATCGTGAGTTCGAGCGAGTTTCCGCTTCCGTTTACCGTTTCCTCGGCGTTACCCTGACTCGCCACGGAGGAGGGAAGGTCGTACATTTCGCCGCCCAGGCGGGATACGACGACGATAGCCGCGTCGTTATAATCGTTGAAGGAAGAGGTTACCCCCTTTTGAGAGGTGAGCGTAGACCAAGGAACTTCGTTTACCGTATAGGAACCCTTCACGGTGCCGTCGCCGCCGCGAATGGATTGATCCCCCTTCTTAGGGTTGGTCATGTAAGTTTCGTTTTCCGTCCAGTTCATGTACGTATCGGTATCGTTTACCTTGACCTTGGTGCGTTCTTCAAACGCAGCCTTCAAGTTGAGATAACCGTTGATGGACGCGAGCTTGCTGCCGTATTTCGAAGTATCGAGCGTGGCGTCGATATCGGCGGAACCCGTGCCGCACACGAGCATATTCGTGCTGGAATGTCCCAAAATCGTGATTTTGGCGTCACTCTTTAAGGGGAGCGCGTTGTTGGCGTTCTTCAAGAGGACGGCGCCTTCTTCCGTGAGGCGTTCGGCGACTTCCATATCCGCTTTTTTCAAATCGGATACGTCTTCATAATCGCTCTCGAAAATGTCTTTCTTTTCCTCGTCCTCTGCCGTCTTAATGATTTTTGTCGACTTTAAGCCGAGCGCCTGATTGATGATCTTCGTGTAGTTGCCGGCAATGACCCAAGCAACGGAAAAGACTACGGCAAGCAAAAGACTTACTGCCGACAAAACGGTAGAAAGAACGGGAATTTTTTTTCTTTGTCTGTCTGTTCATTTACTTCCTCCAAAACATAATAAATAGCTACTTTTTTCCCTTTTCTCCTGACCGGAGAGAAAAAAGAAAAAAATTACTTCCCGAATCCATCCGTAACTTTTCTGAAAAATATCGCGTTTTTTCTCTAAATCGTTGCTTTTTAGAAGATAAGCTGATATAATCAAGATACATTTGTTTCAGTATAATTCTAACAAACGCAAAAAAAAGTGTCAATACGCAAAACATATAATGAAACAGAAAGGAGCTATTTGTCTCATGAGAACAAAGGTGTAAATGAATACATCACGGACGCGCTGTTCGATTTATTAAAAGTCAAAGAGTTGAATAAGATTTCCATTCTCGAACTCATAAAAAAAGCGGGCGTATGCCGTTCTTCCTTCTACCGCAACTATTTTTACCTGGAAGACGTGATACGCATTTATTTGGACGACGTGTTTGAACGCATCCTTTCCCTCACTTCTATCAATGAAATACGCAATCAGATCAAGAGTTTTTTTTACGAACTTTTGCAGGAGAGGGAAAAACTCGGAATTTTGGCAAAGAGAAATCTTCTCCATCTCTTGGACAAACCCATCTACCGCTTTTGCGTCAGCCAGATGACGAACTTCGGCGCGCAAGCCAACGAATACAAATCCTACTTATATGCGGGCTCCTCCACCTTTTTGATTCGAGGATGGATCCGCAACGATTTTAAGGAATCCCCCGAAAGGTTGGCGGAAATCTCGTCGGACACTTTTCGGGTTTATATTCCCTGATCTCATAAAAAAAATTCGACCGTTTTTCGGTCGAATTTTTCTTTATCTCTTGATGTCGTAGTTCATATTCATGAGGTTGCGAATGGTCTCCGCATTGTCCTCGATGTTGGCGTCGCCGTGAATGGTATGCTTTAACACGCTGCTCGCCACGGCAAAATTGACCATATCCATAGGCTTGTATTCGTGCATCATGGCGTAGATGAGTCCGCTGGCAAACGCGTCGCCGCCGCCCACGCGATCGAGTATGGTAAACGTGAACATTTTCGACTCGAACGTGTGCCCCTGATACCACATGAACGCCGTCAAGCTGTTTTCCGAACCGGAATGCGCGTAACGGACGTGGCGGGCGAGGCACTTGATATTCGGATAGCGCTCGATAAAGCGTTGGAATACCTCGTCCTGCTGTTCATAGGAGGGCTGTAAGGGAACGCCGTCCTTAAAGTCCCCTTTACTGTGATCGTTTTCGTCCCTCCACAAGTGATAGGGCTCGATGCCGAACAGCACGTCGACGTAGGGAAGGCACATGGTACAGTAATCTCTCGCCTCCTCCCAGGTCCAGAGGCTGCTGCGGAAGTTACCGTCGAAACTGACGATGAGTCCCTTTTGTTTGGCAATCTTCATGCAGCGGAGAATGAAATCCGCGCAGGAAGAGCAGAGCGCGGGCGTGATGCCCGAAAGGTGCAGCCAGGTATACCCCTCTAACAGGGATTCCACGTCGTAATCGGAAAAGTCGTATTCGGTGATGGCGCTGTGCTTTCTGTCGTAGGTGACCTTGCTGGCGCGAATCCCGTAGCCCGTTTCGAGATAGTACGTTCCGAGGCGGTGCGTGGGCGTCTGCCAAGGCTCCGATAAAATGACGGGCGTACAATGCACGTCGTTGGAGCGCAGCCACCGAACGGCGGATTTACCCAAAGAATTGTTGGGCACGACGGTGAAGAAGGTGCTGTCCACGCCGAGATTGGCGAGGGCGAGCGCGATGTTCGCTTCGCTGCCGCCGTAGCTCGCCTCGAAGGAAGACGCCATGCGAATTTTTTCGTAGTTGGGCGGCGTAAGGCGAAGCATGACTTCGCCGATGGTGATGAATCTGTGTCCCGTATCGTTGCTCTTTAAGAGCGGATTGTAATGTTCCATAAACTTTCCCCTTTTTATACTATTTTCTATATTTTAACAGAAAAAAGGAGCTATTTCAAGCCCCTTTTTTACTTTTTATCCTTGAAATTTTTCTGTAGCGAGAAAAAAGTCCGCCAAACGAAGAAAGCAATCGCAAGCGCGACGCCGTATTGCGGAAAAAGACGAACGCTCCCCGTTTTGAGAAAGGATTTTTTCGCAAGACAAGAAGCGCGAGGCTCGCCCGACGGGAGCTTACTTTGCGTAAGTGACCGAGGGAGAACGCATGCGCGACACAGTATTGCGGAAAAAGACGAACTCAAAACATGAATTATCTTTCCTCTCTAAAATAACTCAACCCCAAGGACGCGGGCGGCTGATTTTCCTTTTTGCCGCGAATGCTCGTGAAGATGAGCACGATGATGGTAACCACGTAAGGGATCAACGGGAACAATTTGAGTTGCGCGAACGTGAAACTTGCGTTGGGGAAGAAAAGACTGACGTAGCTCGAAATGATATACAGAGCGCCGAACACGATGGAGCCGAGAATGGCGAAGTCGGGTTTCCAAAGCGTAAAGATGACGAGCGCGATGGAGAGCCAACCGATGCCCTCGACGGTATCCGCGACGGTTGCGCCGACGATGCCGCCCATATATTCCATGACGTAGGTGAGCCCGCCGAGACCGGCGATCGCGCCGCCCAAAATGACGAACACGTATTTATACGCCGTGACGTTGATACCGACGGCGTCCGCCGTAGCGGGGCTTTCGCCGATGGCGCGAAGGTTCAAACCGATCTTCGTGCGTCTGAGCAGGATAGCCGCCGCGACGGCGATGAAGATGCCGAAATAGGTGAGGAAGCCCTGCCCCAAGAAAATCTTGCCGAACCAGCCGAGATTGTCCGCAAAGGGCAGATACGCCTTGAAAAAGTTGAGTCCCGCCGCGGACAAAAGGGTGCCCGTTTCCCCTACCAGCACGACGTTATTGATGAAATAGGAAGAGAACCCTACCCCGAAAATGGTAACGGCGAGACCGGTAACGTTCTGGTTGGAACGAAGGGAGACGGTGAGTACGGCGTAGATGCCGGCGAGCGCGCCCGAAAAGAGCATGGCAAACAGGATGGCGAGCAAGATAGTGACGAATCCGATCGGGTTTGCCGTAGCGTTGAGATAGATGCCGGCGCCGAAACAGCCGCCCGCGGCGCCCACGCACATGATGCCGGGAATACCGAGGTTGAGGTGACCGCTCTTTTCGGTCAAAATTTCACCGACGCAGCCGAACAGGAAGATGACGCCGAATTCGATGGCGCTGAAAATAAACGTATCCATATTTTATTTCTCCTCCTTATTCTCTTCAAAATTCTCTTCTTTCGCCATTTTGAATTCTTCGGCGAAATCCCTCTTTACCGTCTCTTCAAAACGGTTCTTTTTGGGTTTTTTAGTCTTTTTATGCTCGCCGTTGAATTTGATCTGATAGGAGATGAAAAATTCGCAAGCGATGACGCAGAAGTAGATGATACCGATAATGACGGAGGAGAGCGCTTCGCTCGTAAAACCGAAATCGGTACGAACCTGACCCATACCGCGGGTGAGGAAGGTAATGAAGAAGGAGGTGAGGACGATGATGAGGGGATCGAATTTACCCAGCCAAGCCGCCATGATCGCGGTAAAGCCCATATTGTTATCGTAATTCGACCCGACCGCATGGTTGATGGAGCCGGAGATGAGCAATCCCACGATGCCGCAGATGGCGCCGGAGAGCAGGAGCGTACGAATGATGACGCCCTTGACGTTGACGCCGATATATCTCGCCGTGTTCTCGCTTTCGCCGACGACGGAGAGCTCGTAGCCGTGCTTGCTGAAACGAAGGTAGGCGAACATGAAAACGGTGAGCAGGACGACCACGAAAAGGGTGAGAAGGTACTTATTGCCGAACAGATCGGGCAAGACGCCCGCCTCGAGAGGGGTCATCGTGCCGGTACCCTTGGGATACCAGTAGGAGATGAAGAAACAGACGAGGTGGAAGGCGATGTAGTTCATCATGAGGGTGAACAGGGATTCGTTGGTGCGGAAAAACGCCTTGAAGAGGGCGGGAATGACCGCCCACAGCGCGCCTGCCGCGATGGCGGAAACCGTCATGATGAGCCACACGACGGGGTCGGGAAGTTTGCCGCCGAGATAGAACATACACATCGTGGAGGTGAGACAGCCCATCAGGATCTGCCCGTTGCCGCCGAGGTTCCAGAACTTCATTTTGAACGCGGGAACGAGCGCGAGCGATACGCCGAGCAGAAGAGCCGTATCCTGTAAAAGGAGCCATCTTCTTCGCTCGGTGCCGAAGGCGCCCGAAAAGAGGGAGGCGAACACGTCGAAAAATCCCTTTTTGCCGTCCGCCGCTACGGTTACGAATATGCCGCAGACGAGAAGTCCTGCGAAAATGGCGATAAAACGAATGAGGATCCCCTTCCAAAGAGGCAACCCGCCTCGCTTGGCGATGTGGAACAAGGGTTCCCGAACGGATTTTTCGGTTTTTACATTACTCATGGGATTCCTCCTTTTTGCTTTCCGTCGCGACCGTTTTCGTCATCAATCTACCGATCTCTTCCTTGCTCGTCTCTCTGCCGTTCACCTCGCCCGTGATCCTGCCGGAACCGATGACGAGGATCCTGTCGCAGAGCGAAATCAAAACGTCGAGATCTTCGCCGACGAAGATGACGGCGGTGCCGCGTTTCTTCTGGTCGTTCAAAAGATTATATATGAGATACGAGGAGTTGATGTCCAGCCCTCTCACGGGGTAAGCCGCCATCAATACCTTGGGTTCAGACGCGATTTCGCGCCCCACGAGCACCTTCTGCACGTTGCCGCCGGAGAGGCGACGGACGGGCGTATGCACGTTGGGGGTGACGACCTCGAGGCTGCTCACGATCTCGTTCGTCAGTTTTCCGGGATCCTTTCTGTTGAGGAAGGGCGTTTTGCCCTTGCGATAGCTGCGGAGCATGACGTTATCGACGAGATCCATGTTGCCGACTAAGCCCATGCCGAGTCTGTCCTCGGGCACGAAGGAGAGCCGAACGCCCATTTCGCGAATCTGCAAGGGCGTTTTGTCCTGCAAATTTTCCATCTTGCCCGTCGCGGGATCGAGGTAGGAAATTTTGCCGTTTTTCAGCTTTTGGAGACCCGCGATGGCTTCCAAAAGTTCCCTTTGACCGCTGCCCGCGATGCCGGCGATGCCCAAAATCTCGCCCGAACGGGCGATAAAGGATACGTCGTCGAGAACCTTTACGCCCTCTCTGTCCATGCAGTCGACGTGCTCGACGAAGAGGCGATCCACCGTATTTTCCGGCTGACTCCGCTCGATGTTGAGTTCCACCTTTTTGCCGACCATCATTTCGGTCAGCTGGCTTTCGCTCGTTTCGCTCGTGACGACGGAACCGACGTTTTCCCCTTTGCGGAGCACGGCGACGCGGTCGGAGACGGCGAGCACCTCGTGGAGCTTATGCGTGATGATGATGATGGACTTCCCGTCCTCCTTCATGCGGCGGAGCACGGAAAACAGCTTTTCCGTTTCGCTCGGCGTCAAAACGGCGGTAGGCTCGTCCAAAATGAGGATATCCGCGCCGCGGTACAGTACCTTGACGATTTCCACCGTCTGTTTTTCGGAGACAGACATATCGTAGATCTTCTTTTTGGGATCGATATGGAAGCCGTACTTGTCGGCGATTTCCTTCACTTTCGCGTTTACGCTCTTGATGCTGTATTTGCTCCCGTCGTTGACGCCGAGCACGATGTTCTGCGCCGCCGTGAATACGTCGACGAGCTTGAAGTGCTGATGGATCATACCGATCTTATAATGAAAGGCGTCCAAAGGAGATTTGATGACGACTTCCTTTCCGTCCACGAAGATCTGCCCTTCGTCGGGGAAATAAATGCCGGAGATCATGTTCATGAGCGTCGTCTTGCCGCAACCGTTTTCGCCGAGGATGGAAAGAATTTCACCCTTGTAAAGCGAGAGGTTTATTTTGTTGTTGGCGATGACCTTTCCGAAAAACTTGGAAATATTCTTCAGCTCTAAGGCAACTGTTTTTTCCACTTGTTGGTACTCCTAAATATATTTTGTTCGGCTTTCTAAAAACAACAAGTGGCGGAGATGAGTAATCTTCGCCAATCTTGCCTATTTTTTTGCTTTTTGATTAGAATTCGGTATTAAGCAGATTGATACCGTCGATCTGGAGATCGAAGTAAGGCGCGGAACGGTCGGAGGATTCTGCAAAATACGTGATGCCGTTTGCCGTCTTGATCGCTTCGGTTTCGCCCTTGTAGTCGCCCATATCCTGAACGTCTGCGAGGTAGGTAAGAACCTTTTCGCCCTTAACGGTGAAGTTAGCAGTGTCGAATACCTGAATCTTGCCGGACTTGAGGTCTGCCTTGACCGCTTCGAGCTTTTCAGCGGTGCCCTCTGCCACGTTCTTGCCGAGCTCGGTGAGCTGTACGGAACCCGTCTCGATGGTGCCCGTCCAGTCGGTTTCGATCTTCTTGCCTGCCTTTACGCAATCGATGATGTATTCAAAGTAAGGAACCCAGTTGATCTTGGAGGATACCAAGAAGGTGTTGGGGCACTGAGATGCGGTGGAACCGTTGTAGGAAACGTTGGGAACGCCTGCCGTTTCGCACGCGGAGGGAGCGCCCATGGAGTCTGCGTGCTGGGAGATGAGCGCGCAACCTCTGGAAATCAAAGTGTTGGCAGCTTCTCTTTCAGCTTTCTCGTCGTACCAGGAACCCGTGAAGGTGACGTCCATATAAGCGGAAAGACCCGCGTCCTTCAAAACGGACTGAACGCCGAGATACCATGCGGTGTAACCGGAAACCACTTCCGCGTAGGTATATGCGCCGACGTAACCGATCTTGATCGCGCCCTCTTCCGTCTTGTTGGAATCCAAAATCTTGCCCGCGTTGTACATTTCCACGAGCTTCATGCCGCCGACGACGCCCGCGAGATATCTGCCTTCGTAGATGGAAGCGAACGCGTTGTGGAAGTTTGCAACGCCTTCCGTCTTGGAATGCGTACCGGTCGCGTGGCAGAATTCCACGTCGGTAAATTCCTTTGCCGCCTGAATCATGAACTTTTCGTGACCGAAAGAATCCGCGAATACGAGCTTGCAGCCGTTATCGGCGAGGTCAGCCGCGGCGTCGTAGCAAGTGCTGTCTTCTCCGATACCCGTCTTTAACACGAGCTCAACGTCCTTGTTTGCGCAGGCGGTCTCCATCGCTTCGATAAAGTTCTTATCGTAGGTGGACTGCTTGTCGTGCAACGTGATGAGGCCGACTTTCAACTTCTCTTCCGATTCGCCGCAAGATGCGAGGGTAGCTACTGCGCCGACGGCCATGAGAGCCGCAACGCCCAATGCCAAAACTTTCTTCATAAGAAACTCCTTTCGTCGGAATTTTCCGACTAAAAAAAATTAAAAAAGTTACTGTAAAAAATTACATTCGGGAATAAAAAAATCCGTGCGAAATTTTTACGCGCGGAAAGTCACGCTCTCGTCCGTCATGCTGTCGATGAGCGCTAAAGATTCTACTCGGATCCCTTGAGAGCGCAGTTTGTCCCCTGCTCCCTGAAATCCTTTTTCTATCGCTATGGCGCAACCGACCAAAGTCGCGTCCGCCTGTTTGATAATGTCCGTCAAGCCGTTGATGGCGTTGCCGTTGGCGAGAAAGTCGTCGACGATGAGCACTCTTTCCCCCTTCGCGATATATTCCTTCGCCACCGCGATCTCATAGGTTTCCCCATGCGTGTAGGAATACACGGAAGAAGTGTATACCTCCTTGCTCATGTTGGCGCTCTTGTGCTTTTTGGCAAAGACGGAAGGAACGTGCATGGCGATGCCTGCGGCGACCGCGAGCGCGATGCCGGAAGATTCGATCGTGAGGACTTTCGTGACTTGTTCCCCCGCAAAGAGGCGGGCAATCTCTTCCCCGATCGCCATGATGAGATCGGAATCCATCTGCTGATTCAAAAAGCTGCCGACCTTGAGAATGTTACCGGGAAGGACTTTGCCGTCCGTCAAAATTTTTTCTTCCAACTTCTTCATTCGTATGCTCCGTTCGTTTGTGAATAGATATATTAACTATACCACTTTATAAAACCGAAGTCAACCGCAAAAAGGGGATTTCCGATTTCTTTTTCTTTTGTACGCAATTCACAAATCTTTTTTGAAATTTACCATAATCTTCCGCGCGCATCTCACAATTCTATCACACGGGAAAAGGGATTTTTCAGCAGAGCCGCGCCTTAAATTCCGCTATCACCTTGCTTTCGATACGGCTCACCTGCACCTGACTCACGCCGATCGCCTTCGCCACTTCGCTCTGCGTCATATCCCGAAAATACCGAAGGAGAATGATCTTTTTTTCCCGCTCCGGCAGGTTCTCGATCGCGTCCTTTAGTTGCAATCGATCGATGAGAGCATCCGGATCCTCTTGAGAGGGGATCCTGTCCACCATCTCCCCCGTTTCCTCATCCTTGTAATCCCCCTTGTCGTAGAGGGAGAGGGGCATTCTCTGCGAACCCATGGTAAAGACGACTTCGCTCTCGTCCATGCCGAATTTTTCCGCGATGCGTTTGATAGAGGGAGCGTCCCCCTCCTCGGCGGTATACGCCGAGACGAACGCCGCGATATCCTTGGCGCTTTTTTTAATGATGCGCGAGACCTTGATACTGCCGTCGTCGCGGAGGTACCGTTTGATCTCCCCCGCGATCATGGGAACGGCGTAGGTCGAAAAGCGCACCTCGTAGGAAAAGTCGAACCCCGCGATCGCCTTTAAGAGCCCGATGCAAGCGAGCTGATACAGATCGTCGTATTCCACCCCTTTGTTGAGATAACGCTTTACGATGCTTTTGAGCAGGCAGGAATTGTGCTTAAGGAGCAGTTCCTTCGCCTCGTTATCCCCCTCTTTTGCCCGTTTTAAGGCGAGAGCGGTCTCCTTTTCGTCAAGCATTTTCTTCCTTGTACGAAATGCGTTTTTTGAGCGTGACGACAGTGCCCTTTCCCCTTTCGCTCTCCACGGAAAAATCCGACATGAACATCTGCATGATGGTGAATCCCATGCCCGACCGCTCCTCGCTCGTGAGGGTGGTGAAGAAGGGCTTTATCGCCTTTTCCACGTCCTCGATGCCCGCGCCCTCGTCGCGGACGACCACCGAGAGGGTGTCGCCGTCGAGCTCGCATTCCAAAAATATCCTCCCCTCTCCCCCCTTATACGCGTGCACGATGCAGTTGGTGACCGCTTCGCTCACCGCCGTCTTGATATCGGAGAGCTCGTTTAAGGAAGGGTTGAGCGGGAGCGCGAACGCCGCCACCGCGTTGCGGCAAAAGCTCTCGTTCTGCGAACAGGAATAAAGTTCCATTTTCATATAGTTTTTCATGTTGCCACCTCAGATTTTTTGAATGAGCGAATACACGCCGCTCATGGATAATATTTTGTCCGCGTTGAAATTCGGCTCCTCGATACTCATCGAAATGCCGTACCTCCTCAGCTTTTTGTATCTGCCGATGAGAAAGCCGATTCCCGTGGAATCCATAAAGTTTATCTCGGAGAGATTGAACACCGCCCTTTCCGCCTGCGCGCTCTCGTCGATGATGCGATCCACCTTTTTGCGAATGAGGGAAGAAGAGTATTCGTCGATGTCGCCGCTCAAAAAGATGGTCAGCGTGCCCCGATCGAGTTTGTAATTTACGTCCATAGTCTTACCGCCGTTATTTTACTGTTTCCCTATTGTAAGGCAAAAAAGGGATATAAAAATGAAAGTTTCTGTAAAACGGGCTGTAAAAAGCTCGAAAATGAAACAAAAAAAATTTTTGAAAATTTTTGAAAAAAGATGAAAAAAACAGTTGACAAATCCCGCCGAATATTATATATTAAATGAGCGTTGTGCGTGAGTTAAGCCTTGCGAAACGACGTAACCTTGAGTTAGTTGAGGGCCTTTAGCTCAGCGGTTAGAGCAGTCGGCTCATAACCGATCGGTCCGCGGTTCAAATCCGTGAAGGCCCACCATTTCAATTTTATTTGGCCCGGTAGCTCAGTTGGTTAGAGCGCCAGCCTGTCACGCTGGAGGTCGACGGTTCGAGCCCGTTCCGGGTCGCCAAATCCCCTTTCCTGTTCGGGGAGAAAGAGAAACAGGATATGCCTTGGTAGCTCAGTTGGTAGAGCGGAGGACTGAAAATCCTTATGTCGGCGGTTCGATTCCACCCCGAGGCACCAACAAAGCTTTTTAGCTTTGTTTGCTGGTGTAGCTCAATTGGCAGAGCAGCTGATTTGTAATCAGCAGGTTGTGGGTTCGATTCCAATCACCAGCTCCAAAATGTAATGGGCAGATTCCAGAGCGGCCAAATGGATCAGACTGTAAATCTGACGTCTACGACTTCGGTGGTCCGAATCCACCTCTGCCCACCAAAAGCGTTTACGATGAGTGAACGCTTTTCTTCTGAAATTTTCTCCCCGATCGGGGAGTACGTTTGGCCCGGTAGCTCAGTTGGTTAGAGCGCCAGCCTGTCACGCTGGAGGTCGACGGTTCGAGCCCGTTCCGGGTCGCCAAAAAACCATCTTTTGCAGACTGCAAAGGATGGTTTTTAACGTTTATTTCAAAAAAAGGATGCGGACATGAGTGAGATCATCGAAATCGACGATTTTTCGTCGCCAAAACTTGATATTTTCGCGCGGTTGACGGAATCGCAGCTGCGCAGTCGTGTCGACGCCGAGAACGCCGTCTTTATCGCCGAGAGCCCGAAGGTGATACGCCTCGCCCTCGACGCGGGCTATTCCCCCAAGGCGCTCCTGATGCCCCGCAAGCATATCGTAGGACAGGGAAAGGAGTTTCTCGAGCGCTGCGGGGATATTCCGGTATACACCGCGGCGGACGATATTTTGGAGCGTCTGACGGGATATCGGCTGACGCGCGGCGTCCTGTGCGCCTTCCGCCGCCCCCTCCCCCCTTCGGCGGAGGATATCCTAAAGGGCGCAAGGCGGGTGGCGGTGCTGGAAAACATTACGGACGCCACCAACGTGGGCGCCATCGTGCGTTCCGCCGCCGCGCTCGGCGTCGACGCGGTGCTCTTCACCCCGTCCTGCTGCGACCCTCTGAATAGACGCGCCGTGCGCGTGAGCATGGGCACGATATTCCAAATCCCTTGGGCGTGGCTGGGCGACGAGCCGTCCGACTGGCCGCAAAACGGCATTTCCCTCCTGCACCGCCTCGGATTCAAGACGGCAGCCATGGCGCTTTCGGACGACTCTGTTTCCATCGACGACGAGTCTTTGGGAAAAGAAGAAAAGCTCGCCGTCGTTCTCGGCACGGAAGGCGACGGCTTGACGAAAGAAACGATAGCAAGTTGCGACTATACGGTGAAGATCCCCATGTCGCACGGGGTGGATTCGCTGAACGTAGCGGCGGCGTCCGCCCTCGCCTTTTGGCAGCTGCGCGTTCGATAAGCATGAAAAAAGGAAGCTCCTCTTTACACGAGAACAGCTTCCTGTTTTTTTTCTTGCCTCTTTGCCGAGCCGTACAAATCGCTTAAGAAATCGTCCGCGTCTTTTAAGATGCGTTTACAGCTTTCAAAGCGAATGAGCTTATACGCTTCCGCAAACGGGACGAGCCTCGCCCCCAAAAGCTCCTCTTTCTGCGGGCGAATCGTCTGATTTCGGTATTCTCCCAAAAAATAAGTGACCGTTTTCATCACGTTTTTCTTGCCGGGAATGACGTATTCCTCCCGAGAGACGAACCCGTCCAAAAAGACGGGCGTCAAGCCGACTTCCTCTTTGATTTCCCTCTTCGCCGTCTGGCGTTCGGTTTCCCCCTCCTCCATGTGCCCTTTCGGGAATCCGTAAAAGCCGGAAAGCTGACGAACGAGAACGTATTTGATTTCGCCGTTTACGCGGGTGAATACGACGGCGCCGCAGGATCTTTCGATTTTCATTCCGACCTCCCTAATTACATTATTTTATATTTTACCAAATCTGAAAGAATATGTCAACGCTTTCCTCAAAGATTTTTTCGCGTTCCGAGCAGATAAAATTTTTCCGTTTGACATATCGATAAACTATTGACAAATAAGGAAAAAAAAGATAAAATGAAAGGTAAGAAAAATCAATCATAAGGAGATTTCGATCATGAACAAAAAGACAATCAGAGACGTAGACGTAAAGGGCAAAAAAGTCCTCGTAAGATGCGACTTCAACGTACCCATGAAGGACGGCGTCATCACCGATGAAAACCGTATTCAAGGCGCGTTGCCCACCATCAAGTACCTTCTCGAAAACGGCGCAAAGGTGACGCTCTGCTCCCACATGGGTAAGCCTCATTCCATCTTCTCCGCCGAAGTAAAGCTCAATAAAAAGGATCAAAAGAAGATCGACGCAGGCGAAACCACGAAGGAAGCCATCATCGCCAAGGCATTGAAGGACGAACCCAAAAAACTCACCTTGAAGCCCGTTGCCGACAGATTGAACGAACTCCTCGGCGGTAAGGTCACCTTCGCTACCGACGTGATCGGTCCCGACGCCACCGCAAAGAGAGACGCTTTGAAGGAAGGCGAAGCCGTTCTCCTCGAAAATCTCCGTTTCCATTGGGAAGAGGAAAAGAAAGAAGAAAACTTCTGCAAAGCGCTCGCTTACGACGCCGAAATTTACGTAAACGACGCATTCGGCACCGCGCACCGTTCTCACGCGTCCACCGCGGCTATCGTAGAAAAGGGCATCATCAAGACCGCCGTATGCGGATTCCTCATCGAAAAGGAACTCGCCGTCATGGCTGACACCCTCGAAAATCCCGCAAGACCCTTCGTTGCCATTCTCGGCGGCGCAAAGGTAGCCGATAAGCTCAACGTAATCGCCAATCTCCTCGAAAAGTGCGACACGCTCATCATCGGCGGCGGCATGGCTTACACCTTTATCAAGGCAAAGGGCGGCAAGATCGGCAACTCTCTCGTAGACGACGAAAAGATCGCTTATTGCCAAGAGATGATGGCGAAAGCGGAAGAAAAGGGCAAAAAGCTCCTTCTCCCCGTCGATACCGTTGCCGCAAAGGCGTTCCCCGATCCCATCGACGGACCCATCGAAACCGTCGTGGTCGATACCATGAACATTCCCGACGACATGGAAGGTCTCGACATCGGACCCGAAACCGTCAAGATGTACGCGGCGGAAGTGAATAACGCAAAGGCGGTTATCTGGAACGGTCCCATGGGCGTATTCGAAAATCCCACGTTGGCGGCAGGCACCAAGGCGATTGCGCAGGCTCTCGCGAACGTATACGGTAAGGCGACCACCATTATCGGCGGCGGCGACTCCGCGGCAGCCGTTCAGCAGCTCGGTTTTGCGGACAAGATGACCCACATCTCCACCGGCGGCGGCGCCTCCCTCGAACTCTTCGAAGGTAAGGTTCTCCCCGGCATCGCTTGTCTCAACGATAAAGAATAATTTTCAAAAAAACATTCGGAAGGGAGAAAGAGATTTCTCCCTCCCTTTACGAAAAAAGGAGTAAAAAAATGAACGAAAACAGAAGACCTTTTATTGCAGGAAACTGGAAAATGAATATGACCGCCGCCACGGGCGCCGCTCTCATCGAGCAGTTGAAGCCCCTGGTTGCGGGCGCAAATTGCGACGTGGCGCTCTGCGTTCCCGCCATTTTGATCCCCGCCATGACGGAAGCCGCAAAAGGCTCCAACATTAAAATCGGGGCGGAAAATATGCACTGGGCGGCAAACGGCGCTTATACCGGCGAAATCGACGCCGATCAACTCAAGGAATACGGCGTGGAATACGTGATTATCGGTCACAGCGAAAGAAGACAGTACTTCGGCGAAACGGACGAGACGGTGAACAAGAGAACGCTCGCCGTGCTCGCAAACGGCATGACCCCCATCGTCTGCGTGGGAGAAACGCTTACGGAGAGAGAGAGCGGCGTCACGAACGACGTTCTGACCCGTCAGCTCACCGTCGGTTTGCAGGGCGTGGAGGATCTCACCAAGATCGTGATCGCTTACGAGCCCGTTTGGGCGATCGGTACCGGCAGAACGGCGACCGACGAACAGGCGCAGGAGACCATCGCGTTCATCCGCAGCAAGCTCGCAGAGCTTTTCTGCCCTAACTGTGCAGGCAAGGTGCGCATTCAGTACGGCGGTAGTATGAACGCCAAGAACTGCAAGGGACTCATGGCGCAGCCCGACATCGACGGCGGACTCATCGGCGGCGCGTCGTTAAAGACGGACTTCGCGACCATCGTAAACTTCGACAAATAAGCAATAAACGAAATTTTTACGCCCGAAGGAGAGAATCCTTCGGGCGTATTCTTTTCCGTCACAACAGAAAACAAGCCCCGTAAAACGGAGCTTGTTTCCTTTTTGTTAAAGAAGTTGTGTGAACGAAATGATTAAGAAACAGTAGGTGTAGAGGTAGGAGTACCGGTAACGTTGACCGTAATGGTTACTTTTTCACCGTTAACAAAAATACTGATGGGAGCGTTGATGTTGGTTCCGATCTTCGCAAGTTCAGAAACGAGAGTAACGCCGTCGTTTTCCCAATTGCTACCTTTTAATTTTCCTTCGGCATTCCAAGTATAATCAACGTTATTGTAATTGATTACAATTACAGCACCGTCATTTGCTCTGTAGAGAGCGCCGAGGAATCTTGCCAAATCGGCAACCACGGGATTTGTTCCCTCTTCTGTTTCGGGCTTTTCCATTAATTTTTCATAATCAACGGTATAGGTTATTGCCTTTCCGTTAATTGCAGATGTCCCTGTATAGGTATACGCATTCTCTCCGGTGTACTCGTATTCGCTAGCCGCCGTTAAGCAAGCCGCAACGTCCGCTTTCTCTGCATTGACTGCGGCAACCGTCCAAGTCGCACCGCTCTTCAAGGCTTCGTAACCTTCCGCTACGTATGCGGTAGGATCGGAAGTGAACGTACCGCCGGTAATAACTTCTGTATGGTTTTCAGAATATACGGCATTCGAGCCATCGTTGATTACTTCAAAAGCGCCGCCGTTGATTGCGATGCTTACAGATTCCTGCGCGCCGTTTCCTTGAGGATCGGATTCATACAAAGCAGTATAGCCCTTAATCGTGCCACCATTTACAACTACGCTTACAGGACGCTTTGTCGTGTGTTGAGCTACGGCAATACCTGCGCCGACCGTCGTCGTACCGTTACCGTTCGGAGTTACATCGGTAGGTACTCCCGTTCCGACAATTTCGGAGCCTTCGTTTACAATCAGTTTTCCCGCGCGGTTTTCAATACCGGTAGCACCCTCTACTTTGCCGTTTACAGTAAGAACGGCTGCACCATTCAAAGCAATACCCACAGATTCCTCATCGGTAGCTTTCAACTCTGCATTTGCACCGATGACAACCTCACAAGGATACTTTGCGGTTTCCAAATCCGTCGTAATGTTACCCATTACCCAAAGAGCGGAGGACACGCTGTTAATCTTGCCGTTTACAACGATTTTCGAGCCATAATTATCTGCACCGGCTGCATTCTGATAAAGAATAATACCGTAACCGGTAGAATTCATAACGACGTCTTCGGCAATTGTTAAACTGTTTGCCGCCTCGTCCGTTGCACTTGCGTTTGTATAAGAGGCATAACCGGTATTCCAAGTACCGTTCTTTACCAGTACGTCGCCTTCGTAAATATAAAATGCGCCGGTAAATTCCTTACCATTGAGATCAAACGTAAAGCTCTTACGGATTGCGATAGATGATTCAACGGTTGCGTTCCGCAATAACTTGATGGTTGCGCCGCTTTCCGCCGCGGCAATCGCTTTATCAAGACCGACATAACCGATACCGTTGATAGAAGTATTGACCTCATCAGGCAACGTTGCAAAATACAGCAACTGATCCTTACCCTCTACAGGGTTTACGAAAGCCTTGAGAGTGCAACCTTCGACAACGCCTTCACCCTTACTATATTCGTCAATCCAAATTGCGGGTACGTCAGCATCTTCACATACGATTGTTGCGTCGGTTGCGATCAATGTACCTATAGGCAGAGTCTTATCGCTGCTCTTGCACACTTCGATACCGCCGAACTCGTTGTCGCTTACGGTAATCGTGCCTTTCAACGTTACCGTGGAGCTATTTACCTGAATACCGGAGTTTGCACCGGTTACGGTTACGCCTTCAAGCGTAGCTTGAGTATTAAATACTTTAATGCCGTATTCGCCTTGATCCCAACCTGAAGTCGTGGTGTTAGGACCCTCTACGGTCAAATTCTTAACTGTTGCGTTTGCGGTTACCAAAACGCCTGCCGCATTTTCTTGAGCAGGTCTGGTTGCATATGTTACGGTGATCTTCTTGCCGTTGCCGTCCAAAGTGATCGCCTTATCGATCGTGATCTGCTCGGTGATTGCTACGTTCTGCAACATCGTGACGGTATCGCCTGCCTTTGCCGCGGCGATAGCTTCCTGCAGGGACTTATAAGATACGTCTCCGATCTTAGCAAACGCTCTATTCGTCACGACGAAGGGACTGAAAGAGTCGGTCGTAAAGGTGAGCGTTCCCGCCGTTTTATTGTACGTTGCTTCAACTTCGACGGCTGCGTTATTCACAATGTGATACAAAGCAAGGTTTTCCGCGTCAAAATCCGTACCGATATTGAGCGTAACGGTAACTGCTGTCGTATTTTCGGATGAAAGACCTTTCAAATCGATCTCGTAAGCCTGCGCGATCGCCTCCCCTTCGGCAAGCGCAAAGTTCGTTGTACCACCGCCTACGGTTACATTATCGAAGATATTCTCCGTTTTGTCGACATACTGTACGCTGAGCGTAACGGAAGAACCCGTCAACTGCGTATCCACGGGCAATGCCACGGAAACCTTGCTGTCGGAAGAAGAAACGGTAGCCGCGGTGGTTACCTTATTATCCGAACCGACGGTAACGTCTGCGCTCTTAACTACGGGAATATATACCTTTTCGGTGTTACCGTCGGAGAAGGAGAACAGATAACCGCTTCCCATATCGTCGCTGAAATAGGTGACACCCGTCACGGAAACGCCCTTGGAGCCTGCGGGGCCTCTGTAGCCGTCCTGTCCGTCCTTACCGTCAACGCCGTCTTTACCGTCCTGACCGTCGGCGCCAACGACTTTACCTACGTTCTGCGTGCTGCCGTCGGTGTATGTAAATACGAGTTCACCGTTTTCGTTGATGGCTGCAGAAGAGATACCCTTTCCGTCTTTGCCGTCCTTGCCGTCCTTTCCGTCAACGCCATTTGTACCGTTGACGCCGTCCTTACCGTTGGTTCCGTCCTTGCCGTCCGATCCGCAAGACGCAAACATGGATGCTACGCCGAGCGAAAGGCAAAGAATAGAAGCGAGGGCAAGAATCTTTACCGTCTTTTTTTTCATAAGCCTACTCCTTATAATATAATATTTTTTCCATACGTTTTTGTCTTTACTATTGTCTCGTCAAAAAAGTATAGAATTTTCTATATCTGTATTATAGTACAGAAATTTCGATATGTCAAGTGGAATATAGAATTTTCTATAATAATATTTATATGGAATTTACAGAAATACTCACAGAATTTTTACAATTGAAGGGATTGACGCAAACGAAATTTGCCAAAGATATCGGCGTAAAGCAGGGGCAAGTGAGCGAATGGTTGAAAAGCAAAGCGAAACCGGGGTACGACACCTTAAAGCGCATGTCGCTCGCCTACGGGATATCGGCGGACTATTTTTTGGGGCTGAAGGATTCTTTTTAAGCTTTCCTGAAAATGATGGCACATTTTTCTTTTTACCGCTTGCAAAATGGAGGAAATTGCGGTATAATAATGAAAAATCGATCAAAAAGAGGTACTACCATGAAAAAACCTTACGCCATCATCATTATGGACGGTTACGGCATTGCGCCCGCAGGGGAAGGCAACGCCATTACCTTAGACGGCAGCAAAAACATCGAACGGCTCAAGAGAGAGTACCCCTCCTCTCAAATCGGCGCGAGCGGCATGAGCGTCGGACTACCCGACGGTCAGATGGGCAACTCGGAGGTCGGGCACCTGAACATCGGCGCCGGCAGAATCGTATATCAGGATCTCACCAAGATCACCAAGGCGATTTCCGACGGAGACTTTTTTGAAAACGCCGAGCTCATCCGCGCGATGGACGCCGCCAAAGAAAAGGGCAAAAAGCTGCACCTTTGGGGCTTGGTCTCCACGGGCGGCGTACACAGCCATATCAGCCACCTGTTCGCTCTCATCGAAATGGCGAAGAAGAGAGGGCTCGACAACGTTTACGTGCACGCCTTCCTCGACGGGCGAGACGAACCCCCTGCATCCGGCGCGGGATTCTTGAAAGATTTACAGGACAAGATGGACGAACTTCAATTCGGTACCATCGCTTCCCTCTGCGGCAGATATTACGCCATGGACAGAGACAACAACTGGGACAGAGAGGAAAAGGCGTACAACATGCTCACCCTCGGCGAAGGCGTTCACGAAGAGTGTTCCGCCGAAGAGGCTTGCAAGCGTTCCTATGAAAAGGGCGTGACGGACGAATTCGTTCTGCCCACCAACCTGTGCAAGGACGGCAAACCTATCGCTTTGGTAGAAGAGGGCGATTCCATTATCTTCTTCAACTTCCGCCCCGACAGAGCGAGACAGATCACGAGAATGTTCTCGCAAAAGGAATTCCCCTTCGTGGACAAAAAGAGCGGCAACACGCTCGGCTTTGAGAGAAAGACGGGATTCCTCGCCCCCACCTTCGTCGGCTTTGTCGTATACGACTCCTCTTTCCGGGACGTCGGCGTGGCATTCCCCATCGACGAAATTAAAAACACCCTGCCGCAATACCTTTCCGCCAAGGGCTTGACCCAACTGCACATTGCGGAAACGGAAAAATACGCGCACGTGACCTTCTTCTTCAACGCGAAGTTAGAGGCGCCCGTGGAGGGTGAAACGAGAATCGTGATCCCCTCCCCCAAGGTAGCCACCTACGATCTGCAACCCGAAATGAGCGCGTACCTCGTCAAAGATAAGGTGATCGAGGAGCTCTCCACCGGAAAATACGACGTGATGATCTTAAACTTTGCCAACTGCGACATGGTCGGTCACACCGGCGTGTTGTCCGCCACCGAAAAGGCAGTTCACACGGTGGACGAATGCGTGAAGGAAGTTTTGGACGTCATCTTGAAGATGGGCGGCGGCGCCATCGTTACCGCCGACCACGGCAACGCGGACAGAATGATCGACGCCGACGGCACGACCCCCTTCACCGCGCACACGACCAACCCCGTTCCCGTCATTCTCGTCTCCGACGAGTTGAAGGGCGTAAAATTGCGCGAAGGAGGCGTTTTAGCCGACCTCGCGCCCACCCTTTTGGACATGATGGGCATTCCGCAGCCCGCCGAGATGACGGGAAAGTCCCTCATCGTAAGATAAAAATTCGCCCCGTTTTTCAGCCTCGCTCGCAAAAACGGGGCTTTTTCTTTGCAAAAATACAAAAAAACCCTTCAATTTTGTTGTCTTTTTCAAAAGGGTATGGTATAATATTTCGGTATCAAGAAATAATTTAGATGAAAGGAACGTTACGTTATGTTGAACATGATCAATTTATTAGCAGGACCCGTAGCGGTAGACGCCCTCTACCCTATCTATATGGCGCTCTGCATCACGATGCTTGTCCTCGTATTTGTTGCAGCCCTGTTTGCCATTATCGTCGTATTGATGCAGCCCGGTAACTCCACCGGTATCAATGCTTTGGGCGGCTCGAGCGAAACATTCTTCGGTAAGAATAAAGGCAAGTCCATTGAAGAGCGTTTGAAGAAGATCACTTACGGTTGCTTGATTGCCCTCGCGGTCATCGCGGTCATCTTCTTTATCCTTCAGTACGACGGAATTTGGTCTTAATTCAAAATCGACATTGCGAACACAAGGACAGGCGGCTCTTATCGTAAGAGTCGCTTTCTTTATAAAAAAAGGAGTAACCATTTGAACGCAAAACAATTATTACTGGAAAAATTTTTAGACGGCACCTTTGCCGGCATGACGGACGACGAGATCTGCAGCGAGTTGGAGATTCGCGGCAAGGACAAGCGCAAGATACGCGACATGCTGCACGACCTCGTATCGGAAGGCAAGCTGTATCACGATTACTTTTTCCGTTTCGGCACGGCGGAACAGCTCGGCGCCGTCAAGGGAAAAATTCAGGGAAATCCGAGAGGTTTCGCCTTTCTCATTCCGACCGATCCCGCGATCGGACACGATTTCTTTATCCCCGCGCGTTTCCTGCACGGCGCCTATCACGGCGACACCGTGTACGCCGTGCCCGTCAAGAGCGAAAAGAGCGACGACGAGGCGGAAGTCATCGCCGTGCTCGAACGCGGCATGACAGAGATCGTCGGCACTTTCTATCGGGACAAGAACTTCGGATTCCTCCGCCCCGACGAAAAGAGATTTTCCGACGATATCTTTATCCCCTTGAAAAAATGCAGGGATATCCCCGCAGGCGTCAAGGCGGTGGCGCGCATCACCGACTATCCCAAAGACAGAGCGCCGGGCGGAGAGATCGTCGAGATCCTGCAAGCGGAAAACGAGTTTTTCTTAGAGGAGCTCTCCATCATCCGCGCCCACTCCCTGCGGGAAGAATTTCCCGAACTCGCCCTGCGGCAAGCGAGAAAAGTAGCCGAAAGAAAAATCACGCAAGAGGATATCTTTGCGCGCAAAGATCTGCGTAAGCAGCTCGTCATCACCATCGATGGCGAGGACACGAGGGATATCGACGACGCCGTTTCGGTGGAGAGAGCGGGAGAAAATTATCGCTTGGGCGTGCACATTGCCGACGTGAGCGAATACGTTCCTTTACACGGCGAGCTCGACAAGGAAGCGCTCAGGCGCGGAACCTCCGTCTATTTTCCCGATCGGGTACTCCCCATGCTGCCCAAGGAGCTTTCCAACGGCATCTGCTCCTTAAACGAGGGGGAAGAGCGGCTCACCCTCTCCTGCCTGATGACGGTGGACAAAAACGGGAAGGTGGTGGACAGCGAGATCGTGAAATCGGTCATTCGCTCCGCCCACCGCATGACCTACACCGAGGTGACGGCGATCGCGGAGGGGGACGAGAAAACTTGCGAAAAATACCCCGACCTTTTGGATTTCGTCGCGACTGCCGTAGAACTTACCAACGTGCTCGCCGCCATGCGGGCAAAGAAGGGGTACGTCGCCCTCGACGTGAAGGAACTGCACGTAATCCTGAACAAGGACGGGAAGATCGAGATCCCCGACTACGAGCGCACGATCTCGCACGAAATGATCGAGCAATTCATGGTGCTCGCCAACGAGACGGTGGCGGAATACATGGAGAGCATCTCCGCGCCCTTCGTCTACCGCGTGCACGAAAAGCCGAGCGAGGAGAAGGCGGGAGAGTTCAAGGAATTTTTACGCTCTCTCAACATTCCCTGCCGATTGAATCCCGAGGACGTTCACCCCTACGATTATCGGAATATTTTACAGAGTCTGGAAGGCGACCCCGTCTATCCCGTGGTCAACCGCGTGATGCTGCGTTCCATGATGAAGGCGAAATATTCCCCCGTCAACGCGGGGCATTTCGGTCTCTCCTCCGCCTGCTATTGTCACTTTACCTCCCCCATCCGCCGTTATCCCGACCTCTGCATCCACCGCATCATCAAGGAAGTGCTGGACGGAAACTACGAACGCGCCTGCGAAAAATACAACGGGTTGGTGGCGGAAGTGGCGGCAAAGAGTTCCGCCGCGGAAAAGAACGCACAGGAAGCCGAACGGCAGGTGGACGATCTGTACGCCGTGACTTATTTGATCGATCACGTCGGCGAAGAGTACGACGCCGTGCTTTCCGGCGTGACCGCCTTCGGTCTGTTCGCAGAGCTGAAAAACGGCGTGGAGGGATTTATCCCCATCGAAACGCTCCCCGAGGACGAATACGAATATATCGAGAGCAAATATCGGCTGAACGGGCGCAATCACGCCTTCCGCATGGGCGAGAGCGTCCGCATTCGGGTTGCGGCTTGCCACTTGGATACCCTGCGCGCGGAATTTCAGCTGCTTTTGCCGGAAAACGAATAAAAAATTCTTTCCATTCCCGAAAAAAGATGCTATAATAAAGACGTTATGAAGATCATTACCACCAACAAAACTGCGTCCTACGAATATTTTATCGAGGACAGATACGAAGCGGGCATCGTGTTAGAGGGCGCGGAGCTGAAATCTCTCCGCCGCGGCAACGTGAACATGAACGACGCCTTCTGCTTTGTCAGAAACGGCAAAGTGGAGCTGGAAAATATGCACGTCGCCGTCTACGACAAGGCGGGCGCGTTCAATTCCAAGGACGCCAAGCGCACGAGGACGCTTTTGCTGCATAAGAGCGAGATCGCCAAGATCCAGGGCAAGGTGAACGAGAAGGGCTACACGCTCGTACCCTTAAAGCTGTACTTTAAGGACTCCCTGGTCAAGGCGGAGATCGCACTCTGCAAGGGCAAGCACACCTACGACAAAAAACAGGCTCTCGCCGAGCGCGACAGAAAGCGTGAAACGGAAAGAGCGATCAAAGAATATACGAGATAAAGGAGAAAATCTATGGAAAACAGCACTTTACATTTGGATTCGCTTTGTCTGCAAGCGGGTTACACCCCCAAGACGGGGGAAAGCCGCATCCCCCAGATCTGTCAGAGCACGACCTTCTTTTACGGCGACACGCAAGCCATGGCGGACTGCTTCGATTTGAAGTCGGACGGATATTTTTATTCGAGACTCGCCAACCCCACCGTCACCGCACTCGAAGGCAGAATGACGGCGCTCGAGGGCGGCGTAGCCGCCATCGGTTGCGCATCCGGCATGAGCGCCACCCTTCTGATGGCGATGACGCTTTGCGAGGCGGGCGACAACATCGTGACTTCTCAATGTATTTACGGCGGTTCCTTCAATTTATTCGGGACGACCCTCCCCAAGCTCGGCATCGAATGCAGATTCTTCGACCCCGATGCGCCCAAGGAAGAGATCGAAAAGCTCATCGACGACAAGACCAAGTTCGTGTTCGGCGAGACGGTCGCAAACCCCTCCATCGTCATTCTCGACTTTCAGAAGATCGCCGATATCTGCAAGGAAAAGAAGGTGCTCTTCGTCGTGGACAACACGCTCGCTACGGCGATCTGCTGCCGTCCCCTTTCGCTCGGGGCGAATATCGTCGTCTATTCCACCTCGAAATACATCGACGGGCACGCCTGCGCGCTCGGCGGCATGATCATCGATGGCGGCAACTTCTCTTTTAAGGAAAATCCCCGCTATCCCGCCTTCAACGTACCCGACGAGAGCTATCACGGTCTCGTGTACGCCGATCTGCCCGTAGCTTTCGGTACCAAGTGCCGCGCGCAGATGATCCGCGACATGGGCGCCATCATGGCGCCGCAAAACGCCTTCC
>CAMFEK010000021.1 GCA_945949395.1 uncultured Clostridia bacterium
GATAAGATCATGCCGAACGCGGGATTCAAAAATCCGAACAGAGCGATGGTGGAAGGCTTATTGTACTGCAAAAGCACGCCCCAAAGCGTATACGCGACGGAAGAGACGAGCGAGAGATAGATGAGAATCAAGACGCCCTTCCCCGTCCATACGGTGAGCGTCCCGCCGAGCGCCCAACCGACGAGGGCGAGCAACAAGCCGCCGCACACGAACTGATAGGCGCACAGCGTGACGGGATCCTCATCCTTGGAAAAGAGCTTGATGAGCGAGGAGGAAACCGCCGACGAAAAGGCGGCGAGCAGGATAAACCCTTCCCCGAAAAGGGAAAAGGAGGCGTCTAAACCGTCAAAATTGATGACGAGCACGCCGAAAAAGCCGATGAGACAACCGACCGCTTTCATCAGCGTGAACCGCTCCTGCCGAAAGAGAAAGCAGGCGACCAGAATGGAGAAGAAAACGTTTACCGTAAACAGCAGGGAACTCTTTACCCCCGAACAGTTGGAAAGTCCGATATAGAAAAAGAGATACTGCACGCCCGTTTGCGCGAGCGAGAGCAAGCCAACTTTCCCCCACGAACTCTTTTTGGGAAACAACACCCTTCTTTGCAAGAAACTGCCGAAGAGTAAGACGAGAACGCCCGCAAGCGTAAAGCGCACGCCAGCAAATAAAAGCGTGGAGCCCGTTCCCTGCACGGCAAAGGCGGAATATCCTATTTTAATGGTAGGAAACGCGCTCCCCCACAAAAAGGAGCATAACAATGCCAAAAGGAGCACGATTCCCTTGTTTTGAAAAAATTTGTCTTTTTGTATCATCATAACGATACGCCACCCGTCGGGGTGGCGTGAAAATTCATCAATAGAAAGTGGCTACAACGTCCTCCGGCTCCTCGCATTTTTTCACTTCGATCGCCTTTAGGACGGGACCCTTTCCCTTATACACCTTGTTGGATTCGATAGAAACCCTTGCCGTGACCTCCACCCAATCTTTGGTTTGCAGGCGAAGGAGACTGTTCGATACGCAGGCGAGACCGCTGTACTGAATGTCCGCCTCGCAACAGGTCATGATATGTCTGCCGATCACGAACGTGCCGGCGGGAAGGCGCTTATCGCAAGCGACCAGTCCTTTGAAATGCAAAACCTTCCCCTCGTAATTGCCCGTATTTTCGGCGATGTCGCGATAAAAATACGCATAATCCTTGTCGGAGATCTCCACGACGGGCGCTTCCAAATCGTAAGGAAGGGGATCCTCGATATCGTCGAGCTCCGTCTGCCCGTTCGCCTGTTCGTAAACGATGTCGCAGCGGCGGGAAATCGCACGGATGACTTTATGAAACTCCGCCTTCTCGTCCCTTGCGGGATCAAATCGGTTAAATACGACCATTTCGGTATACTGAACCTTATCGAACGTCTGTTGGCGCATATTCGCGTTGTAGGAAAGAAAGGTTGCCGAATCGAAGAAGGTCATCATCTGATTGATGATCCAACCTTCCGGCATGGCGTCGAAGAAATCCTGTAGCGGCCACATTCCGTTGTATTCTACGACGACGCGGGCGATATCGTGCTCGAGCTGCAATCCCGTGAGCTTCGCCTCGGTCATATCTTTCTTCTCGAGCACGCGCAACAGGTAATTTTTAGAGGAGAACTTGCTCTCGTCGTATTCCTCTACGCCCTCCTCGCACACGAGCACGAGCGTCTTTTCATCCGACGCAAAGCGTTCGTCCTCCAGCGTTTCCTGAATGAATTTCGTCTTGCCCGATTCGAGAAATCCCATAAAGAAATAGACGGGGGTTTCCTGCGGTAATTTTTTTGCCATGGCGTTTCCTCACGATAAAAAGAGCTGTTTTAAGGCGTCCTCGTTCAACTTGCAACCGATGACGCAGAATCTTCCGATCACGCCCGCCTTGCCCCTTCTCACGTCGGGTTCTCCGGGCACGTAATCAAAGTAGATCCATTCCCCGTCGGCGCAATCCACAAACCCCTTGGCGCGCAAAACGGTGCCGTAGGTCTCTTCCTTCTGCAAAGCGGCGAGAATGGCGTTTATCTCTTCTACGGTGAACTTTTTCGCCGTCTCGATCCCCCAGCTGGTGAACACCTCGTCGGCATGGTGGTGATGGTGGTGATGATGCTCGTCCTCCCCGTCCTCGTCGTGGTGATGACAGCAGCAATCGGGATCGTCACACTCTTCCCCGTCATCGTGGTGATGGTGGTGATGGTGCTCGTGCTCCTCGTCCTCGTCGTGGTGATGGTGGTGATGGTGCTCATGCTCTTCCCGTTCCCGCTGTTCCCCGGCGAGCTTGACAAGCTCGGCTTTGAGCGTATCCTCGTTCTGCATCGCTTTTAAGATATCCTTGCCGTCGAGCAGGAGCCAATCGGTGGTAACGAGCGTGGCGGAAGCGTTGTGTTCGCGGATCAAAGCGACGACCGATTCTATCTTTTCTGATGAGAGATTGCCCGTATGGCTCAGGACGATACAGCTTGCGTTTTCAATCTGATTGTTGAAGAACTCGCCGAAATTCTTCATGTACATCTTGCACTTGTTGGCGTCGACGACGGTGCAGAAGGAGTTGAGAACGCAATCGGAAAGCTCCGCTCTTTCCACCGCGGCGATGACGTCGGACAGTTTTCCGACGCCGGAAGGCTCGATGATGATCCGATCGGGCGCATACGTTGCGGATACCTTTTTGAGCGCCTTCGCGAAGTCGCCGACAAGGGAACAGCAGATACAGCCCGAATTCATTTCGGTGATATTGACGCCTGCGTCCTGCAAAAAGCCTCCGTCGATGCCGATCTCGCCGAATTCGTTTTCGATGAGCACGACCTGCTCGCCCGCATAGGCTTCCTGAATGAGTTTTTTGATGAGCGTTGTTTTACCCGCTCCGAGAAATCCGGAAAAAATATCAATTTTAGTCATAAAAATGCCTCTGAATGTTTTTGTTCTATTTTTAACCCGAATAAGGGATTTTTAATCATGAAAAATCGATCGCCCAACCGCCGTTCTCAAAAATCTGAATACGTTCGCCGCTTTCGGTAACGCCCACGATGGAGAGATCCTTTGCGCCGATCATGAAGTCCACGTGAATGGAAGAATCGTTGATCCCCTTTGCGTGGCATTCCTCCTTCGTCAACTTCTCAAAGTCCTTCAGACAGTTGGTAAAGCCCATGCCGATGGCGAGGTGACAGCTTGCGTTTTCATCGAACAGCGTGTTGTAGAAGAGAACACCCGTATTGTTGATGGGCGAATCGTAGGGAATGAGGGCACATTCGCCGAGCATACCGGCGGTTTCGTCCATTTTGACCATCTTTTCCAAAAGCTCCTGACCCTTTTCCGCCTTCACTTCCACGACCTTGCCCTTTTCAAAGCGCATGGAGAAGTTTTCGATGAGCTGTCCCTGATAGGAGAGAGGCTTGGTGGAATACACGATGCCTTCCGCCTCGCCCGCCTTGGGGGAGGTGAAGATCTCTTCGGAGGGAATGTTGGGATTGAAATATCTTCCGTCGAGCGTGTTTTCTCCGCCGCCCATGAACAGGCAATCCTTGATGAGCCCGACTTTCAGATCGGTGCCATTGGCGGACTTATATTCGAGGGCGGTAAGGCGTAACGAATTGAGGTAATCGCACTTTCTGCCCAGATCGTCGTTGTGTCTCGCCCATTCCTTTACGGGATCGGCACCGTCCGCGCGGGAGCAAGCCAAAATGGTATCCCACATCTTTTCCATCGCCTGGGAAACGGTGAGCTCGGGGAACACCTTCTTCGCCCACGCCTTGCCGGGAACGGCGGCGATGCACCATTGATGTTTATTGTCGATGGCGTCGCGGTAGGGCTTGGTGATTTTCACCCTCGCCATAGACGCTTTCGTCATCTTTTCGACGTCTACGCCGGAAAGACCGTCGGGATCGTCGGAGACGAGAAAGAGACGGCAGGGAAGTTTCTCCACCATGTACTTGAGCCTTTCTTCCACCCAGGGGTATACGGTGGACAGGCTCTCTAAACTTGCGTATTTGACGTCGAGCTTGTCCAAGGGCTGATGCGTCCAGTTCACGAAAACGTTGCCCGCCCCGGCGCGATAGAGCTCCTCTACGACGAGCTCGACAAATTCCGGCTGATCGAGAGCCGCCGTAACGAATACGTCCTGACCCTTTTTGACGTTGACGCCGCATTTGGCGATGAGCTTTGCATAACGTTTCAACTGCGTTTTATTCATATTTGTTTTTCTCCTTCGGTTTTTTCCCTTTTATTATAGCCGACTTACCTTTTTTCGTCAACGATTATTCCCCGAAAAGAAGGGTGATTTTCCCCATTTTTCTCGTGGCGTTCATGTCGATCACGCGTTGATTGGACGAGCCTCTGAACTTTAACGAGATGTCGTAAAGCTCCTGCTTGAATTCCCCGTCCACCAGAACGTCGACGAGATCGAGCATATCCTTCGTGTATTCGCAGTTGAAGCGGGGTTCGGTAAAGGAAACGCCGTCGTCGGATAACGTATTGCCCGTATACGCCCATACGTTCTTTTGCGGGTAGCGCTCCTTCATTCTCCTCAAAAAGGGCAAAAGTCCCCTTTGGTTGCTCGTTTCAAACGGCTCCCCGCCGAGGAGAGAAAGCCCCTTGATATAACTCAAGTCCAGCTCGGCAAACAGCTCCTGTTCCGTTTCCGACGTAAACGGCTTGCCGTAAGAAAAGTCCCACGCGACTTCGTTAAAGCAGTTTTTGCAGCGGTGGGTACAGCCGGAAACGAAGAGAGAGACCCTCACGCCCTCCCCGTTCGCGATATCGCATTTTTTGATCGTAGCGTAATTCATAAAAGCTCCTGATAAAAATCTCAAAAACGGGGAATCGCTTCCCCGTTTTTTCGGTTTGGATTAAAGATGTAACACTCTGTCTTTGATTTCCTGCGTTCTGCCCTGATTCCAGTACTGCGTGCCGATATATCCGCAGGTGCGGCGCGCCACGTTGAGTTTGGTCTGATCGCGGTTGCCGCATTTGGGACATTCCCAAACGAGCTTGCCGTCTTTATCCGTCTTGATCTGAATTTCCCCGTCGAAGCCGCATTCCTGACAATAGTCGCTCTTGGTATTCAGCTCGGCGTACATGATGTTATCGTAGATGAACTTCATCACCTCGAGTACGGCGGGAATGTTATCCTGCATGTTGGGCACTTCCACGTACGAAATGGCGCCGCCGGGAGAAAGGCGTTGGAATTCCGATTCGAATTTCAGCTTGGTGAACGCGTCGATCTGCTCGGTCACGTGCACGTGATAGCTGTTGGTGATATAGTTTTTATCCGTGATGCCGGGAATGATGCCGAATCTCTTTTGCAGAGCCTTGGCAAACTTATAGGTCGTGCTTTCGAGCGGCGTGCCGTAGATGGAGAAGTCGATATTTTCCTTCTTTTTCCATTCCGCGCACTTGTCGTTCATGTGCTGCATCACCTTCAGCGCGAAGGGCTTTGCCTCCTCGTCGGTATGCGATTTACCCGTCATATACTTGACGCATTCGTAAAGCCCCGCATAGCCCAAGGAGATGGTGGAATAGCCGCCGTAAAGGAGTTTATCGATCTTCTCGCCCTTTTGCAGTCTTGCGAGCGCGCCGTGCTGCCACAGGATGGGAGCCGCGTCGGAGAGCGTACCCTTCAAACGGTTATGACGGCACATCAGAGCCTTATAGCAAAGATCGAGTCTCGCGTCGTAGATCTGCCAGAACTTTTCCATGTCGCCGCCCGAAGAGAGCGCGATATCGGGAAGATTGAGGGTGACGACGCCCTGATTGAATCTGCCGTAGTATTGCGGCTGTCCCTTTTCGTTGACGTAAGGGGTGAGGAAACTTCTGCAACCCATACAGGTATAGCAATGCCCTTCCCCGTTTTTGTCCACCTTGTATTCGAGCATCTTCTTTTCGGAGATGTAATCGGGAACCATGCGCTTCGCCGTACACTTTGCCGCCAGCTCGGTGAGAGCAAAGTACTTGCTGCCCTCCGTGACGTTATCTTCCTCCAACACGTAGATGAGTTTGGGGAAGGCAGGCGTGATCCATACGCCCGCTTCGTTTTTCACGCCCTGAATGCGCTGCTTCAACGTTTCCTCGATGATGAGGGCGAGGTCGTCTCTTTCCTGTTCGTTTCTCGCCTCGCCGAGATACATGAACACGGTCACAAACGGCGCCTGACCGTTCGTGGTGAGGAGGGTGACGACCTGATACTGGATCATCTGCACGCCCTTTCTCACTTCCTCGCGCAACCTCTTTTCGGAAATCTTATTGATGAGTTCTTCGTCCGTGATATTCGCGGCTGCGAGTTCCTCCGCAACGTCCTTTCTGATCTTCTGACGGGAAACGTCTACGAAGGGCGCAAGGTGCGTGAGCGAAATGCTCTGACCGCCGTACTGGTTAGACGCGACCTGCGCGATGATCTGCGTGGCGATGTTGCACGCCGTGGAGAAACTGTGCGGTCTCTCGATCATGGTGCCGGAAATCACGGTGCCGTTCTGGAGCATATCCTCTAAATTGACGAGGTCGCAATTGTGCATGTGCTGAGCAAAATAATCGGCGTCGTGGAAATGAATGATCCCCTCGTTGTGCGCGCGCACGATATCGGGCGGGAGCAGAATACGGTTCGTGATGTCCTTGCTGACCTCGCCCGCCATATAATCACGCTGAACGGAATTGACCGTGGGGTTCTTGTTGGAGTTTTCCTGCTTGACTTCCTCGTTATTGCACTCGATGAGAGAAAGAATTTTATCGTCCGTCGTGTTGGAAACGCGCGCCATGCTGCGGGTATAACGGTAGGTTATGTACTTTCTGGCAAGCGGGAACTTTTTCGCGTCCATCAACTGGTCTTCCACCATATCCTGGATCTCCTCCACGTTGACGGCTCTCGTCATGCTTTTACATTTATCTTGAACTTTAGCGGCGATGCTCACGATCTGCTTTTTCGTCAGTCTGTCCTGCATGGACACCTCGTCGTTCGCTTTTTTGATCGCGTTTTCGATCTTCTCAATATCGAACGCAACCTCCTGACCGCTTCTTTTTATAATCTTCATCCTTTACCTCCTTCGGGTTCGTATTTACAGTATATACCATATTTAGTGTTTTTGTCAACTGTATAGACACAAAATATGGGTAAAAAAATATAATGGCTACCCACGAATTTTATAGGGTAGCCATTCAAAAAAATAATACCTATCCGTTAAAGGATCTGTTCCATCTGCGTCTTTAAGATTTTCATGCCCCGCGAGCGATAAAAGGAGATCGCCCCTTCGTTCCCCTCCCACACGTTTAAGGTGAGGTTATAATACCCCTTCTCCTTCGCATAGCAAAGAAGGTGGCGATACAGCGAAGAGCCGACGCCCTTTTCGCGGGCGCACTCGTCCACGCAGAGATCGTCGAGATACAGGGTATCGTGCGAGACGAGATTTTCTCCCCTCGCGCGTTGACGGATGCAGAAGGCGTAGCCGAGCACCCTATCCCCCTCCTCCGCGACGAACACGGGCGTACTTTCCCTTTGGGACAATATGTCTTTCAGCTCCTCTTGCGTATACTTTCTCCTGTCCCGAAGAAAGATATCGGGGCGGATATCCGCGTGCACGTTATTCACCTGCAATAAAAGTCTCATGAGGGCGGGAATATCCCTATCTTCGGCAAAACGAATATTCATAGCCTTACGCGAGGGAGATCGCCTTGTCCAAACGAGCAAAACTTCTCTCTTTTCCGAGAATGTGCATGATCGTCCAAAGATCGGGCGTGTTGGAAAGTCCGGTCACGGCGATTCGGATCATCTCCGCCACGTCGCTCACGCTTCCCTTATAGGCGGAAGGATTCGCCTTATACGCCTTCATATCGGCGCAGAAACCGAGGGAAGACGCTACTTCCTTCACCTTGTTGAACCAAGCGGCATTGTCATCCTCTGCGGAATAGACGGCTTTGAAGGCAGTCAGTACGGCTTTTACCGTTTCCCCGTCGAATTTATACGCGTATACGGGCGCGAACGCCTCGTCGAAGAAGTAGGAAATAGAATCCATGACCTGTCTCGCGGCGATAAAGTCCTTTCTCCTCTTCTTACTGCCGATGCCCATACAGAGGGTGAGAATGGAGAGCATCCTCTCGCGATCGGAAAATCTCGCCTTCTGCTCGTCCGTGCCGTATTCGTCCGCCCAGCTCTTTAAGAAGTCGAACGTCTCTTCGGCGGAGAGCGTGCTCATGACGGTCTTGGCGATATCGTTGAGTTTGACCATATCGAAGAGGGCGCCGCTGACGCTCATTTTATTCAACGAAAACTTAAATTCGTCGATGGGCTTATCGGGGAATTTCAAGCGCCATTCCTCGAAGTTGGAATTGAGCAGGGTCATCAAATACGTTTTGACCGCTTCGGGCAGATATCCCTCCTCCTTATAATAGGTGACGGACGCTTCGGGATCCTTGCGCTTGGAGAGCTTTCTTCTCGATCCGTCCTCAGCGTCTATCTTCTGAATGGAGCAGGTATGCGCGAATTTGGGCATACGGAAACCGAGCACGGAAAAAAGTTCGATGTGAACGGGCAGGGAAGAGAGCCATTCTTCGCCCCTCACGACCGTGGTCGTGCGCATGAAATGGTCGTCGATGGCGTGCGCGAAATGGTAGGTGGGAATGCCGTCCGATTTTAAGAGAACGACGTCGATGTTGTTTTCGGTAACGGTGATATCCCCTTTGATCTCGTCGTGGAAGGTGTGCTTTACGTTTACGTCGCCCTGCGATTTCAAGCGGATCACGTAAGGCTTGCCCTCGTTCAGATTTTGGAGAATCTCCTCTTCCGTATAGAATCTTCCCTTGGCGAATTCGCCGTAGCAACCGGGGAGCAGTTTATTTGCCGTCTGATATTCGCGAATGGCGGCAAGCTCCTCTTCCGTAGAAAAATCGGGATACGCGAGACCGCGCTCGATGAGATCCTTCGCGTAGGCGTGATAGATCTCGGCGCGCTGACGCTGAAAATAAGGTCCGTACTCGCCGCCGATCTGTGCGCCCTCGTCAAAATTGATGCCGAAATAACGGAACCCGTTGATGATGACGTCGACGGCACCCTCCACTTCGCGCTTGGCGTCGGTATCCTCGATGCGCAGATACGCCACGCCGCCGCTCTGATGCGCGAGGCGCTCGTCGCAGAGCGCGCCGAACAGACCGCCGAAATGCAAAAAGCCCGTCGGACTGGGCGCGAATCGCGTCACCTCCGCCCCTTTCGGCAGATTTCTGGCGGGATATTTTTCCTCGTAATAGGACAAGGGTTTTACGTTCTCGTCCTTGATCAAAAGATCAGCCAACTGTTTATTATCCATATATATTCTCCTGAAAGTTATTCCTGAAATATTTCCGCAAAGTAGCCGCTCCCGGAGATCGGCTCTTTGGCAAAGCGAAGATGCGAAACGTCTCCGACCGTCTGACAACGGAAAGTCGTCTCTTCCTCGTATCTTTCCTCGCTGTTTAACACGGTTATCGAAGTCGGCGCCGTAAACATGCCGTGCAGCAGCGTCTGCGCGGGAATGTTGAGAAGGTGCGAAAGGGCGATCATCGTGAATCCGTAATGACAAAAAATCACGATCGTATCATCGGAATGATAGGCTACGCGATAATAATTGCCGTTTCGTTCCAAGCCGTAACGTTTCGTCAGTTCGTTCAGACCGTCGCACACCTGCTTGTAATAACGGGAAATATCACCCGAACGCATACGGGGCGTATTCACCCATTCGTTTTTGACAAAGTTATTTTCCTCTTCCGCCCATTCATGCGGATAGAAATCCCACGGAATGCGCTTGCCGCCCTTGCCGTCGTCCACGAGGTGAAAAAACTCCTGCGCCCAGTCGAGCACGGTATAATTTCTCCCCGTCTTTTCCATGGTCGGCTTTGCCGTGGCTTTCGCCCTGCCCATGGGGGAGCAGTAAAAGTCTTTCACCTGCCAACCCTTCACGCGCTCGGAGAGCGCTTCCGCTTCTTTTTTCCCTTTTTCCGTCAGATCGTCGTGCTCGTAGTCAGGATCGCCGTGACGGATAAATATCATTCTCATGTTATATTTCCTTGAAAAAATCTGCCGTTTCGGGCGCTAATTCGCAAAGCCCGTTTTCGATATCGTGCACGATGGCTACGGCTTTTTCATTATACGGCACGGGTACGCCGTATTGTTTTCCGAGCGAAACGATCACGCCGTTGACAAAATCGATATCGCATTTTCTCCCCTTTTGAAGGTCGTGCATCATACCCGATGGGAGATAGTTATGTTCTTTCATGGCGATTCTGAGCGCGATGCCCGCTATCCATTCCTTGAAGAAATTGTGCGCGGTGAGAAGTTTCTCCATATCGTGCCCTTGAATGGGTTCGATGCGAATGCCCGCCGCTTTCGATACGGCAAAACACTCGTTGATGATCTTTAAGGCGATTCTGTTGAGCGACCGTTTTTTGGCGATTCTTCCGAAGGTGAATCCCGTAATGGTCGAAAGCGACGAAAACGCCGCGTTCACGCATAACTTTGCCATGCGCGCCCCGAGAAGGTTCTCTTCCACCTTCACCTTGCCCATTTTGGAAAGTATCATTGCAATGTCAGATAAAACCTCTATATCGGGCTGCAATCCGCCGAGGGAAAAACTTCTCTCCTCGCTCGTCAGCTCGCTGACGCCCGCGGAGCGGAAGGTGGCGCCCCAAACGCAGGTCGCGCCGTACACTTTTTCTCTTTGCAGCGTTTCCGTGAGCGAAAGCTCGGGCATTCCGTTTTGCAGGGTGCAGACGACGCCCTTTTCCGTTAAATAATCCTTCAAAAACAAAGCCGTTTGCGGGTTATCTCTCTGTTTGGTCTGCAAAAAGACGATATCGAATTTTTCATTCAGCTCTTCGGGCAGGCACGCCGAAACGGGCACGGTAAATTGCTCTTTGCCGACGACCGTAGCTCCCTTTTCCCGCATTGCCGCGATATGCGATTCGTTGCGGGAAACGAGGGTGACGTCCTCTCCCGCTCTCGCCAAATACGCGCCGAGAATGGTTCCCATGGCGCCCGCACCGTAAATCATGATCTTCTTCATGCGGAAACCTCTTCAAATACCCTTCTCACGCTCTCCTCTATCGTTTGCCCTTCGCAGTCCACGACGACGTCCGCATACTTTTCATAGAGCGGTATGCGCTCGTCGTAGAGCTGTTTGAGCGTTTCGCCGTCCTTGATCGAAACGCCCCGCTGTTTGATGTCGCCGAGCCGTTTTTCCACCGTAGCGTAGCTCAATTTCAAATATACGATTTTGCCGATCTCCTGCAAATGCGCCATCGCCTCTTCGCCGTAGATGACGCTGCCGCCCGTGGCGATCACGCAGCGATCCGCCCAAATGCCCGCATTCGCTCTGTTTTCGATGCGGTTAAATTCTTCCAGCCCCTTTTTTTCGATGATATCGGCGAGCAGCATCTTCTGTTCCGTCTGAATGACGAGGTCGCTGTCGATAAAGCCGTAGCCGAGCGTCTTTGCCAAAAGCACGCCGAGCGTGCTCTTGCCGCATCCGGGCATACCGATTAAAACGACGTTGTTCATTTTTCATCCTCCGTCAACAGATAATTGAGCAATAAATCGACGGTAGCCGTAACGCCCTTTTTATGCGTGCGCTCCATGCCGTGCGACGCCGCTACGCCGGGACCGATGAGTCCGCCCTTGATATTATTCCCCGCGCCATAGGACGCGCCCACGTCCGAACCGTATAGGGGATAAATATCCACGGCATAGCTCAAATTCTCCTTTTTTGCAAGAGAAATGAGCTTATTTGTAACATCGTAATCGTACGGTCCCCCGCTATCCTTGGCGCAGACGGAAACGTCCGTCTCCCGACAGGAGAGATCCTTTCCGATACAGCCCATATCGACCGCTATCAGCTCGTCGCAATCCTTCCCGACGGTCGCCGCGCCGTGCCCGACCTCTTCGTAGTTGGTAAAGCAGAAGGCGGTGTCGTAAGCGGGAACGAGCGCCTCTTCCTTCAAGATCTTCAAAACGGTGAGCAAACAGGCGCTGCCCGCCTTGTCGTCGAGAAAACGGGATTTGATATATCCGCTCTCCGTGAACACGGTCTTGGGATCGTAGGCAATAAAGCAACCGTTTTCGACGCCGAGGGCGGTTACGTCCTCTTTCGAATACACCTCTTCGTCGAGGCGGACGTACATATTCTCTTCGTCCCTCGCGCGCTCCCGACTGTCGGGGAACACGTGAACGGAGGGGGAGAGGGAGAGAATAGTTCCCGTATACGCCGTTCCTCCCCGCGTATAAACGCGGCAATACTCGCCGTCGAGCGTCGCGAGAATAGGTCCGCCGAGGCGGGTAAAGCGTATCTTTCCGTCCGATTCCACGCTTCTGACCATGAGTCCGAGCGTATCCACGTGAGCGGAGGTTGCGACCTTCTTTTCAGAACTTTTTCCCTTCACCTGCACGGATACGACGTTTTTTCTGTCGATTTCCGCCGCATATCCCATATCGGAAAGCAAGCATTTCAGCTTTTTTGTGACGGCGTGAGAAAACCCCGTAGGGCTGTCCGTCGACAGCAGTTCACCCAAAACGCGTTTGGTGTAATCGTAGTACGCTTCCGCTCTTTTCATGCTTTACTCCTTTCGTAAAAGACCGATCGCCTCATCCAAAGAGGAGAGGACGAAGTCCGTATTTTCCTTAAATTCCCCTTCGATGGGTTTTAAGTCGGGCACGGCGAACACGATGGCGCCCGCGCTCTTTGCCGCTTTCAAGCCGTTCAGGCTATCCTCGAAGACGGCGCATTTCTCCACGGGAACGCCCAACCTTTGCGCCGCGAGCAAAAAGATGTCGGGAGCGGGTTTTCCCCTCTGCACCTGATCGCCGAAGGCTTCCGCCGAAAAATATTCGTAGATGCCCGCTTTCGTCAAGTTGCGCTTGGCGGAAAGCTCCCTCGTGGAGGTGGCGATCGCCATGGGGATTTCCTGTTCCTTCAAATAGTTCAAAAGTTCGCGCATTCCCTTCTTTTCGGGAATACCCTTCTCTTCGATCTCCCGTTTGAAATACTCGCTTGCAAGACTGCTCACTTCGTCGTATTTCGCTTGCTCCCCGAACATCTCGAACGCGATCGCACGGGAAGTAGCGGCGTTGACCCCGATGATCCTCTCGATATACCTTTCGTCGATGGGAGAAGAGAGGTCGGCGGCGGCGCGCCGCCACATGTTACAGCCCAAGGCTTCCGTATCGAAAAGCGTACCGTCCATGTCGAAGATGACGGCTTTTACCGCAATAAAATTCCTTCTGTTCATACGCATTTTATTGTATCAGTTTAGCAAAATAAAGTCAACCGCTTGATAAAAAAAACGCCGAAATTCAGAAAAAAAGAGAAAAGACCTTCTATGTGATATTGACTTTTTTCCCCGTATGCTTTATACTATATATATGCAGAATTTTGATAAAGTTTTTTCGGCGAGAAAGATCGCCACGCTCGCCCTGTTCACGGCGATGAGTCTGATCATGTTTTTGATCGAAAGCCTTTTCCCCCCGCTCTTTTTGCCCGGGGCAAAGATGGGGCTTTCCAACATATTCTCTCTCCTTACGCTCGTGATCTACGGTCCCGTGGAGGCGATTTGCGTCATCGTCGTAAGAACGGTACTCGGAAGTTTTTTCGGGAACGTGTTCGCGCTCGCGTATTCTTTTACGGCAGGGCTCGTTTCCATCGTGCTGAGCGGCGTTTTGATGAAGTTTTGTTTTCCCAAGCTTTCCCTTCTCGCCATCAGCATTTTTTCAGCCGTGGCGCACAACATCGTGCAGGTGTTCGTGTGCTACCTTTTAACGGATACGCAGGGCTTATTTTCCTATCTGCCCTACCTTGCCCTCTGCGGGGTTTTGGCAGGCGTCATCGTAGGGCTTACCGTCATTTTCCTGATAAAAGCCATTCCCACGAGTATCTATAAGAAAATGCTGCATGCTTGAAAACAGTAGAAAATAAAATCGGAGGTTATAGTTATGAAAGCTTTGAATGGAAAATTCTTTCGTCGCGGGATTCATACGAACGATATGAAGAACCTCGCAAAGAATTGCGCCATCGAAGAACTGCCGGCGTCTGCCACGGTAGATTTGAGCTTGTCCCAGCACATCGGAAAACCTGCCGTCCCCGTCGTAGCGGTCGGAGATCAGGTAAAAATGGGTCAGCTCATCGCGGAAGCGGACGGCTTTGTCAGTTCTAGAATTTTTGCGAGCGTAAGCGGAACGGTCGCCGCAATCGGACCCAAGCGTGACGAAAGAGGTGCTCTCGCCACTTTTATCACCATTAAGAACGACGGTGAATATTCCTTTATGCCGCTTGAAGGAGAGGTGGACAAGACGGACGCGGATTCCTTGAAAAAGCGCATCGGACAGGCAGGCATCGTAGGTCTCGGCGGCGCGGCGTTCCCCACGGCGGTAAAGGTATCGCCCAAAACGCCCGTAGACACGCTCATTATCAACGGTGCGGAATGCGAACCCTATCTCACGTGCGATTATCGCCTGATGGTAGAAAAGACGGAAGAGGTGGTAACGGGTATCCGTTACTTAAAGACCGCTTTGGGCGTCGATAAGGTGATTGTCGGCATCGAAAAGAATAAACCCGACTGCATCGCCCTCTTTGAATCTTACGACGATCTCACCGTGGTAAAGCTCAAAGAGCGTTACCCCATGGGCGGCGAAAAGCAGCTCATTTACTGCGCGACGGGAAAGAAGGTTCCCTGCGGAAAGCTCCCTTCCGACGTCGGCTGCGTCGTTCAGAATATCGCTACCGCATACGCCGTATACGAAGCGGTAGACAAGAATAAGGCGCTCTACGAAAGAGTTCTCACCGTTTCCGGCTCTGCCGTAAACGAAAGAAAGAACCTTCTCGTAAAGAACGGTACCGCCTATAAAGATATCATCGCATACTGCGGCGGCGCGAAGGAGGACCTTGCCATGATCGTCGACGGCGGTCCCATGATGGGTTATTCCGTCGTTTCCGACGAGTTCGTCACCAAAAAGGCGACGAGCGGCATTCTCCTTCTGAATCAAAAGGAGGTTTCTTTGGAAGAGCCTACCCCCTGCATCTCCTGCGGTATGTGCGCACAGGTCTGCCCCATGCACCTCATGCCCATGGATATCGATTTCTATACGATTGCGGGCGATTACGAATCCGCAGATAAGCTCGGCGGCGTGACGAACTGTATCGAATGCGGCGCTTGCGCTTACATCTGCCCTTCCAAACGCGCCATCGTGCAGAACGTCGTGATCGCAAAAGCAAAACTTCGGCAGATGAAAAAATAAGGAGGCAACAAAATGGAAAACGTATTAAAGGCGTCCAACTCGCCTCATAAAAAAGCATCCTGGACAACCAGAAGCATCATGATCGACGTTTTGATCGCTCTGCTCCCCGCAAGCATCGTCGGTTGCGTATACTTCGGCTGGAAGGCACTTCTCGTGCTCGCGCTCTCCGTGGTTTCCGCGGTTGCGACCGAAGTGGTATATCTTTTGGCTTGCAACAAATCCTTCAAGCAGATTATAAAGCAGTTCGACTTCTCCTCCGTGGTGACCGGTCTGCTGCTCGGTCTTTGCTTTAACAGCACCGTAGCGTGGTACGTAGTCGTACTCTCCGCCGTCTTTGCGATCGCAGTCGTCAAGATGCTCTTCGGCGGCACGGGCAAGAACGTGGTGAATCCCGCCATCGCAGGCCGCGTGTTCGCTTTCATCGCCTTCCAGTCCATCATGGTCGGCGGCTACGTCATTCCCAACTTTGCGGAAAACGCAGGCGTCGTGACGGGCGCCACCCCCCTCTCCGCTTTGGGCAGCATGGAAAACCTCAAGCTCTTTTTGGGTATCGGCGTTGCCGGCTGTATCGGCGAGACGTGTAAGGCAGCTCTCCTGCTCGGCTATATCTACCTCGTCGCAAGAAAGGTGCTCGACTGGAAATGGCCCGTTCTCACCATACTCGCATGCGGTCTCGTTACCGTTTGTATGCGCGGTTTCGACTTTACGGTGTTCCTCCCCTCCCTTCTTTCGGGCGGTCTCTTCCTCGGCGCCATCTTCATGGCAACCGACTACGTAACTTCCCCCAAGTCTCTGTGGGCGAACGTCGTATACTTTATCGTGCTCGGCGCCGTCATCGCGCTCCTGCGCGAAGCGACCAACATCGAAGTCGTATCCTTCGCGATCCTCTTGATGAACCTCTTCGTTCCTCTCTTCAACAGATTTATCCGTCCCAGACCTTTCGGTTATACGAAGGCAAAGAAAGCAAAGGAGGCAAAATAAATGAAAGTAAAAGACTTCTTAAAGAGCGTTACTTTGAAGTGTATTCTCGTGCTCCTCGCCATCGCTTTGGTCGCAGGCGGTCTGCTCTCCATTTTGAACGACGTGCTTTACGTTACGGCGGAAGAAAAATTGCAGAGAGTCGTTTCCAAGCTGTACGGTGAAACGAACGCGGAAGTGAGAGAACTCGAACTCACCGAAACGGACAAAGCAAACTCCTACGGCGCCGTAAACACCGTTTACGAGCTGGAAGGCAACCTCATCATCAACTCGACGGGCGCCGGCGGCTACAAGGGCGGTACCGTTACGACCTGGACGGTCGTCTACATCGTGGACGGCAAGGTAGATCATCTCAAGGCGTCCGTCGATTCCTACGAAAAGCAGACCCTCATGAGCCAGCTCAACGGAAAGTACATGAACGTGTACACCTCGGATATCTCGAACGGCGAGTACTTCTCCACGGCAAGCGGCGAGGGCTTGGTTCAAAACGTAGTGACGGGCGCGACCATGTCCTCCAACGCCACCAACAACGCGGTGAGCGCGGCGCTCAAATTCGCAAGAATTTACACGGGCGAAGAGACCGTCTCCAACCTCGTGAACGCGGACAACGTGAAGAACGTGAAGTTCACCGTGGATAAAGCGGCAAAGACGGTTGTCTATGACTTTACGGCGATCTCCGTTTCCACGGGTATGCCCAACAACTACGATCTCTCCGTTAAGGTTGTTGACGGAAAAATCGAATCCGTCACCGTGACAACGGACGGCGCGACCTCCGGTTACGGCTCCAAAGTGAAGAACGTATCCGAGTACGTCGGCATGGATCAGGCGGCGCTCGAAGCCTTCCTCTCCTCCTCCGATATCAAGACGGGCGCAACCAACTCCAACAAGACGATCGTTCAGGCTCTCATCTATGCGACGGGCAACTACGAATTCTTCGTAAACGGCGGTACGCTCGGCGACGATACGCAGGACGCCATCAACGCGTTCTACGGCGCAGACGCAGGCGTGACGTATACCGAAATCGAGGCGCTCGATCCCGATCAGGCAGTCAACGTAGAAAAGGCGTTCGAACTCTCCAACGGCGATATGCTCGCCCTCACAAACGGCGAATACGTATTCGTGACCGCAAACGACGATCCCGCGGCGAAAAACGAAGTGAGCGCAGACGCGGCGAAAGCGGCTGTCAACTTTGTAAGAAAGTACGTCGGTATCGATCCCACCTATATCTTCGGCAGATACGTAGACGACGTGACGTATACTTGGAACGCAAATTACACGCAGCTCACCTACAAGCTCACCGCAAAATCCATCGCGCCCGGCATGCCCAACGATTATTCCTTGCAGATCATCGTAAAGAACGGCGCTATCAGCAGAGTCTCCATCAGGGAAGACGGCGACGGCGCGACTTACGGTTACGGCGAAAATATGCTTGCCCTCAAGAACTATAACGGCAAGACGGAAGAAGATTTGAGAGCGATGCTCAGCGGTTCCGAAATCGTTACGGGCGCGACCAACACGAATAAGACGATCGTAAACGCCCTGATCTTCGCGACGGCAAACTACAACGCTTTGAATCCCAACTCCCTCGAATATCAGGCTTACGTATCTGATGTCGTTACGAGCGTCGAAGGCACGAAGGTCACCTATTCCCTCACCGCAAAATCCGTTTCTTCCGGTATGCCCAACAACTACGCGCTCTCCGTCATCGTAGACGGCGGCAAGATCGACAGCGTAAAGATCGTCACCGACGGCGCGACGGAAGGCTACGGCGAGAATATGTATGCGGTCAGAAAATACAAAGGCATGGGCGTCGACGAGCTGATTGCCTTCCAGTCTTCCTCCGATATCAAGACGGGCGCAACGAACTCCAACAACACGATCGTAAACGCTTTGCTCTTTGCGACCGCAAACTACAACTATTTCCTTGAAGGGGGTAACGCATGATGAAAACAAATTATAAAAAGATTGCCCTCGACGGCATCATAGCAGGCAACCCTACCCTCCGTTTGGTTTTGGGTACTTGCGCAACCTTGGCTCTCACCACTTCCGCCATCAACGGCATCGGTATGGGTCTCACGGTTACCATCGTTTTGATGTTCTCCAACATGATCATCTCCCTTTTGAGAAAGGTGATTCCCGGAGAAGTGAGAATCCCCGCCTTCGTCCTCATCATCGCAACCTTCGTTACGATCGTGAGAATGGTACTTTTGAAGTTCCTGCCTGATCTTTACGACGCAATGGGCGTATTCCTGCCCCTCATCGTCGTAAACTGCCTCATTCTCGGCAGAGCAGAAGCGTTCGCCAGTAAGAACAATATTTTGGCTTCCTGCATCGACGGTATCTCCAACGGACTCGGCTTTACGCTCGCCCTGACCGTAATGGGTATCATTCGTGAAGTTCTCGGCAACGGTTCCCTCTTCGGCATCGAGCTTTGGAGCTTTAAGATCGCATTCTTCTCGAATGCCGCAGGCGCCTTCTTCGTATACGGTATCTGCATTGCCGTATTCAACTTCGCATACGAAAAATTCTTGGAAAAGCAGAGCCGCAAAGAGCTTTTGAACGGCGATAAAGCCATCGGCGCATAAGGAGGAAACGGAATATGTTAAATACGATTTTTATGATGTTTATCACGGCGTTGTTCGTCAATAACTTCGTCGTCATTCAGTTCCTCGGCGTATGCCCCTTCCTCGGCGTATCCAAAAATACGAGCTCGGCATTCGGTATGGGCGTTGCCGTAACGGTCGTCATGATCCTTGCCACGCTCGTGACCTATCCCCTCTACACGTATATTTTGGTCCCCTTGGGAATCGATTTCCTCGAAATCATCTTCTTCATCTTTATCATCGCCGCACTCGTGCAGATGCTCGAAAAGGTGTTAAAGAAGTTTGTCCCCTCCCTTTACAGCTCTCTCGGCATTTATCTCCCCCTCATCACGACCAACTGCGCCGTACTCGGCGTAACCGAACTCGTGATCGACGGCGGCAGCATGGAAGGACTTCTCGGCATCGCCGCGGGCACTTGGGGACTCGGATACTCCTTGATTTACGCCCTCTTCGCCGGCATCGGATTCCTTCTCGCCATCGTCATGATGAGCGGTCTGCGCGAAAGAGTGGAGCTTTACCGTATGCCCAAATCCTTGAAAGGCTTTCCCATTTCTATGGTTCTCGCCGCTTTCATGGCAATGGCATTCTATGTATTCACCATGATTTAAGGAGGAGAAAAAGATGAATTTTCTTGCTAACAGTATCGACTGGGGTAGATTCGGCATCGTTCTCGCTTTATTCTTCGGAATCGCCCTCGTATTCGCCATTCTCATTCTCATCATCACCAAGGTGTGCAAGGTGGAAGAGGATAAAAAGGTAGCCGCTATTTTGGAGCGCCTCGGCGGTTCCAACTGCGGCGGCTGCGGTTGCTCCGGCTGCGCGGCATTCGCGCAGAAACTTGCCGAAGGCAAGGGGAACGTAGCCGATTGTCACTCCACATCCAAGGAAAACACCAAGGAAATCGCCAAGATCCTCGGCGTCGAAGTGGAAGAAAGCGAACCGACTATGTCCGTAGTAAAATGTTGCGGCGGCGTGAACGCCAAGGACCGTTTCGACTATATCGGCTATAAAGGTTGCTCTCAAATGTCAGACGCCTTCCAGGGCGGCAACCAGGTTTGCGCGACCGCTTGCCTCGGCGGCGGCGACTGTAAGGAAAAATGCCCGCACGACGCGATCAAAATCGTGGACGGCGTTTCCAAAATCGACAAGAGTCGTTGTACTTCCTGCGGCGCCTGCATCACCGCTTGCCCCAAAAACATCATCGAACGCATTCCGAGAAAAGCGAAGGTTTATATCGGTTGTTCCAACAAGTGCAAGGGTAAAGAAGTTTTGGGCGCTTGCTCCGTGGGCTGTATCGCCTGCGGCATGTGCGCCAAGAAGTGCCCCGAAGGCGCCATCACGATGGTCAATAACCTACCCGTGATCGATTATTCGAAATGCACGGGCTGCAAAACCTGCGTCGGCGTATGCCCTCGTAAAACCATTCAGGAAATCTAACCTTCCGAAAAATTTCCCGAAGGTAATCACTTTTTAGACAGCATAAAAGGCTAACGGTATTTCGTTAGCCTTTTTTTGCGTTGCAAAACGCACTATACTTTGCTCGTAAAACATTTGAATTTTTCGTTATCATTCAATATTGATTTCGTACTTGTCGTCAATCAGCACATAGTTTACATGATATTTTATAGCAAGTTCCAAAACTTGAGCATTATCCTTTAACACACTTTCCAACGTACACCCTTCGTCCTCTAAACGATCTTCAATAACACATGCGTATTTCTTTATGTCCGCAAAGTGATTTTTTATGTAGCCCTCGCTCATGACAAGGCAATAGTATCTAATGCTGTCAAGGTACTCTTTTTCAAAGTCCTTAGACCAATCAAAAGGGATATAACACCCCTCAATAATATAATTATTTATATAAATCCCTATGGGAGTCCGGTTTTTGTTAAAATTAAAAAAACTGTCTAATATCAGACAGCTTTTTCTCTTAGAATACGACAGTCAAGAGCATTTTGAAACGCTCTTTTCCGAATACCGCGTGCGGAATATTTTTCGGCATGACGATGGAATCCCCTTCCCGCAAAAAATATTCCTTTCCGTCGATGGTGAATCTGCCTTCCCCGTCCAAAACGGTGACGAACGCGTCGCCACCGGCGGCGTGCGTGGAAATCTCCTCGCCCTTTTCAAAGGCGAAAAGGGTGATGCTTACCGCCTGATTCTGCGCGAGCGTCTTGCTCACGATCTGCCCGTCCTGATAGGAGATTTGCTCCTTCATGTGTAGAATGCTTTCTTTTTCGATATTTTTCATCGCCATATTCGTTTTCCTCCTTAAAAAATTATGCGAAGAGCGAGTATTCTTCCAAATTCCAAACCTCGTCCACGATATCCGCGTAAAATTCCGGCTCGTGACAGACGAGGAGAATACTCCCCTTATATTCCTTCAACGCCCGTTTCAATTCTTCTTTGGCGTCGACGTCGAGATGGTTGGTCGGCTCGTCCAACAAAAGGACGTTCGTCGGCTTATTCAACAGCTTGCAAAGCCGCACCTTTGCCTGTTCTCCGCCCGAAAGGACACGCACCTTGCTCTCGATATGCTTGCTCGTAAGTCCGCATTTCGCCAAAATGGCGCGCACCTCGCCGTTGCCGAGCGCGGGAAACTCCTGCCAAACCTCTTCCAAACAAGTATTGTCGGAAGGAGCGATCTCCTGCTCGAAATAGCCGATTTCCAGATAATGCCCCAAATCGATCCTGCCGCCGAGGGCGGGCGTAAGCCCCAACGCGCTCTTCAAAAAGGTCGTCTTGCCGATACCGTTCGCGCCGACGATCGCGATCTTTTTGCCCCGCTCGATGGTGACGGTCATGGGCTTAGAAAGCGGCTTATCGTAACCGATCACGAGATCTTCCGTTCTCAGCACCACTTTATCGCTGACTCTTGCGTTCTGAAAGGAGAACGTCGGCTTAGGTTTTTCGGAAACGAGCTCGATCATCTCCATTTCGTCAAGTTTCTTCTGTCGAGACATCGCCATATTCCGCGTGGACACCCTCGCTTTGTTGCGCGCGACGAAATCTTTAAGGTCTGCGATCTCCTTTTGCTGACGCTTATACGCCGCCTCGAGGTGCGTTTTCTTTACCTCGTATTCCTCTTTGAACTTATCGTAATTGCCGACGTATCGCGTGAGGATGGCGTTCTCCAAATGATAGACCAAATTCACCACGTCGTTTACAAAGGGGATATCGTGAGAGATAAGAATAAACGCATTCTCATAATGCGTGAGATAATTTTTCAGCCAGTTGATATGCCGAACGTCGAGATAATTCGTCGGCTCGTCCAACAGGAGAATATCTGGCTTTTCCAAAAGCAGTTTTGCGAGCAAAATTCTCGTGCGCTGACCGCCCGAAAGATCCGTCACGTCGCGATCGAGCCCCAAGTTGTCCAGCTCGAACGCTTTGGCGATCTCCTCCACCTTTCTGTCGATGGCGTAAAAATCGTTGTTGTCTAGCATATCCTGAAGGATAGCCGCCTCCTCCATCTTCGCCGTCATCTCCTCTTCGGATAAGTTGCCCAGACTTTCGTAAATTCCTTGAATGGTCGCTTCTGCCTCGAACAGATAATCGAAGGCGGAGCGCAACGCGTCGCCGATCGTCGTTCCCTTCTTTAAGACGGAATGCTGATCGAGATAACCGATACGAACCTTATTCGCCCATTCGATTTTTCCGCTGTCGGGACCAATTTTTCCCGTAATGAGTCCGAAAAAGGTAGATTTCCCCTCTCCGTTTGCCCCGATCAAGCCGATATGCTCGCCCTTGAGCATACGGAAGGACATATTTTCAAAAATAACTCTGTCGCCAAAGGAATGGCTGACGTTTGAAACGCTTAAAATCATATTTTTATAGAATTATATCCGGAATATACAGTTCATCGGTCGTCGCAACGATCACGAGCGAGTGCGGGATACAGATGATGGCGTCCATGGGATTTTGAATGGACATGTAGGTACAGTCCCTGTCGGAGGAGCAGTTGGCGTCACGCATGGTCACTTTTCCGCCGTCCTTCGGGATATACAGCAGATTTTTTCCGTCCTCGCCCGTCTGAATGGTGATCAGGTACCCCTCTTTCTCCTCTGTCATACTGCAACTGCCGTCGAACAGGGCAGTCTGACGGAACGTGCGATCGGCATAAGAGAACACGGCAACCTGTTTGCCCTTGACCTTGACCTCCAGCCCCGTGATCGCCCCCGCCTGCTCGTTTTGGAAAAACGTTATCATCAGCAAAGCGCCGATGAGCGCCGCCAGTAGAAAATAAACGATGAGATCGAGCGGTTTGAATATTTTATTTTGTTTGACTTGTTCAATGGATTTTAGAGACATTTACTTACTTGCTTCTCTGTGATATACGAAGATCACGCTTTTATCCGTCAATTTTTCGTTGACGAAGGCAATGGATTTTTCCTTCCCCATCACGCATAGGGCGGTCGTCAACGCGTCGTTATCGGCGGCGGAACCGCCCATAATGGTCGCCGCGCAAATATTCGTGCGGATGGGAGCGCCCGTTTCGGGACTTAAAATATGGCAATACTCCACGCCGTCGATGACGTAATAATTTTCATAGTTTCCGCTCGTGGAGACGCCCGCGTCGTGACCGTACGTTTTTCCGTAAGTGATGCCCAAAAGGGAGCCGATCGGAGAAGGATAGGTGAGCGATATGGGGAAATCGAACGCTCCCGCATTTTCCACCGTCATTTTAGGCGTTTTCATCAAATACAAACTGCTGGAACCGAAATTCGAGTAGCCGTATTCGAACCCGCTCTTTTTCATCTCCTCCTGCGCGATATCGGCGGCGAGCCCCTTGCCGTAACCGCCCAAATCGATCTGCATCGTGTATTCCACGCCGTCCACAGTGACAGAGCTTTCACTCTTCGTCACAAAGTACTTTCCGTCCTTTTGGGAGAGTTTCACGTTCTCGTAATCGGAGAGCTGCAAAAAGGCGTCGATATATTTTTGATCGGGTAATTGCGTGCGATAATTTTCCCTGTCATAAGGCTTGGAGTCGCTTTCGGGCGAGAAATTTAAGAATCGCGGAGAGAATCCCCATAAATCGACGAGCGGACTGACGGCAGGGTTATACGCCCCGTCCGTAAGGGAGAACAGTTCCTGCGTGCGTAAAATGGCGCCGTAAGTAATTTCGTCGATCTGCACGGTCTCCCCCGCGCCCGCCCGATTGAAGCGGGAAATATCGCTGTCGGGATTGGCTGTACTGAGCAACCTCTCCATGTTCGACACCTTTTTGCGGATGTTCTTCACGGCGTTCTGCGCCTTCGTCTTTTCGCCGGAGACGCTTTTATCGTAGTAAATGACGATCGTGGACGCCGTTCCGAAGAAATCGCTGCTGCTCACGTCGTTCAGATAGGTGTAGTTTGAGGAATCGACTTCCTTTTCCGGCTTGCTTTCGGGCAGTTTCACGGGCGTTTTTTCATCGAAAACGGTGAGCATTTTACCCGTTCCGTCCCCTTTCCCTTTGATTTCAAACGGATCGGCGTTGGAATCGTTTAAGCTGAAATTGGTAACGTTATGATATACCTCAAACGCCTCCGTCTGATCGACGGGATAGTCGGGATCATCAGGCAAATCCGTTCCGCCGCAAGCGGCGAACGCTGATGCTGTGAAAAGAGCGGTTAACGCCATACAAATAGCTTTTTTTAATTTCATGATAACCTCTTGTTTGTCCTTCCTCCTCATTATAACACACTTTACCGTTTTTTACAACAAAAAACGGTTCGGAAAAAATCCGAACCGTAGTTTTTCAGTTTATCTCTGATTAGTTAGCTGCGTCAACTGCTGCGACGATGAGGTTAGCATAGTCAAAGTAGTCGGAACCATCGTGACCGGAAGCGAGATCGGACCAGGTAGCGCCGGTGGAAACGTCGCCGTCCATCCAGTATTTCGCATTTGCCCCCTTGTCGTCAACAACTGCTTCGGTGGATCTTACGAGGCTCAACAAGCTGTCTGCGCCATTTTTAAGAGCATAATTCACAGTTGCGTCACGGTTGAGCTTCCATCTGGAATAATCCTTGCCGTCCTTGTCCTGCTTCGTCCAGTAGCCGTTTTCTTCCTTGGAAAGCTTTGCATAGGTCATCACGTCGGTCTTTTCTTCACCGTTCACCACTACGGCAAGTTCACCCTTAACGACTGCATTATAGTAAGCCTTGCAAGCAGCTTCGTCCTTAAAGAGTTCATCCATCGTTTCACCGTCTGCGGTAACGTAGGTATTCTTTTCCAAATCATAAGTAAGCTCATAATCGCCGAAGATTACGGTCTTGTAATAGGTAGCGTCTACCATGTTGCCGTGATCGAGAACCTGAGTAGCGACCTTGTCCGCTGCGGGAACGTCTTCCGTTGCCTGAACGTAGGTAGGTAAGCAAACTTCGGTCAAGGTGAGAGCGACAAGCTTGCCTCCTCTTACGGTAGCGGTAGAAACGCCAACATAGTGACCGCCGTGAACCAAACCGTAAGCGGATGCCGTGTTCACGACAACCTTGTTTTCCTTGCCGAGAGCGTTCTGAATCGCGAGAACGAGTCTGCCGGAACCCTGCGTTGCGCCGGTGATGATATCAACGCCGGAAACACCATTCTTTTGAGGTTCGCCATTTTTATTTACCTCAACGCTAGCATTCAAAACATCTGCAACTTTCATATCCTTAAAAGATTCAAGATACTTTGCAATGCCATCATTCCAAATTGCTTTTTCCGACCAACCATCGGAAACTACCGTGTAATCGGAATCTACAATAGAAACACTTTTAATCTCACCGGCGTATACTTCTACGGAAACCTTTACGCCATATTTGGGAGCTTTATCTGAATAAGGGTTTGCATAGGAATATTCACCAGTAACTGTAGTAACCTTTGCTTCAGCGCCGAGAGCATTCTGAATAGCAAGAACTACACGACCTGAACCCTGAGAAGCACCAGAGATAATATTACCATCATATTTTGAAGGAACACCCTTTACATCTACAGGAACATTAATATTGAGAACATCAGAAACTTTCATTCCTGCAAAGTTGCCAAGAAATTCTTCCAAACCATCATTCCAAATTGCCTTATCCGACCAACCATCGGAAACTTCCGTGTAATCAGAATCCACAATCTTGACGGATTCGATCTTGTCGCCCTTCACGTCAACGGAGACCTTAACGCCATACTTAGGAGCAGTAGTGTTGTAAGGATTCGCATAGGAATACTCACCGGTCTTGGTTTCCGTCTGTTCGCCGCAAGCTGCCAACGTGCCGCAGAGAGCTGCCGCTACGAAAGCCGTGCTCAATGCCATGATGAACTTTTTCTTCATACAATAACCTCTTAAATAATTATTTTCAAATTGCTGATACGGCGCATTGCCGTATATTTAGATTGTACTATTTTTTCGTATCGTTGTCAAATACTTTACGATAAAAAAATACTAATTTTTTCTCGTTTATCGAATACTTTCACCGTTTGTCTGAATCACCTTTGCATAATACTTTGCGCTCTCCTTAATCGTGCGTTCAAAGGTATCGTAATCGACGTGAACGAGCCCGAAATGCTTGGAATACCCCTCCGCCCACTCGAAATTATCCAGAAGAGACCAGTAAAAATATCCCTCCACGGGAATCCCCTCTTCCGCCGCGCGCATCAGCTCGCGAAGATACCGACGAATAAAGTCGATACGGGAATAATCCTTGATTTCCCCGTCGAGATCCTTCCATTCGCTGACAGCTACGCCGTTTTCCGTGTAGACGATCGGCAAGCCGTATCGGCGGTAAAGGAATTTCGGCGTATAGTACATGACTTCCTCCGTCACGTGCCAACGCATATCCGTCGTGGGATTGCTTGCGGGGAAGGGAACGATCCGCGTTTTCCCGTCCTTTACGGCAACGTAATTTCCCGTATAGGAATTGACGCCGAAAAAGTCGAAGTTCCCCTTGATGATCTCCATGTCCCTTTCGTCGGGGTGGAAATCGTTCTCCTCAAAAAACTTTCGGTAGCTTTCGGGATAACGCCCGAAGATCATGGGATCCGTCCAAAAACTCGTGCCGAACAAATCGCCGTGGCAGGCAAAGGAATGCTCGTAAGCCGCCTCTTCGTCCGCCTCGGTATACGGCATACTCGCGGCGTACGCCATGGCAAACCCGACCTTTATGGGGTTTTTGCAATTTTTGCGGAGCGCCCGTTCGGCAAGTCCGTTTGCCTTGAGCACGTTGTGCGCCGCGATAAGCTCTTCGCGTCTTGAAAGTTTCAAAAAGGGTGCGTGAACGCCCGTATAATGCCCCAGCTCGATAAAGCATTGCGGCTCATTGATCGTCATAAAATGCGTGATTTTATCGCCAAACAGCTTTGCCACCGTTTGCGCGTATTCTTCAAACCATTCGGGGCTTTCCTCGTTCAGCCAACCTCCCTTTTTATAGAGCTCGTAGGGATAATCCCAGTGGAAGAGCGTGACCCAGGGGGTGATACCGTTTTTCAGCAGTTCGTCGAAAAATTCGTTGTAGAAACGAACGCCCTCCTCGCTCACCTCACCGATTCCGTTCGGTATCAGGCGAGACCAACTCAGCGACATACGGAAATGCTTGATGCCGAGTTGTTTCATGATGGCGACGTCCTCACGAAAACGATGATAGGTATCGCAGGCGTCATCGCCCGTATGCCCCTCGTAGACGTAACCGCCCGCCCGACAGCCTGCATCCCAAACGTTCAGCCCCTTGTCGGCGGCGTACGCGCCGCCCTCGATCTGATACGCGGCGGTCGCCGTTCCCCAAATAAAATCCTTTTGAAATCCCATTTTTTAATCCTCCGTATCGATAGATTCCGCCCGCTGAACCCAAAGAGCGGAAGAGGCGTCGGACGGCATTCGCCAGTCCGCGCGGGGAGAAAGGGTCACCGAACCGATCTTCACGCCGTCGGGCATACAGGAACGCTTGAATTGTTGCGAGAAAAATCTCTTGTAAAAATTCACGAGCCATTTTTTGAGCGTCGCGTTATCGTATACGCCGACAAACGTCTTTTTGGCGATCGCATAGACCTTTTCCGGCTCGAACCCCCAACGCACGGCGTAGTACAAGAAAAAGTCGTGCAATTCGTAGGGACCTACGATATCTTCCGTCTTTTGCGCGATCTTGCCGTCCTTGTCAGGCGGAAGGAGCTCGGGAGAGATCTCGGTATCGAGAATATCGAGCAGAACTTCCCTTATGTTTCCGCCGAGGCGCTCCGCCTCGCTCCGAACGAGATATTTCACGAGCGTCTTGGGGACAGAAGAATTGACGGCGTACATGCTCATGTGATCGCCGTTATAGGTACACCAACCGAGCGCAAGCTCGGAGAGATCGCCCGTACCGATGACGAGTCCGCCCGTCTTGTTGGCGGTGTTCATCAAAATCATCGTCCGCGTTCTCGCCTGCGCGTTCTCATAGGTGACGTCTAAAATATCCTTGTCGTGTCCGATATCCTTAAAGTGCTGCAGCACACTATCGGATATTTTTACCGTTCGGGAAGTCGCGCCCACGCAATCGATGAGCGTTAAAGAGTTTTGAAAGGTTCTCCCCGTCGTGCCGAATCCGGGCATCGTAATTGCGACGATATCCTTTTTATCTTTTTCGATCAAATCGAACGCGCGCGCCGTCACCAAGAGCGCCAACGTGGAATCGAGTCCGCCCGATATCCCGATGACGGCGGTCTTGGCGGACGTATGTTTCAGGCGGCGGGCAAGGGCGTTCGCCTGCATGGATAAAATGAGTTGCGCTCTCTCTTCCAGCTCGGCGCTGCCGCTCGGAACGAAGGGGGTTCTCGAAAACCCTCTCGTGAGCTCCCCTTCTAAATCGCTCGCGTCCATTTCGACGCGCAGATATTCGTCCTCCTCGCACGCGGCGTGGAAGGTCGTCATCTTTCTGCGCTCCTGCGCAAGTTTTCTCACGTCGATCTCGGAAATGATCGTCTCGCCGGAAAAGAGCTTGCTTTCTTTCAAAATATTGCCGTTTTCCGCGATCAGATTATGCCCCGCAAAGGTCATATCCGTGGAAGATTCCCCCGTGCCGCAATCGGCGTACACGTACCCGCATACGCATTTGCCCGACTGCGCGGAGACGATACTGCGACGGTATTCTTTCTTTCCGATCACCTCGTCCGACGCGGACAAATTCACGAGAATATTCGCCCCGTTGAGCGCGAGCAAAGTAGAGGGAGAATCGGGGACCCAAAGGTCCTCGCAGATCTCACAACCTACGGTGAAATCGGGATCCGTCCGATCGACGAAGAGTATCTTTTTGCCGAACGCGGCGTACTCGTCCTTTTCCTCGTCGTAAATATCGTAGCAGACGTTCTTTTCGGGGGCGGGCGTAAAATGGCGAGCCTCGTAGAACTCGTTGTAGTTGGGCAGGAAGGTCTTGGGGATCAACGCTAAAATTCTACCGTCGTTGAGCGCGGCGGCTACGTTGTAGAGCTTGCCGCGGTAAGCGTAGGGCAAGCCGACGAAAACGAGCATTTTCTTGCCTTCGGTTGCTTTTTGAATGCGTTGTAGCTGTTCCAAGCAACCGTTCAAGAGCAAGGGTTGGCAAAAGAGATCGCCACAAGTATACCCCGAAAGAGAAAGTTCCGGAAAGACCAAAAGCTGAACGTGAAGTTCAGCTTGTTTTTCGATCTCTCGGATGATCTTATCGGCATTGTAGACGGGATCGGCGACTTTCAATTCAGGCGTCGACGCCGCAACTTTGATAAATCCGTGTTTCATGGTATTTACTTATCCGTACCTGCGGAAACTTCCGCCTCGTACCCTTCTCCCGTGCCGTTCACTGCGGCGCGGATCTTGCCCGCGATCTCTTCCAAAACTTCGGGATTGTCCTTTAAGAACTGACGCATTTTATCCCTTCCCTGCGCGACCTTCGCATCGTTGTAATAGTACCATGCGCCGCTCTTTTTGATCACGTCGTATTCCACGCCGAGATCCATGACGCAGCCCTCGTTGGAGATGCCTTCGCCGTACATGATATCGAACTCCGCCTGCTTGAAGGGGGGAGCGACCTTATTTTTAACGATTTTCGCTTTGGTTCGGTTGCCGACAGCGCCGTCGGAATCCTTCAAAAGGTCGCCTTTTCTGACGTCGATACGAATGGAGGCGTAGAATTTGAGCGCCTTGCCGCCCGGCGTCGTTTCGGGATTGCCGAACATGACGCCCACCTTTTCGCGGAGCTGATTGATGAAGATGATGCAAGTTTTGCTCTTATTGACGATTGCGGTGAGCTTTCTGAGCGCCTGGCTCATGAGTCTCGCCTGCAAACCGACGTGAGCGTCCCCCATATCCCCTTCGATTTCCGCCTTGGGCGTGAGCGCCGCAACGGAGTCGACGACGATGAGGTCGATGGCGGAGCTTCTCACCAAGGAATCCACGATGTCGAGCGCCTGTTCGCCGGAATCGGGCTGGGAAACGTAGAGCTCCGAAAGATTGATGCCGAGATTTTTGGCGTATACCGGATCGAGCGCGTGTTCCGCGTCGATGAACGCGGCGATACCGCCGATCTTCTGCGCCTGCGCGATGGCGTGCAGGGCGAGCGTGGTTTTACCGGAGGATTCGGGACCGTAGATTTCGATCATTCTGCCCCGAGGGAAACCGCCTACGCCCAAAGCGAGATCGAGGGTGAGACAGCCGGTGGGAATCACTTCGATATCCTGATTGCCCGCTTCCTCGCCGAGTTTCATGATCGCGCCCTTGCCGTACTGCTTTTCAATCTGCGTCAAGACCGCGTCGAGCGCCTTCATTTTGTCTTCATTCATATATTAAAATCTCCTGATTATTTTTTCCTGTTTACGATTGATCGATCACTTTGAGCGCCTGGAAGAGCGCATAGTTGATCGCCGTCTTCGTCACCTTTTCCCGATCGCCGGAAATGGTGAATTTATAGATATAGATCTGTTCCCCCAAGCCTACGCCGATATAGCATAGTCCCACGGGTTTGCCGCTGCCGTCCGAATCGGGACCTGCGATTCCCGTCGTGGAGACGGCGACGTCGCACCCCTCCACCATCAACAGTCCCGTAGCCATCTCGTAAGCCGTCTGATCGGACACGGCGCCGTATTCGGTGAGCGTCTCCTTGGTGACGCCGAGCCTGCGCTTTTTCGCGTCGTCGGAATAGGTGTTCAGCCCTTCCAAATAGACTTCGCTCGCCCCGGGAACGGACACGATGCGGTAGCCCACGCCGCCCCCCGTAAAGGATTCGGCGAGGCTTATCTTCCACTGATTGCGCTTTAACGCGTCGATGAGTTTTGCCTCCAACGATTCGTCTTGCATGGAATAGATGTAATCGGAAAGCCCTTCCACGATGATGCGCTTTACGCTGTCCACCAAAATCGCGGGCGTGGAATTGTCGTAAAGGATCTCCATGCGAATATCGCCGTAATTCTCATTGAGATGATATCCCAGCGAGTTTCGACTCAAATCGGAGATATCCTTGAATATCTTTTGAATCTTTTTCATCGGCGCGCCGACGAGGCGCACGACGAACTTGCTCGTATTCTGTCCAAACCGCTTGATCAGGACGGGCAACAATTGACCTTTTACGATCGGTAAACCGTTTTTGCCCGCAGGACAGACCAAAAAGATATTTTTATCCGTCAACAGCGTATATTCCGTCGTAAAATCCCGTTCCAGATATTTGGAAACGACGCTCTTGAGACTTTGCAGAAGTACGTCGTCCACGATAAAGATGATATTGTCCGAGCTATCCCGCTCCGCGGCGATACTCTCACACAGCGCGGAAACGTTATTAAAGGGCAGAACGAGCACTTTGTCGATGGGGAACCCGCCTTCCATAAAACAGTCCACGATCGCGGAAAAATCGACGGAGACGAGCGGACTGTTGATGTTTCTGAGTACGATACAAGTATTTTTCATAATGACCTTTTTATGACTTGAGAACCTGTTTATTTTTGACGATATAGGAAATTCCCGAAAGCAGAGTAAAGACGGTTGCTACAACGAGGAGCAGGAATCCGAAAAGAGCGAACCAGTACCCTACCGCATAGTTGATCTCGAGCACGCCGATCGCCACGATCAGAACGATGATGGCGATATCCTGAAAGGTCGTCTTGTACTTGCCGAACTTGTCGGCGGCGATCACCAAACCCGCCGTAGCGGCAACCTGACGAAAGCCCGAGATCATGAGTTCTCTCGCCATGATGATGCAGATGCAAACGGTCGCCACAATATACCCTACGGAACTGCTCGCCGCCTCGATGGAAACCTCTGCGCCCCAGAATACGCAATTAAAGAGACTGCGCTCCGTCAAGAGCAAAATGAGCGCCGTGGACACGAGTATCTTATCGGCGATAGGATCGAGGAACTTGCCCATGTTGGTAACCATATTATACTTGCGCGCGATGATGCCGTCGAAAAGATCGGTGATCGCAGCAAAAGCGAAAATGCCCGCGGCGATATAAGTATTCCCGGGAACTCCTTTCAAATAGAAGAAGAGAATAAATAAGGGAATCAACGCGACGCGCAGATAGGTAATTCTGTTCGGCGTAATCATATCGGGTATCAGTCTTTTCTTACTCATTTTCGTAATCCTCCGTACAGCCGTATAAATCGTAGCTGTCCGATTTTGTTATTTTCACCATATACCGTTCCCCCTGCACCCCTTCGTTCGCGTGAAAATACACCTTGCCGTCGATATCGGGCGCGCTGAAATAACCTCTGCCGACAAAACAGTTTTTATCATAGTCGATGCCGTCGCAAATAACCTCGATCGTCTTGCCGACAAAGCCGCGTAAAAATTCTTTCGATATCTCCTTTTGCACGGCGTAGAGCGCGCGAACCCTCTTTTTCTTGACGGCGTAAGGGATTTGCCCCTTCATTCTCGCGGCGCCCGTATCCGGTTCCTTGGAGTAGGCGAAAAAGCCGCAATTGACGAGCTTAGCCCGGCGCAGAAAGTCCTGCATGGCAAGGCTCTCCTCCTCCGTTTCCGAAGGGAATCCCGCGATAAACGTGGAGCGAATGGCGATGGAAGGGATCTCCCTTCTGAGCCGATCGATGAGGGCGAGATATTCCTCTCTCGTGCCCTTACGGTTCATGAGCTTCAACACGCGGCTTTCGCTGTGTTGCAGGGGAATATCGATATATTTCAGTATCTTCGGATTATCCCGAATTTCCGCGATCAGTTTATCGTCGATGGCGTCGGGATAGCAATAGAGCAAACGAATACTTTGAATATTGTCAAGCATAGAAAGTTTATGCAACAATTCCGCAAATTTATTTTCGCCGTACAATTCTTCGCCGTAGCGCGTGGTATCCTGCGCCACCACGATGAGCTCGGCGAGAGTCCCGAGCGATTCCGCCTCCTTTAGGAGATCTTCCACCGGATAAGAGACGTATTTTCCGCGAATCTTGGGAATGAGACAATAGGTGCAATGATGATAGCAGCCGTCTGCGATCTTTAAGTACGCGTAGTGATAATCGGTCGTGAGCTCTCTCTCTTGCGAGACGAGCGATTTGCCCTGCCCGACCAAATTGACGCGCTTGCCCGTATACGATTCTTCCAAAGCCTCAAAAAAGCTCGCGTAATCGTCGGTTCCCAAAAACACGTCCGCCTCCCGAAGGGGTTCGAACACCTCGCCGATAAACTTTTGCGGAAGGCAACCCGTCACCACGATCTTTTCCAAAGCGGAAGATCGGTAGGAATCGAAGTCGATGATGGCGTCTATGGATTCCTTTCGCGCGGAACAGAGGAAGGAACAGGTGTTTACGATGAGCACCTGCACCTCGTCCATATCGTTGCTGACGCGGCAACCCGCGCCCTTGATGAAAGCGAGAAGTTTCTCGCTGTCCACTCGGTTTTTATCGCACCCGAAGGATACCATACCGTATATTTTACTTTTGAGATCAATCATGGTTATCTCCGTAGATCCTGTCAAATTCTTCCTGCGTCAACAAGACTTTCCTCGTCTTGGCGCCGTCGTAGGAAGAGACGTATCCCATCTCTTCCATCCATTCGATAATCCTTCCCGCCTTGTTGTAGCCGACGGAGAACTTTCTCTGAATCATGGAGATGGACGCGGCTCCCTGCGAAACGACCATGCGAAGGGCATCGATGAAGATGGGCTCTACCGCGCCGCCCCCCGAAGAGGATTCGTCCGAGGCGGAATCCTCGTTCATCTTGCGATTGATGATCTCCTCCACCGCAGAATCGAAGTAAGCCTCGTTGTTCTCTTTGATATACTCGACGACCTGCTGCACTTCCTCGCTGGAAACGAACGCGCCCTGCACGCGCATGGGCGTAAACATGGAAGAAGTTTTATAGAGTAAGTCGCCGTTGCCGAGCAGCTTTTCCGCACCCTGTTCGTCGAGAATGGTTCTCGAATCCACTTCGGCGGAAACTTTGAAGGCAAAACGGGTGGGCAGGTTCGCCTTGATGACGCCCGTGATGACGTTGACGGAGGGACGCTGCGTGGCGAGCACCAAGTGAATGCCGCACGCGCGCGATTTCGCCGTAAGGCGGGAGATCTTGTCCTCGATATCGTTCTTATTTTGGAGCATCAGGTCGGCAAGCTCGTCCACGATCATGACGATCTTGGGCAATTTGTCCTGCGCCTTGGCGTATTCGTTGTACTCGTCGATATTTCTCACCAGTCTGCCGCCTGCGGACATCTGATTGAAGAGCATATATCTCCTCTCCATTTCCTCGATCGCCCAATTCAAAATCGCGATGACCTTGATCGGCTCGGAGATAATCTCGTTCACCATCAAATGCGGCATGTGATTGTAAACGGAAAATTCCACCTGTTTGGGGTCGACCAAAATCAAACGCAATTCCTGCGGCGTGTAGCGAATGATAAGGCTCAAAATGAGCGTGTTCAAAAATACGCTCTTGCCGGCGCCCGTCGCGCCCGCCACGAGCAGGTGGGTCATCTTGGCGATCTTTCCGTAGATATTTCTGCCCTCGACGTCCTTACCGATGGCAAAAATCAGAGAATTGCCGGGAGCATTTTTATATTCGTTGCCTTCCAGCAGGGGCGCAAGCCCTACGAGTCCGCGTTTTTTGTTGGGGACTTCGATGGAGTTGGTTCCGTTTTCAAGGTTGGGGAAGATATTGACCCCGTCCTTGGAGCGGAGCGCCATGGCGATATCCGTCGCGCACGCGGCGATTCGCTTGGAGGGAACGTGCGAGGGAATCTTCACGTCGTAACGGGTGAAGGTGGGACCCGCCGTCACGGAGACGATTTCCGCCTGAATCTTGACGAGGGCGTGCAACGTTTCGAGAATGATGCGCTTGTGCTCCTCCTGCTCGCGGGT
>CAMFEK010000022.1 GCA_945949395.1 uncultured Clostridia bacterium
AAAGGCTTCCTGCGCCTGCGTATATACGACGAATCTCGTGAAGGGCGCGCCTATGCTGGTCACAAAAGAGCACGTGCAGGACGGTTACGCGCAAGCGGTCATCGTGAACAGCGGCAACGCGAATACCTGCAACGATAACGGAATTGAAATCGCCGAAGGCATGGCGAGACTCGTGGAGGAATATACGGGTATCTCCCGTCGGGACGTCGTCGTGGCGTCCACCGGCGTCATCGGACAGAAACTTTCGCTTGATCCGATTGTGGGCGGTATGAAAGAACTCGTCGACGGACTCGGCGATCGCTCGTTACAGGCGGCAGAGGCGATCATGACGACGGATACGGTCAGCAAAGAGATTGCGTATGAGTTTGAGCTTGGCGGCGTAAAATGTCATATAGGCGCTATTTGCAAGGGCGTCGGCATGATCTGCCCGAATATGGCGACGATGCTCATGTTTATCTGTACGGACGCCGATATTTCTCCCGAAATGTTGCAAAAAGCGCTTTCCGCCGATATCAAGGATTCCTTGAATATGGTCAGCGTCGATCGCGATACTTCTACCAACGACACCGTTTGTCTGATGGCGAACGGACTGGCGGGAAATCAAAAAATCGAAACGGAGAACGCTGAATACAGAAAATTCCGTCGGGCGCTTCATGCCGTAACTTCCGTCATGTGCAAAAAGATTGCAAAGGACGGCGAGGGTGCCACCAAGCTTTTGGAATGCAACGTGAAGGGCGCCGCGAGCAAGAAGGTCGCCAAAACGGTTGCCAAGAGCGTAGTTTGCTCGAATCTTCTCAAGGCGGCTATGTTCGGCGCGGACGCGAACTGGGGCAGAGTTCTCTGCGCCATCGGTTATGCCGGCGTTCCCTTAAACGTCGATAAGGTGGAAGTGAAGTTTGCTTCCCGCGCGGGAGAGATCTTGGTGTGTCAAAACGGAAGAGGCGTAGATTTTTCCGAAGAAACCGCTAAGAAAATCTTGACAGAGGACGAGATTTTGATTAATATAGATTTGTGCGACGGCAATTATCACGCAACAGCATGGGGTTGCGACCTCACTTATGAGTATGTGAAGATTAACGGAGATTACAGAAGCTGATGACGACGAAGGAAGAACAGGCAAAAGTCCTGATACAGGCTATGCCCTATATCCAAAAATACCAAAATAAGATTTTGGTTATCAAATACGGCGGAAACGCCATGATCAACGAAGAATTGAAATCTTCCGTCATGGGGGATTTGGTTTTGTTGAAGCTTGTCGGCATCAAGATCATTCTCGTCCATGGGGGCGGTCCCGAGATCAACGAAATGCTCAAAAAGGTCGGAAAGGAATCCAAGTTCGTCAACGGACTTCGTTACACGGATGAGGAAACCGTCGAGATCGTTCGCATGGTCCTTGCCGGAAAGGTCAATAAATCTTTGGTAAATCATCTGGAGAATATCGGCGGAAAAGCCATCGGTCTTTGCGGATTGGACGGGCATATGCTCAAATGCGAAAAGCAGAGTGAAGATCTCGGTTTTGTCGGAAAAGTGACCTCGGTCGATACGTCCGTCATCGAGGATTGTTTGGATAAAGGTTACATTCCCGTCATTTCCACCATCGGCTACGATGACGACGGCAATATTTATAACGTCAACGCCGATACGGTCGCATCCGTTATCGCGGGCGCAATCGGCGCAGAAAGTCTCATTCTGATGACAGATATTAAGGGATTATTAGAGGATAAAGACGATGAAAACACGCTGATTAAAAAGGTGTACGTCTCCGATATTCCCTCGTATGTAAAGCAAGGCATCATTTCAGGCGGAATGATTCCCAAAATTGAATGTTGCAAAGAGGCTATCCGTCGCGGCGTAAATAGAGTGTTTATAACGGATGGCAGGGTTAACCATTCCATTTTACTCGAACTTTTGTCCGATGAAGGAATGGGGACAATGTTTATTAACGGAGACTGATTATTTTTAATCAGTCCCTTTTTACAGTTTATTAAAGGAAGAAATTTCTTTCGGAGTAAATAAAATGAGTTTTGAAGAGATCAAAAAGAGCGATAATGATTATATCGCGAATACGTATGCGCGCTTTCAAGTGGCGATCGAGCGCGGAGAGGGCGCATGCTTTACGGACGTAGACGGAAAAAAATACGTCGATTTTACGAGCGGAATCGGCGTAAACGTTTTCGGCGTAAACGATGACGAGTGGAAGAGAACCGTCATCGCACAGCTCAATAAAGTACAGCATACTTGCAATTTGTATTATTCGGAGCCGCAGGTTCGTCTTGCTAAGATATTATCGGAGCGGACGGGGGCTAAAAAAGTCTTCTTTTCCAACTCCGGCGCGGAGGCGAACGAATGTGCGATCAAAGTGGCGAGAAAGTATAACGCCGATAAATACGGAGAAGGCAAGCGCTATGAGATCGTCGTATTGAAGGATAGTTTCCACGGCAGAACCATGGCTACCTTATCCGCGACGGCGCAAGACGCTTTCCATAAGCATTTTTCTCCTTTTTTAGACGGATTTGTTGCAGCGGAGCCGAATTTTGAAAGTTTCTTGTCTGCCGTTTCCGAAAGGACGGGTGCCGTCATGATGGAACTCATTCAAGGCGAGAGCGGCGTTCACGTTTTGGATAAAGAATTTGTTCAAAAAGTATATGAATACTGTCATTCAAATGATATACTTCTCATGATTGATGAAGTGCAGACGGGAAACGGCAGAACGGGAAAGCTCTATGCGTATGAAGAATACGGCATTCTTCCCGACGTCGTTACGACGGCAAAAGGGTTGGGAGGAGGACTTCCCATCGGCGCTTGCATGATGTTCGAGCGGACGGAAAAAGTGCTCTCCTATGGCGATCACGGTTCCACCTTTGGCGGAAACCCGGTCGCTTGCGCAGGCGCCGTCAACATCATTTCCCGAATCGACGAAAAGTTGTTAACGTGCGTCCATGAAAAGGGCGATCGCATCAAAGAGGCGGTCAGCCGCTTCAAAAACGTGGAAAGCGTTTCCGGACTCGGTTTGATGATAGGAATTACCGTTCGAAACAAGACGGCAAAGCAAGTCGCATCAGAATGTCTCAAAAAGGGACTTTTTGTGCTCACCGCACACGATAAAGTACGTTTGTTGCCGCCGCTTTGCATTACGGACGAAGAAATTAAAACAGGATTAAATATATTACGCGAGGTTATTGAAGCATGAAACATTTATTAAAGCTCGGAGATCTTACTTCCGAAGAAATCTTAAGCATTCTGAATCTTGCCGATCAGCTCAAATATGAGAGAAAGAACGGCATCAAAAGAGATTATCTTGCCGGAAAGCATCTCGGCATGATCTTTCAGAAGTCGTCTACGCGCACGAGAGTCTCCTTTGAAGTGGGTATGAGCGAGCTTGGCGGTAAGGCGTTGTTCCTTTCCGACCGCGATCTCCAAATCGGCAGAGGCGAGCCCGTTCAGGATACCGCGAGAGTGCTTTCTCGCTATCTCGACGGCATCATGATTCGAACCTTTGCGCAGCAGGAAGTAGAGGATCTCGCCAAATACGGCTCCATTCCCGTTATCAACGCGTTGACCGATTATTGCCATCCCTGCCAGGTGCTTGCCGATCTTATGACTATTCGGGAATATAAGGGAAGCTTCAGGGAACTTAAAATGTGCTTTATCGGCGACGGAAACAATATGGCAAACTCCTTGATGGTGGGGGCGCTCAAAATGGGCATGTCTTTTGCCATCGCTTGCCCCGACGATTATCGTCCCGATCCTGACCTGATTGAATGGGCAAAGGGATTCGGCGATAAGTTCCAAATGACGTCCTCCGTTTTAGAGGCGGCAAAAGATGCCGACGTCCTCTATACCGACGTTTGGGCGTCTATGGGTGAAGAGGATGAAAAAGATATCCGCGTAAAGGCGTTTACGGGGTATCAGATCAATGCGGACGTAATGGCTGTGGCAAAGCCCGATGCGATGGTACTGCATTGTTTGCCCGCGCATCGCGGAGAAGAGATCACCGCAGATGTATTCGAAGCGCATGCGGAGGAGATATTCGATGAGGCGGAAAACAGACTGCACGCGCAGAAAGCAGTTCTTTGCAAACTTTTGAAATAAAATTTTTTAAGGAAAATTATGACGGATAAAAAAGTATTTTTAACATTGCAAAACGGCAAGGTATTTGAAGGAAAGAGATTCGGCGCCGACGGCGAAAAGATCGGGGAACTCGTATTCACTACGGGCATGACGGGTTATATCGAAACGCTCACCGACCCCAGTTATTTTGGTCAGATCGTCGCGCAGACCTTTCCTTTAATCGGGAATTACGGCATGATCTCGGAGGATTACGAGAGTAAGAAATCCTGGGTTTCCGCTTACGTCGTGCGCGAAAAATGCGATATGCCCTCCAACTTCAGGTGTGAAATCTCTTTGGATGAAGGATTGAAAAAGCTCGGCATTATCGGTATCTACGGTGTGGATACCCGAGAGCTTACCCGTATCGTTCGCGAGACGGGCGTTATGAACGCCGCCATTACGGACGAGCCTTTCACGGATTTTGAAAGGCTGCGCGCGTATCGCGTGAAGGACGCCGTCAAGAGCGTCACCTGCAACAAAGTTATGGAGTACGGGGAAGAAAACGAGTATAAGGTCGTCATGTACGATTTCGGCGCGAAGAGGAATATCGAAAGAGAACTCGTAAAACGTGGCTGTCACGTTATTGAAGTACCCTCCTATTTTACGGCTGAACAGGTACTTTCCTATCATCCTGATGGCATTATGCTCACCAACGGTCCCGGCGATCCGGAAGAAAACGTCGAGGTGATCGAAAATATTAAAAAGCTTGCCGGCAAAAAGCCCATATTCGGTATTTGCTTGGGGCATCAGCTCTTTGCTCTCGCCATGGGCGGAAAGACGAAGAAGATGAAATACGGACACAGGGGATCCAACCAACCCGTCAAAAATTTAGAGACCGGCAGAGTGTATATTTCCAGCCAGAATCACGGGTATGAAGTGATTTCCGATTCTATTCGGGAGGTTGGCAGGCTCAGCTTTATCAATGCCAACGACGGTACGTGCGAAGGCGTCGATTATGATAAATTGAACGCCTTCACCGTACAATTCCACCCCGAGGCTTGCGGCGGACCGCACGACGTGAATTTCCTGTTTGACAAATTTATCGATAAAATGAAAAAGGAGAAGTCAAATGCCTAAAAGAAGTGATATTAAAAAGGTACTCGTGATCGGCTCCGGTCCCATCGTGATCGGTCAAGCTGCCGAATTTGACTATGCAGGCGCGCAGGCTTGCCGCGTTTTGAAATCGGAAGGTATCAACGTCGTCCTGTGCAACTCCAACCCCGCTACGATCATGACGGATAAGGCGCTTGCGGATGAAATTTATTTGGAACCTTTGACGGAAGAGAGCTTGAAACGTATCATTCGCAAGGAAAGACCGGACTCCTTACTCGCCTCCTTGGGCGGTCAGACGGGGCTTACCATGGGCTGTAAACTGGCAAAATCCGGATTCTTGGACGAGATGGGCGTAAAGCTGATCGGTACCAAGTTGGACGCCATCGACCGTTCGGAAGACAGAGAACTTTTTAAGGAAACGATGGAGAAAATTCATCAGCCCTGTGTTCCGTCGGACATCGCTTATACGGTAGAGGAATGCGTGGCGATCGCGGAGAGGCTCGGTTATCCCGTCATCATTCGTCCCGCTTATACGCTTGGCGGCGCAGGCGGTGGCGTAGCGTATACGGAAGAGGAACTTCGCTTGATCTCCAACAACGGCTTGATGCTGTCTCCCATTACGCAGGTACTCATCGAAAAATATATCGCGGGCTGGAAGGAGATCGAATTTGAAGTGATTCGGGACGGCGCGGGTAACGTGCTCACCGTTTGCTCCATGGAAAACTTCGATCCCGTCGGCGTGCATACGGGCGATTCCATCGTCATCGCGCCCGCCGTCACGCTTGCCGATAAGGAATATCAGATGCTTCGCGACGCGTCGCTTTCCATTATCAGCGAACTGGGCATCGAGGGCGGTTGTAACTGTCAGTTTGCCTTAAACCCTGAAACCTTCGAATATTCCGTCATCGAAGTCAATCCCCGCGTCAGCCGTTCCTCCGCGCTCGCGTCCAAAGCGACAGGGTATCCCATCGCGCAGGGAGCTACCAAAATCGCGCTCGGCTACAATCTCGATGAGATTAAAAACGACGTAACGGGAAAGACTTACGCTTGCTTCGAGCCTACGCTCGATTACGTCGTCGTAAAACTTCCCAAGTGGCCTTTCGATAAGTTCCTGTATGCGAAACGCGATCTCGGCACGAGAATGAAGGCGACGGGCGAAGTGATGGCGATCGGTACGTCCTTTGAAATGGCGATTATGAAAGCGGTCAGAGGGGCGGAGATTTCCTTGACGACTTTGAATCATAAGAAATTCAAAGAGATGCCGGCGGATGAAGTAGTCAACGAGCTTTATAATATTACGGACGAAAGACTGTTTGCCGTCTATCGAGCCTTGAAAGTAGGCATATCCGTCGAGCAAATTCATAACATCACGATGATAGACGAGTGGTTCTTGTATAAATTAAAGAACCTCATCGATTACGAGGACGGCTTAAAGGACGTTGCATTAACCGACGAAGTATACCTTCAAGGAAAGAAACTCGGATATCTCGACGCGGATATCGAGAGATTCAGCGGACAAAAAATTGCAAATAAACGGCAATCCGTATTTAAGATGGTTGATACCTGCGCCGCGGAGTTCTCCGCGCAGACGCCTTATTTCTATTCGACCTACGACGAACTCGGTCACGACGAAGCGTTGCCGTTCGTGAAAAAGAGCGAAAAGCAGAGAGTCATCGTAATCGGCTCCGGACCGATTCGAATCGGACAGGGTATCGAGTTTGACTATTCTTCCGTCCATTGCGTATGGACGTTGAAGGAACTCGGTTACGAGGTTATCATCATCAACAATAACCCCGAAACGGTTTCTACCGACTTCGATACCGCAGACAGACTTTATTTTGAATCTTTGAACGCAGAGGACGTGCAGCACGTCATCGACGTGGAAAAGCCTTACGGCGTCATCATCACGTTCGGCGGGCAAACGGCGATCAATCTTTGTTCCTACTTTGAAAAGAACGGGATCAAAATACTCGGTACGGGCGCCGATAGCGTTGATCTCGCCGAGGACAGAGAGCGGTTTGAACAGCTCCTCGATAAGCTCGATATCGCAAAACCCAAGGGTATTACCGTCATGACGAAAGAGGACGCATTTGACGCTGCGGAAAGTCTCGGCTATCCTATTTTGCTCAGACCTTCCTATGTGATCGGCGGACAAAATATGACGATCGCCTTCACCAGAGAGGACGTCAACCGTTATATGGATAAAATCCTGGCGCAGGGCATTGAAAATCCCGTGCTTTGCGACAAGTACTTGATGGGTAGCGAGCTTGAAGTCGACGCAATCTCCGACGGAAAGGACGTTTTGATTCCCGGTATTATGCAGCACATCGAGAGAGCGGGCGTGCACAGCGGCGACTCAATCGCGGTCTATCCTCCTTTTAATCTCGACGATATGCTCTTAAAGAGGATTGTCGATGTCTCCACGGAGCTTGCCTTAGAGCTCAAAACGAAAGGTCTCATCAATATTCAGTATTTGATCTATCATAACAAACTGTACGTGATTGAAGTCAACCCCAGAGCTTCCCGTACCGTACCTTATATTTCTAAGGTCACGGGCGTTCCGATGGTTGAGCTTTCGACCAAGATCATTATGGGCGCATCCTTGAAGGATCTCGGGTACGGAACGGGATTGTATCCCAACTCTCCTTACGTTGCCGTAAAGGTGCCCGTATTCAGTTTTGAAAAATTGAATAATATCAATTCCCAGTTGGGACCCGAAATGAAATCGACGGGCGAAGTCTTGGGGATCGGCAAGAATATGGAGGAGGCGCTCTATAAGGGCTTGGTGTCTGCAGGCTTTAAGATGGTGCACCCTTCCCAAAAGAATCCTATCGGCGTATACTTTACGGTAAATGATCAGGATAAGTTTGAAATCGTCAATATCGCCAAGAAGTTTGCCGATCTCGGCTGTACGCTGTACGCGACGGCGGGCACGGCAAAGGTGATTTCCGCTCTCGGTATCGACGTGAACGTAGTGGAAAAATTGTACGCGAACGATACGGTTATGAGACTGATGGACGAGGGAAAGATCACGTATATGATCTATACGGGAAAGACGGATATGGAATCCATTAACAGCTATATCGCCCTCCATCACCACGCGATTCTACTCGGCATTACCGTCATTACGGCGCTTGATACGGCGAACGCGCTCGGCGATATTATCGCGAGCAAATTCACGGAGGATAATACCGAGCTCGTCGATATCAACGATTTGAGAAAGGATAAGCTCAAGCTCGATTTCATCAAAATGCAGGCGTGCGGCAACGATTATATTTACTTCAATAATATGAGCGGTATCATCACCTGCCCCGAGTCTATCGCCATCAACTTTGTAGGTCGTCATTACGGAATCGGCGGAGACGGTATCGTTCTCATTGAAAAGTCGGATAAGGCAGATGCGAAAATGCGCATCTTCAATAAAGACGGCAGTGAAGGTATGATGGCGGGTAACTCCATTCGTTGCGTCGCCAAGTATCTCTACGAAAACGGTTACGTACACGGAACGGATATCAAGATCGAAACGAAAAGCGGTATCAAGAATACCAAAGTTATTCCCTTCAACGGGAAAGTGAATTTTGCGAGCGTCGAGCTCGGTAAGATTGCTCTTTCCGGCAAGGCGATCCCTTGCGTTTGGGACGAAGACAAAATCGTCAACAAGCCCATTACAATAGGCGGAAAGGAATATCGTGTCACCCTCGTCAATATCGGAAATCCTCACGCCGTCGTATTCTGCGACAGAGTGGATGCCGTCGACGTGGCGCAGATCGGTCCTCAATTCGAGTATTCGGAATATTTCCCCGAACGAATCAATACGGAATTTGTAAGAGTCGTAAATCGAGTAACTCTGAAAATGCGAGTTTGGGAACGCGGTAACGGAGAAACCTGGTCTTGCGGTACGGGCGCCGCCGCTGCCGTCGCTGCTGCGGTTTTGAACGGATATTGCGATTACGACGAAGATATTACCGTGAAAGTAAAGGGCGGGGATCTGATCGTGAAATATCGTTCCGACGGATCCGTCGTACTGCGCGGGAACGTCACGCAGGTATATGAAGGTAAAATCGAAATTTAAGGTCTCTGCATGAAAGATATTTTATACGAAGAAAGCGCTATCCCGACCAATTCCGGTCGGGAGGCTAAGATTTATAACATCTTAAACGTAGCCGGCATTGTATTTTTTGCAATCGCTATCATCTTAATGATACCGGCTTTGCCCGCCGGGTGGGATTATCTGGTTGGCGATCATTCGCAACAGCAACAGCTCAATTCTTTTCTTTCTGCGGTTTTATTTGCCATGATATTTGTCGTATGCGGCGTTATTTTCATGCTGATAAAAAAGCGTTTTAACGTCGTTTACGATTATACCTTCGTATCCGGAGAGATTCGCATTTCAAAAGTTACGGGAAACAAGAGAAAATATCTCTATGTGATTACACCTCGTGAGATTTCCAGAGTCGGAAAGACGAGCGACAGCGCGTATGCTTCTTATCAAGCGCAGAGAATTCGAGAGCTAAAATTCACCTCGAATAAATTTCCGCAAAAGGGAAAGGATTTTTACTATTTTTACTGTAACGATTCCATGGGTAAAAAAATCTTGATTTTGGAATGTAGAGAAGAGATGATAAGGAACTTATCTAACTATGTTTCAAGAGGCATAATGGAGTAATATATGATCTATATGGATAACGCCGCGACAACGCGGCCTGATCCCGATGCGCTCAGGCGCGCCGAGATCTATTTAACGGAAAAATATTTTAATCCCTCGGGTCTGTATCGCGAGGGATTTGAATTGAATAAAGAATTAGACTCTGCGAGAAAAAATATTCTCTCTTGCATCGCCGACGAGGAGATTTTTGATCTCATCTTTACCTCTTGCGGGACGGAATCGGATAATACGGCGGTATTTAACTTCGGAAGGAGAGGGAATATCGTAACCACGGCGGGGGAGCATTCCGCGATCATATCCACGGTAAACGAACAAAAGAACCGTGGCGTGGAAGTTCGCATCGCGCCGCTCAACGGCGATTCTACGGTCAATATCGAGGCGTTGTTGGATTTGATTGACGAAAAGACGAGTTTGGTCTCCGTCATTCACGTCAACAATGAGACGGGTGCGATCAACGACGTAAACGAAATCGCAAGACTGGCAAAGGAGCGCAATCCGAGAATTATCTTTCATACCGACGGCGTGCAGTCTTTCGGAAAAATTCCTTTCCGAATGCAGAAACATATTGACTTGTATTCGTTAAGCGCGCATAAGATAGGCGGTTTGAAGGGGATCGGCGCTCTCATTTTCAAAAAGAAGCTCTTGCTCCGTCCCTTTATATTCGGAGGCGGGCAGGAAAAAGGGAGAAGAAGCGGAACGGAAAATGTTTTCGGAATCAAAACCTTAGAATATGCCTGTGAAAAGAAATTCAAAAACTTGAAAGCGGACGGCGAAAGGCTTGTCGGTTATAAGGATTTGATGGAAAGAGAATTAAATCCCTCGATTTTTCGAGTGATCTCTCCGAAGAACTCTTCGCCCTATATTCTATGTTTGTCTGCGTCTAAATGCAGAGGCGAAATCTTGCTTCACATGGCGGATGATGAGGGACTTGTGATAGGAACGGGCTCGGCTTGTTCGTCCAACAGTAAAACGAGATATAGCCGCGTGATTTTAGCGAGCGGCTATGATGAAGCGACTGCCGATACGGTGATCCGAATTAGTTTTTCTCCGGAAACGACGCGTGAGGAAGTGGAAGAGGCTGTTAAAATATTAAATCGCTCTGCAAAGAAATTAGCGGATAAAATGGTGTAAAAAATGGAAAAAGTTATTATCATTCGATATGCGGAATTATTTTTGAAAGGAAAAAACAGAGGTTATTTTGAACGTGCTTTTTCCAACAATATTGAAAAAGCGTTGCAAGGTATTTCTCATGAACTTATCAAGACGAGCGGAAGATATCTTGTAGAGAATTTCGACGTAGAAGAAACGGAAAAAATTGTTTCAAGACTGAAAAAAGTATTCGGAATCCATACGATGAGTATCGCTTTACGGGTTTCCTCCTCTATGGCAGATATAGCCGAAGCGGCGAAATCCATCTCTCGCAAAAAGGGGAGATTTAAGGTAGAAACGCATCGAGCTGATAAAAAATTCCCGATGCATTCCGTAGAAGTCAGCGCGGAAATCGGCGGTCTATTGTTGGAGACGTATCGCGGATTGTCGGTCGATATTCACGAGCCGGAATTTACCGTTTACGTCGATATTCGTGAAAACGGTACTACATTGGTCTTTTCTGAATTCTTTGAAGGACCGAACGGAATGCCTGTCGGAACGGCAGGCAGAGGATTGTTGCTGATTTCAGGTGGTATCGACAGTCCCGTGGCAGGTCACATGATAGCCAAACGCGGCATGAAGGTGGATTGCTTGCATTTCCACAGTTATCCGTACACGAATATGCAGGCGAAAGAAAAGGTTGTTGATCTTGCAAAAACCCTTGCAAGTTACGAGGGTGGCTTAAATCTTTATATTGTGTCCGTAACGAAAATTCAGGAGGCGATCCACGAACATTGCGCGGAAGATTTAATGGTAACGCTTTTGCGCCGTTTCATGTTCAGAATAGCGGAAAGGCTCGCCAAAAATACTTCTCATCAATGCCTCATTACCGGTGAAAGCTTGGGGCAGGTGGCAAGCCAAACGATTGAAGGGATGACCTCCTCGAATTCCGTCGTGCAAGATCTGCCTATCTTACGTCCGTTGGTCGGTTTTGATAAAAACGAAATTATTGAGCGTTCTGTGGCGATGGGGGCGTATGAAATTTCTATTTTGCCCTATGAGGATTGCTGTACGGTATTCTTGCCAAAGTATCCCGCTATACGTCCTAAAATGAACTATATTTTAGAGGAAGAAGCAAAGCTCGACGTAGACGGATTGATAAAAGAAGCCTTTGAAACGATCGAAAAGATTGAAATCAAATAGAATTATGAATTTATTCATTCCACCATTCTTTTGATTGAATCGGATTATTATGAATATCAGGTTGAATATCACGGAAGTTTTCTTTCGTGATATTTGTTTTTATTTTCGGTAAGACGTATTTTTTTCCCGTGTGTCCCTTATAAATAGGGGAGAGAGTATACGTGTATATTTGGTCATTCTCAATCTCGGAATCCTTAAAAAGACTATCATCAGAATAGGATGTAACGACATTTCCATATTTATCCTTTCGTCTGACACAATATATAAGGTAGTCTGCGTGACATACTTTAATATATATTGTATTGCCATCGTAATGAATTTCCGGGGTTTTGAGAAAGGTTGGACTACTGTATTTTGTCGAAACGACCTTTGGTTGATTGAATTTAGAGAAGACTTCTTGAACTGTTTTATATTTCGGAGCTTTTGGATCGCTTTGTATAATTGTATGATTATTAAAATATTCATCTGTATCAATGAATAAATTTACAATGTTTTCCGATCGTTCAATCTCTTTTGGTTGTGTATTTTTATACAAATATTCTAAGATTATTTTATTTATGATGCAAGGAATTCCTCCGCCCGTCGTCGATACGGGAGTATAGTCGCTATTTCCCAACCAAACGCCTACGGTATCATTTTTTGTATAACTGATGGTGTAGGCGTCGATGTTACGTTCCTGTGTTCCGCTCGTTCCCGTCTTTGCATACACCGTATAGGGCAACTCTTTCATTTTTTTCGCGGTGCCCGATAAAACGGTTTCTCGCGTCATATTATTTAACAAAGATACCGTTTCATTGCTGAATACCTTTCTTTTTTTCTCCTTCCTCTCGTATACCGTTTTATTTCCCTTCGTTATTTTTCGTATCCAAGCGTAGGGCATAAAATATCCTTCATGGGTAAAGGTTCCGTATGCCGATATCATGTCTGACAGGGGATATCCTTCTTTGACGCCGCCCAAAGCAAGGGCCAACGAACGATCTTCCTTCTCGAGGGGCAAATTCAATTGATTCAAGTAGTAACAGGCTTTTTCAATATTCAGTTCGTTCAAAATCTTCACGGCGGGAACGTTTAAGCTCTCCGCCAAAGCTTTTCTTGCGCTCACGTATCCATTATACTTTTGATTGAAATTGACAGGGGAATAACCGTTGAAATCGGTTTTTTCATCTAATATAGGCGTGGCGGGGCAAATGAGCTCTTCTTCCAGCGCGGGAGCGTATACGGCAAGCGGTTTTATCGTCGATCCCGGAGAGCGCTTGAGCGCGGTTCCCGCCGTCGAATAAAAGGCTTTGAAACTACTGTTTTCATTATTGCCCACGGCGCAAATAACGTCTGAATCGATATCCGCCGTAATCGCTTTTAGCTGATTTTGCAGGTCTTGATCCAAATAGGTGTAAATGGCGATATCGCCGTACATATCGTTTTCTAATATCGAATCCGTCTGATCCATGACTTCCTTTATATAGGCGTCTTCGTTTGTGTGACCGCTCTTTTCGGGCAGACTTTCTTTTATTGCCATTTGTTTCTCTCTTTCGTTTATAACATTTTGATGATATAACTTTGTAATGATATAATCTCTTCTATTTTTACAACTTTCAGGGTTCAAAAACGGAGAATAGTTTTTGGGTGAGCGTATGATTCCGGCAAGAAGTGCGCTTTCGGCGATTGTCAGATCTTTTGGCGTTTTTTCAAAATAATAAGTAGATGCGTCCGCGATCCCGAAACAGTTATGACCGAAATAGATCGTGTTGAGATACATTTCTAAGATTTCTTGCTTGGTATATCTTTTTTCTAATTCTTTTGTGAGTTTGATCTCTTTTAATTTTCGCTTGATGGTTTTTTCGCCTGTCAGGTGGGTGTTTTTGATGAGTTGTTGGGAGATGGTAGAAGCTCCTTCCTTAAAAGAATGACTTTTTATATTTTTTATCGAGGCGCCTAATATGCGTTTATAATCCAAGCCGTGATGGGTAAAAAATCGTTTATCCTCAATACAGCAAAATGCCTGAACGGTGATTTTGGGAACGTCGTCTATCTTGACGGCGTTCTTGTTTCCGATCAAAGAGACTTCCTTGACGAGAGTATCATTTTGATCGTATATTTCGATTCTATTTTGAACGGTTTTTAACTTTGATTCGTCGAAGTGCGCGTCCTTTGTCATCACGTGGAAAGTTAGAAGAGAAAAGAGAGGAATTGAAAAGAAAAGAGCGCATAGCGTAATCAAGAAAATTTTGAAAAATTTTGCCATGAAGTTAGTTTGAATTATTTTATTTTAATTATTTGAAAGAGTTGAATTTTTTCTCAAAAAAGCGTATAATGGAGAAAATAAATTCACGACGGGATATTATGGACAAAAAATATACGATCATAACTTACGGCTGCCAAATGAACGTGCACGAATCTGAAAAGATGGCGGGTATTCTCGTAAGAATGGGTTATCAAGAGACCAAGAATCAAGAAGAAGCCGATTTGATTTTATTCAATACTTGCTGTATTCGGGAGAATGCGGAAAATCATGCGTTTGGCAACATCGGAAACTTAAAAAAATTGAAGAAAAAGAATCCCGATTTGATTATCGCAGTCGGCGGCTGTATGCCCCAGGAAAAAGGAAAACCGGAGCTTTTGAAACAAAAGTTTCCCTTTATCGATATCATCTTCGGAAATTTGAATCTGAACGATTTGGAAAATCTTATTTTGCGGAAACAGATACAGAAAAAATCTGTCGTTGATGTGCAGGAAAAGGAAGGGGCTATCGTTGAGAATGAAGAGCCTTTCCGTACAAGCTATCCCAACGCTTGGGTAAATATCATGTACGGTTGCAATAATTTTTGCACCTATTGCATTGTGCCTTACGTCAGAGGAAGAGAGCGTTCCAGAACGCCTGAGGCGATCCTTGCCGAGTGCGAAACGCTTGTAAAAAAGGGGTATAAAGAGATCACGCTGTTAGGTCAGAACGTAAACTCCTACGGCAACGACGGCGTAACGGATATGAAATTTCCCGAACTTTTATCCAAGGTTGCGGCAATTCCCGGAGATTTCCGCGTGCGTTTCATGACGAGTCACCCCAAGGATTTTACGGAGGATCTCGTTCGGGTAATCGCGGCAAACGATAAAATATGTCACTTGGTGCATTTGCCCGTGCAGAGCGGTTCCGATAAAATCTTGCAGAAGATGAATAGACGATATTCTTCCGGCGAATATCGTGAAAAGGTTAAAATGCTCAAGTCTATTATCCCCGATTGCGAGATCACGAGCGATCTTATCGTCGGTTTTCCGGGCGAGACGGAGGAAGATTTTCTCGACACGTTGGCTTTGGCGAAAGACGTGGATTTTGTCTCTGCGTTTACCTTCGTTTATTCCAAGCGCACGGGAACGAAGGCGGCTACGATGCCCGATCAGATTCCGGAAGCGGTTCAAAAAGACCGTATTATGCGCTTGGTGGATACGATAAACGAGTTGACGAGGAAAAAATCGGAAACTTATATCGGAAAGACCGTCAAAATTTTGGTCGAAGATTTCGACGAAAAGAGGGGAATGTATTTAGGCAGAGACGAATACGGAAGAATGGCTTATTTCAAGAGTGAAAGCAATATCATCGGAGAATTTGTCCGCGTCGCCATAAGGCAAGCCAACGGCATTTCTTTGATGGGCGATTTGGTCGAGTGAGAGAGGGGTTTTAATTATGGCGTTATCCGGAATGATGCAACATTACCTTTCCATGAAGGAAAAATATCCTGACTGCATTCTCTTTTACCGTTTGGGCGATTTCTACGAGATGTTTTTTGACGATGCCGTAAAGGTGTCGAAAATGTTGGAACTCACCCTCACGGGACGCGACTGCGGATTGGAGGAGCGAGCGCCCATGTGCGGCGTTCCTTTTCATGCTGCGGATAATTATATCGCAAGATTAGTCGAACAGGGTGAAAAGGTCGCTATCTGCGAGCAGCTTACCGATCCTGCGTTGACGAAGTCGGGCGAACTCGTTCAGCGCGACGTCGTTCGGATCGTTTCCGCGGGAACGATAACGGAAAATTCTCTTTTAGACGAGAGTAAAAACAACTATCTCGCTTGCCTGTATAAGAGCGGCGAATGTATAGCGATTGCCTGGACGGATATCACGACGGGCGAATTTTGCACGACGCAATATGAGGGAGAAAAATGTATTCAGAGCGCGGTGGACGAGCTTTGTCGACTCTCCGTGGCGGAAGTGATCTGCAATGAAGAGATGTTACTTTGTTCAAGGGACATTTCCGAAATTCGCCATCATATTCTTCCCGCTTTTTCCAACTATTTCGAATGGGCTTTTAACTTAAAGCACGCCGAGAAGAATCTCTTGGAGCAATGCAAAGTACTTTCGCTCGGCGTTTACGGGTTGACGGGAAAGGACGCCTGCGTGGCGGCATCTGGCGCTTTGATAGAGTATTTGAAGGATACGCAAAAGCATTCTTTAAGCAATATCAATGCCATTCAGTATTTGAAAAACGATAACTATATGATTTTGGATGCGAATGCGATAAGAAATCTGGAACTTGTCCGTTCTCATTCGGAGAATAAAAAATACGGAACGCTCCTTTGGCTTTTGGATAAGACAAAGACGGGTATGGGCGCGAGAATGCTGTATAATATGGTCTTGTCGCCCATGAACGATAAGGAATCCATCGAATATCGCTTGGACGGCGTGGAGGAATTGTATCATTCTACTGTCATGAGAATGGGCATTTCCGATATGTTAAGAGGCATCAGGGACGTAGAACGCCTTGCGGGGAAGATCTCTAACGGAAACTTTTTGCCGCGTGATTGTATAGCGTTATCCTCCTCGCTCTCTTGCGTTCCTTCCATAAAATTTCAGCTTGCAGGGTTTACATCCAAAATTATTCGGGATATCGACGAAGGGCTCGTCGAGATGAACGACATCGTTTCTCTTTTGCAAAATGCCATCGATGAAAATCCGCCTGCGGCGATGAAGGACGGCGGATATATCAAGAGCGGGTATAGTAGGGAATTAGACGAACTGCGAAGTATAAAATCCAACGCAAAACAGATCCTTGCGGATATGGAAGCTCGCGAACGAGAGCGGACGGGAATCCCCAAGCTCAAGATAGGCTTTAACCGCGTATTCGGTTATTATATCGAGATTTCCAAATCATACGTTGGCATGGCGCCCGAAAACTATATTCGCCGACAAACGCTGACGACGGGGGAACGGTACGTTACGCCCGAACTGAAAGAGTTGGAGACGAAGATATTAAACAGCGAATCCGCCGCCTTAAAAATAGAAGCGGATATCTTCCAGAATATCAAAGAGATTCTTTTGCAGAATATCAAGCTGTTGCAAAGAATCGCGGGAAGCATCGCTCTTTTGGACTGCATCACGGCGCTCGCGTGCGTGGCGAAGGACAATAAGTACGTCAGACCGAGCATTTTACCTTCCGAATGCGCGCTGAAAGTGGTAGAAGGCAGACATCCCGTCGTAGAAGCCATCGCGAAGGAACGTTTTATTCCCAACGACGTACTTCTCGATAACGGTGAGAACCGCACCATGGTCATAACGGGACCGAATATGGCAGGGAAGAGTACTTATATGCGGCAGACGGCGCTCATCGTCTTAATGGCGCATATCGGCTCTTTCGTCCCGGCAAAGGAAGCGGCTATTCCCCTCGTGGATCGAATCTTTACGAGAGTCGGCGCGAGCGATAATCTCATTCTCGATCAGAGTACCTTTATGGTGGAAATGACGGAAGTGGCGCAGATTTTGCTAAACGCTACTTCCCGCAGTCTTTTGATTTTGGACGAAGTCGGCAGGGGAACTTCCACTTACGACGGGTTGAGCATTGCGTGGTCTGTGATAGAATTTTTGACGGAACATATAAAAGCCAAAACGATGTTCGCTACGCATTATCATGAACTCACCGAGTTGGAAGGAAAATTCGAAGGGGTTAAGAATTATCGTATCACGGTAAAAGAAATGGCGGGCGGAATCGTATTCTTACGAAAGATCGTTCGCGGCGGAGCCAACAGAAGTTTCGGTATCGAAGTGGCGTCGCTCGCGGGCGTGCCGAAAGCGGTGACCGAACGGGCAAAGAAAATTTTGCTTTCTCTTGAGAAGAACGATATCGCAAAGGGAAAGACGACCTTCTTAGAGGAAAAAAAAGAGAAGGAAAAGAGCGAAGTGGAAAGAATACTTGCCGATACGGATATCAACAGTCTATCGCCCATACAGGCGTTAATGCTGCTATCCGACCTAAAAGAAAAAATAAAATAACAGACTATGGCAAAAATCAATTTATTGACAGAACAGACGTATAACAGAATAGCCGCGGGAGAGGTCATCGACAGACCGTATTCCGTCGTCAAAGAACTTGTAGAAAATTCTATTGACGCGGGCGCGACGCAGATCGAGATCTATGTAGAACAGGGCGGAAAAAGCCTGATTCGCGTCGTAGATAACGGGGGCGGTATCGAGCGCGACGATTTGAAATCGGCGTACCTTCCGCATGCGACGAGCAAGATTTCTACCGCCAAAGATTTGGAAAACATTCAAACGCTCGGATTCCGCGGGGAGGCGATAGCCTCTATTGCGGCGATATCGCAAATGACGATAACGTCGCGCGTAGAGGGAGAAAACTGTTATCGGCTTTCCTGTAACGGCGGAAAGATGGGAATCGTCGAAGAATCCGCAGGGGGGAAAGGAACGGAGATTTCCGTAGAAAACCTATTTTTTAACACCCCCGTGCGATTAAAATTTCTAAAGAGTGATAAAGCGGAAGAAGCAGACATCACTTCCTTTGTCTCCCGTTTTATTTTGGACCGTCCCGATATTGCGTTCAAATATTATTTGAACAAAAAACTATCATTACAATCGTATGGAACGAATGAAGAAGAAGCACTCGTATGCGTTTACGGTTCTCAAATCGTAAGCAATTGTTTTAAGATAGACGCCGAAAAACACGGTATTCGTATTCGCGGTTATATCGGGAACCAAAATTTCTTTAAGCCGAATAAGAGTTATCAGAGCGTATTTTTGAACGGGCGGTACGTCGTCAATCCGACGATTTCCGCGGCAGTCTCCAACGCATACGCAAGTTATGCGATGAAACGGCAGTACCCGTTTTACGTTCTCTATATCGAAGTTCCCACGGAGATCGTGGACGTAAACGTGCATCCGAATAAAGCCGACGTGCGTTTTGCGGACAATCAAATCATATACGGTTGTATCTATACGGTCATTTCCGCCGTACTTGACGGAAACAGCAAGGCGCTTGATTACGTAGTATCCGCCAAGCGTATGCCGCAGATTCAGTCAACCTTCGCAAAGCAGGAGACGATTCCCTCGGTAAATCCGTACTATTCAAATGATACAAAAGAAAAGTCTGTAATCCCGAAAAATACGGAAGAGGGGAGTCAAGAAAAAATACCCGTTGCAACCTATTCCTACGAAGACGCAAAAAAAGATCTGGCATTTCAAAAGGAAGATCATGCGAAAAAAACAGCTCTTCCTTTTGAGAAAAAGCAAAGCGATGATAAGGAGTGGAAGATTCCTGCCGTTTTGAAAGAGGAAAATCACGACTGCAGTACGTTCACCGTTCATGCGCCCGCCGAGGAACCCGTGCAACAAACGGATACTTTTTCCGAAAACAAAAAGTTTTTGCAGGAGTTGGAAAAGACAAAATCCGTCAAGCAAAATCGGATCGATCCGTCCGCATTCGTCTTGAAGGGAAATCTTTTCAACACCTACTTATTGTACGAAAACAGGGACGAGGTATATCTCATCGACCAGCATGCGGCGCATGAACGTCTGATCTATGACCGCTTAAAAGCGCAAATGCAAAGCAGAAGTATTATCCGTCAACCTCTTTTATTGCCGTATGTACTGGACGTAAACGCGTTTGAAAGCGTTTTCCTCTCCGATCAGTTGGACGTCATACGCGATATCGGGTTTGACATCGATCCCTTCGGCAATAACTGTTTTAAGGTTTCTGCCGTGCCCGTCGATTTGATGGATATCGATCTGAAGGAATTTTTTGACGATATTCTAAATGATATTTCAGGCTTAAAGGGTATCAAATTAGATTCGCTCTTAAAGGATAAACTTGCCATGAAGGCGTGCAAAGCGGCAATCAAGGGCGGAATGACTTTGACAAAGGAAGAAACGGATGCCTTATTCGCCATGATGGACGGAGATCTCGGCTTAAAATGCCCTCACGGTAGACCTGTCGTGGTAAAGCTTACAAAATATGAAATCGAAAAGATGTTTAAGAGGATCGTGTGAGAAAAATTCTTGTTATTTGCGGCCCGACGGCGTCGGGCAAGACTGCGTTGGCGGTGGAATGCGCAAAAAAGTTGAATAGTGAGGTCATATCGGCTGATTCCATGTTGATTTACAGAGGATGCGATATCGGGAGCGCCAAACCCACCGAAGAGGAAAAAGATGGTATCATACATCATATGATCGATGTCGTAGATCCCGATCAGGAATTTTCCGTAAGCGAATACGAAGAGGCGTCTTTACCTATTCTTTACCGTTTGCTCGATGAGGGAAAGATTCCCGTCGTATGCGGCGGAACGGGGTTTTACATCAAATCTCTGCTGTATAAAAGTCAATTCGGCTGTTCGGCAAAGGACGATGCTTTGCGGGAAAAATACGAGAGACTCACAAGAGAGAAGGGCGTGGAATACGTTCATGCTATTTTGAAGGAAATTGACCCTAAAAGCGCCGAAAAGTTACATCCTAATGATAGTAAAAGGGTAATTCGGGCAATCGAGATCTTTGAACTTACCGGAAAGAAAAAATCCGATCAGAAAGATAAAGAGATTCCGCGAGAGGATTTTTTGGCTGTCAATATCGATTACGATAGAGCGACGTTGTACGAAAGGATCAATCGCCGAGTAGATATCATGTTTCAGGACGGGCTTTTGGACGAGGTTTCCGCTCTGAAAAATCGTGGGATTACGGACGAGAATCAATGTATGCAGGGAATCGGTTATAAGGAAGTATATTACGGTTTGAACAACGGACTTTCGGTCGACGTAATCAAGGATCAAATCAAACAGAATACGAGAAATTATGCAAAGAGGCAGATAACGTTTTTCAAGAGATTGCAAAATTCAGTTTTCTTGCCTCCCGCAACGGCTAAAGAAAACGCAGAGAGGATTATGGAATTATTATGACGGCAGAAGAATTGATAAAGAAAAGCGAAGAAGAATTAAAAGAATATTTCATCGCGTTTGACGAGATCTCCTTTTATAACCAAAAGAAGGTATTGCGGGCATTTCAAAAAAATGCAATCGCCTTGCGCCATTTCAACGGTTCTACGGGATACGGATACGGAGACGAGGGGCGGTTTGTTTTAGGACAAACTTTTGCCGACGCGCTCGGTGCTCAGTCCGGCATCGTTTCTCCCGCCATGCTTTCGGGCACGCACACGTTGAGCGTCGGATTATTCGGAATTTTGCGTCCCAACGACGTAATGCTTTCCGTTTCCGGATTGCCTTACGATACGATTCGCGGTGTCTTGTTTGGCGAAGGTAACGGCTCCTTAAAGGATTTCGGCGTTCGGTATGATCAGGCGGACTTAAAAGACGATAAATTCGATTATGAAGAGATTAAAAAGAAGATTTCCGAACACAGAGAGCATTTGAAAATGGTCTACATTCAGCGCTCACGCGGTTATGAGCTTCGGGATGCGTTTACCGTTTCGGAAATCGGAGACGTGATTGCATTCGTGCGCTCCTGCGGATTTGAGGGCTGTATTTTCGTCGATAATTGTTACGGCGAGTTTGTCGAAAAACAGGAACCTTGCGACGTTGGCGCGGACGTGATGGCGGGATCTCTGATCAAAAATCCCGGTGGCGGCATTGCGCCTACGGGCGGATATATCGTAGGAAAAGAAGAGTATATCGATTTGATCGGTCGACGCCTGACGGCGCCTTCCATCGGCAATGAAGTCGGTTCTTATGCGTACGGATACAGACAGTTTTACCAAGGCTTATTTTTAGCGCCGCACACCGTGAATCAAGCGTTGAAAGGAAGTTATCTGATCGGCAAATGTATGGAGACGCTTGGCTACGAAAATTTCCCCAAACTCGACAGAATGCCTTCGGATATCACGAGAGCGATTCGCTTTGATACGGCAAAACAATTGTGCGATTTTATTCAATCCGTGCAAGACGCTTCACCCGTAGACAGTTTCGTTACGTTGGAACCGTGGGATATGCCGGGATATGACAATAAAGTCATAATGGCTGCCGGTTGTTTTGTAGAAGGTTCTTCCATTGAACTTTCCGCCGATGCGCCGATCAAAGAACCGTACACCGCATATTTTCAGGGCGGTCTCACGTACGAGCATTGTAAATACGCATTAGAATTGATTTTGAATAAACTTTTATAAGATTTCTCAGAAAAACCGAATCATCGGTTTTTTCTTTTTTAGATTCAAAAATGTTCTTTTTCCCTTCTATCATTTCGTAAAATCGGTGTTTTACGAAAAATTATAAACAGAGCCCTGCCGTTAAAAAATGCCCTATTTTGTGCGGTCAGAGTGGGAAGTCTTTAATATTCGTCGTCTATCGTCCCGAGGTATGGCAAATTTTTTCGGATAGGACTTTCCCTGACGATCACACAACGTCGATTTCCGACGAAGAACCGATAAAGTTCACTATGGTCAACTACCTCACATTTTACGGCAACGTACTTGACGACAAAGATCAGCGAGGAAAGGGAACCATCAACATTTTCCAATCTGATCTGATCCCCCGGCAAACATTCCATCAGAGTTATTCTATCTTTCATCATTATTGTCCTCCATGATCCTGCGCATAGATTGCCGGGAAATGTATGTGATATCCTTTGCGTGAAGCTGCGCAGTTAATATTTGATCTAGTTTCTCGATCTCCGGTATCGGGTATTCGTTGGAACGAAGAACCGCAACCAGTCGATTATAATATTTATCTGTATCCAGGTTGATCTCTTCAAAGTCGCAATGAAAGAATACCCCATAGCCCTGAATAATTCGACGATTCTGCAAAGCAAAATGAAGGTTAACAAAGTCCCGATAATTCAGATCGCCGTCCGTCTTCTTGAATAAACCTTTTGTGGCATACTTAAATACTTGATGATACCGCCCTTTCGCGGGATCGACGATAACGGAGTAACCTTCCTTGATACCTTCCAAATTGTCACGAGTCACCTTAATTCCATCGAACTTGAGGCGCCAGATTTTTTGCAGAAGTATTTCGAAATCAGAAAAATACCTTTGCGGGGTACCGTACGACTTCTTTCTATGCAATACGACGTCGGGATTATCGAAGGAATAGGAATTGACGTTGTATTTCTTCCATTCAGGAAACTTCGAGAGATCATTCCGAAAAAGAAATAAACAATGGAAATGCGGGTGAAAATCCCCCTTTTTGCTTTTTGTGATCTCCAAGGCTCTGATACAGCCGGAATAGCCGTATTTGAGAAAATCAATACCTTTTATTTTCAAGTTACCATTCAAATATCTGTTTATGTAACCGAATGAATTTTGCATCTGATCTAAAGTTATCAACAATTGATCCGAATAACAATTAGGCACGGTAAAGACGATATGATAGAGATGAAAGAGTTTTGAGAGTTGATCCAAAACAGGCGTATACTTAAATTCACGCTGTACCGCGTAAGCGTTCTGACAGTTATCGCAAAAACGGTTGTGACAAAAGTATGTGCGCTGTACGTCTTTAACCTTCTGATCAACGTAGTAATCAATTTGGTAGAAACGCGAACAGGAGAATACCCTATTTGCCGTGATCTGTAAAGATTCATCCCCTATTTCGTCGGAAAGTTTTCGGTAGAGATAAGAGATATAACCGTTTTTTTCCGTTCGTCGGTCAACCTTATCAAATTGCTTGCTATTGACCTGTAAAGCCTTCTTATACTCTAATGATTTTTGATAAGTAAATAAATTCATAAACGTTTCGTGAGTAGAGATGTTTCTATATGTTCAAGCTCCCCTTCCAGGGGCAACTGCGTTGCCCTTACAGGGGAGATATTCACAGCGTCGTCAGCCCTCTGCGGCGTTTATCCCTGCCGCTCCCATAAAGGGAGAGGCAGAGCCAAACGCCCGCAAAGGGGTCAAACGACAGTCAGACCGGTAAGATAATCGATCGGGACAAATACGCAAAGCACCTGATAGATGAGAAGTACAACTTCAATGATTTCATTAACGATAAAGGTAAGTATAAGACCTACATCTTTGAAAAAAACTTGTATAGCTTGACCGATGGATTGAAAGAACGCGCCAATATAGGCGAAAAAGTTCGTAACGTTGGACTGCTGAAGGGAGACAAGATAACCGTCAAAAGAAGCCGACCAATCAAACGTAATAAAACTTTTACGCATATTCACGAAACAGCTTAAAAAGTCCACTTTAATTTCAGCAAAGCGATGGAAGAACAGAGTAAAGGAAAACTCATAGCCCAAAATAGAATAAATGAGCAATGAAACAAGCAGGATAGGAAAGATGATCATAAATATCTTCCCAAAAACTTTAATAATAGAACTCATAGCCCAACAAACTTCCTTACGAGTAACGCAATAATTAAGACAACGAGAATTGTCAAAAAGGTAGTCTTCAAATTAAAGCCAAAAACGTCCTCTAAAGCCGCGCCGCCTAAAAGACCGTCAATGACGTGCAGCGGGACGTCACCGATAGATAGGAATAAATCCCTAAGTCCTCCACCTTCAGAGGCTTTAAGCATACCGTCAGCAAAACCTGCAGCATAACCATCGTTATATCCGAGACCGTACCGATCAGAACCGGAAGAGATATCAACAAAAACGGTATTTGACCAACCAGAACCGGGATCACCCATAGCACGTACGCGATAAATACCAAGTACAGAGACGGTAAAGGTCAATGATTGCGTTGTATAGGTATCTCCGGTGGTTACGTTATTTACCTCGTAAGTAATACCAGTGCCGGAAGAAGTCCATGAAAGCACTTTACCGGAAAGATTAAGAAGCGGAGAAGATGAGATTGATTCAGGTACAGAAACCGAAACAGTATTTGACCATGCAGAATCTTCCGTACTATCGCCATCACCCAACGCTTTCACCTTATAAACGCCAGATACGGACGGATAAAAATCCGTTAACATAGTTTCAGTAGCTATAGAACCCGTCGTTTCATTGTATAGCTGATAATCTCCCCCATCGTTCGTCGCTGTCCAAGATAATAGATTTTGCGAAGAATCGTAAGAAAGTACGGGAGACGCGAGCTTAGTAGGAGAAGAAGGATCAGGAGCAGAAGAGAAAGTAACAGTAACGGAGTTGGAATAAGCAGAATCAGAATATCCGGAACCTGACTTTGCAACCAGGTAAACATTGTATATACCACTTTCGGAAGGAGAAAAACCCGACACGGAAGTGGAATACTGTTTTGAGGAACCGTTCGAATTAACGACAACTGCATGATCAACAAAAGATGTTCCATCCGGATAAGACCAGGAAAGCAAATTACTTGAAGAAGAGTAAGAAAGAACGGGAGCAGTGAGCGGTATAGGGGTAGGAGATAAATCTACCGTCACAGAATTACTCCAGGAGGAGTCCTCCGTACTATCGCCATCACCTAACGCTTTGACTTTATAAACGCCTGATTCCGTAACCGTAAAGGTAGTATACATCGTTTCAGCAGCAATAACGCCCGTCGTTTCATTGTAAAGCCGATAATCTCCCCCATCGTTCGTCGCCGTCCAAGATAGTAAATTTTGCAAAGAATCATAAGAAAGAACGGGAGCAGTAAGCTGGATCGGATCCGTCGATTGAGCCTGAACGGTAACAGAATTTGACCAAGCAGAAGTCGAATAAAAAAGATTATTCCCTACGGCTCGTACTTGAAAGGTAGTAGCATTACTAGTCGCAGTATAAGAATATTGCATTGAAGTACCGGAATAAACGATATCTCCCGTATTGACGTTTTGAAGTTCATAGCGGACTGCATTACTAACAGAAGACCAGGACAGAATATTGGATTCGGGAATATACTCTAAGAGAGGAGCGGGAAGAGCACTAGCCCATACAGTAGCGGCAGATGCAGTCTTTCGCGGAAGTTGTAACGACACCGCAATAACAGAAAAAAACAACGCCAAAAAAGAAAAAAACGAAACAATAAACTTTTTCTTATTTGCTCTTGTCATAAAAACCTCCGATCCATTTTTGAGCCATTAAAGGGATAAACACCGTTAACTGATAGATCAACCAACCGATAACAACGACAACGCAATAACTTACGTACGAGCAAAGAGGCTGAATAAAGTCAAAAGTTCCCACCTTCTCGATAAGATTTTGCATGGGTTCGGCAATGAAGGGAAAAGAGTAAGAAACCATGATCAAATCGAGAGAAGACAAGATTTCTTCAGCCGAAAAACCTGCCGAATGACTGTTCACGATCGTAAAGGAAAAGAACGTGATAAAGGGCAAAGATAGGAACAAGAGTAGAAGCAGATTATTTATTTTTTTCATTTTCTTTCGTCTCCTTGACAGCTTTCAAATGTTTGTATTTTACAAACGAGGGAATTTCCGTGACCTTCACGTCGGAGAACTTCTTTTTCCCGTTATAAGTCAAATTTACAAGCGGAGGAAGATCATCGGTAAATACAGAGTAGCAATAACAATCGAACTTTTTCCAAACGGATTTCGGTACCAGACAAAAATCATAATGATCGGTGGCGCCGTCCCCCATCTCTTTAGTATTGATCGTGCCTTTATCCTCGGAGTATTCCTGAATCCGGTACTGCATGATAAGCCACGGGAAAAGAGGGATTTTAATCGTCCGATAGATATGCAAATAACTGTTCAAACACCTTTTAACGGCGTAATGATTGTCGTTGATACTTTGCGTATCGTAGATGACGTAACCGCCCTTTGTCTCATGACCATAGAGCTTGTTAAACAATAAAAGTTGTTCATTGATGGTCTGATTCTTAAAGCATTGGCTATTGGCAATCAGCGAGGATTCCTGGAGCAGGCAGACGGAGCCGTAATTAAATCGCATTTTCCGAACCAACAAATCAGTAGGAAGCGGAACGTATTCGACGTCGTACAAAGGAACGTTACTATATAAAAGCGGCTCTTCAAGCCCCTTTTTGAAAAGGGATTTGATACGCCAGATAAAGTGCTGCCATTTATACTTGCGGATCGCAAGGTATACGGTCAACGTACTTTTTCCCGATTTGATACCGCCTGTAACGAGGAGCATATTGCCAAACTTCGGGATACGTCGAATCTTAAAGACCAACCAGAGCAGAAGAATAACAACAGCAACAATAAGTAAAATAATAAATGTGTTCATAAGATAAAAAAAGCTGTCGGTAATGACAGCTTTGATTAATTAATTACCAAACGAAGTCACCCAATTGAGAACCCAACGAGAGAGACCGATCGCAAGCGAGATACCCGCAAAGATAATGATGAGACCGCCGAACGTCGTAAGCGCATAAGTAGTGGTATCACCCGATACCGTTGCAGTAGCAAAGATAGCAGTTACATAGGCGGAAAGTCCACCGCCGATAGCCGTTGCGGAAGCGGTAAGACCGCCGAACAGCAAAGAAATGATTTCTGTCATTAAACCGGACATAACTATTTAATTTTCCTTTTCGTTTATTTTTTGAATTTCATTTTTCTTCCACTTGTGATATCGCACGAAGAACGCCACGAATAAACCCAAGTCTATAGCTACGAGAGACCAGCCCAAAGAACCGATAACAATCAATGACATATCGCGAATCCTCCATTATTTCAACCGATTTTGAGCATTTAACCTTTCCCGACGCTTGGCAACACGCTGTTTTTTTCGTTCGGAAAGCGATCGGGAAATAGTATTAACCTTCGCGCAGACCTTTGCCGAAATACCTTCCGGCTTGATCCGCGCGTTAAGTCCGAAGTGTAAAAATAACACGGCAAGCAACAATGCAAAAGATATGCCGATAGATAGCGTACCGATGATAAAGAACCATAACCAGGAAATTGACATAAATTACCTCATAACTTATTAATTTGCTCTTGCAGAGTCTTCCAGAGTTGTTTTAATTCCTGATAGAAAGCGTACCAAAAATAAAGAATCATAAACAAAAAATTAACATATCACTTCAAAGCTTATTGATTTGCTGTTTCAGAATCTTGCGGAGTTGTTTTCGGGAAATCGGTTGAACATTGACAATCAAATCCCCTCCCAGGTGTTCGGATCGGAATTTTTCCTTGACAGAATTGATATGTTTATGAGAAATCAAACTGTCGGAAATATGTTTTTGTTCTTCCGCTATCGCACCGTCTTCGATCCTGGAAATCGTGTAAAGGTACGGCATAGATTATTGTTCGTCCGCTTCCGCAGAATCCGCAAGCATGAAAAGAACGTTGTATGTATCTTCCGAAGTGAACTTATCCTTTCTAAGCTTGACCTTGACTCCGTCTTTCACGATGAACAGGGAAAACCCTTCGATCACTTCCCCGTCCTGATTCTCGAAAGAAAAGGGAATTTTAACAAGTTTTGCGTTCATATTTTACTACCTCCGTAAAAATTTTAATATTCAGATAAACTGAATTTATAAAATTATAATTCATTCAAACTGAATTGTCAAGAGAAGAATAAAAAATTCAGTTAAAATAAATCTATGGATATTGAATTATTTTGTAAAAGAATCTCAGAAGCAATAAAAGGAAGCGGATACACTCAAAAAAAAATAGCCGGAATATTAAATATCAGAGAAGGAAATATTTCAAACTGGAAAAAAGGGAAAAACCTTCCTTCTGTAGAGATACTATATAAACTTTGTTTAATACTCGATGAAAGTGCAGATTATCTGTTAGGAATAGATAAAAAACATGAAGATAAAAAAATAAACAACAGCTTCAACAACTTTTCCGGGAATGGAAACAATATCAAACTTTAAGGAGAAAACATGGGCGGTTCTTTAGCAAATATGCAAGGATATATCGGGCTTGCTATCGTGATCAGCGTGGTGATCGCGGTCATCTGGATTATTATCAACATTCTTTTTGTCATACAGGGTTTACGATTCTTTAACAAAGCGATCCGATACCTGGATGGAAAAGAATATACAATTGAGGAAACAACCATAGAAGAAACTACGGAAACGAACGAAGAATAAAAAACCCGTACAAACCGAAATTTCGGCTTTGTACGGGTGTTTTGCTCTTATGTTATGAGGAGCTTAAGAGTAAAGTTCCGCGTCCCTACGGGGCATTTCAGCGTTATTGTGGTTCTATTACAGGCTATCAAAGGAAACATCGTTACTTACATGTTTATTGAGCTATCGTTCTTCGAATCCGAACACGGGAAACCGCCCGTTCACCGCCCAGGGGCGGGGGCTATTCGTCGGGCTACGCTCCGCTACCGCCGAATTTTCTTTTTCCGTGTTCTGCACATTGCGAAAAACAAAGTGTTTTACGAAATGATTCATTTTTCCCTATTTTAGTATTTGCAAACGGAAAAGGGTTAACTATTCGGAAAATCTTGACTTTTTACTCCCCTTTTGTTATAATTTCATCATGGCGAAACAAAATTATTATACACAGCGTGACATCACAAACTTAAAGAAAATCAACGAATTATTGCGGGAGCTACCTCCTTTTTGCGAGGATTTTTTCCGTGGGATCGAAAACAGAACAAGCGTTCTGACACGACAGAAATATGCCTACGATTTGCGTATTTTCTTTTTCTTTTTAACGACGAACAAATTCCGCAAAAAACAAGCGAAAGAGATTACGTTAGACGATTTGAATGCCGTTCTTGAGATCGATATCGAAAATTATCTCTCCTTTCTCACGCTATACGAATTTAACGGAAAATTCTTGCGTTGCGACGAGAGAGCAAAGGCGAGAAAGCTTTCAACGGTTCGTTCCCTATTCAAATACTTCTTCAATAAGAATTTGCTTGATCAGGACAATACCGCAAAGGTCCCTACGCCGAAAATACACGAAAAGGAAATCATTCGTTTAGACAAAGAAGAGATTTCCGAGCTCCTCTCCGTTGCGGAAACGGGAAAAGGCTTATCCAAGCATGCGGAAGCGTATCATAATACGACCAAGATTCGCGACGTTGCCATTCTTACGCTCTTTTTGGGCACCGGGATTCGTATCAGCGAGCTGGTAGGATTGAACGACGATTCGATCAACTTCTCGGATAATTCCTTCATCGTGCGCAGAAAAGGCGGAAACAATGCGATCCTTTACTTTTCTGACGAGGTCGCCGACGCATTGAAGGATTATATCACGCAAAAAAACGGAGACAAACGAATTCCCAAGGATGAAAATGCCCTATTTTTATCTATGCGGTATAGAAGAATTACCGTTCGAGCCGTGGAATTGCTCGTGAAAAAATACAGCAAAGTCGTTACGCCGCTAAAACACATTACCCCCCATAAATTGCGCAGTACTTACGGTACGGCTCTGTATCGCGAAACGGGCGATATCTATATCGTAGCCGACGTTTTGGGACATAAGGACGTAAATACAACCAAAAAGCACTATGCCGCGATTTCAGAAGATAACAGAAGAAAAGTTGCCGGGAAAGTGAGATTACATAAGGATAAAGATGATTGACAACTTAAAGAAAGAACTTGAGAGAATTTTTATCATACAACCTATTTTATCGGATGATTTTCGGTATCTGCACGAAGAAGCCGTCTTGCTCATCGAGAGCGCCGGCGGCATATACGCCGGAAGCATCTATCAAGAAATCCGTGAGATCAATCCCGCCACCTTTATCGGACAGGGAAAACTTGCCGAGCTGAAGGAAATGCTTGCGGGATTGCCCGATATTACGATTTTGTTCAACGGCGAACTCTCCCCTTCTCAAACGCTGAATATATCGGCGGCTCTGGAAGATAGAAAGGTGATCGACAGAACGACGCTTATCCTCGATATATTCGCCCGAAATGCCGTTTCTACGGAAGGAAAGATACAGGTTGAACTCACACAGCTCAAATATATTTATCCCCGTCTGAAGGGCAAAGGGCTCGCCCTATCCAAGCTCGGCGGAGGCATCGGTACGCGTGGTCCCGGAGAAACGCAGTTGGAGAGCGACAGAAGATTGATCCGCGAGCGCATAAAATTTTTGGAACGCAGACTTTCCGAGACGGAAAAAAGAAGAAGTCTGCAGTTGGACAGAAGAAAGAAGAATGCGATCAAGACGATTTCTCTCGTCGGCTATACGAATACGGGAAAATCTACGCTGATGAATCTTTTGACGGACTCTTCCGTGTACGTGAAAAACGAATTGTTTGCCACGCTGGATCCCACTTCGAGAAAATTTCAAATTCGGGGAGCAGAGTTCGTTTTGACCGATACCGTCGGTTTTCTGCGAGATCTCCCCCACAATCTGATCGAATCCTTCCACTCCACGTTGGAAGCGGGGATCCATTGCGACCTCGCTTTGATCGTTTGCGACGCGACGAGCGACTATGAAATGCAGATCAAGACGACGCTCGATACGCTGCGAGAAATGGGCTTTTCCGCCCCCTATCTCATCGTTATGAATAAATGTGACGCCATCGCGAGCCGAATGGGATATCCGAAAGATTGCATCTTTATTTCAGCGAAGGATGACGTCGGAATCGAGGAATTAAAGAGCGAGATATTAAAGAAATTTGAAGATAGTTACCTTTTTCGCGAAATTTTCGTCTCGTATGAACAGATGAACGAATATCAAAAGGTTCGCGGAAGATTAAAGGAGAATAACGTAGCGTTTACAGATGATGGAATGCGCGTGCAAGCGGTGATTCCGTCCGATTATTATCCCCTATTTAGAAAATTCATAACATCAGAATGATATTATTATAAATCGTAATCTTTTGGAAAAATTTTCAAAAAAGGTATTGACTCTCCCCTAAGGAGACACTCTATTCTGTGAAGCGTGGAAAGGTGGTGCCGAAATGCTTAAAATAGGTGAATTTTCAAAGTTATCGCATCTTACCGTAAAGGCTCTCAGATTTTATGAGAAAGAACAGCTCCTCGTGCCCGCATCGACCGATCGATGGACGGGATATCGCTTTTATGAAACCGGACAGCTCGTGGAGGCGGCAAAAATCAAGGCATACCGACAACTCGGATTATCGATCGAGGAAATAAGAGCGATTTTATCGGGAAGTAACGAAAAAGATATCTTTGCGGCAAAAGCGAAGGAACTTGAAAATCAAAAAACAGAGATCGACGTGCGCCTCTCCATAATCCATCATATTTTGGAGGAAGAAGTGAAGTATCGAGTGACTGTTAAGGAAATTCAACCTACGATCGTTTACTACTCGGAAGTGAAATTGCAGAAATATTCGGATATGATGCAGTACATTCCCGCTATCGGCGAAGAATGTAGGAAGCTGAATCCTAACTTCAAATGCACGGAGCCGCCCTACGAGTTTTGCGAATATCTCGACGGGGAATACAGAGATTCGGACATACTCGTTCGGCATAATGAAGCGGTCGTTTCCTTTGGAACGGAAAACGAGCGGATCAGGTTTCGGAAAATTCCCGCGACGAAAGTTTTAAGTGTTTTACATAAGGGCGCGTACGATCAGATCGGGGAGACCTACGCTTTCCTTATGAGGTATGCCGAAGAAAACGGATATCGTGTAAAGGGGCTTGCGAGAGAGTGCTATATCGACGGGATCTGGAATAAGGAGAGCGTTGCGGAGTGGCTGACCGAGATTCAGTTGCCGATCGAATAAGGAGGATAATTTCATGGCGTTTGATTATAAAAAAGAGTACAAAGAGTTTTATATGCCGAAGAACAAGCCGCAAATCGTAACGGTTCCCAAGGCGAATTACATAGCCGTCAGAGGACAAGGCGATCCGAATCAAGAAGACGGAGATTATAAAAAGTCGATCGCGATATTATATGCGGTTGCCTACACCTTAAAGATGAGCTACAAGACGGAACACAAAATCGATGGGTTTTTTGATTATGTTGTGCCGCCCTTGGAAGGCTTTTGGTGGCAGCATGATTTTGACAGTATCGATTATACGGATAAAGCGAGTTTCCATTGGATTTCCGTTATCAGACTTCCCGATTTTATCATAAAAGAAGATTTTGATTGGGCGGTTCAAATTGCGTCTGAAAAGAAAAAAATCGACTGCTCCTTGGCGGAATTTCTTACAATCGACGAAGGGCTTTGCGTTCAGATCATGCATTACGGCGCAATGGACGATGAGCCCGCCTCGGTCGCGATCATGGATCGGTTTCTCGAAGAAAACGGTTACGTGAACGATTTTCATGCCGATCGACTTCATCACGAAATATATATGTCGGATGCCAGAAAAGTTCCACCTGAAAAATGGAAAACCGTCATTCGGCATCCCATCAAAAGAAAATAAAAATTACGAAAACGACAAGCGGACGTGTCATAAACACGTCCGCCTTTTCCTATCATGGGTATTCCTTATTCCGTTTTTGATTTGGTTTTGGATTCTTTGGAGTCCTTTCCCTTTGTTTCCTTATTTTCTTTTGTTTCTTTACCGTCACCCGACGATTCTTCTTCATCCGATTCTTCCATAATGGAAATCTTTGCGGAAAGAACTTGTTTGTCTGTCGATTGTAACACCTCTATGTGAAGGTTATCTACGTTTACGCTTTCATTTTCGCTCGGAACGCGCTCGAACAATTCCGTGATCCAACCGCCCATGGTATTGCTATCGATATCCTCTTCTTCATCGACGGAAACGTCCGCCTCCTCGAAAAAGGTGTCCACGTTACATTCGCCGCTCACGACGTATTCGGTATCGGAGACCTTTTGAATGGTTTTTTCCTCGTCGTCGTGTTCGTCCCAAATTTCACCAACGAGCTCTTCAAAGATATCTTCCAAAGAAACGATACCGAGCAATCCGCCGTACTCATCGAAGATCGTGGCAATCGAGCATTTCTTACCCTGCATCGTCTTTAACAGGTCGGAAATCTTGGTGTGTTCGGACGAGGTTACCGCTTGGCGAATGACTTTATGAACGTCGTGATCGCCGTTTAAGTACGCCTTGTAGAAATCTTTTTCATGGATAAAACCGAGAACGTTATCGATGGAATCTTCGTAGACGATAAGCCTGGAATGTACGCATTCGGAGAATTTTTTTCGAATCGTTTCAAAATCCGCATGGACGGAAACCGCTTCGATTTTCACGCGGGGAACGATGATATCCCCTGCCTCGCTGTCTCTGAATTCCAAAGCGGAGCGTACAAGATCGGATTCGTCTTCTTCCAACGTTCCCGCCTCTTCCGCTTCATCGACGAGAGTCTTGATTTGTTCGTCTGTTACGGGATCCTCCTCTTTTACCTTGAAAATCATGGCAATCAGTTTTTGGTATCCGCGGAACACGATATTTAACGGATAAAAAATGGTATAAAAGAAGATGATGAAAGGGTACAATCCCATTGCCGCTTTTTCGGGATTCGATTTTGCCAAAAATTTAGGCGTAATTTCACCGAAAATAAGAATGACAACCGTTAAAACAGCGGTGGAAACCGCGGAGCTGTCCGCCCCTTCGTGCATGATCTCGGCAAAGAAAAAGCCGGAAACGGCAGCTGCCGTTAAGTTTACGATATTGTTACCGATGAGTATCGTCGTGATGAGAGACTCGAATTTTTCGCATAAATTATATACACGAGTTGCTTGTTTATTCCCGTTTGACATCATGCTTTTCAGCTTGAGCTTATTGAGACAGGAGTACGCGGTTTCAGTCGCCGAAAACAAACCGGACAATATAACCAAAACAATGAGAATAATCAGCAAATACGATGGGCCTTGTGGCATGGT
>CAMFEK010000023.1 GCA_945949395.1 uncultured Clostridia bacterium
TTCTATTGAAAGAAGTGGGCTATTTCTCTATAATCCCTATGGGAACTGCGGTAAAACCGTTGTCCTTTTTTACTTGGTATGTATCCGAAGGATAAAATCGAAGGTGACGGGGAAGGGCACGGCGGAAGAAATGCTTTTGAGGGCGTCCTGCGGGGTTTTATACCGATAGGGCGTCATCGTGAGCAGTTCCGTGAGATCCTCTCCGCTCGCGATTTCCTTAAAAAACTTCACCCGAACGCTCTCGGCGGACGAAAAGCGGGTAAACGCGGAACGCTCGTCGTTCAATCGAACGCTTTCGTACAGTTTTTGCTTGATTTCGAGCAGATGCTCTTTGCCGGGAACGACCTCGACGAGCTTTCCGCCCCTCTTCAATACCCGAAGGTATTCCTCCTCCGCCTTGGGCGCAAATACGTTGAGAAGCACGTCAAAACTTTCGTCTGCAAACGGCAGATCGAACGCCGAAGCGACGGCGTACTGCCCCGCCCGATCCCTTTTGGCGGCGAGCCGCACCGCGTGGCGGGAAATATCGATCCCGCACGCCTTGACGGCTGTCTTTTCCTTGATCTTTCTGTCGTAATACCCCGTTCCGCAACCGATATCGAGAAGATTCTCCCCCTTCGAGAGGGTTTCGCAGATTTTTTCGATCAGCGGATCGAAATACCCCTTGGAGAGAAACTGCTCGCGGGCGAGCACCATCTCCGCGTTGTCGCCGGGGTCTTTCTTCTTCTTTTTTTGAACGGGAAGGAGATTGACGTAGCCTTCCTTTGCGACGTCGAAACAATGCCCCCTTTCGCAGCGGTAGAGTGAGCTTTCGCTAAACAATAAATTTTTACAAATCGGACATAGGTAATTCATGGTGTTATCTCACGATCAATAATTTCTTTTTTGCCCGCGTGATCGCCGTGTACAGCCAACGGGGCGCGTCCTCGCCGAACGCGCGGCTCTCGTCGAACACGACGACGAAATCGAATTCGCTGCCCTGCGCCTTGTGGCAGGTGATGGCGTAGGCGAACTCGAAACGGGAGATGAGTTCCATGCCCGACGCCTTATTGTTATGTATGGCGGCAAAGTTGGTTTCCGACACGACGAGACCGTTCTCCATCTTGACGGCAAGTTCGCCGTAATGGTGATAGTAGCCGTTTTCCAAAAAGATTCCCTCGTCGAAGGGAACGCCGTGAATGACGTGATCGAGAAACTCCGCCTTGAAATCGAGCGTGCCGAGCCCGTCGCTCTTCTCTTCCACCGCCGAGCAGAACCCGATGATGCCGTTCACGAGGTGAAAGCGCCCCTCCTCGTCGATAGTTCGCTCCCAGTTGTTCAGCGTGCAGATGAGTTTATCCCCTTCGAGCGGGAGCAAGCTGTCCGTATCGATGCCGTGATAGGCGCGAATCTCCCGATTGAGCGCCGTTCTCGTTTTATTTCTGCCGCAGATGACCTGACTTGCCCGCGATAAAATATTCCTCCTCGTCCTGCCCGAAAAATCATTTCGCGAGACGACGGCGGCGATCTCCCCGTAATTTCCGTACGGAATATATTCTCCGCGGCGCGCCATGGTGGCGAGCGTGATGATGGGGTTATCCATCTCCTGACGCATGATCTCCGTGAGGGAGGCGTCCGGTTTTTCCAGCAGGGAGGAACTGCCGCTCACGGGCGGGAGTTGGGCGTCGTCGCCGCAAAAGAGGCATTTGACGCCGTAGCTCAAAAGGTCCTGAATGAGTTCGTCGCTGACCATGGACGTTTCGTCCACGACGATGAGCTTAAAATCGGACGCGAGCTTTTTGCGCTTGATAAATTTCAACCGCTCCCGCATGATCTCCCCGTTTTCGTCCACGTCGAAATCGTCGTCGTCCATGGTATAAATCAAGCTGTGAATGGTCGAGGCGGGCGTGCCCGAGCGAATGAGAATGGACGCGGCTTTCCCCGTGGGCGCGACGAAGGCGACCTGTTTATCGGGCTCCAGCCCCAAACAATCGCAAACGATGTGACGGAGCAGAAAGGTCTTGCCCGTGCCCGCATAGCCGGAGAGCACGAACACCTGCGTAGCCATATTGCAGTACCATTCCATGATGGCGCGTTTTGCGTTTTCCTGATCGGACGTCAACGAAATTTCCATACCGCCATTCTATCATATCCGACGGCGAAAGTCAAACAAACGTTCAACGCATTTTGAACTTTACGTATAAAAGAAGGTCGCCGTACTGCACGGGGACGGAGATTTCCCCCTTCTCCACGGGGAAGGTTTTGCTGACCTTTTTTCCGAATATATTCTCGTCGATGGTGATTTTTTCCTCCTTGGTGTCGTAGGTATAATGCCCGCGATAGAGCCCCTTGATGCCGTTTGCGTCGCGGAACTCTATTTTGTACAGTCCGCTCGGCAACAATTCCATCTGCACGTAATCGAATTTATCGAGCAGATTATCCCCGTTAAAGAGGATATATTCGCAATCGTACGTGCCCGCATAGGGCTTGGAAATATCTTTGAGATTCGTCATGGCGGCAAGGTCGATGGCGCACAGCAGAAAGGGAATCGCGGCAAGGCTTCGTAATTTGATATTTTTCATGGGATAAAGTTTGCGGATTTTTTTTGCAATTATTCCACGGTGACGCTCTTTGCGAGATTCCTCGGCTTATCGGGATCGAGGGAAAGCAGATTTGCCACCTTGAGCACCAACCGCTGAATGGGGATAATGGCGACGAGGGGAGAAAACTCCTCCCCCTTCGGCAACAGGAGCGCGCTCTCGATAGCATACTTTTCGCAAAACTCACGAGAGGTATATTTATCGTCGTCGGATAAAAGGGCAACTTTCGCCCCGCGGGAGGAGACCTGAGCCACCGCGTTTTCCATCTTTTCCGCAAGGGGTGACTGCGTGACGAGGGCGATCACCACGCTGTCTTCATCGATGAGCGCGAGCGTGCCGTGCTTGAGCTCCCCCGCCGCGTACCCCTCGGCAAAGCGATAGGTGATCTCCTTCATCTTTAACGCCGCCTCTACGGCTACGGCGTAGTCCAAGCCCCGACCGATAAAAAAGACGCTCTTCGCCTCTTGACAGCGTTTCGCCAGCCGATTCAGCTCCTCCTCATAAGAAAACAACGCTTTATTCTCATAGAAGGGAATTTGCTTGCAGGCGAATAAGCCCCTATTCCCCAACCGATAAAAGAGTGCGTAGAAACAGGAAAGTTGAGAAAGATAGCTCTTGGTTGCCGCCACGCCGATTTCCACGCCCGCCACCGTGACGAGGCAGTATTCGGTTATTCGAGAGAGAGAGCTTTCCGCCACGTTGGTGACGCCGATCAGCGTGCCGCCCGTCTCCTTCACCATTTTGGCGCAGGCGAGCGTATCCGCCGTTTCCCCGCTTTGACTCACGGCAAAAACGACCGTTTTCGCCGTCAGCAAGGGACGATTGTAACGAAATTCGCTCGCCAAGACGCATTCGCACGGAATCCGAAGGATATTTTCGGCGAGCCACTTCGCCACGAGACAGCTATGATAGGCGGTGCCGCACGCCGTAAAGATGAGACGATCGGCGCCCCGCACCGACTCTTCGAAGGGCAGGGGGATTCTCTCCATGCGATCGATCGTCCGCTGTACCGCAAAGGGAATTTCAAAAATCTCCTTTTCCATAAAGCTCGAAAAGCCTTTCTTTTCCGTCTCCTGCGGTAAAAGCCCGTGGCGGACAAATTCTTTTTCCGTCTTTTCCAACGAACCGTTAAAAAAGGCGACGCCCCCCTCGCAAAGGAGCGCGGATTCTCCGTCCGAGAGCGCCGCAAAGAAGGGCGCAAAGCAGGCGAGGGCGGGCAGATCGCTCGAGAGAAAATACCCGTGTTCCGATTTTCCGACGACGAGGGGCGAACCGTTTGCCGACACGAAGATTTTCCCCTTTTCCTCTTCGCTGATTACGGCGATGGCGTACGAGCCTTTCAGTTTGGGCAAAACCTCTTTCGCCGCTGCGAGCAAGCCGTGCTCGCCGTACACGGAAAAGAGGGCGGCGATCACTTCGGAATCCGTTTCGCTTTCAAAAGAAACGCCGAGGCGGGAAAGCTCTTCCTTTAATTCCCTGTAATTTTCCAGAATGCCGTTATGCACCAAGGCATATTTCCCCGCCCGATGGGGGTGGGCGTTGCGCTCGCTCGGTTTGCCGTGCGTCGCCCAACGGGTATGCCCGATGCCGCAAAAGCCTACCAAGCCGCCCGTAAACGGAATGAGGTCCTCTATCCTGCCCTGCCGCTTTACGATAGTGACGCCGATATCTTGCACCGCGACGCCGACGGAATCGTAGCCGCGGTATTCGAGTTTTTTGAGCCCCCTTTGTAAGAAGGGCAACGCCTGCTTTTTGCCCGTATAACCGATGATTCCACACATGAGAGAACCCCCTTTTTTGAAAAGTTACAGAACACTCTATGTGAAACGCGGCAATTTTGTGCCCCGATAGTTCTCCGTTTCGTTGACTTTTGGGGAAAAACGGCTATAATATTAGGTATCTTACGTTTTATGGAAAAGAAGGATAAAAAAATGGAACAGATCATTACCAGCTTACTCGACACCGATTTGTATAAATTCAATATGAATCAGGTCATCTTCCACAAGCATACGGATTTGAACGCCGTATACTACTTCAAGTGCCGAAACGAAGGGGTGGTATTCACCAAGGAAATGGTGGACGAGATCAATCGCCAGACAGACTTACTATGCGATCTGCGCTTTCAAAAGGAAGAGTTGGATTATCTCCGCTCCATTCGTTTTATCAAGCCCGACTACGTGGAATTTTTGCGCCTGTGGCACCCCATTCGGGATTACGTGGATATCTCCCTAAGCGAGGAAAACGGGCTCGAAATCAAGGTGGAAGGCCCCATGTTCTCCGCCATGCAGTTCGAGATCTATCTGCTCGCCATCGTAAACGAAGTATACTTCCGTATGCGTTACGACTATGAAGAACTTCTCGTCTCCGCGAGAAAAAAATTAAACGAAAAGTTCGATCGTATTTTGAGCGGGGAGTATACCTTCCCCGTATGGGCGGAATTCGGCACGAGAAGAAGACTTTCCCGCGCCTGGCAGGAAGAAGTCATCAAGAGCTTTATCGATTTCGGGAACGCGCACCCCACGGCGAACTGCAAGATGACGGGCACTTCCAACGTGTACTTTGCCTATCGCTACAATCTGACCCCCATCGGCACGTACGCGCACGAATTCGTGCAGATGTATCAGGGTATTCCCTCAATTCCCCTCGCCTACACCAACCACTACGCGCTCAAGGACTGGTTCAACGAGTATCAGGGGGATAACGGCATCGCGCTCACCGATACGATCACGACCGACCTCTTCTTGAAAGATTTCGACTACTTGAACACCTGTTGCTACGCGGGCGTTCGCCACGACAGCGGCGATCCCTACGACTGGGGCGAAAAGATGCTTTCGCACTATGCGGAGAAAAAGATCGACGCGCGGACGAAGACGCTGCTCTTCTCCGACAGCCTGGACTTTACCAAATGCAGCGAGATCTACGCGGCGTTCGCCGAGCGCTGCAAGGTGAGTTTCGGCGTGGGCACCTGGGTGACGAACGATACAAACGCCGATCCCCTCAACATCGTGATCAAGCTCCAGTACGTGAACGGCAGACCGGTGGCAAAGCTCTCCGACGTGCCCGGCAAGACCATGTGCCGCGATACCGATTACGAGGAATATTTGAGACGCTCCGTACTCTTCCGCCTCAACAACGACTAAACGCCCCTTATCGTTTTTATCATACGCGCGGGGCATTGTAAAGAAAAAAACCTCGCTGCCGACCGTCGGTAGCGAGGGTTCCTTTCTACAGTTTTACCCGCTCCTTGATACTTCTGACGAGCAACCAAAGCGCGAGAAGAATGAGGACGGCGCCGATGAAATATCCGAACGTAGAGTTGACCTGCCAAATACGTTCATCCGAAAAAGGCAGGCAGGACAAAATCAAGCGCTGAATGAGCACGAAGTTCTTGAGCATACCCGACACGCTGACGATTTTGTAGGCGAAAAAGGAGGATTCCTTTCTGCGTGCGATGCGGAACAGTTGACGCAGGAATTTGAAAAAACAAGAGAGACCAAAGACCGACAGAATCAAAAAACCGAACCAAGGCAGGCGCACGATCTTGAAATTGAGCGAGCGAAGGTTGGTGAGAACGCAGAAAGAGATATCCGCAAACAGCATGATGATTGCGATGATGATCGCGCAGTCCGTCTGACCTTTTTTGCTGACGGATTCCCGCTGCGAGAAGGTGAATACCCCTCTCGCCCCCGCCGTCAAGAGGGAATATACCCCCGCGCAAAGCCAAACGGTGGAGGAAAGGACGAGACCGACGAGCTCTTGAAAGAGAAAGGTGAATAAACTGCCGATTCCCAGCACGCCCGAAAAGAATCCCTTTATTGTCGACGGCATATATTTGCCGTATTTTCTTATTCTTCTATCCATGGTATTTCCATTATAATGGTTGGGGCGACAAAAATCAACAAATATTTCCCAAAAAATAAAACATACTGTCAGCATGAAAAAGCTGACGAAGAACTTACAGGAAAATATAAGCGCCGTAAAAGAAATTTTACCGCAGGAGGACGTGCTTGTCTTTCCCTTTTCGACGGCGGGGGGAACGGATTGCGCCGTCGTCTACACGGACGGGATCACGGACAAAAACCTCCTCGGCGAACAGGTGTTAAAGCCCCTGTCCGCCTTTGCGGGAAAGGCGGAGCTGACTGCCCTGCGGCAGGCGCTCTTTTGCCCGGAGGTGAAGGACGGGGGAGATTTGGAGGAATGTGCAAGCGGCATACTCGACGGCGATTGCCTGCTCCTTTTTGACGGAATAGAGGAAAGCACTCTGCTCGGCGTAAAGACGCTCCCCGCCCGCGCGGTGACCGAACCGCCCACCGACGTAGCGGTGAGGGGCCCGCGCGCGGGGTTTATCGAGGATATCAAGACGAATCTCTCTCTCATTCACACCCGCATCAAGACGCCCGCCCTACGCATGAAGAACCTTTCCGTCGGCAAGCAGAGCAAGACGAAGGTCTGCCTCATTTATCTCGACGGGATCGCCGATGAAAAAGTCGTGGCAGAAATGTCAGACCGATTAAACAAGGTGGAGATCGACAATATCGCCGACTCGTCCTATATCGCTAAAATTTTGGTGAACAAGCCCTTTTCCCTCTTTAAGCAATGCGGCACGACGGAAAAGCCCGATATTCTCTGCGCCCAGATCATGGAAGGGCGGGTGGGTGTTTTGGTGGACGGCTCCCCCATCGGTCTCTCTCTGCCCTACGTGGCGCTTCAGGATTTTCAGTCTTCAGAAGACTATTTCATCAATCCCTACCGCGCGACGGCGACGAGGCTGTTGCGGTTTTTGTCCCTCTTTATCGCCGTCTATCTCCCCGCCTTTTACGTGACGGCGCAGCTTTTTAAGATTCAGCTCATTCCCACCTCGCTCATATTCACCATTGCGTCGGGCGTACAGGGGATTCCCCTCTCCCCGAGCTTGGAAATGGTGCTCGTGCTGTTCGTCTTGGAAGTGCTCAACGAAGCGAGTATCCGCATGCCGAAGTACGTGGGATACGCCCTTTCCATCGTGGGCGCACTCGTTCTCGGCGATACGGTGGTGCAGGCGGGGCTCGTTTCCACCACGGCGATCATCATTATCGCCATTTCCGGCATCTGTCTTTACACCGTGCCGAATCTGTACGAAACGACGAGCATTCTGCGTTGGATCATGCTGTTTATTGCGGGGAGCATAGGAACCTACGGTCTCATTTTATTCACGGCGTTTTTATTGTACTACATGATAACGGACGACAACTACGGCGTTCCCCTTCTATCCCCCCTATCCCCTTGGAATGCAAACGACAACAAGGACGCCTTGATTCGCGTTCCCCTGTTTTTCCTTTGGCGCAGACCCAAATTTTTCAAAAGTCAAAACAAAAGGAGGTTACGACACCGTGAATAAGATATCCGCAAGGCAGCTCTGCCTGTTCTTTTCCTGTATGGCGCCCGTCGGCAAGATGATCAGGCTGCCCTCCATTCTCTCCGAGCAAGCGGGAAACGGCCTGCTCCTCTCCGCTCTTTTTTCCGCGTCCTTACAACTTGTCGTCCTCTTCGCCCTCTTAAAGCTCTCGGAGCGGACGAATCTATCCTTCTTTGCGTTAGTCGAAAACACATTCGGAAAGGTCGGAAAAGGCATTTTCAGCGCTCTTTTCGCCCTGTATTTCGTATGGGCAGCGATCTATCCGCTCTTGGAGCAAAAATCCTTCGTGCAGAGCGCGTTCTACGACACGATACCCGCCATCATCGTTTTTTTGCCCTTCTTTTTGTTTTCCGCCTTCGCCTGCATGAAGAATCTGACGGCGATCGGCAGGAGCGCCGACCTCTCCGCCCCCGTCTTTTTGGTGTCCTATTTTGCCCTGCTCGCCCTCTCGATTCCCGCAGGGGATATCGCCGCCCTATTGCCCTTTCGGGAGATATCCCTATCCAAAACGGCGCTTTCGAGCCTGCACACGCTCAACTGGTTCTCCGATTCGGCTTATCTCCTGCTGTTTTTGGGGCACTTTGAGGGGAATAAAAAAACGACGGCGAAGGTGATGATCGGCTACGCCGTTGGAACTATTTTCGTTCTGCTCTTTTTGGCGGTGTTTTTCGGCATTTTCCAAAGCATTGCGGGCAGACAGAATTTCGCCGTCACGAAAATCGGGAAATATCATCGCGCCATAGGGACTATGGGCAGAGTGGATTTTCTCTTTGCCTACGCCCTCTCCATCGTTCTCATCTTTTATTCCGTCATTCCCCTGCTCCTCTCGGTAGAGAGCCTCACGCATCTTTTCGGAGAGCACCGACTCGCGCTATCCCTCGCCGTGAACGGGGTGGCGCTCCTAATGGTCTTTCTCTTTAATTACCGCTCGGAACTGCTCTATTCCGTCGTGAACGAAAAACTCTTCTTTCTGTTTTTGCTGTTTGCCGATATCATACCCCTGTGCACGCTGTTTTTCAGGAGAAAGAGCCGTGCGTAACGTGAGACATTTTTGGATCTATTTCATCATGTTCGCGGGGATCCTCTTCCTGTTCATCTCCAACGATTTCGGTTTGGTCGACGTGCAGCGCACCGCCATCATCACGGGATTAGCGCTCGACAAAGAGGAGGGCGAATTGTTGCTGACGGCGGATCTCGCCGTGCCATCCACTTCGGAAAAGGGGGAAAACACTTCTCCCGTACAAGTTTCCGCCAAAGCCAAGACGGTGGCGCAGGCGCTTGAAAAGATCGGCGAAAAGGTCGGCTGGGCGCCCAAACTCGTTTACTGCCGCGTGCTGCTGCTTGGGGAAGAGTTGATGAAGGAGGACTGCTTTCATTACCTCGATTATTTTCTCCGAAACGAATACTTTTCCGACAACTGCATTCTGCTCGCCGCGCAGGGACAGGCGAAGGACTTGCTCTCCGTCAAGACGCCCGTCGACAACATCGTGACGCTCGCCCTCTTGAAGATCATCTCGGGCGAGGCGTATTCCTCGGGAAGGTGCGTTTCCGTCGTCCTGAAAGACTTTGCAATCGGCTACTACGGAAACACGAAGAGCGGATTTTTGCCCATCGTGAAGGCGGAAGAGCCGGTGAAAAAGGTATTGAACACGCAAAGCGGCGCTAATCAGGGGGGCGGTGGGGAAGAAAAACAGGAAGAACAAGTCTTTTCCGTCTCCACAACCGCCCTCTTTTTTGAGGGAAAAAAGCAGGGTGAGCTGAACGAAGAGGAAACGTTTGCTTTAAGCCTTTTGCGCACCCGCCTGCGCAACTCCGCGTATCAGATTGAGACGGAAAAGGGAGACTATTGCATCGATTTGAAACAGAACAAGGGCAAGGTTCGCTTTTTCATACAGGACGGCGTCCCTCGCTTGCAGGTGAATCTCACCGCGCGGGCGAGCATCTCGGACAGGACGCAGGTGAGCTCGGTAAAAGAACTGACCTCCTCTCCCATCGTGCCGAGCGAGGTGAAACGAGCGGTGGAAAAAAAGCTGGAGAACGCTTACGAGAGCCTGTTTGAAAAATGCCGAAAGACGAATTGCGACGTTTACGGCGTACTCGATAAATTGCGGCGGTATGAAAATGAATACTTTGACGCCTATCAAAAGGACGTGCTCCGCCTGACCAAGCCGACCTTCACCGTAAAGGTGATTTCTTCCGCCCGATAAAAAATTTCAGAAAAATTTTTCAAAAACCTATTGACAAATTCTCGCGATATGTTATAATATAGACAAGAAAGAGATAAAACAAATCAAAAAAAGATAAGTTTTATCAAAAGGATACTCCGATGAACTAAGATTTTGGTAAGCAAGAGCAAAAAAATTCATAAGAGCCTTTTTTGGGAGGATATCGTTATGAAAGCAATTTACTCGAAGCAAAAGATCAAAAAGGAAGGGTAAAACTCCGATGCACTGTTTTATGAAAGGGGCAATCGAATAAGAAAAGGTACGAAAGAATAAGGGTATGCTCGTCAGAACGGCATAAAAGGAAATTTTTTCAACAAAATAGCGTACCGAAAAAAACGAGACGCCTTACAACTCAATAGTCTACAGAAAAAACAGCCCTGCTCGCGACGAGCAGGGTTCTCTTTTGATCGAACGCCCTTCCGTTAAAACTGCCGATTTTAGCACCCGCTAAAACGATAGGATTTTCTATTCTTGACAAATATTGATACTATGCTATAATGAATATACTTCCAAAAAGGAGGACTGATGAATGGAAAACAGAGAAAAACAAATCTTTGACGAAACGCAGGCAAAACAGGCAAAATTCTTGAAAAAATATATTCTTTTCTTTTTGTGCGGAATCGGGATAGCCTTTACCCTCGCGGCGATCCTTTTCTTCTGTCTGGATATCGAAAAAGAAATACCGATCGTCTTTCTCTCGATAGGACTCGTTTTGATTGTACTGGGAATCGTTTTATATTTTGCCATTCCCACGAAATACAATTACGATAAATTCAAGTCCCGCGTCCAAAAAATCGGCGGGATAAACGTTTATGAAATGAACGCAAAGATCGTTGAGCTGGAAGAACGAATCGCAACGCTTGAAAACAAGGATAAATAAGTAAAGCTCTTGTTTTTTATCACTCCATAAAAAAGTCGAACGGTTGATTGATCCGTTCGACTTTTTCGCGGCAAAAAACACGAGCGTTTTTCTCGGAAACCAAGATCGGCTCTCCCCCAACACCAAACGAAAGGGATACGCGTAGCGCCCTCTCCGTAGACCTTTTTTGTTTCCGACTCGGCAAGCGCTTCGTCCGCAAGTCATCCACTATATGGAGGATTGCAGTTTCTTTCTTACCTGTACGATTTTATTGTCTTGGCAACGTTTATAAAATGGTCGGAAATTCTTTCTGCGTTGGCAGAAAAAGAGATAAATTGCGTTCCGACCTCAATCGTACATTCGCCGTTGCTGAGACGCTTTATATGGTTTTGCGTCATTTGTTCAGTAACTGCGTCTATTTCCTCTTCAATCTCACAAGCGTTTTTGAGAGACTTCTTATCATGATCTCTGTACGCTATCATGACTTTCTCATATAGCGTCATAATAAGCTCTCTCAAGTCGTTGATTTCTTTTATTGCCTCTTCGGAAAACTTAGTATTTGCATCTTTTAGTTTATCGGCGTATTCAATGATATTTTCCGCATAATCTCCGACGCGTTCCAAATCTATTAATGTCCGTAACGCCGTTATCAGATAAAGTCTATCCCTCTCGGCTAAATCTTCTTTAAGTACTTTACCGATAACCTGCGCAAGCTCGCTTTGAAGAAAGTTTAACTGCTTTTCGCGCAAGCGGAACGCTTCCATATCGTCATAATTCAGGTCACATATTACTTTACAAGCCGTGTCAAAATTACTCACGGCGGTATTTGCCATTTCTATAATCTCGTTTTTAATCTGTTGTACGGCAATGGGCGGTGTGCGCAGCATGTGTTCTTCAAAAAAGCGAAAACACGGTTCGTTCAACTTCTGCCGATCTTCTTTCCTGTCCGGAATCATTTTAGCAACGAGCTTAACCAACAGATCGGTAAGCGGTAAGACTGTAATGACCGTAAGGAAATTGAATATTGTATGGAACATTGAAAGCTGAATTTGCGGTGCGCCCGGAAACATTTTGTTAAACAAAAATCCGTAATCTATACCGCCGATATTCATAAACAAACCTATGAGCAGAAATACGGCTACGCCGCTGATATTGAAAATAAGATGAATGAGTGCGGTGCGTTTTGCATTTTTTGTGCTTGTAATGCCTGCGATTAGTGCAGTCACGCAAGTACCTATATTTGCGCCCATTGTAATATAAATTCCTTGATTTAGCGATATTAATCCCGCAACCACCATGGTTATCGCCATAGAAGTCATTACCGACGAGCTTTGAATCACGGCTGTAAGGATTGCGCCTATACACACGAGCAATAAGGGATTTTTGAATTGAGCGAGAAAAATTTTTACCGAATCGAGCTCGGAAAAATCCGACATTGCGCCGCTCATCATTGAAAGCCCGACAAACAGCATACCGAATCCCGCCATAATGCCGCCAAGCCTCTGTAAACGATCCTTTTTCGCAAAGGCAAGTATAAACGCGCCGATACCCGCAAACGCGGCAAACAAGACCGAAGTGGAAATAGCATCTGCGCCGAACATACCGAGCGCGACGAGCTGTCCCGTAATAGTCGTTCCGATATTCGCGCCGTAAATTACGGTTGCGGCTTGCGTAAGCGTCATAATACCCGCATTAACAAAGCCGATTACCATAACGGATGTCGCACTTGAACTTTGTATGACGGCAGTAGTCACAGCCCCCACACCCACGCCCAACAACTTGCTTTTGGACGCTTTTGCAAAAAGAGATTTCAGCTTCTTACTGCCGAGAGCTTCAAGATTTGCACTCATCATAGTACAGGCAATTAAGAATATACCCACACCGGCAATCAATGAAAGAATTGAAGTTGCAATTTCTGTCGCGTTCATTTTATTTTCTCCATTTCGTTAGTTTCTTATTATAATATAGGCAATATAACCGACGTATAGCAAAACCGTTATCGCACCTTGCCAACGATACATCTTTTTGGAAAACAACGCAATGAAAAGTACGATTACGCCCGAGGCGAGCATGACGAGGAGATCTGTCAATACCGACCAACTAATAGTAAGGTTACTTATTGTAGATGAAAGACCGAGAATAAAAATTATATTGAAAATATTAGAGCCGATTACGTTGCCTATGGCGATATCGTTTTCCCTTTTTACAGATGCGACAACGCTTGTAACCAATTCCGGTAACGAAGTTCCTACCGAAACGATAGTAAGCCCTACAAGCGCTTCGCTCATTCCCGCAGTTTTTGCGATAGCCGCCGCATGATCTACAACCAAATCACCGCCGAAAATAACGCCGGCTAACCCGATGACAGCTAAAATGATACTAAGCCATATCGGCTTTTTCTTTTCTTCCTTGACTTCTGTCGTCTGTTTGGTTATACTCTCGCCCGTAGGGGCAAATTTTTTATTCTCTTTTTTCGTGCGGACAATGAGAAAAGCGGTATAGGCAACGAATAAAACAAGCATGGCAACCGACTCGAAAATATCAAGTTTAAGCGGTGTGATTACGAAAGCGAAGAGAAGCAGAACACCGTACAACAAAACCATTATAGGTACGTCATAACGCTTTACGCCTTTCCCTATCGAAAGCGGAGTGATAAGCGAGCTTACGCCAAGAATTAAAAGCGTGTTGAAAATGTTTGAGCCGACGACGTTGCCGATACTCATATCGTTCATTCCGTTTACGGCGCTGTTAACGCTGACCGACGCTTCGGGTGCACTCGTTCCCATTGACACGAGCGTAAGCCCGATAATCAAGGACGGAATCTTCAACGCTTTGGCTATTGCGCTTGCACCGCTGACAAACCAATCCGCACCTTTGACGAGCAAAGCCATTCCGACGATAAGTAAAAGGATATTGATAACCATAAAAACCTCCAAAAAAAATAAAAAGACCTTTACCGAACTAAAAATTCAGTAAAAGTCTTGAAAATTAAGCGTTGCCGAGTATGCGAGATACTGTATTGACGGTTAGCGCACGTTTATAAAACGCTTTCTACTCCCTTTTAGGAACACGATTCAATTGTCTATTACATAATAGCAAATCTATCCATGCCGTGTCAAGCGTATTCATGATATTGAAGTAAGTTGATTTTACGTTTCATCCATAAAAAAGGAAATCCGCACCACTTGCTTGTAACAGTCAAACTATTCGGATGATCCCTCTTTGCTTTCGTAGACCTTCTCGATTTGCGCAAGGAAAACGCAAATCTTTATCACGCTCGCGCGCCCCTTCTCTCGAGCGTTTTTCTCAGAAACCAAGGTCGGCTTTTTACGGTGCACCAAACGAAAGGGATACGCGTAGCGCCCTCTCCGTAGACCTTCTCGATTTGCGCAGGGAAATCGCAAATCTCGGTCACGCTCGCGCGCCATTCTATGCGCTCGCTCATCTCGCTTGGCAAAACGATTATCAATCGTTTTGCCGTAGCTCGTCGCTCTATCCATTGAGATAGCTCCTCTCTCTCGAGCGTTTTTCTCAGAAACCAAGGTCGGCTTTTTACGGTGCACCAAACGAAAGGGATACGCTATGCGTATCCCTTTCGTTTGGTGCACCGCGAGGAGCTCGAATCCCCAACCTTTGGTTCCGTAGACCAACGCTCTATCCAATTGAGCTAGCAGTGCAAAAAGTTGCTCTTTGTTGTTTGCCTGTATATTATAGGTCTTTTTTTTGCATTTGTCAATGATTTTGCCCTCATTTTTTCCACTTTTTTATACACATTTTTATAAACTTTTGTGGATAAAAATTTAGATTTTTCCCAAACTATAAGTAAAAATTGTGTGTATAGCCGTCTAATCTTGTGGATAATGTGGAGAAGTGTCAATAAAATGTTGATAACTTTTGACTTCACCTCTCTTTTTTATGAAACTATCCACATTTTTCACCCCACGCCTGTGGAAAACTGTTTATAGCTGTGGATACAAACGAGTTATTCACATGATATGAAGACGAATGAAAAATATTACAAGAGAGGCTATAAAATTATTTGATATCTTTTCGCTTTCATGCTATAATAGAAAAAAACCAAACAAGGAGAATACCATTATGGAAAAGATTATTACGAAAGAAACGATTATTTCCGAGATTCCCGAAATCAATCCCGCCGCGATCGACGTGCTTTGGAACTACGGTATGGGTTGCATTCACTGCGTCCTCGCCAACTCCGAGACCCTCGAACAGGCAGCCGCTGAACACGGAATCGACGTTGACGTGCTCGTAAAAGAACTCAACGAAGCGAAAGCCGAATAAGAGAAATTTTCCCGCTTGCAGCGCAAGCGGGCTTTTATTATGGACGATACGATCATTCAATTTCAAAAAATTTTAAGCGAGAGCGAAAACGCGGTGTTCTTCGGCGGGGCAGGCGTCTCGACGGAGAGCGGGATTCCCGACTTCCGCTCGCAGGACGGGCTTTATCATCTCAAATATAAGTTTCCGCCCGAGACTATTCTCTCGCACTCCTTTTTCCGCCGCAATCCCGAAGAATTTTTCCGCTTTTACAAGGATAAAATGTTATGTCTTTCCGCTAAGCCGAATATCTGTCATGAAAAGCTCGCTAAGCTGGAAAGGCGCGGAACGCTGAAATGCGTCGTCACGCAGAATATCGACGGCTTGCACACCGCCGCGGGGAGCAAGAACGTTTGCGAGCTGCACGGAAGCGTTCACCGCAACTATTGCATGCGCTGCGGCAAGAGCTTTACCGCGGAATTTATCAAAAATGCGGAAGGGATTCCCCGTTGCGAATGCGGCGGCGTGATAAAACCCGACATAGTTCTCTACGAGGAACCGCTCGACGACGACACCGTGGAACGCTCCGTTCGGGCGATTTCCGCGGCGGACACCTTGATCATCGGCGGCACGTCGCTCGCGGTATACCCCGCGGCGGGGCTCATCGATTATTTCCGCGGCAAGCACCTTATCGTCATCAATTTATCCCCCACGCCCCGCGATCAGCGCGCCGATCTGTTGATAACCGAAAAGATCGGAAAGGTATTCGAGGCGATCGAATAAAAGAAATCACGACGCTTTTATTAAGCGCCGTGTTTTTATAGACCGTTCACTTCCAGCCAAAGCGTTTCCAAGATGGTACATTCCCGCTTGATGCTTTGGTAAGCGCCGTCGAAATATTTTTCGAACTGCAAACAAAACTCCGGATACGAACGACTCTTTTTGAGCAATTTGCAGACGGTTTCCCCGTCCTTGCGGTAAAATTCGGGATCGAGCCCGTCCTCCTTTAAGCCCGCGGGATTCCATTTGGCAAGCAGTTTCACGGTGAAGGAAACGGGGTCCTTTTTCGCCCTCTTCGCCCGCCGCTCCAGATATTCCTGCCAGACGACGTTATACCGATCGCCGAAGGTGACGCCCGTGATATCCTCGTAAAAGACCTCGACGTCCTCCATCCACAGCCCGTTTTCATCGAAGGGAAGGAGAATGAGCGACTGCCTGCCTACGCGCAAAATTTTGCCGTAATCGAAAAAATTACGTTCCCCGTCCGTGCTTTCGAGAAAGATCATCTTGTTCTGGAAGAAGAGCGAGCCGAAAATATTGCTGTAAGAGGAGAGGTCGATTTGCGGATCGACGATGCTCTGGGGCACGCCCCGCTCGGTCAGGATATCGGAAATGACGGAATCGACGTACTCCGCCTCCTTTAGATCGGAGATAAGGCGGATCTCGTAGCCGTTCAGCATGAAATCCTCCTCCCTCGCCGCGAGGAAAAAGTATTCGTTGGCGGCGAGAATGTAATAGTAACCGCCCTCCGAAAGACCGGATAGGCGACAGCGGCAGAGCCTGTTACTGCCGACGGCGTCTCGGATATTTTTAATTTCGTTTGCCATAAAACCTCATAAAGACAGCCCGTGCGCAAAAAGCCGAAGGGCTGTCTTTTTCGCGTTATTCTCTGTGATATTTTTTGATGAGCTTGGAGACGTAAGACATTTCCCTTTCGTCAGGGAGCCGCGTCAGGCGGAAGCTCCAGTTGTCGCCGCTCGTGCCCGGCGTATTCATGCGATACTCGTTGTCGAGGCACATGATATCCTGCACGGGGAGAATCGCATAATCGGAATCGCACTCCAAACACATGGTGATGAGCGCTTTGCAGACGCCCTTATCGCTCGTGAGCGGGAGCGGCAGCTTACGCTTTTTGAGCGAATAGCGAACTTCCTTGATGAAATTTTCCTTTTGTTCGGGCGTGAGCGATTTCAGATACCCCATGACGGTACTGTTATCGTGTGTGCCCGTGTAGCAGACGCTGTTCTCCTCGATATTTTCGGGGCGGTAGACGTTCTTTTTGTCGCCGTCGAAGGCGAACAAGAGAATCTTCATGCCGGGGAAACCGCTGTCCTTTAACAGCTTGCGCACGCCGTCGTCGAGAATCCCGAGGTCCTCGGCGATGATGGAGAGCTCCCCGAGCTGATTTTCCGTTTCCTCGAAGAGGGACATCTTGGGACCATCCAGCCATTCGCCCGCTATCGCGTTCTCCGCCCCCGCCTTTACGGCGTAATACCGATCCAGACCGCGGAAGTGGTCGATTCTCACGACGTCGTACGTCTTGAGCGCCGAACGGATGCGGTGGATCCACCAGCGATACCCGCTCTTTTTATGCGCGTCCCAGTCGTAGAGGGGATTGCCCCAAAGCTGACCCTCGGCGCAGAAATAATCGGGGGGAACGCCCGCCTGCTCCGTCTGTTTGAGGTCTTTATCCAGCTTGAAGAGCTTGGGATTCGCCCACACGTCCGCGCTGTCGTAAGCGACGTAGAGCGGGATATCCCCGATAAATTTTACGCCGTTTTTGTTCGCGTAAGCCTTTAATTCCGCCCATTGTTTCCAGAACTCGAACTGCACGAACTGCCAGAAATGATATTCTTCGAGGTTGTTGCGCAGGAAATCTTCGACGAGGCGGGGCTCGTTGTATTTGAAATCGTAATCCCACTCGGAAAAGCACAAATTCGAAAAGGCACCCTTCAAGGTCATGTAGCAGGCATAGTCCCTGTATTCCCCTTTATACACGAACGCGCGGAAATTCTTCGTGGTCGTGTCGAATCGGGAATACGCCTTGCGGAGCATGGCGTAGCGAGTGTTGTAGAGCGCGGCGTAATCCGCCTTGCCCGCGGGCAACACTGCCTCCTCCACCTCCTCGTCCGTCAAAAGCCCGTCCTTTTTCAAAAATTCGGGATCGATGAAATAGGGATTGCCCGAATTGCAGCAAACGGACTGATAGGGCGAATCGCCGAAGCCCGTCTGCACGAGGGGCAATATCTGCCAGTATTTTACGTTGTTCTTGGAGAGGATATCGACGAATTCGTAAGCGGTTTTGCCGAACGTGCCGATTCCGAACCTTCCGGGGAGAGAGGAAATATGCAGGAGAACGCCTGCGGAACGTTTATTTTCTTCTGTAATATAAGACATGGCAATTTACTTCAACTTTCTCACGGCGGCTTTGAACCGTTCGAGCGCTTCCTTGGTCGCCTCGACGGTGTTAAAGGAGGTCAAGCGGAAGAAGCCTTCCCCGTTCTTGCCGAACCCGGAACCGGGCGTGCCGGCGACCTGCGCCTCTTCCAACAGATAATCGAAGAAGGCCCAGCTATCCATGCCGTTGGGGCACTTGAGCCAGATATAGGGAGAATTTTTACCGCCCGTATACCAAATGCCCAACTCGTCCATGCAATCGGAAATGAGCTTGGCGTTCGTGCGATAAATATCGAGGTTCGACTGAATCTGCTTTTCGCCCTCTTCGGTAAAGACGGCGGCAGCGCCCTTCTGCACGATGTAGGGAACGCCGTTGAACTTGGTCGTCTGGCGGCGGAGCCACATTTTGTTGCAGTTCATGCCGTTAAACTCGAGCGACTTGGGAACGACGGTATAGCCGCAGCGGGTACCCGTAAATCCTGCCGTCTTGGAGAAGGAGGAGATCTCGATGGCGCACTTCTTCGCGTCCTCCACCTCGAAGATACTTCTCGCGGCGGTGCCGCTCTGCACGAAACACTCGTAGGCGGCGTCGAAGAGAATGACGGATTGATTGCGGATCGCGTACGCTACCCACTTTTCGAGCTGTTCTTTGGTATAAGACGCGCCCGTGGGATTGTTGGGGGAGCAGATGTAGATGATATCCGCCTTTACGCTATCGTCGGGCATGGGAAGAAATCCGTTTCCCTCGTTCGCGTCGGCGTAGATGACCTTTCTGCCCGCCATGACGTTGGTATCCACGTAGACGGGATAAGCGGGATCGGGCACGAGAACGACGTTGTCCCGATCGAAAATGTCGAGAATATTGCCGCAGTCGGATTTTGCGCCGTCGGAAACGAAAATTTCATCGCTTTCGAGCGTGACGCCGCGGCGGGCGTAATAGCCCTGAATGCTCTCCTTCAAAAAGCCGTAGCCCTGTTCGGGACCGTAGCCCTTGAAGGTCTCCTTTTTCGCCATATCGTCGACGGCGTCGTGAAGGGCGCGAATGACGGCGGGGGCGAGCGGGAGGGTCACGTCGCCGATGGAGAGCTTGATGACCTGTTTTTCGGGATGCGCCGCCGTGTAGGCTGCGATCTTTTTCGCCACGGTGGAGAACAGATAGTTATCCGCTATGTTTTTATAGTTTTCGTTTAACTTCATGGTACTTTATACTCCTTTCTGATAATGAGGCATAGTGTATCTCTATGCCTCATCGATGTTATTGATTTTTCTGATAGTTTACCGCCGCCCTGATGAACTCGCGGAAAATGGGTTGCGCCATGTTGGGGCGGGACTTAAATTCGGGGTGGAACTGCACGCCGATATAGAAGGCGTTTGCGGGAATTTCCACCGCCTCGCACAAATGCCCGTCGGGAGAGGTGCCGGCGATGACCATGCCCTTTTCCTCGAGCTCTTTGCGGTAGTCGTTGTTGACCTCGAAACGGTGCCGATGCCGCTCGGAGATGTTGTCCGCGCCGTACGCCCGTTTCATGATATTGCCTATCACCTTGCAGGGATACGCGCCGAGGCGCATGGTTCCGCCCATCTTCACCCCGTGCTGATCGGGCATCAGGTCGATGACCTTGTGCTCGCTGTCGGGGGCAAATTCGGAAGAGTTGGCATCCGCATAGCCCAAGACGTTTCTCGCGTACTCGATGACGGCGATCTGCATGCCGAGGCAGATGCCGAAATACGGGATATCCCTTTCGCGGGCGTATTTTGCGCAGGTGATCATGCCCTCGATGCCCCTGCCGCCAAAGCCGCCGGGGAGAATGATGCCGTCTACCCCTTTGAGCGTTTCCTCTACGTTGCTTTCGGTGACGTATTCGGTATCCACCCATTCGATTTCCACCTTTGCGCCGTTTTCGTACCCGCCGTGCGCGAGCGCCTCCGCTACGGATAAATAGGCGTCGTGAAGTTTGACGTATTTGCCGCAGAGGGCGATTTTCACCGTCTTATCGCGGGAGTGAATACGCTGCAACATCTCTTCCCATTCGGAAAGATCGATGGTGTGCGGATCGAGACCGAGGATCTTGCAGACGATGGAAGAGAAATTGCTCTTTTCGAGCATCATGGGCGCCTCGTACAATACGGGCACCGTGATGTTTTCGATACAACATTCGGGTTCCACGCTGCAGAACATGGCGATCTTATCGCGCACGTACTTGGGCATGGGATTATCCACGCGCGCCATGATGATGTCGGGATGAATCCCCATACCCTGCAATTCCTTGACGGAATGTTGGGTGGGTTTGCTCTTAAATTCGTCCGAGCCGGAAATGTACGGCACGAGCGTGACGTGAATGAAACAGCAGTTATCTCTGCCCACCTCGCAGGAGACCTGACGGATCGCCTCCAAGAAGGGCTGACTCTCGATGTCGCCCGTCGTGCCGCCGATCTCGGTGATGACGACGTCCGCGTGGGAAGTCTTGCCCACGTTGTAAATAAAGCTCTTGATCTCGTTGGTGATGTGCGGAATGACCTGAATGGTATGACCGAGGTATTCCCCGTTTCTCTCCTTGTTCAATACGTTCCAGTAAACCTTGCCCGTGGTGAGGTTGGAATATTTATTCAGATCCTCGTCGATGAAACGCTCGTAGTGACCGAGGTCGAGGTCGGTTTCCGCGCCGTCGTCGGTGACGAACACTTCGCCGTGCTCGAAAGGGCTCATGGTGCCGGGATCGATATTGATATAGGGATCGAGTTTCTGCGACGCCACCTTGTAGCCCCGCATTTTCAAAAGTCTGCCTAAAGAAGCCGCCGTGATGCCCTTGCCGAGACCGGAAACGACGCCTCCCGTTACGAAAATATACTTTGTCATTCGTTGTGAACTCCGTTTTTTAGATTCTCACACGTCCCTCATACACAAGCTCCGCTCCGCCCGATAAGAAAACGGTCGAATCGGAATATCGGACGGAGAGCGAACCGCCCTTTAAGGAAACGGTCACTTCCCTGTCCTTTTGGCAGTAATGATTTTGTACCGCCGCCGCGACTGCCGCGCAGGCGCCCGTACCGCAGGAGTAGGTTTCACCGCAACCGCGTTCCCACACCCGCATTGCAATCTCCCGCAAAGAGTCTACGCGGACGAACTCCACGTTGACCCCCTCGGGAAACAGTTTGCTTTTTTGCAAGCGGGGGGCGATCTCTTCCGCCCCGCTCAAATCATTTGAAAATACCACGCAATGGGGATTGCCCATGGAAACACAGGTCATCTCGACCTTCCCCGCCTCCGTCTCCACCTCTCGTTTGATCGCGCTTTCGCCGTCTAAAAGAACGGGAACGCTCGGGGGAGAAAAGCTCGCTTTTCCCATATCCACCTTGACGAACCGTATCTTGTTTTTTCCGTCGGGGAACAGCGTGAGCGCACGCACGCCGCTCTTCGTTTCCACCGTAACGTGCTTGCGCGCGGTGTAGCCGAGATCGTAAAAGAGCTTTCCCAAAAGGCGAATGCCGTTGCCGCACATTTTGCCTTCCGTCCCGTCCGCATTATACATTTCCATTCTGCAATCCGCAATCAGGGAGGGACACAGCAGGATGACCCCGTCGCTCCCCACGCCGAAACGGCGGGGAGAAAGTTTTTTCGATACGGCGGAAGCGTCCCCTATCCCTTCCTTGATACAATCGAACAGGATATAGTCGTTCCCCGCACCGTGCATTTTATAGAATTTTTTGACCATACCATAATGGTATGCCGATTAGAGAACGATATATGCCTCTCTTTCCGCGCCTACGGACACGTATTTGATGTAGCACTCGCAAGCCTCTTCGATGAACTTGATATAGTCGAGCGCCTCTTTGGGGAGCTCCTCCTTCTTTCTGCACTTGGAGATATCGCAATGCCAGCCGGGAAGAGTCTTGAAGACGGGCTTGCAATCGTCAAGCACGTCGGTGAAGGGGAATTCCTTGAGCATGACGCCGTCCAGCTCGTAGCCGACGCAAACTTCGAGTTCCTCGTAATCGGAGAGGACGTCGAGCTTGGTGAGCGCCACTTCGTCCGCGCCCTGACAACGGATGCCGTAACGGGAGGCGAGGACGTCGAAGGGTCCGACTCTTCTGGGTCTGCCCGTAGCCGCGCCAAATTCGCCGCCGAGCTTGCGGAGCTTATCCGCCTTTTCGCCGAAGTATTCCGCCGTGAAGGGTCCTTCGCCCACGCAGGTGGAATACGCCTTCATGATGCCGATGGATTTATCGATCTTTAAGTTGGGCACGCCCGCGCCGATGGGTGCGTACGCCGCGATGGAGGAGGAGGAAGAGGTGTAGGGATAGATGCCGAAGTCGATATCGCGCAGAGCGCCGAGCTGCGCCTCGAACATGATCTTTTTCCCCTTCTTGTTTTCCTCGTTCAGATATACGCCGACGTCGCAGATATAGGGCAAAAGCTCCTTGCCGTACGTTTCAAAGTACTCGATCATGTCCTCTACCTTGATAGGTTCCGCGCCGTAGCCCTTTTCGATGGTGAGGTTCTTCCATTCCACGATGGCGGGAATTCTCTTATACAATCTTTCGGGATTGAGCAGCTCGCCCATGCGGAACGCCTTTTTGAAGTACTTGTCCGCGTAGATGGGAGCGATGCCCCTTCTCGTGGAGCCGAATTTCGCGCCGGCGAGTCTGTCCTCTTCGAGGCAGTCCTGCAACACGTTATAGGGCATGGTGATGACGGCTTTGTCGCTGATCTTCAAATTTTCGGGCGTGATCTCGATGCCCTGCTCGCGCAAGCGGTTCATTTCCCCATGGAGATGCTTGATATCAACCACCATACCGTTGCCGAGAACGTTTACCACGCCCTCGCGAAGAATACCGGAAGGCAAAATGTTGAGAATGAATTTTCCCCGCTCGTTGATGACGGTGTGACCCGCATTGTTGCCGCCCTGGTAACGGCATACGATATCGTATTCCTGTGAAAGCAGATCGACCATACGTCCCTTGCCTTCGTCGCCCCAGTTGATTCCGCAAATAGATGTTAACATATATCCAACTCTCCTTTCTTATTTTCGGATAGCCTGCTTTTACGGTTTCGGGATAAAAAACTTATCCGTCATTATAGCATAAAAACATACGGTAATATTATAGTATACGACGTCGTTTTTGTCAAGTGGGGAGCCCCTTAAAATTGACAAAAGAATACGGAAGAAAAAATTTCAAAAAGATTTTTGCAACCCCCTTGTAAAAGCGACGCAATTCTGCTAAACTGAATACGGTAATTATGATAAGGAGACAGTAAATTACATGAAACTCAATTACAAACGCACGATATTCGTAGGATTCGCCTTCTTTTTCATCTGCGCGTTCTAGCAGGCGTACGACACCATCGTTCCTCTCATCCTGACGAACAAGTACGAAATGGAACAGGGGTGGTCGGGCGTCATCATGTCGCTCGACAACGTGTTCGCCGTATTTTTATTGCCCGTTTTTGGCAATCTCTCGGACAAGGTGCGCACCAAGATAGGAAAACGAAGCCCCTTTATCCTCGGCGGCACCATTCTCGCCTGCGTATTTTTCATCTTGATGGGCTATTCCACCACCCTCGTGGCGTTTATCGCCTGTCTGCTCCTCACCCTGCTTTCCATGGCGACCTTCCGCTCCCCCGCGGTCGCCCTGATGCCGGACGTCACCATGTTCTTCGTCAAGCACGGAGATTCCAAACCCGAAAAGAAAGCGAGCGTGCTGGAAAATCTCGACGTGGACGACTAAACTTTACCCGATACAGGAGAAAATAATATGATTTGGATTACGCTGAGCATACTGTTTGCCGTACTGCTCGTACTTTTGATCTTGTTTTTATTCGCCATTCGCCCCAACAAGCCGCGGGCGGAGATGAAAAAATATCTTTTCCCCGTCCGTTACGCGCACAGGGGCTTACACGATGAAGAAAAGGCGGAAAACTCCCTTTCCGCTTACCGCGCCGCCGTAGAACGCGGATTCGGCATAGAGTTCGACGTGCGCCTCTCCAAGGACGGAGAGCTCGTCGTATTCCACGACGACGACTTAAAGCGCCTGTGCGGCGTAGACAAAAACGTCGTCGATCTGACCAAAGAGGAGCTGCAACGACTGCATCTTTCAGGAACGGACGACGTGATCCCCACCCTGCAGGAGGTCCTCTCCCTCGTAGACGGAAAAGTGCCCCTGCTCGTGGAGATCAAGGATATGCCCCGCCACGGCGAGGTGGCGGAAAAGACCGTGGAGGCGCTCAAGGCGTATCGGGGGGATTTTATCGTCGAATCCTTCAACCCCCTCTATATCGCCAAGGTGAAAAAGCTGATGCCCGAAGTGTGCCGCGGCGTGCTTTCCATGAATTTTTCCCACGAAAAGAACTTTAAGGCGTTCTTCCCCGCTCTGCAGCTTTTGCTGTTGAACTTCCGCGCCAAGCCGGATTTTATCGCCTACGAGGCGTCGGGGTGGAAGAGCTTTTCGTTAAACGCATGCCGAAAGCTGTTTCATACGGCGTCTCTTTGTTGGGTGCCCCGCTCGCAACAAGAGGAACAAGACGCCTATCGGCACGGGTTCGACGCCGTGATTTTCGAAAACTATATCCCGGAAGAATAAAGATCCCCCAAAAAAGAGCTACCCGATGCGATATCATAAAGAAAAAAGGAGCGAATTATGGACGCCGCCAACGCCACGAGATTTTTGAAGAGCTATAACAACATCGAGGACTGTCTGCGCACGCAATACAACGTGCGCGCATCGCAATCCTTTACCGACCTCATCAACCGATGTGCCGACGTGAACCTCGTCGTGCGGCGATACAAAGACGAGCTGACCGATTACGGAAAACTGCGCAACGCCATCGTGCATAAGAGTCTGGGAGAGAAGATTATCGCATACCCTTGCGACGAGGTGGTAGAGACGATCGAGCTGATCGAAAAACAAATTTGCCGCCCGCCCTTCATTTTAGACGTGTTAAAGCCGAAAAAGATTATGGGCGCCGCCGCAAGCACGCCCTTGAAACAGGCGATGCTGCAGCTTGCCATCTCCAAACATTCCACCCTTCCGATTTGGGAAAAGGGCAGAACGATAGGCTTTTTGAACGTGCACACGGTGTTTCGGCAGATTTTGCAGGCTATGGATTCCGAAACGGACATGAACGAATTTTTAGCCCACGCCCCCTGCTCGATCGCCGTAGACCCTTCCGAGATCGGAAAGGCGTATAAATTTTTGCCGAAAACGGCGACCATCTTCGATTGCTTCCGCGCCTTCGAGGCGGGAAAAAAGACGCTCGCCGTATTCATCACCGAGACGGGAAGCGCGGAGGAGCCGCTCATCAATATGCTCACCTCCACCGACCTGCCATTATTAAACAAATTTATAGAAACGTTCTAACAGAATATAGATTTTTTCTGAAAAATATTAAAATTTTTTGAAAAAATTTGAAATAAGGTATTGACAAATAAAAAATACGTGCTATAATAAAGACACTCAAAGGAATTCCGAAGTCGAAATGGAAAAGAAATAAAAGAACGCGGGCGAAAAAAGGTCCGAAGAGAAATCTTGGAAAGGAAGAAAAAAGGAACTTTGAGGCAAGAAAAATAGTTCTGTGACAGTTGTTTGAAACGTGCGACGAAAGTTTTGCGTGTCGAAAGAATGGGAAGCGTAGGGATACGCGTCTTACGACAATAAGACACGAGAACGCAAACAAGAACGAAAAAACGGCGTTCGAGACGAAGGAGCATGAAACCCCAAAAGAGCTGTCGGATGAGATTTCGAGGAGCACAGGCGTACTTCGAAAAAAACGAAGAATACAAGTGTAAGTTGTGATCCTTTAAGGAGATCCGTTAAAAAATAAGACTATTGAGCCGATGCATCGCGATGAAGCATCGGCTTTCTTGTTGCCCCCCATTGACTTGATTGTTCGAGGTGCGTCATGAGCCGGATAGACGAAGTGCGTCAAAAACAAAAGAGAGGAAATCGGATACTGTTTTCCAAGCAGTCGGAATGCTTGCAGGAACTCCTTTTGCTGCTTCAAAATCAAAACCGCAGAGTTTTGGCGTTATGGGCGTTTGACTTTGCGGAAGAATCCGTTGCCGAGCTGAAGGAGCGTTATCCTTACGAGCGGCGCCCGCAAGAGGCTTTGCAGGCGGCTCGGCTCTGGGCGGCGGGGAAGATCAAAATGCGGGCGGCGCAACGGAAGATTTTAGACTGCCACGCTTTTGCCAAAGAGATCGACGATAAGGAGGCGATCGCGACCTGCCACGCCGTCGGGCAGGCGTGCGCAATCGTGCACGCCGCGGGGCACGCGATAGGCTATCCGATCTACGACCTCACCGCCATCGTCTATCGGCTCGACGTCGAGCATTGCGAGCAGGCTGTCGAAGGGCGCCTGCGAGAATATCGGGACAGGTTGCTTTTTTGGCGGGAGCATATCGCCGATTATTCGGGCGAATGGGCGGATTTTATGCTTACGTAGCAAGCGGCGACGGAAAAAAGTCGGCACGATCGTCGACGGAATAGTTTTCACGCGGCAAAAAAGTTCACGGGTTTTCCGTGAACTTTTTTATTGCAAATTTTCCGTTTGCGGCGCGATCGATCGCCTTGACCAAAAGTCAAAACAAAATTCTGTGAAAAAAAACGTTTTCTCTGCCGTGCGTTACAAAGCCTGTCTCGCGTGCAGGATCCATTTGGCGCGATCGAGCGGGTTTACGCCTTGCCGTTCCCGATCGCACCCCATGCCCTGCGGCACGGGTTCGTAGCGGGAAAAAGCGGAGGTGTAGCTCCCCTTGCCCGAGGTGAGGGACAAAAACTCGTCGCGGAGGGTGAAGGTTTCCCCTTCGGGAATTTCCGCCGCGATCGTGGTGATAACGCCGTCCGTTTCGCTCGAGAGTACCCGCCCTCGCTTTTCCTTTACGGTTTTGATGACGGCGTTCGCCCGATTCGTCTCCACACTGAACTCCACGCGAAGATAGGGTTCGAGCAGGGTCGTGCCCGTATTGCGCAAGCCATCCATGAACGCCATGGGCGTGGCGACGAAAAAGTCGAGCGGGTGGGTGTGCTCCTCGTGATGTTCGCCGCCGACGAGGGTGAATTTGGCGTCCACCACTTCCCAACCGTGCAAGCCCTGCCGGATACAAGTTTCCAAAATGCTCGTCTTGACGTGTTCCTGATACTTATAATGGATATCCTTTTCGCTCGCGACGCTTTCAAACTGAATGCCGCTGCCCGCAGGGAGCGGTTGAATGAACAGATGCACGACCGCCCAACAGGGTTTGGGCATGGTGTAATGCTCGTAGCCGTAACCCTCGCGGGAGGGGGTCTCCTTATAGATGACGGAGGGTTTGGAAAACCCGACGCGCAAGCCGAATCGGTCGAATAAAATCTCCTGCAAGGTTTCCAGATGAATGGAGCCCGTCGTGCGGACGGCGATTTCCCGCTTTTCGCTCACCCATTCGTACCCCAAAGAGGGGTCTTCGTCGTTTAAGAGCTTGACCGCCCGCAATAATTCCGTCTTTTTTTCGTCCGCGCACTCGATCTTTACCATAAAGTGTGGAGTGGAGAGCTTGACTTTGCGCGAAGGGAGCTCTTTGCCGATGAAATCGCCCGCGCAGACTTCGTCCATGCCGCAAATGGCGCACAGTTCGCCCGCGCGAGCGGACGGGATATCCGTGAGCTTTCCGCCCTGTATTCTCTTGAGCTGCGTGGTCTTGACGAATTGATGCAATCGCGGCAAAAAAACGAGAGAGCGGCTCTTGATTTCTCCGCCGAACAGGCGGATATGCGCGACGGAGCCGAGCGTCTTGTCGTGGTCGAGCTTATAGACGACGCCACAAAGCTCTTCTTCCTGACGGGCGGGCGTAAAATCGGACAAAAAATCGAGAAGTTCTTCCATGCCCGCGCGCGTCTTGCCGCTGCCCGTCAAGACGGGAAGGATTCTGCCGTCCGACTCGTACGCCTGCAAGCGGGCGAGGATATCCGACTCTTTCAGCTCGCCCTCGAGATACCCCTCTAAGACGCTCTCGTCGAAAGAGGATATTTCCGTAGCCGCGTCGTCGGCTATCAAACGGTTTTCTATCACCTCTCCGCTGCCGTCGGGGATATTGTGAAGAACCGCCCCCTTCCCGACTTTTTGACAAAGAGCCTTCAGGTCGTCGAACACCTTCAACGAGTCGCTGCCGTATCGGTCGATCTTATTGAGGAACACGACGAAGGGCAGGCGAAGTCTTACGAGCGCGTCGAACAAGACCTTGGTTTGCGGCTGAACACCCTCGACGGAAGAGAGAATGAGCACGGCGAGGTCGAGCGCGGAGAGCGCGCGTTCCACTTCCGACAAAAAATCGGCGTGACCGGGCGTGTCGATGATATTCACGGTGACGCCCTTGTGGTTGAGGGAGACGGAGGACGCCTTGACGGAGATGCCGCGGCGGCGCTCCACGTCGAGATAGTCGGTGACGGACGTGCCGTCGTCCACCCTGCCCATCCTTCTCGTTGCGCCCGATAAGAACAATAAATTTTCCGTGATCGTCGTCTTGCCCGCGTCGACGTGCGCGAGAAAACCGATATTCAGAATTTTACTCATTTCCCTTTCTCCTGTTCCTTGCCTCCGCTTGCGAGAAACGGCAGCCGCAATAGTCCTGACGGTAAAGCCCGTATTGCTCGGACAATTCGGTACTCCTCAAATATCCGCCCTGTTTCTTGAAGTCGGAGGGCAGAAATTTCACGCCGTACTCTTTTTCCAACGAGTAGCCGATCTCGTTGATCCAACGGGAGAGCTTGTATGGGGAGATCGAGAGCGTAGTGGTGAAATAGTCGTAGCCGTTCGCCTTGGCAAGCGCCGCCGTTTTTCGCAGGCGCAGTCCGTAGCAGAGATAACACCGCTTGCCCCGTTCTGCCTCCCCTTCCAAGCCCGCGGCAATGCGTTCAAACGCCTCTTCGTCGTGATCGCAATCGAGAAAATCCGCCCAGCCCGTCTCCCGCAAAAAGCGGATCTGCTCCGCCTTGCGCTTTTCATATTCTGCGGGATCGTCGATATTCGGATTATAGTACAGCACGGTCGTTTGAAAATAGCCGTGCAACAGTTCCAGACAGGCGGACGAACAGGGGGCGCAACAACTGTGCAGGAGCAATCGCTTGCCCTTTCCCTCTCCGTTTGCGATCTGCAACATTTTTTGAAATTCGTTTTGTACTGCCATAAACACCTTCTTTACAAAAAAGAGAGCCGACGGCAGGTCGACCCTACTTTTATCTTGTTTGCTCCTCTTTCGGCTTGAGAGCTTTTATGATTTTCGCGGGCACGCCGCCGATCAGCACGTTGGACGGGAAGGACTTGGTGACGACCGCACCGCTCGCGACCACGACGTTGTCGCCCAAAGTCACGCCGGGATTGATGACGGCTCTACCGCCGATCCAACAGTTGTTCCCGATCGTGACGGGCGCGCCGTATTCCTTCCCCGATAGGCGCTCCGCCGCGTCCATCGGGTGGCAAGCCGTGTAGATGCCCACCTGCGGCGCGATGAGGCAGTTGTCCCCTATCCGCACTTCGCAGACGTCCAGAATGACGCAGTCGTAATTCATGAAGAAGTTTTCGCCGACGTGGATATTTTTTCCGTAATCGCATCGGAAGTTCGGCATGACGATGACGCGCTTCCCAGTGGAACCGAACAGCTCCTTGATGATACGCTCCCGTTCCTCCCGATCCGCTATATCCGTTCGATTATATTCTTGACAGAGGCGTCTTGCCGACGTGCGGAGAATACAAAGTTCCTCGTCCGCGGCGTCGTACAGGAGCCCTAAAAGCATTTTTTCCCGTTCCGTCATTAAAAGAGCGCCTCCACGAATTCTTCGCTGTCAAAGAGGGAGATATCCTCCATCTTTTCTCCCGTGCCGACGAATACGACGGGAATCTGCGCATCCCCGCACAGGGAGATGACGAAACCGCCCTTCGCCGTTCCGTCCAACTTGGTGAGCACGATGCCGTCCAGCTCGACCGCTTCGTGGAACACTTTCGCCTGATTCAACGCATTTTGCCCCGTCGTGGCGTCGAGGACGAGGAATTTATAGAAATTCGCCTGCGGATATTCCCGATCGACTACGCGGTGCATCTTTTTCAGCTCGTTCATCAAGTTTTCCTTGACGTGAAGTCTGCCCGCCGTATCCACGATGAGAACGTCCGTCTTTCTCGCCTTGGCGGAGGAAACGGCGTCGAACACGACGGCGGAAGGATCGCTGCCCTCCTCATGCTTGACGATTTTCACCTTGGCGCGCTCCGCCCAGACGGAGAGCTGATCGCTTGCCGCCGCGCGGAAGGTGTCTGCCGCCGCGACGGTGACCGACTTGCCCTGCTCGAGAAAATAATGCGCGAGCTTGCCGATGGTAGTGGTTTTGCCCACCCCGTTTACCCCCACGAGCATGATGACGCAGGGATACTCGATTTGCGGCATCTCGACGGAATCGAGCGTGTCCTGAATGATATCCTTCAAAAGATCGGTGACGAAGCCCTCGTCCTTGAGTTTTTGACCGATCGCCTCCTCCTTGACCTGTTCGACGATATCCTCCGCCGTGCGGACGGAGACGTCGGCGCCGATCAAGATCTCCTCGAGCTCGTCGTAGAACTCGTCGCCGAGCTTATTTTTGGCAAAGAGCAGACGGAGCTTGGCAGAAACGTTTTCCTTTGTCTTTTTGAGCGCTCCGAAGAGCTTTCCGAAAAATCCCATTTTGATGATTCCTTTTCTTAACTTATTCCACCGTACCCGCACCCAAACGCGTCTCCACCTCGGAGAGCTTGACGGATACGATTTTGGAGACGCCCTTCTCTTCCATCGTGACGCCGAACAGGGAGTCCGCCTGATTCATGGTGGGCTTTCTGTGCGTGATGACGATAAACTGCGTATCCTTGGAGAATTTCTTTAAGTACTGCGCAAAGCGATCGACGTTGGCGTCGTCGAGCGCCGCCTCGATCTCGTCCAAAATACAAAACGGCATGGGACGGGACTTGATGATGGCAAAGAGTATCGCGATCGCCGTCAGCGCGCGTTCGCCGCCCGACATTAAAGAAATTTTCGTGAGTTTTTTCCCGGGCGGGCAGGCTACGATCTCCACGCCCGCGTCGAGCGGGTCGGGACAGTCGGTATAGTCGAGCTGAAGCTCGGCGTTGCCGCCGCCGAAGAGTTCCTTGAAGATGTGCTTGAAGTTCTCGTTGATGGTCTTGAAACCTTCGTCGAACTGCTTTTGCATCTCGCTTTTCAAGTCCTTCAGGACGGTGTTGAGATCGAGGAGAGACTTTTCGATATCGTCGCGCTGTGCGGTCATATCGTCGTAACGAGCCTTGAGCTCCTCGTAGTCGGCGATGGCGTTGGGGTTGACGGCGCCGAGCATGGTGATCTTTCTCTTGAGCGCGACCGTCTCGGAGAACGCCGTGGAGACGTCGAACGCCTCGTCCTTCATGGCGACGCACTCCT
>CAMFEK010000024.1 GCA_945949395.1 uncultured Clostridia bacterium
CTTTAACGCCATATCGATGACGCGGTGCAACTCCTCGTTCGTCTCGTAAACCTCGATAAAATCTCTGTTCTTTTTGCCCTTTTGTTCGGCGAGAGCTTTTTCCAAGTCTCCCCTCTTGTCTTCGGGAAGGGTACTGTCTTCCAACTGTTTTTCTATCTTGGGAATCTTTCTGCCCAACAGTTCGTTGATGGTAGATTTCCCGTCCATGAGCTTTGCTACTTTATCCGTTTCGGAATAGGGAACGCCCATCACGCGCCCCACGTCCTTGATGACAGCTCGAGACGCGAGCGTACCGAAGGTGACGATCTGCGCCACGTTGGTCGGATGATATTTTTCTCGGACGTACTCGATCGTTTCGTATCTTCTCTTCGTGCAGAAGTCGACGTCGAAGTCGGGCATGGACACGCGGTCGGGATTTAAGAAACGCTCGAAGATAAGTTCATACTTGAGCGGATCGACGTCCGTGATACCGATGGAATAGGCGACGATACTGCCGACGCCCGAACCTCTGCCGGGGCCGACGGGAATATCGTGAATGCGCGACCAGTTAATGTAGTCCCAGACGATCAAGAAGTAGTCGGCAAAGCCCATCTTGATGATTATGCCGAGTTCGTATTCGGCGCGCTTGCGAATGGTGGGCGTAATCGTCTTATATCGCGTAGGAAGTCCCGTCCAAGTGAGGTTGGTCAAGTATTCGGGGGAAGTCGTGCCGTCGTCGGGCGCATACAGGGGAATGAGCGAGGTGTCGCGAATGGGATTTCCCTTTTTATCGAGATCAAAAACTTCCTCTTCTATCTTGTTTGCGATGACGCGGGTATTTGAGATCGCTTCGGGAACGTAGGAGAACAGTTCCGCCATCTCGTCGCCCGTCTTAAAATAAAATTCCTGCGTGGAAAACTTCATGCGTTTGGGGTCGTCCAACGTCTTTTTCGTTTGGATGCAGAGCAGAATGTCGTGCGCTTCCCAGTCTTCCTTATAGATATAATGCACGTCGTTCGTGGCGACGAGCTGAATGTCGAGCTCCCGCGCGATCTGAATGAGTTGCGGTATGCACTGCTTTTCTTCGGGAATGCCGTGATCCTGCAATTCGATATAAAAATCTTCGCCGAAAACCCCTTTCATCTCCGCGGCAAACGCCTTGGCGTCGTCGTATCTGCCTTCCATGAGAAGGCGGGGAATGCGCCCCGCAAGGCAGGCGGAAAGGCAGATGACCCCCTCGCTGTGCTCCTTGATGGTCTTGTAATCGATTCTCGGCTTGCCGTAAAAGCCTTCGGTATAGGACATGGAATCGAGCTTTACGATATTGCGATATCCCACCTTATTTTTGGCGAGCAAAATGATATGCTCGGTTTTGGTGCCCGGCTTTTTTACGGTATAATCGTCGGTGGCGTAAAGCTCGCAACCGATGATGTATTTGATCCCCTTCTTTTTGCATTCTTCCGCCAAATACAGCGACGCATACATATTTCCGTGGTCGGTCAGACAGAGGGTGTCTATCTTGTTTTTTACCGCGTAATCGATAAGATCGCTCACCTTTGCCGCGCCGTCCAAGAGACTGTATTCCGTGTGAAGATGCAAATGTACAAAATCTGTCATGTTAAAACCCTTATTTATTTAATATCTCGTATATTTCCAACAACCTGTTCATGCGATGCGAGGCGCAGCTTTTACTGATCGAAAGCTCGTCCGCCATGCGTTGCAGGGAATAATCTTCGTGCGATAGTCGCATGTTGGCGATCTGTTTGAGATCCTCGCTGAGCCGATCAAACTGCCCGCTCTCCACAATCTTTTCGATTGCCTGTCTTTGCTTGACGGAAGCCGATTTCGTTTTGCATTTATTTGCCGCCTCGCAGTTGGAAGCTCTGTTTTCCCGATTGGAATTTTCTCTCCGTTCGACGAGCTCGTTGAGTTCGTTCAGGCAACCGTAACAGCCGATCACGGATAAAAAGTCGGAGATCGTCTCTTTGCTGTTCGTATAAACGACAAAACTGCCGTTGTGTTCGATCGTCTTGGCTAAAATTTCCATGCCGCGCAAGATCTCGGAAAAGTTCGTCGCAATCTCGCTCGAACGGAAGGAAAATTGCAGATGATACCCCGTTTTTCCAAGCCCTTTGGAAGGGAGCGTGCAGCTGCCGCTGCCCAAAAAAGCGCCTTTGACGTATGCGAGCTCCTCCTCGTCGGAAGAGAGAAGGGAATCCTCTATTTTCAGGACGAAATCCCCGTTGACGGACAAAATATCGAGATCCGTCAAGATGCGCTCAGAAACCTCTCCGTGAAAGCCGAAACGAAATTTTTCCCGCTTGCTCAAGCGATCTTCCTTAAAGGAAGTAAAGAGCTCCACGCCGTACAAATTTTCAAGCAGGGAAAAGAAAAACTCTGCGACCTCTTCCGATTCGGTGACGAACTCCGCCCCGTAGTCGTGAGAGGTAAAATCGTACGTCAGCTCCCCGTTCGTGCGAAAGAAGGCGGAAAGAGCCGCTTTTCGGCAGGAATTTTTTTTGATTTTGCCGTTTATGATCTCGTTTTTGATTACGTTCGTAAAATTAGCCATGCGTTTTTTTCCATTCTGTCAGACGAAAAGAAGGAAACCTTCCTTCGATGTTGTCGATTCTGTTTTTCGGTACCGCGACCCGCTGCATAAGCTCGTCCACGAGCAGAGTATCGCCAACGCGGGAAGAGTTGTGCGCGTCGGAATCGATCACGAATCTCACGTTCGTCTTTGCCACGATTTTAGAAAGCTCCTCGTCGGAAAGATGCACCTTTTTAGAGTTCAACTCCAAATACGTACCGTAATCCTCGGCGCATTTTGCCACTTCCAACATATCGGCATAGCATAAATAATTCGGATGCGTGAGAATGTCGATCGGGTTATTCTTGATCGCGTGAATATAAGCGTTCGTATCCGTTCGAACGAGAGAAGCGGAAGGCTTTCTCCTTAACTTGTCCGTAACGAAATTGCCGAGAAAATAGGTAAAATAGTCCTTCGGCGAAGCGTACCACACCGCGACGTGCTTGCCCGCGAGAAAGAGATCGAAGGAAGAATAGTCGCTCTCCCGCATGTCCGTTCTCCCCTCCTCACCGAGTATATTGCTCTCCATGCCGACGAGGACGCGAATGCCGAGCGCGCTCTCCGCCTGTCGGCATTCGTTTATCAAGGCGGGCACCTTTTTTCGTTTTAACTGAAAAGCCATATGGGAAAAGCCGTGGTCGGTGATGCCGATTGCCGATAAGCCCCTTTTTTTTGCCTGTTCGGCATTTTCATACACGCTCCCCTTCCCGTGGGAATAGGGCGTATGCGTGTGATAATCTGCTGTTAAAATCATAGACAATTCCTTATAAAATGTACTGTATTTCTTCCGTCAACCGCCTTCCCGTTTTTTGAAAGACGGTTTCCTTTACAAGAACGATCAATTTTTTGATATCCGACGCCTTCGCCTGATTCTCGTTGATGATAAAATTTGCGTGCCGTTCGGATACGACGGCTCCGCCGATGCGAGCCCCTTTCAATCCGCATTCCTCAATGAGTTTTCCGCTGGGGAAATCTTCGTTTCTGAAAATGCACCCCATGCTCTTTCCCGTCGGCAGATGCTTGCGCTTATCCCGATAAAATAAAAATTTCTCTTCGATCTCGGAAAAAGACGCCTTCTGAATCTGAAAAGAGGCTTGGAGAATGCAAAGACGTTCCCGCAAAAAAATACTGCTTTTATTCGAAAACTTACACTCTTTCCTCGAGAACTCATAAGTGTTCTTTCCGTCCGTGGCGGTGACGGATCGTACGATATCCGCCATGTGATGCTCCGCAACGCCCGCGTTCATGGCGATCGCGCCGCCCACGAGAGCGGGAACGCCCGTCATAAAGGGAGCAAAAAGATAACCTTGTCTCTTGCACGCCTCGTTTAGTTTGGCGACGCTCTCGCCTGCATACGTAGAAAGTTTACCCTCGGAAAGGTGAAAGCCCTTCATATTCTTAAAACAGACGATCATTCCCCGATATCCCGTATCGGATGGCAATACGTTCGTTCCGTTGGAGAGCGGATAAAATGCGATCCCGCAAGAAAGGCAAAAAGACAAAACTTCTTTCAATTCGTTTCCCGTTTTCGGAAAGCACACGCGCGCGGCGCCACCGCAACCGATGGAAGTCAGCTCGCTCAACTGCATCATTTGCGTGGGAATACTTTTGAGTTCTTTCAAACGCAATTCTCCTTACTATATTTTACCACAAAAAAACTTTCGCGCAACTCTTTTTGTCCATTTTATCCATTATAATTTTTTATCTTTATTTTTTTATGGATATATCATCACGATGATATATCTTGCACTATCATTAAAATAGTAGATTATTCTATTATTATATGAATATTTTCTGAAGATCGTGAAAATCGGAAAAAGGCTTCTTCCGATAAAAGAAAAAGCCTCTTTACTGCCCGAACGCACGCCATCAAAACTGTCGGCATCGAGCTATCCTTAAGCGATAGAAAAAACGCGTTTTTTCAATCGCTGACCTTATCATTCTTTGCATTTTATATAAAATTATACAAAGACGCCCCGAAGGCAGATACCTTCGGGGCATAAATCTAAAAAATTATTCTTCGTCGGGAAGATCAACGTTGTGATAAACGTTTTGAACGTCGTCGAGCTCTTCGAGCGCGTCGATCAGGTTTTCAAACGTTTCCACCTTGTCGTCGGGAAGGGCTATTTTGCTGTTTGCGATCATGGCAACTTCCGCTTCGAGGAATTTGATCTTGTCCTCTACTTCCTCGTTTCTTCTCGTCTTGGGCGCATTCGCGACCATCTCGGCATTCTTGCTTTCAATGTACTTTCTGACGTCGGAGAAGGTTTCGGGGGAAGTATAGATCTCGTAAGCGTCGTCGCTGACTACGATATCGTCCGCACCCGCCTCCAAAGCGATTTCGGTCATGGTGTCTTCGTCGAGTTCGACCGTTCTTTCGATGACGATATAACCCTTGTTTTCGAAGTTATAGGATACGCAACCCTGAGAACCCATAGAACCGCCGTGCTTGCCGAGTACGGAACGAACGTCGCCGGAAGTACGGTTTACGTTATCCGTCAAGGTGTTGATGATGAGCGCGCTGCCTGCGGGACCATAGCCCTCGTATACGAGTTCCTTGTAGTCCGCACCGCTCATTTCGCCGCTCGCCTTCTTAATTGATCTTTGAATGTTATCGTTGGGCATATTGGCAGCTTTTGCCTTTGCAATGATATCGGCAAGCTTGCTGTTGGTTTCGGGATTAGGATTCTGCTTGGCGGCTACCGCGATCTCTCTGCCGATTTTCGTGAAGATTCTGCCTCTTGCCGCGTCTGCCTTACCCTTTTTCGCCTGAATATTATGCCATTTGCTATGACCTGACATGTTTGAGTCTCCTTATATTTTTTTGAATGTGTTTGATTTTAGAACGTACATGGCGATCCCCGCGGAAACGCCCGCATTTAAGCTCTCCGCCGTACTTTCCATCGGAATACGCACCGTGTGAGAAGCGGAAGAAAAGACTTCTTTTGAAATGCCGTTTCCTTCATTTCCGATCGCAAGCGCGAATTTTTCGGGAACCTGAAAAGTGAAGATATTCTCTCCGTCCATATCCGCGCAGAGGATCTCGTATTCCTTCAATGCGGACAATACTTCCTCGCGCTCCCCGAAGTAAAGAGTGGTAAAGAATAATCCGCTCATGGCAGAACGAACGCTCTTGGGCGAATAGGGATCCGAGCAACCGATCAAATAGATTTCCCGATACCCCGCAGCGTTTGCCGTACGAATGATCGTACCCATATTGCCGGGGTCTTGAATTTGATCTAAGAGCAAGCAGCTGCTCTTTGGCGCCGAAAGTCTGTTTTCGGGTATGCGAACCACGGCGAGAATGCCCTGCGGCGTCCGCTCGTCGCTGAGGTAAGAAAACACCTGCGGCGAAACCTCGATGGCGTCGGAAACGTATTTTTCGCCCGAATAATCGGAGGAAACGATGACGTCTTCGACGGAATAAGGACTGCTTAGCACTTCCTTTACCATTTTATAACCTTCCACCAAAAAGAGGGAATATTCCTTGCGGAACTTTTTTTCTTTCAGCGAGGCGTATTTTTTGACGAGGGGATTGCTTTTTGAAGTGATTACCATATTAAAACAAAAAGCCTTTTCTATACAAAAAGGCTTTGTGGTTACAGATTAGAGAGCTGCCTTTGCTTTTTCTGCGAGCTGTGCGAATGCCGCCTGATCGTTTACCGCGAGATCAGCGAGAACCTTTCTGTTGAGGTTGATCCCTGCAACTTTCAAACCGTGCATCATCTTGCTGTAGGAAAGACCGTTTACTCTTGCCTGTGCATTGATTCTTGCGATCCAGAGGGATCTGAAATCTCTCTTCTTTCTTCTTCTGCCGATGAACGCATAGTTCAAGGACTTCATTACGGCTTCTCTGGCGATTCTGTACGATCTGCTCTTGCTGCCGAAATAACCTTTGGATAATCTAAAAATCTTTCTACGCTTCTTTACGGCGTTAACTGCTCTTTTAATACGCATTTTTCTTTCTCCTTGTCAATAATTAGTCCTTGTAAGGCATCATGTTTTTCACGGTCTTTTCGATCGTCTTGTCTACCAAAGTATTCTTTCTCAGATTTCTCTTTCTCTTGGTATTCTTGGTTTCAGCCTTGTGGTTCTTGCCGCCGTGAGGTCTCTTAACCTTACCGGTACCGGTTAACCAAAAACGCTTTTTTGTTGCGCTATGCGATTTCTGCTTGGGCATAATGTATATCCTCCGAAATTTTATTTACTTATTTATCTTCGCTTTCCTTGATTTTGAGGAAAGGAATCTTTTCATTATTTATCCTTTGCGGGAGCTAACGTCATGGAAATGTTTCTGCCCTCGGTAAAAGGATTCTTTTCCATAACCGCTTTTCCCTCGAGAAGGTCAAAGAAACGTTTCATGACGTCAACGCCCATCGAGGAGTGCGCCATCTGTCTGCCCCTCATTCGAATGGAAACCTTTACTTTGTTTCCGTCCTCCAGGAACTTCAAGGTCTGATTCGCTTTCACCTTCAAATCGCCGATATCGATCGTCATGGAAAGCCATACTTCCTTTAACTCGACGATTTTCTGATTTTTGCGGTTCTCTTTTTCTTTTTTGAGTTGCTCGTACTTAAACTTGCCGAAATCCATGATCTTGCACACGGGAGGAACGGCGGAGGGAGAAACCTCGACTAAATCCAGTCCTTCTCCGTCTGCGATCTCCAACGCGGCAAAGGGCGACATGATGCCGAGCATTTCACCTTTGGAATTGATAACTCTGATTTCTTTGGCTCTGATATCTCCGTTCACGCGATATCCCTGATCTTTGTTATTAATAGCTTTTTACCTCTCACAAAAAAATAACGGGTTGCATAGCAAAATGCAACCCGTAATAAGCCCTTAAAAAAAGAAATTATTGAACCACGTCGTACTCCATTACGCATGGTGGGAAGGATCACTTCTGCTTTGCTAAAATAATATACAATATATTTCTTTTTTTGTCAAACGTTTTTTACCGTTTTTTACGATTTTTTACCAAATAACTTTTTCGTCGTTTTCTCTCTTAACCTGAGCGATAAAGTCTTCCTTCTTCATCACGACGCTCTCTTCCGAGCCTCTTCTTCTGACGGAAACGGTGCCCTCTTCCGCCTCCTTATCGCCTACGACGACGATATAAGGCACTTTTTCCATTCTCGCCTCTCTGATCTTGTAGCCGATCTTTTCGTTTCTGAGGTCGTTTTCCGCGCGCAGACGGAGCATTCTGAGTTCGTCGCCTATCTGAACGGCGTAATCCGCCGTTCTGTCAGTGAGATTGAGAACCTTGACCTGTACGGGAGCAAACCACAGCGGGAATGCGCCGGCATACTTTTCAATGAGGAAGGCGAGCGTTCTCTCGTAGCAGCCGATGGAACTTCTGTGAATGACGTAAGCCGTCTTCTTGACGCCGTCCACGTCGATATAATTCATATCGAAGGACGCGCCCGCCGCGAAGTCGATCTGAATGGTGATGAGAGTATCCTCTTTGCCGAACACGTTCTTGATCTGCACGTCAAGCTTGGGACCGTAGAACGCCGCCTCGTCGTCCGCCTCCACGTAATCGATGCCGAGATCGTCCAAAATCACCTTCATCATCGCTTCGGTATTGTTCCACGCTTCGTCGTCGTCGATATATTTATCCGACTTGGACTTGCCGCGCTTGCTGAAACGGTAGGATACGTCGTTTCTCATGCCGAGGCAATCGAGAATATAATAGGAGAGGTCGAGGCAACGCTTAAATTCCGCTTCCACCTGTTCTTTGGTACAGATGATATGACCGTCGGAGAGAGTGAACTGACGCACGCGGATCAAGCCGTGCATTTCGCCGCTGGCTTCCTTTCTGAATTCCGTCGCCGTCTCGCTGTAACGGCAGGGAAGGTCGCGGTAGGACTTCAAACCGTTTTTATAGATCTGATATTGGAATGGACAGGTCATGGGACGCAGCGCCATGATCTCCTCTCCCTTCGCGGATTCGCCTTTTTCGTCCAATTCGCCGAGGATGAACATCTTATCGCGGTAATGATCCCAATGCCCGGAGATCTTATATAAATCACTCTTTGCCATGTTGGGCGTCTTGGTGATCATAAAGCCTCTCTTTTCCTCTTCGTCTTCCACGAAACGGGAAAGAATCTGCAACATCTTCGCACCCTTGGGCATCAAAATAGGCAAGCCTTGTCCGACGACGTCGCTCGTCATAAAGATGCCGAGCTCTCGACCGAGCTTGTTGTGGTCTCTCTTTTTCGCCTCTTCCACGGCGGCAAGATACGCCTCGAGCTCGCTCTTCTTTTCGAATGCGGTACCGTAGATACGGGTGAGCATCTTATTATGCTCGTCCCCTCTCCAGTACGCACCCGTGACGGAAGTGAGCTTGAACGCCTTGATCTTACCCGTAGAAGGCAAATGAGGACCGCGGCAGAGGTCGATGAAGTCGCCCTGCTTATAGAAGGAAATTTCCTCGCCTTCGGGAAGGTCGTTGATCAGCTCCACTTTATAATTTTCGCTGAATCCGCTCATGAGCGCGAGAGCTTCCTTTCTTGCGAGCGTGAAACGGGAGATGGGCAGATTGCTCTTGATGATCTTGTTCATCTCCGCCTCAATTTTGGGAATATCGTCGGTATTGATGGGCGTGACGAAATCTACGTCGTAATAAAAACCGTTATCGACTACGGGACCGATCGAGAGCTTGCAGGTGGGATAGATGGTCTTGAGCGCCTGCGCCAAGACGTGGGAACAGGTGTGACGGTATATCTCCAACCCTTCCTTATCCTTCAAGGTGACGACTTCGAAACGATCGCCCTCCTTCAAGGTCGTGCTCATGTCCTCTAACTTGCCGTTTACTTTTGCGGCGATTGCATTTCTCGCCAACCCCTCGCTGATCGCCATGGCGGCGTCCATACAGCTTGCATTCTCATTCAGCGTGAGAGAATCGCCGTTCTTCAAAATAACAACCATAGAATAAATCCTCCGTTTATTTCCATAAAAAAATCCCTAAATTTCCCCGTTAGAGAAAATTTAAGGACGCAAATACGAGATGCGCGGTTCCACCTTAATTGCAATAAAAATTGCCCCTTTGATGTTCCGTTGTATACGAAAAAGCGGTTTCGACTGTCAGATTTTGCTACGGAACTCACACCATCGTCCGCTCTCTGAAAACTCTTTCTGACGCTACTTGTCTTTTCTAGCACTATTTTATCCCTTTTTTAACGTTTTGTCAACTGCTTTTTATGTGAAAAATACCCGACCTGCGTAATATTTTTTCAAAATCTCTCTATCCTCCTCCTTCGGCACCGTCAAACAACATATTTTATTCGCGCCGCTCAAAAGAATTTCCCGCAGAAAAGAGATTTCCGGCAACGTTCCGATGAGACGGCTCCTACGTTGCTTTTGATATCGTTCGTCAAAGACTTCGTCATCCTTCAAGAAAATCTTTTTGTCATCCCCTTCCAACAAAAAGCAGATAAACCGATCGAACTCCGAGCGGGTAAAGCTCTCGGGCAACAACTCTAAAATATCCACCCACTTTTCTTTGAGCGCCTGCAACCGAAAGGTAAACAACCCGTCGATGCAAAGCTCCCTTTCAAAATCGATTCTATTGAGCAAATACTTCTTTTCTTCCTGAAAATCGGCGGCGACGAGCGAGGTGAGAAGAATTTCCTTTTCCGTCAGCGTCAGACCGGAAATTTTCAAAAAACCCCGCAAAAACGAGTATTTATATGCGATTCCGATGATATCTGCCGTGCAAGAGAGCAGGCATTTTTTCAAGTCGGATAGAAGTTCTTTTGGACAGGATATCTCTAAATGCGCCCGATCGGAGGAAAGGTCGAGACGGGTCGAAACGCTCTTTGGCGGCAATTCGACGTGCAAGGTATGGTATAGATAGGCAATGTGGGAACAGTCCGTTCCCGATTCGGTTACAACAATTTTTTCCACATGAATATTGTATGAATCTCCGCTCAAAATATTTATGCTTTTGACAATTCTTAAAGGGTAGTTTCTTATATTTGCTTGACGGAAAGTAAAAAAAGTGATAACATAGAAGGGAAATTCATCGAACTCAATGGAGGAACAAATTCTATGGATATGAAAGAAGTCGAGCAGAAATGGAGAACCAAATGGGACGAAATCGGCGCAAGCAAATTCCATAAAGAAAATATCGATAAGAAGCATTACGTTTTGGAAATGTTCTCTTATCCTTCCGGTGCAAAATTGCACCTTGGACACTGGTTTAACTACGGGCCTACCGACTCGTATGCCCGATTCAAAAAAATGCAGGGCTATGAAGTATTCCAGCCCATGGGTTTCGACGCCTTCGGCTTGCCGGCGGAAAATTATGCCATCAAAACGGGCGTACATCCTTGGGATTCCACCGAGAAAAACATCGCTACGATGGAAGGACAACTCAAGAGAATGGATGCGATGTTTGATTGGTCCAACGAGATCAAAACTTGCACGCCCGAATACTATAAGTGGACGCAATGGCTGTTTATTCAACTCTATAAGCACAAGCTCGCTTACAGAAAGGAGGCGCTCGTAAACTGGTGCCCTTCTTGCGAGACCGTTCTCGCTAACGAACAGGTCGTCGACAACAAGTGCGAGAGATGCCACACCCCCGTCATCCGTCAAAACATGACGCAGTGGTTCTTGAAGATCACCGATTATGCCGACGAATTATTAGACGGACTCGACACGATCGACTGGCCCGAAAAGACCAAGCTCATGCAGAAGAACTGGATCGGCAGAAGCTACGGCGCCGAGGCGGATTTCGTGGTCGACAACGCCGAGAAGGACGTCATTCGCGTATACACGACGCGTTGCGATACGATTTTCGGCGTCAATTACGTCGTTCTCGCGCCCGAACATCCCCTCGTGAAGAAGATCACTACACCCGACAGAATGGCGGACGTAGAGGCATATATCGAGTACGCGTCCAAGGCGAGCGACATCGACAGACTCTCTACGACGAGAGAAAAGACGGGTTGCTTTACGGGCGCATACGCCATAGCTCCCTTGAGCGGCAGAAGGATCCCCGTATACACCGCCGACTACGTGTTATTCTCTTACGGCACAGGCGCCGTCATGGCGGTCACCGCGCACGACGAGAGAGACTACGAGTTTGCAAAGGTGCACGATCTACCCATCACGCAAGTTATTCGGGCAAAAGAGGGAGAAACCGTTCTGCCCTATCTCGACGACGGCGTGCTGATGAACAGCGGAGAATTCGACGGACTTTACGGCGAAGAAGCGAGAGACGCCATCGCTTCTGCCCTCGAACGGGAAGGGAAAGGTCACAAGAAGACGAATTACCGCCTGCGCGACTGGTCGGTATCCCGACAGAGATACTGGGGTGCTCCCATTCCTATGATCCATTGCCCCAAGTGCGGAACCAACCCCGTACCCGAAAAGGATCTGCCCGTTACGCTCCCCTACGACGTGGAATTCAAGCCGACGGGAAAATCTCCTTTGGCGAGCCACGAAGGATATATGAACTGCAAGTGTCCCGTTTGCGGCGGCGACGCCAAGCGCGATCCCGATACGCTTGACACCTTCGTATGCTCCAGCTGGTATTATCTCCGTTATCCCGACGCCAACAACGATAAGCAGCCTTGGGATATCGATTATATCAACAAGATGCTCCCCGTAGATACCTACGTAGGCGGCGCGGAACACGCGTGTATGCACCTGCTCTATGCGAGATTTATCACGAAAGCGCTCCGCGATATGGGTTACGTCAATTTTGACGAACCCTTCAAAAGACTCGTGCATCAGGGCGTTATTCTCGGTACCGACGGTATGAGAATGAGTAAATCGAGAGGAAACGTCATCTCTCCCGACGAATACGTTCAGCAGTACGGCGCGGACGCCTTCCGTTTATACCTGATGTTCTGTTTCAGCTACACCGAGGGCGGTCCTTGGAGCGAAACGGGCATTAAATCCATCGCCAAGTTCATGGACCGCATCGAAGCGCTCGTGAGAAAGGTAAACGATATGCCCGTAGAAGATAAGGCATACGCAACGGGCTCCGCGGAAAAGGAACTCGATTACGCGAGAAACTACGCCATCAAGAATCTGACGAGAGATCTCGAAGCCTTCTCCTTCAACACCGCCGTCGCCCGCCTGATGGAATACGTCAACGCGCTCCAAAAATACGACGGCAACGAGAACAAGAACGTTCCCTTCCTGAAGGATTGCATTTCCGACCTCATCAAGTTGATCGCTCCCTGCACGCCCGCATTCAGCGAAGAATTGTGGGAGATCACGGGACACAATACCTCCGTATTCGAGGAAAGATATCCCCTCGTCAACGAGAAGGCACTCGTAAAGGACGAAGTGGAATACGCCGTTCAGGTCAACAGCAAGATCAAAGCAAAAGTCATGATCGCCAAAGAGCTCGACAATGCCGCTATTCAAGAATACGTATGTCAGCAGGAAGAGATCAAACCCTTCCTCGTCGGAAAATCCGTGAAAAAATGTATCATCGTTCCCGGCAGACTCGTGAATCTGATCGTGGGTTGATCGCATTACAAAAGATAACAAGGGGCTGCCGCTTAACGCGACAGCCCCTTTATCGTTCAATCGGGAATGATGCGGAATAGCAACGTGCCCTGATGCGTCATCGACGAGGGAAAAGAATAATATAAACGTCCCTTACAGGGAGCGAATATCTTTTCGGAAACCTCCCCGCTGAGCGGATCGACGATCACGGCAAGTTTTTCCCCCTCCCGAACGAATCCGGAATCGTTCAACTCGGAAAGGAAGAATCCTCCCTTTTTTGCGTGCACGGAAACAAAAGAACTGTCGTTTACCACGACGGAAGCTCCGAACAGCCGCTCCTCCCCTTCTATCGCGCCGATTTTATGGAGGAAAGTAAGAACGCTGTTTTCCATGTATTCTGCATCCGAAACGTCGATAGCGTTCGTTTGCTTGGCGTAGAGGGAAAACGCTTTGGTGTTCCATATCTGCCAGTTGTAATTGAGCGTAGTCGTATCGTAGGGTCGGGGATTGCGGATGACGACATAAGGTAAAGCAAACAGCTTTGCCGTCTCCGCGTCCATGTATTCCGTCTGCATGATCTTTACGTGCGGCAAGAATTTGCCGGGAATATAAAAGGAAGCAAACTGAATGCCGTATTTATATCCCTGTATGCTTTCAAACACCCCCGCGGCGATCCTTTGGGTAGTTTCGCCGAGACCGTAACCGGGAAACATTCGGTTGATATCCGTATTATCGGTAGGCCAAAACCGCTTGCCGATATTGATGGAATAGGTATTGAGCGAGGGAATAACCATGATGCTCTTTCCCTTTCCGATCTCGCCTCGTTCCTCCGTTTTCTTCAACGTATGAATGAGTCTTGAACAGATATACGTTTGCTGAACCTCGTTACCCCGCATGGAGCCGACGATACAGACGCTCTTTTCGCCTTCGCCAAAGATATATCCCTTGATATCCATACTTTCCCGATAGAGACTTTTTAAGGAGAAGAGAATTTGCTCTTTCATGCGTTTCGACCTCCTTCGATGAGGATTCTCGCGATCAGCGATCCCTCGTCTACGATCGGGTATTCGCGAAGAGTAAAGACGGTACCCGCTTGACGAGCATAGAGGCGGGAGAGGATATTTCCCGTCAACGGTTCTAAAATATCGCCGATCGGCTGTCCTTTCTCTACTTTGGTGAGATGCGTGACGCAGGGAAGGAAAACGCCGGAGACGGGAGCGTTGATAAAATCCACTTCGTCCTTGCAGACGATGGGTTTTTTTAACCGTTCCGCTTCCCCCTGCCAGATATCAAGCTGTTTCATAACGTTGAAGATCCCCTCCACCAATTGCTCGCCGTAACGTTTGGTGATGCGCATTCCCACGCCCATTTCCACCACGATGGTTTTGGTATTTTGAGAATTGAGCGAATGCGCAAGCGTCGACCGCAAAACGGTTGCGGCGGCATGGATCCAAATCAAATCGATATTCAAATTTTCGGCAAAGGAAAGCAAGCTGTTTGCCGTTTCCTCGCTGATCCTCGCCTGCGGCATTTCAGTCAGAAAGATATTGCTCGCGTGGATATCGATGACGAGATCGCTGCCTAAAAGATCGCGCACGATATCGTAGGCGACCTGTTCGGTGACGGCGCCGTCTTTGCTCCCGGGGAAAGTTCTGTTCATATCCAGATCGAATCCGGGAATGCCCCTCGTGATGGTATCGATACCCATCGGATTCAAAGCGGGATACACGTCTACAATGCCGTTGAGCTTTTCGCTCTCCTCTTTGATTTTTCGATTGAGCAGATAACATACGTACTGCCCCTCGAGCTCGTCGCCGTGCGTACCGGTGACGATACTGATGCGCCTTTTATTTTTTTGCCCGTCCAAACGGTTCTTTATGATCTTTAATCGTTCCCCGATCGGCAGCTCCACGCTTCCGATTGTCTGAATCTCTTCCGTCATTTTTCTCTCTCCCGATATAAGAATGATCTGCTGACGGCGAATCCTCCGCCGTCATATACGCGGTTATGCTCTGTTTTTGATTCGCAAATCCCTTCAACGAACCGCGATTGATCGCGGTATCCGAGCAGTCTCTTCCGTGTGAAAATTTCAAATAACCGTCCCCTACCAACCTGCCCGACGTAGGATCGAGCGCGTACCAAAAACCGTTACAATTCACTTCGATCCAGGCGTGCGAGTACCCCTCGCCCTTCACGATGCCTGCAACATATCGACAAGGAATCCCGACTCGTTTTAATATCGCCAAAAGAATGTGCGCGTAGTCCTGACACACGCCATAGCCGATGGATAACGCCTGTTCCGCAGAGGTGGAAACGTCCGTCGCTCCGCTTCGGTACGCAATTGCGGCGTGTGCGATTTTCAAAGCGGAAAGGCTCTTTTCGTAATCGGAATTTCCCTCCACGCGCGCCGCAAGCGCGCACACGCCGCCCCCTGCCGCCGTAAGCGGGGTGGGATATTTATAATAGCGCGGAGGAATCTCCTTATCCTCGTAAAAATTCGCGTACGTTTCCGCGTCGCCCTCTACGGAAACGGAAAAACGCGTATGCTCTTGTTCGATCAAGCCTAAAATTTTAATATTTCCCGCCCAGTCCCGTTCCTGTATCACCTCGCAGGCGGGAAAAATCTCGATCTTTCGGTTGAGGATCTTTTGGCGTCTGTTGTCTATCAGATAGCACATCAAAGAAAAATGATGTTCCCGACAGGGGGCGTCAAACGATATTTCCATGTTATAATTGTAATGAAAAACGCTCATAATCACTCGTCCAGTAATTTCTCCAGCAGTTGCAGGGCATTCCGACGGTCGAAGTTTTCCTCGCCGACGATGTCCGTTAACGTTTCAAAATTGTCTTCGTTATAAGAAACGGGAGAACGATCCAACCTCGTTTTCAGTCGGTGTATGGCTACGGCTATTTCCGCTCTGTCGCTTTTACCCATGCGAAGCATGATATCCACCCGTTCGAACCGCTTGCCCGCTCGGGCAACGTTTCTAATCCTCTCGTCGTCCACGTTGTCCTCCACGCTTCCCCAAAATGCAAGAAGAAGATCAAGAACATGTTGCAGGTGAAAATAATCGGCAACGGCGGAACGCAATGCGTCCGAACGCATCTCATCCAAGGCGAGCTGCAAATAGCCGAGCGTCTCGCTGCCGATGGTCTCGCGGAGGATCATAGCGTTATCCATGGCGCGAGAGAGCGAACTGATGATGGAATCGGGATTTTTTTCCGAAAGCGGATACGAATACAAAAAATCCTCTTTGTCACTATAGATATCCGAAATTCCGAGCTTGGCGCAAAATTCTTTATACTCGTCGATATCCCGATCGATCATGCAATCGGACGTTTCCATAAATAACTTGATACAGGAAAAGGCTCTTTCAATATACCTTCCCATCCACCATAAACGGTCTATTTTTTCGATTGTGATAATACCCATGTATCCTTAAAACCTCCTCCCTGCGATGAATTGACAATAAACGAATCGGGATTTCTGGAAAATCTCGTCAAACCGCTCTTCCAGACCTTCGTCGTTTCGCCCGAAAGGACGAAGGCGCGCAAATCTGCCTTTCGGGGCACGCGCTCGCCGTTTTCCGCAATGTCGATATCCTGAAAATCGATCACTTCCTGCGCGATAAATCTCCTCGGCTCGTTTTTGATCTTTTCCATAAATTCCGTTTTCTTTTCTTTCGTCAGCTTATTGCCGAACACTACGCCGTATCCGCCCGCTTCGGCGACGTCTTTTATCACGAGATCGTCGAAATGCTCTAAGGTATATTTCCGATCCTTTTCGTAAAAACAAAGATAGGTAGGAGCGTTTTTTAAGATGGGTTCCTCGCCGAGATAATACCGTATCATTTTGGGCACGAAATAATAGATACCCTTATCGTCCGCCACGCCGTTGCCGAACGCGTTCAAGAGTCCCACGTTGCCCTTTTTATAGACCTCGAAAAGCCCGGGAATGCCGATTAAAGATTCCGGATTGAAGGCGAGCGGATCGAGATACTCGTCCGATATGCGGCGATAGATGGCGCCCACCCGCTCCTTTTTGCCGTTTTTCCCGACGTAATACACGGCGTTGTTGCGTAGGATCAGATCGCTGCCGTTGGAGAGCGCGGCTCCCGTTTTTTCTGCAAAATAGGAATGTTCGAAATACGCCGCATTGTATCTGCCAGGCGTCAAAATGACGTTTATCCCGCCCGTATTGACGTTGTCCATCGTCGCCTTTAACAGGCGCGCGTAGTCCTGATTGTCCGAAACGGCGTTTTTGATAAAGATCGTAGGAGAGGCTCTGCGGCAAAGTTCCCGCGCGATCATCGGATAGGACGCACCAGAAGGCACCCGCAGATTATCTTCCAGAATATACCAAACGCCGTCCTTTCCCTTGACGAGATCGATACCCGAAATATGCGAATAAATTCCCTTAATCGGCGTAAAATCTTCGCATTGAGGCGTATAGCCGGAGGAGGAGAATACGAAATCTTCTGGTATGATACCGTCGGAGACGATACGCTTTTTGGTATAGATATCGCGTAAAAAAGCGTTGAGGGCATTCACACGTTGCTTGAGTCCCTTTTCCAACATTTCCCATTCATCGCTCTTTATGACTCTCGGGATCACGTCGTAAGGAAACAACTGTTCTTTGAATTCTCCGTTCTTGTAGATGCCGAACTTGACTCCGTAACGAGTGAGCAAGCCGTTGATGTCGTTTGCCCGTTCGAGTAAATTTTCCATATATGTATCTCTCCTATCTAAAACTGAAATATAATTTATATTTATTTTACAATACTTTTTTGCTTGTCAAACGGATAAAATTCCTTTTTTATTCATAATATTTCAAGTTATATATATAAATAGTACTTATATATAAACGATTTTCATCGCCAACGACGCCTTCTTCTTTCGAACACAAAAAACCTCCGTATGTTCGGCACCATACGAAGGTTTTTCCTTTTATAAAATTTTGAAACAATTAAACGACCGTGATTTTTACGAGAACGCGTTCGAATTTCCTTTTCAGATCGCGATACTTCGTCATCTCCAAATACGGGCGTCCGTCTTTCGTCCAATGAACTCTCCTGATTCCCATATAACGGTTCTTCGTCCTGCCGAAAAAGTCGTGCGGCACGGCGTGGTACACGAGAAGATCGTTATCCGTATCGAGATTGCGCACGAAGGTATTATGCCCGGGTCCAAACTCCCCTTTCACGCTCTCCTTTGTCAAGACGGGGTAAGGGGTAAAATCCCAACTTGCGGGTTCGAGTAGATTCCCTCCGCTTTTCGTATGCAGCAACCCGATGCAATACAGATCGGCAAGCCCCGTGCTCGAGGCGGAGACGGTAATAAAGATATCCTCGCCGCGGCGAATACAATAAGGTCCCTCCTCTACGTTCGTCTCGCAACGCTCCCAACCGTATTTGGGCTTTAAGATACGGACGGGATCGCTCGTCAATTGCCAGGGGGCATCGGGATCCACCGTCGCGATAAAGATATCCGCCGTGTCGGCGATCGGGTTTTTTACGTCGGGATCGACGATGACTCGGTTCGACCACATCACGTAATGATTTCCGCGGTCCTCAAAATAAGTCATGTCGAGGGATATCCCGTTTTCTTCCAGCGGGGAGCCGTCGCATTTTACCACGAGTCTCGGCGCCTCCCAATCCTCGGGATTTTCGATCTCCCCTTTACAGCGGAGAATGTGCGCCTGAACGGTCGTCCATTCCTTTTTTCCGACCGTCGTAAAGATATAGGGAACGCCCTTGATGATGTGCAATTCCTGCGCCCACATATTTTCCCGATCGGGCTCCGATTCGGGAATGCGCCACAGCACGATCTTTTCCGCCGAAGAAAGCCCCTGCAAGGTATCGCTGACGCGGACGACGACCTCGCGCGCACGGGTACAGGTCAGGTAGTACTTGCCGCGATAACGCATGACGGCGGGATCGGAAATGTTCTCGTCTTTTATAAAAGGGAAAGGATATTCCTCGCGCAAGATTTTGCCGCGCACGGAATAAACGCCCTTTTGGGTGAAATCGATTTTAGAAAAATCTTTTGGATTCAGCGCTACACTCTTTACGTGCGTGGAGCCATCCGAATAATAGCAGGTCGCCTTGATGCGCGCGAAATGCTCGAACGCATTCTCACCCGCCCGAACGGTGACGGGAGCCACCACGACGCCCGTGTTCTCGATTGTGCCGAACACGTTTTGAATCCGTTCGCCTTCCGCCTGCGAGATATCGATCACGTTGCCGCATACTGCGTTTCTGATGTTACATTTTATACGTTTTTTCTTGATTTCTTGCGTTTTTTCTTTATTGTTTACGCTGACGAGATCGCTTGAGAACGCCTGATAGCATTCTTCGCCCTCCTGCCAGCGTATCCGATATTCACCCTTTTCCCATTCGATTTCGGGATGGGAAACTTCCCGATCGGAGAGCGGCAAAAATGTCTCTTTGCTGAATCGCACGCAATCCTCGGAGAAGAACAGCATGACGCTCCCGATATTCTTATCGTCGGGCGCGTTACGGTTTCTGCGAACGGCGACGATGCCGAATTTTCCCTCTTTCGTCCGAAATACGTAAGGATACAAAAGCGTTTTTGTCGTCCCCCCGATTTCATCGGTAGTAAAATCCGCCTCCGCGAACAATACGCCCGTGTTGTTGCGCATGGGCATGAATTTCTTTCCGTCTTCGCTGATCGCGATATGTACGCTATCATTCAGATCGCAGTTATAACCGACGTGATCGGGATAATTCTGTTTATTCCCGCTTTGATAAATTTTATTTCCTCTTTTCGTATAGACCAACAGTTTCATGGCAAACACCTCTTAAAGGTATTGTATCATATAATCTTGCGATATACAAGTTTTTTGGGAAAAATAATTATTTCCTTGTCTTTTTTCCCTCCTCATGCTATAATGCTTTCGGTAGGTGAATCGCATGGAAACAACGCTCGATATACTCATTCAAATTTTATCCGCTATCGGTACCGGCATCACGATTCTGACCCTGTACCGTGTGATCGTTTTTTTGATCGGACTCTTAAAAACCAAGAAGTATCCGACCGCAAAGCAGTTTCATCAATACGCTGTCTGCGTCGCCGCCCGAAACGAAGAGAAGGTCATCTTAAACCTGCTCGACAGCATTGCCGCGCAAGACTATCCCAAAGAGCTGTTACAGGTTTTTATCGTGGCGGACAATTGTACAGACAAAACGTTTGAGCTTTGTGAAGGGTATGAAAAGATTCCGCATATGACGGTATACCGTCACGATAACCCGAACGAAAGAACAAAGGGTTTTGCGTTGAAATATCTTTTTGAGCAAATTGAAAAGGATTACGGAACGGACGCTTTTGAAGGCTATTTCATATTCGACGCCGACAACGTACTCGCGCGCGATTATATCACCCGTATGAACGAAGCGTTTGACAGCGGGGAGAAAATCGTGACTTCTTTACGGCGTTCGAAAAACGACGTTCAAAACTGGATCTCTTTTTCGTATGCGATCCATTGGCTGCGTACCTGTTTATTTGAAAACCGAGGGAAAGGCTTTCTCTCCCTTTCCTGCCGTATACAGGGAACGGGATTCCTGTTCTCCAACGAGCTGGTTAAAAACGGATGGCAATACACTTCCCTGACCGAGGATAGAGCTTTTTGCACGGACGCCGTGATAAAAGGTTATCATATCGCCTACTGCGACGAGGCAAGTTTTTACGACGAACAACCTTACTCCCTCAAGGTGGCTCTGCGCCAACGGGTGCGTTGGTCAAAGGGGCATCTGCAATCCTCCGTAGAGAATTGTCCGAAATTATTAAAGAATATGTTCAGGGGAAAACGCGTATGGGCGTCCTACGATTGCTTTTGGTTGAATTTCCCCAGGCATATCGAAAAACTGTTTCGTAGCCTTCTTTCCTGGTCGTTACGAATCGCGCTCGCCGCTCTCTGTTGCCGTCTGTGGGGAGAACTGAAAGGTATTCTCCTCGCCTGGCTACTAAGTTATGCGAAGGAATGGGGACTGCACATCCTGCAAGCGCTCTTCGTCGTTCTCTACTACCACAAGACCTTCAAAAATAAGTCCGTTTTCAAGATCGTGATCGGGGTCCTATTGTTTCCGACCTTCGATATCATCGGAAAATGGTCGAATTACATAGCGCTCTTTAGAAAGGTGGAATGGAAACCTATCCCGCACGATTCCGTGCTCGACGTTCATAAATTATAAAAAACGAGGGGCTGTCGCATGAAGCGACAGCCCTTTAATTTTACAGTTTTACCACGGTGATGGTGGCGTCATCCTCGTTGATTTTGAGCGTCTTGGTATAACCTTCCGCGGTGCCTTCTTCTACCTTTTCGGCGAGTACATCGGGCGCGAAGTTCGCTTTCTTCAACACTTCAAGCGCCTTGCCGGTGGCGTTCGTATAGTATACGCAAATGCGGTCAACGACCTCGAACCCCGCCTCTTTTCTCATGGATTGAATTTTGGAAGTGATCTCTCTCTCCGTGCCTTCCAAAATAAGTTCCTCCGTCAGTTTGACGTCTAATTCCACGGTAATGCCGTTATCCGTTGCGGAAACGTAGCCCTCTGCGGGGTTAGTGAAGATTTGCAGATCCTCTTCAAGAAGTTCCACTTCGCCGTCGAGATCGACTTTGAAACTTCCGCCGTTTTTCACCGCATCCACGATCGCTTTCGCGTCGCAATCGGCAAGATACCGATTGAGAAGAGGAATCTTTTTGCCACACTTTTTCCCCAAGGTCTTGAGCTGCGGCTTTAAGGTGTAAGTGACGAAGGAAGAAAGATCGGTTGCAACCGTGAACTTTTTGATATTGAGCTCGCTCAAAACGATCGCCTGCAATTCTTCCGTCAAAGCGATCTCCTTGTCGGAGACGACGAAGAGCTCGTTGAGCGGCTGACGAATCTTTAAGTTGCCCGTATTTCTGGCAGAACGACCGAGAACGACGATATCCTCCGTGAGTTGCATCTGCTTTTCGAGTTCGCTGTCGATATAGCTCTCGTCGGCGACGGGGAAGGAGCAGAGGTGCACGCTCTTGGGCTGTTCGGGATAGAAGGCGGGAACGAGATTTAGATAGATCTGTTCCGCCATGAACGGAATATAGGGCGCGGAAAGCTTTGCCATCGTCAAAAGGACGGTATACAGCGTGGTATCGGCGGCGATCTTATCCTCCGTCATGCCGTTGCTCCAGTAGCGTTCTCTGCTGACACGAACGTACCAGTTGGAGAGTACGTCAGCAAAATCCTGCATGGCGCGGGCGGTATCAGTAATATTATAAACGGAAAGCCCGTTATCCACCGTCTTGACGAGCGTATTCAGCTTGGAGAGAATCCACTTATCCATCAAGGAGAGTTTGCAATCTTTGAGGTTATATTTCGAAGGATCGTAGCCGTCGATCTCGGCATACGTCGTAAAGAAGGCGTAGGTATTCCAGAGCGTTCCCATAAACTTTCTCTGCGTTTCGGAAACGAGAGAAGAATCGAATCGCGTGGGGATCCAGGGAGAGGACGCGGTATAGAAATACCATCTTACGGCGTCGGCGCCCTGCTTGTCGAGGACGGACCAGGGATCAACGACGTTGCCGATGTGCTTGCTCATCTTTCTGCCTTCCTTATCGTTTACGTGTCCGAGAACGATACAATTCTTGAAAGGCGCTTTGCCGAAGAGGAGCGTGGAGATGACGAGGAGGGTATAGAACCAGCCTCTCGTCTGATCGATGGCTTCGGAAATGAAATCCGCAGGGAAGGTCTGTTCAAAGAGCTCCTTATTTTCAAACGGATAATGATACTGCGCAAAGGGCATGGAACCCGAATCAAACCAACAGTCGATCACTTCCGGTTCCCTCTTCATCTTGCCGCCGCACTTGGGGCATTTACAGGTCAGATTATCCAGATAAGGTCTGTGCAGCTCGACCTCCCCTTCTACGCCGCAAAGTTCCTTCAGCTCCGCTTTGGAACCCATCACGTGCATCTCGCCGCAATCTTCGCAGAGCCATACGGGGAGCGGGGTACCCCAGTAACGATTACGCGACAAGCCCCAGTCGATGACGTTTTCGAGGAAGTTGCCCATACGACCTTCCTTGATGCTCTCGGGCATCCAGTTTACGCTGCGGTTGGACGCGATGAGCTGATCCTTGATCGCGGTGACCTTGACGAACCAGCTCGCCCTCGCATAGTAAACCAAAGGCGTATCGCAACGCCAGCAGAAGGGATAGGTGTGCACGAGCTCCATCTTCTTTAAGAGAAGTCCCCTTGCTTTCAGATCGTCCATGACGGAATCGTTTGCGGTCGTAATCTTTTCGCCCGTCACGGGATCGGTCACGGTGATAATCTGCTTGGTCACCTCGTCGTGGAATTCTACGACGGGCATACCCGCAAATCTACCACAGCATTCGAGCAGATGTCCGCCGTCGTCCACGAGGTTTACGACGGGCAAGTTATATTTCAAGCCGACCTTGTGGTCGTCCTCGCCGAATGCGGGCGCGATGTGAACGATACCCGTACCGTCAGTGAGCGTAACGTAGGCGTCGTTGGTGACGTAATACGCCTTTTCTCTGAACTTGGCAAAGGTATACAAAGGCTCGTATGCGAGATACTCGTACTCGCTGCCCTTCTTCACGGAAACGACAGTATATTCTCCCTCCTTAAAGAGATTAGCGATGAGATCTTTCGCCAAAATATAATGTTCGCCGTTGCCGTGATACTCGATTTCCGCATAATCGTATTCGGGGTTCATACAGAGCGCCACGTTGGAAGGAAGCGTCCAGGGCGTCGTCGTCCAGGCGACGAGGAAGAGGTTTTCCGCGTTCTTCACTTTGAATTTTACAAAGCAGGTGGTCGCTTTGACGTCCTTATAGCCCTGCGCGACCTCGTGAGAGGAAAGCGCGGTTCCGCAGCGGGGGCAGTAAGGAACGATCTTATGACCTTTATATAAAAGTCCCTTGTTCGCGATTTCCTTTAACGCCCACCACTCGGATTCGATGTAGTTGTCGTGATAGGTGACGTAAGGATGATCCATATCGCACCAGTAGCCGACGCGGTCGGACATGGTCTTCCACTCCGTCGTATATTTCCAGACGGATTCCTTACACTTTTTGATAAAAGGCTCGATGCCGTAGTTTTCGATATCGGGTTTGGAATTGAAGCCGAGCGTTTTTTCCACTTCGAGTTCGACGGGAAGTCCGTGCGTATCCCAGCCCGCTTTACGGAGCACGTGCTTGCCCTTCATCGTCTGATAACGGGGAATGATATCTTTGATGACGCGCGTTAAAATATGACCGATATGAGGCTTTCCGTTCGCCGTAGGGGGTCCGTCGTAAAAGGAAAATTCTTCGCCGCCTTCGTTTTGCTTTACGCTCTCTTCGAAAACGTGATTTTCCTGCCAGAACTTGATGATTTCCTTTTCTCTCTCCACAAAGTCAAGAGACGTGTCAACCTTCTTGTACATAACTATAAATAACTCCTTACGAATATTTTCTTAAAATAAAAAGCCCCCATGCTTTGGAAAAAGCACGGGAGCGTAATTAACCACCAAAACAAACTGACATTTGCGGTCGCGATAACGTTCGACCAAGACGTATCGGACTACTGCATGATTCGTCCGATCGGCTCAAAAGGTGATAATCCTTTGTTTCCTCTTTCTCCCTTTCACCGTAACGGGATTTCTCTGTGCAGATTCCGCAAAAGATGTTGTCCTTATCCTCGCCTTTTGTATTTTTATCCATTATAATTCTTTTTTTGGAAAAAGTAAAGCGATTTTAATAGAAAAGCCCTTTTCTCATCTCAATACTTTTCACTTCAATGCCTGCGTCGCGGAGGAATTTCGCCACCGTTTCGTCGAGGAAATTCTCTTCTGTCTCGATCAGAATGACTTGCTTTTTACAGTTCGCCCTTGCCGAACGCACGCCGTCCAGACTTTCCAATTTCACCGCGATGCGCCTCGCGCACGACTCGCAACAGAGATCGCCCGTGCGAATGATCTTTTTCATCGATTACGGGTTGACGCGGTTGATATCTCTGGGGAACATAGCCGCTTCTCTCACGTTCTTGCAACCCAAAAGGTGCATGGTGAGTCGCTCAAGTCCCAGCCCCAAGCCGCCGTGAGGAGGTGCGCCGTACTTAAAGGTCATAAGATACGTCTCGAACTCTTCGGGGTTCAAGCCCTTGTCCTTCATCTTCTGCACCTGCATATTGTAGTCGTGGATTCTCTGACCGCCCGACGTAATTTCGATGCCGCGGAAGAGAAGGTCGAAGGAAAGCGTATATTCGGGATCTTCGGGATCGTCCATCGTGTAGAAGGGACGCTTTTTGGAAGGATAATGCGTGATGAAGATAAAGTCGGAATTAAACTGCTTTTTCGCGTACTTGCCGATCATCTCCTCTTCCTGAGGATCGAAGTCCTTCATATCGGTGGGCTGATACTTGAACTTCTTCATGATGATCTCTTTCGCTTCCATGAATTTGATGCAGGGGATCTCGTTGATTTCGGGAATATCGATGCGGAGAAGGTCCACTTCATTCTTATATTCCGTCTTCAAAAGGTTCATGATATATTTCAAGACGCCCGCTTCCATGTTCATGACGTCGGTAAAGCTGTCGATAAAGCCCATTTCGAAGTCCATAGAAATGTATTCGTTCAAATGTCTCGAAGTGTCGTGATGCTCCGCGCGGAATACGGGACCGATCTCGAAAACCCTTTCGTAGACGGGCACGAGCATCTGCTTATAAAATTGCGGAGACTGCGCCAAATAGACTTGTTTGCCGAAATAATCCAACTTAAAGACGTTGGTGCCGCCTTCCGCGCCCTTGAAGTTGATTTTGGGCGTATGCACTTCGGTAAAATTATTCTGCGTGAGAAATTCTCTGAATCCCCTCTGAATGCCTTCCTGAATCTTGAAAACCGCTCTCTGCTTGGGATTTCTGAGCGTTACGGCGCGGTAGTCGAGGTTGGTGGGAAGGTCGCATTGCACTTCCTTTTTGCTGATGACTACGGGCATGATGTCTGCGGGGGTAGAGAGAACCTCGATGCCGCGAATCTGCAATTCGTAGCGAAGGCTCCCGTCTTTTGTCGCGGACGCGGCAACGATACCCGTCACCTTGACGGCGCAGCCTTCCACTACCGTATCGGGCATCTTATACTCGCTCGCATCGGCTTCGTAAACGCATTGAATGGTCTCCCTCGCCGTTCTCAAAATGACAAACGCGCCGAAACCCATCATACGGATATTGTGGATCATACCCGTAACCGTGATCGATTGACCGACGTAGTTGCAAAAATCTGCATAATCGACGGTATTCGTTCTTTTTTCACCATTGACTGTCATATCTCAAAAATTTCCTTTCATTAGATTTTTCTTTAATATTTTACCGCTTTTCCAAAAAAAAAGCAAGTGTTATCATATAAAAGGTTAAATTATTTAGTTGTTAAAAATATTTCTCCCGTTTGATTGAAGCGGATAGAATCGGGTATAATTATATTAGTTATAAACAAACACCCATCCATTCGCCCTTACGGGAATATCGGTTAATCTACAAAAAGGAAAAATGCTATGAAAGAAGGAAAAGACATCAAAAAATTCATCTTCAGCTTTTACGGAATCATGCTTATCTGTATTATTCTGTTCAATCTTTTATTGCTCCCCACAATAAAAGAGATGCGCATCGAAGAAGTCGGTTACGATCAATTTATTTCCATGACGACGTCGGGTGAGATCGGCGAGGTCGAAATACAGGAAAACCGCATTCTCTTCACCGACGCCGAAGGAAAGATTTACGAGACGGGCATCGTCAACGATCCCCTACTCGTGGAGAGACTGACGGAATCCGGCGTGAAATTCTCAAGCAAGATCATTGAGCAAACCTCTCCCTTTTTGAGCTTTTTCTTAACTTGGATATTGCCGATCCTTCTGTTTTCTCTGATCGGGCAGATCATATCCCGACAGATGACCAAGCACGGCGGTGGCGGCAACTCCATGATGTTCAACATGGGACAGAGCAACGCCAAGGTATACGTACAATCGGAGTCGGGCATCAAGTTTGCCGACGTCGCGGGCGAGGACGAAGCGAAAGAGAGCCTCGCCGAAATCGTAGACTATCTGCATAACCCGAAAAAATACGAGGAGATCGGCGCAAAGATGCCCAAGGGCGTCCTGCTTTCCGGTCCTCCGGGAACGGGTAAGACCATGCTTGCAAAAGCGGTTGCCGGCGAGGCGAACGTGCCCTTCTTCTCCATGTCCGGTTCCGAATTTGTAGAGATGTTCGTCGGCATGGGCGCGTCGAAGGTGCGCGATCTCTTCAAACAGGCAAAGGAAAAGGCGCCCTGCATCGTGTTCATCGACGAGATCGACGCGATCGGTAAAAAGAGAGACGGACATATCGGCGGCAACGACGAAAGAGAGCAGACGCTCAATCAGCTCTTAACGGAAATGGACGGCTTTTCCGGCAATACGGGCGTCGTCATTTTAGCGGCGACCAACCGCCCCGAATCGCTTGACCCCGCCTTGACGAGACCGGGCAGATTTGACAGGCGCGTGCCCGTGGAACTCCCCGATTTACAGGGCAGAGAGGCGATTTTACGCGTTCATTCACAAAAGATCAAAACCGAGCCGGGAATCGATTATACGAAGATCGCGCGCATGGCGTCGGGCGCGTCGGGCGCCGAGCTTGCCAATATCGTGAACGAAGCGGCTCTTCGAGCCGTCAGACAGGGCAGAAATTGCGCGAGCCAAGCGGATATGGAAGAGAGCATCGAAGTCGTCATTGCAGGCTATCAGAAGAAAAACGCCATTTTGACGGACAAGGAAAAAATGATCGTTGCCTATCACGAGATCGGACACGCCATCGTTGCCGCCAAACAGACTTCTTCCGCTCCCGTTCAAAAAATAACCATCGTTCCCAGAACCTCGGGCGCGCTCGGCTATACCATGCAGGTAGAAGAAGGCAATCACTACTTGATGAGCAAGGAAGACCTCGAAAATAAGATCGCCACCTATACGGGCGGTCGCGCGGCGGAAGAGATAGCCGTCGGCTCCATCTCCACGGGCGCCTCTAACGATATCGAACAGGCGACAAAACTGGCAAGAGCGATGATCACCCGATACGGCATGAGCGATCAGTTCGGTATGGTCGCTTTGGAGACGGTAAACAATTCGTATTTAGGCGGAGATTCCTCCCTCGTCTGCTCCTCGCAAACACAGACGGAAATAGACGAATTAGTCGTCAAAGTCCTGAAAGAGCAGTACGAAAAAGCGAAGAATATCCTCTTGGAAAATAAAGCGAAACTTGACGAGCTTTCAAAATTCCTGTATGAGCGCGAAACGATCACGGGCGAAGAATTTATGCAGATTTTGAATGCCGACTCATAAATTATAAGGAGATAATCATGTATTGGAATGACTATTTTTGGTTTTTAGGCGCGATCGCGATTTGTATGATTTTTTCGATCTACGCGAGCACGAAAGTCAATTCTGCTTTCAGAAAGTACAACCATGTTGCCAATCGCTCGGGAATGACGGGATACGACACCGCCGTGCGCTTGATGCAATCAAACGACGTACAGGGAATCTCGATCGGTCGCGTACAAGGACAGTTATCCGACCACTATCATCCCGCGAAAAAAATCGTGAATCTCTCAGAATCCACTTACGGGAGCAACTCCGTGGCGGCGGTCGCCGTCGCCGCGCACGAGATGGGACACGTCATGCAGAAGAAAGACGGATATTTGTTTTATCGTCTGCGAACGGCTCTCGTCCCCGTCGTAAACTTCGGCTCCCGACTGGCGATGCCGCTCGTTCTCATCGGTTTGCTTATCGATCTGTTCGCCTCTACGGCGAATCCCGACGTCGGCTTTTATATCGCGCTCGTCGGCGTCGTTTTATACGGCGCGTCCTTCCTGTTCGCTTTGATCACCTTGCCCGTGGAGCTCAACGCGAGCAAGAGAGCAAAAAAGATGCTCGTAGCCGAAGGTATTTTGACGAAAGACGAGCTTTCCGGCGCAAGCGAAGTGCTCTCCGCCGCCGCTCTCACCTATCTCGCATCCCTCTTAACTTCCCTTGTTTATTTTCTGCGTTTCCTGGTATACGTACTCACGATTTTCGGCAGAAGAAATAACCGCAGATGACAACCTCTTTCAAAATAAAAATGAGTTCGATTTTTCATCGAGCTCATTTTTTACGGATCGGAGCAGCAAAACTTAACCCCGTTTATCGTCGATTGCCTATATCCAGTCTATTTTTTCCATTCCGCTACCGAGTTCAAAATGATACTTCGCGATACCGAGATCGACTTTTGCGTAAAATCCGACGCCCGCTTTCGCGCTCACTTTTCCGTCCGCATAGGAAAAAACAAATTTCTGTTGATTCCTTGCCGTAGGTGCGAGCAATGCCGCATTTACGCCCTTTTGAAAATACTCAGGCGCACTTTCATACCCGATGCTGACGTCGTTTACCGATTTGCTCTTATGCGGAACGCCGTCGTTCACCCCGTAGCCGAGTGATAGGACGCAATACAGTTTTTCACCCGTTCCTATCTGAAACGCCGTTTTGACCTTTTTATAAGACATAGCTACCCAACAGGTATTCAGTCCCAACGCTTGCGCGGCGAGCGCAACTTTTTCGCCGTAGTATCCTATTTTCTCGTCCTCGCTCTTTTTGCCTATGAGCGCAACGTAATTTTTTACGCCGTAAAATTTACCGTAATGCGCCATAAAGCTATCAAAGGCTTTCGGTTCGTTTACGATCAACTGTATGTGCAATCCGCTCTCCGCGTTACACGCATCGATGATCTCGCTTAGTTGACGGCACGTTTCGCCGTCAATCGGCTTATTCTGATAACTCCTGACGGCATGTCTTTCCTGCATCGCTTTTATCAAATCCATTGAAATCACTCCTTGATCGTATCACGCTGCCCGAAGAGAGTCACGCGCCCTATCCGATCGTGTTTATATCATATCACCCGTAGAGATAGATATCAAGAGGTTTCCTCAAAATTTTTCATTCAGAAGGGAGAAGTTTACTTCAAAAACTTCTCCCGTTTTTCTATTTTCTGATGATAACATCGGATTGAGGGGGATTATCGCTCCTTTCCGAACGGTTTGCACTCGGATTTTCAAGCGCTTCCTTTATGCTAATAGGCATTTTATAGATTTCACCGTTCGCTACTGCCCTCTCCATTTCCCTGTTGAGGCTCTCCTGCATGGCTTGCCGAATGGTGGTGAGTTCCTCTACGCTCATCTTTTCAAAAGTTCCCCTCGCCTCAATTTGCGCCTTATTCTCCTCGCTGAAAGTCGCCTTTTGAAAGGGGCGATCCGAATCGTTCTCCCCGATCTTTTTTGCGGGCAATTCCTCCGATTTCTCCGCTGGAACCCTGCCTGTGTTTTTGACTTCCGAAGCATTCGGACGAACGGATTGCTCCGAGGAAGGTTGTTTTTGCAACGGACGGTTATAATACTCATCCCTGAAGGCATTCGTTCCCTCGTCACTTTTTTCTTTGAAATTGTTTTGATAAAGCTCAAGGGGCACGTCTGCTATCTGAAAGGTATTATCCGTCAAAACTTTTTTCTGTTCAACGCTTTCCGAAACCGTATTCTCCGTGCGGTCGGCGTTGTTTTCCGATGACGGTTGATCTTTTCTATTGCCCGCATACGGCTTTTTTTCTGTTACCGCATGCGACTTTTGTTTCTCTTGACTTTCGGGCTGCGCCTTGAAGGCGTTTTGACGGGACGATTCTTTTTTATATAAAGGTTTCTCCGTTCGTTTAAGATTTTCTTTTCGCTCCGTTTTTTCCGTTTCAGGCTCTTCTCCTTCCGCTTTTCGTTGTTCGGCTTGCTCCTTCACGGAATTTTTGATCTCTGCCGCCTGTCTATCTTTTTTTTCAAAAGATTTTTTCTCCTTTAACGTTTGCTTTTCGGCTCTCTTTTTTCCGCCGCCCGAACGCTCGCCTTCAAAATCTCCTCCGTCCATATTCTCGGAAAAGCGCACGTACTGCGCGATTGTAATGTTTTTCGGAATTTTCAATGCTCTTTTAAGCTCATACAGCAAGCGACTCTCCATTTTATAGGAAAACCAGCGAAAAATCATCTTGAAAAACGTTGCGTATCGTTCGGCGATTCTGTTTTCCAAAGCCAAAAGAAGGGCACAGGTCTGAACGCCGTAAATCCCCTTGCCGAATGCTTTTTGAATCTCGTTGTTCGGTCTGAACAAACCCTTCTTAGCCTCGACAGCAGCGAACACCTTGTCATAGTCTGCGACAACACCGCCCAGGTCAACAGGCATAATTGCCTTGGTTCGCTCGTTGATAGCCTTAGCCATTTTTTCATAATCCATCTCAAACGAGCCCGGAGCGCAGTCTATCAAAATGGGACGTGCACCCACATGACAAACCGAACTTGCCGTGGCCGTATAAGTGTACGCCGGCACAATTACCTCGTC
>CAMFEK010000025.1 GCA_945949395.1 uncultured Clostridia bacterium
CCGTCGGAGAGGTGGGAAAATTCGTCTATATCTTCCGTCGCGTGTCTTTTCTCGCTCTTGAAACGGTTGAGCGCGGTGTTTCTCACGATTCGGCAAACCCACGCATAGCCGTTCGTGCCCTTTTTGTAGCGGTGAGCGTGGCGGACAATCTTGATAAAGCTGTCCTGCACGGCGTCCTCCGCGGCGGCGGGATCCTTTAATATTCCCTGCGCCACGAACAGCATCGTCTTGCCCATACACTCGTATAAAAGATCGACGCCGAGAGGATTTTTTTCGGCGATCCGTTCGAGGGCATATTCGATTTTTTCATACCGTTCCCGATCCATTTCGCCTGCCTTTTCAGAATATAGCGTATTCTACCATAAGAGGGAGAAAAAAGTAAAGCGGAGGGGAAAGAGAGATTTCCTCGAAATCGTGGACAGATTCGCGATTTTTGCTGTTTTATAGGTGAAATAGAAAATAGGAGGTCCGTTTTACGGATAAGAACTATGAAGAAGAAACCTACGTTATATTGCGTCATCATTTCCATGTGGCTCGTCTGCGTCGCGCTGCTCGGCTTTTCTCTGTATAAGATTATTTCGGAGCTGAACGGATATTCCGCCGTCAGATTCGGGTTTATCGTCGCGCTCCTCGCTTTGAACACGGTCGTTCTCGCCGTGCTTTGGTTCGGCAGTCTTAAGGATTTCGTCTTTTCCGTCGCTTACGCTCTGCTACATAAACGGCTGGACAAGCGGTATGAGGAAATAGAGAAGATCTGCGTTCCCGCTGACGCGAATCCGCGGATTTTGCTACTGTATTGCACCTGTAACGATTTTAACGCGAAAGCGCTCACCGCTTGCAGAAAACAGACCTACCGCAATTGCAAGACGGTCATTTTAGACGACAGCGACGACCCGCATTTCCGCCGTCAGATCGACGAATATCAACTGCGGTACGGCAACGTGGAGGTGGTTCGCCGCACGGAGAGGACGGGGTACAAAGCGGGCAATCTCAATAACTACCTCAAAGGGAGAACGGATTACGATTATTTCGTCGTGCTCGACAGCGACGAGATCATTCCGCCCGATTTTATCGAAAAGACGCTCAAATACTTTTATTACGACCCCGCCTGCGGCGCGGTGCAGGCGCGGCACGCCGCGACGAGAGGGGAAAACTTCTTTCAGCGCCTGATGGGGCTGTGCGTGGGGAGCAACGGAACGACCGTGCAGGTCATCAAAAATTTCTACGGCGCGAACGCCCTGATCGGTCACGGCATGACGATTTCCCGCGCCTGCTACGAGGCGACGGGCGGGTTCCCCCTCGTCGTGGCGGAGGATATTTCCTTTGCGGTCGATATCAAAAACGCGGGCATGAATATCCTCTACGCGCCCGATATTCTCTGCTACGAGGAATTTCCCGTCAATTACGTTTCTCTCAAAAAGAGACAATGCAAGTGGACGCAGGGGAATCTGGAATATATGAGAAAGTACGACAAGGATATCAATCGTTCCAAAATGTCCTGGTTTGAAAAGCTGGATATCAAACTTTCCCATTACAGCCTTCCCGTCGTCCCGATTTTAAGCCTGCTGCTCGCCGTCTGCACGATAGCGCTCGGTTTTCTTGGCTATCCCGTCATTCGCTACTCCCTCGGCATTTACGCGATCATGATTTTGTTCCTCTGTTCGCCGATGATCCCCGATCTGTTCGTATACCACAAGACGAAAAACGTGTTGCTGCTGTTGCCGTACTTTTTCGTCAATATCGCGACGTACGCCTCTCTCGCCCCGATGATGATCAAAACGGTTGCTTTGGGCGTTTGCGGAAAGAAGGCGGTATTCCTCGTCACGCCGAAAAAATCGGAAAAATTCACGGTCGGCGAAATCTTCAGATATTCTTATGATTCTCTCATCTTTGCAGCTCTTCTTACGGCGCTCTCTTTGCTCGCCTGTCAAAGCGTTATTCCCGTCGTTTTTATCGTGCTGGGGTGCCTGGCGGCGCCCGCCGTCATCGCCCTCTCCAACTTCGCCGTCAGGGAAAAATTGCAAAAACTTCCCTTGGCGGAGTGGGAACCCGCCTATCTTTTGGGTTCGATCCGACTCAAAAGGGTGAGCTACGAAGAATCCTGACGCGGGTAAAAGTGAGATATGCGCCCTCGGACGAACGGAAAAACGGCTGATTTTCTCTTTTTGCTGTTAGCGGTGGTTATCTTTTGGACGGAGACGTTTGCCTTTCCGTGCAAAAATTTTGTAAAAAACGGAGTAAAACGGTCAGAAAATGTGCAAAATTATTGTAAAACATGAAAAAACAAGGTGGTAGATATAAGTAATTTTAATATCTAAACTGTTAAAAAAAGAGCGTTATTTAGTTGACGGAACGGGAAAAGCAAAGGTATAATATACTAAATAATTTGTTTTTCGTATTGACTGCGCTTTTATCTTTTGAATCGTAACGAAAGAAAAAAACAGTCGATAAAGAGGAAGAAAAATTTTTTAAGGAGTTATAACCTATGGATAACAGAAATGTTAAGAGATGGAAGAGAGCGGCTCTTCTGTCCGTCGCGGCTGTGATGTCTTTTTCTGCACTGGCAAGCTTGGCTTCCTGCAAAAAGGACGACGTCATTCCCGACGCTGACTTGAAAGAAGGTACTTACAGAACCACTACGGCTGTTATGCCTTCCAACTGGAACGAATTTACGTACGCCGATAACAACGATGTGCAGATCATAAGCTACATCGGCTCCTCGTTCTTCGAATACGACTATATGTTCGACGAAGCAAAGGGCGGCAAGTTCAACAAAGACGGCACCATCAATGCGGATGCCATCGTTCCCGGCTCTTACACCACCAACTATTCCGCTGCGACCGCTTTGGAAGACGTTACGGCTACCGTCGACGCAAAGTGGGGCTACACCGATAAGCAGAAGAGCGAAGGCGGCTATGCTTGGAAGATCACGTTGAGAGACGATTTGAAGTGGGATGACGGTACGGAAATTCACGCGGCAGACTTTATCTATTCCATGAAGGAACAGTTGAATCCCGATTTCTTGAACTTCCGCGCAAACACCTACTACGATACGCTCCGTATCAAGAAGTCCAAAGCATATTTCTATAAGAATCAAGAGGCGACCTATCCTACCGTAGGTTCCCAGGGTTATGCGACCAACGCGGACGCTATCGCGGCAGGCGAAACCATTTATCTTAACGTCGTTGATCTCTGGGGTGCTGCGGGTTATGTAGATGAAAAAGGCAACGAAGTTGATACATGGGTTCCTATTACTTCTGAAACTGTATACGATACTCCCGATGCATGGAAAGCCGGCGAAGCCGTAGATGCATTCTCTGCAAAAGAGTTGTTTGAAGCATATGGTTCATATCTCGAAGTAGGTGCTTCTTATGAAAGCGCTCTCGGTATTAGGGTGGAAAATACGGAGCGCGACATTACTTGGGATAAAGTGGGTATGTATCAGGTCGATGAAAATTCCTTCGTCGTATGCCTCGATAAGTCCTATCAGTTCCTCAAAGAGGACGGTTCCCTTTCCTATCTCGCGGCTTACTATATGTCCAGCCTTCCTTTGGTAAAGGAATCTCTCTATGAAAGCTGCAAGAAGGCTCCTGCAGAAGGTTCTACCCTCTGGACGAGCAACTACAACTCCTCTTTGGCGACCACCGCAAGCTGGGGCCCCTACAAGTTGGTAGAATTCCAGAGCGGTAAGTCCTACAAGCTCGTCAAGAATGAAAACTGGTACGGCTACGCAATGAAGGAAAACGCGAACCAGTACAACATCACCGCGATCGAATGCGAATGCGTTCCCGAAACGAACACACAGTGGCTCATGTTCCTCAGCGGTTCCACCGACGACGCTTCTTTGGACAGCGATCACGTAGCAGATTACATGAACTCCAAATACACGACCTTTACGCCCGGAACCGGTACGTTTGGTATGCAGCTCTACGGCAACTTGAACGTATTGAAGGCGAGCGAAAACAACAACGGCATTCTCGCCATCGACGAATTCCGTCAGGCATTCTCCTTGGCTCTCAACAGAGATAACGTCGTGGAGACCATCTGGCCCGGTACCGCGCTCCCTTGCTACGGCGTCATGAACGATCAGTACTACTACGACGTAGAAAACGGCGGCGTATACAGATACACCGAACAGGCGAAAAAGGGACTTCTCCGCGCATACGGCTTCACTGAAGACAGCAACGGCAAGTGGTCCAACGGCGCCGAAATCAAGAATGCTACCATGGAAGAGGCTTACGAGGCGATGAGCGGTTACAACCCCACGCTCGCAAAGGAATTGATGACTAAGGCTTACGACATCCTCACCGCCGATCCCGAAAAGTACGGCTACGACGATTCCAAGGAAATCACGCTCGTTTACGGTTCTTCCTCCGATACGGCAAGACAGCGTTCCAGAGCCGATTATTTGCAGAAGGTTCTCGACGAGGCTTGCAAGGGTACCAAGCTCGAAGGCAAGATCAAGATCAAGTTCGACGCTTCCGCAGGTGCCAAGTGGGCAGACGCATTCAGAAACGGCGATACGCAGATCGGCTTCGGTTACGGTTTCTCCGGTAACCCCTTCAACCCCTTCGATATCGTTGGCTCTTTCGTGGATCGCGAAAACAACCTCAACTATCATACCTACTGGGATACCACGAAGGTCAATATGACGCTCACCATGCCCGCAGGCGATTACGAGGGCGCAGGTAAGACCATCACCATGAGCCTCGTCAACTGGTTCGATTGCCTCAACGGTCTCGCAACCGAAAAGAACGACACCTATAAGTACAACTGGGATGCCGGTATCGCACCCGCTTCCGTAAGACTCGAGATACTCGCAGCTCTCGAAGAACAGGTACTCACTAAGTGCTATTCCGTCATGTTGATTGCAGAAAGTAACGGCGCACTCCTCAGCCCCAAGTTCTCCTACATCAGCTATGACTATAACACCTTTATGGGTCTCGGCGGTATGAGATACATGATCGTCAACTACACCGACGCAGAATGGGCAGATTACGTAAAGGCGAACAACAACGATCTCACTTCCGAATACAAGAAGTCTGAATAATCTTTTTCGGTAGATTTCATACCGAATGATACGGCGGACGGAAATTCTTTCCGCCCGCCGTCATTTTTATTTTCTTTTTTTTCAAAAAACGGAAAATTTTCTTTCTTTTTCCCGTAATCCGTATCGATCGAATCGATAATATGGGGGAGCGGTGTATCGTTGCTCAAAATAAACGTGAGCGCGATACCTTTTTGAATAAAACGAATCGAACAATACGACAATATTTTATAGATATAACGTGCGAGAGGGAAGGGCTCTTCCGCTCACACGGTCTTTAAGCAGGAAACAATCAAACAAAGGAGTAATCGCCTATGTATATGTTCAAATATGTGATGAAGCGACTCGGACTCATGCTTTTGACGTTCTGCGTCATCATGGTCATGTGTTTCACACTGATCAAGCTATTGCCTATCGTCGTAAACGTGGGTGCGGATTCCGATCCCCTCGTCGTTTACAAACAGCTCGAAGCGAGAGGATATATTCAGAACGTCGTTCAGGGTGCCAACGGAACATGGAGCTATGACCGTGTGCCTATCTTTATTCAGCTCGGCTATTATCTGAAGAGAATCTTTTTGATGGGGGACTTCGGTATCGCCACCACGTACGGCGAATACCTCAATCAGCCCGTCTGGGACGTTTTCGTTGAAAAGCTGCCCCCGACCATTCTCATCAATCTGTATTCCACGTTGATCGGCGTTCCCATCGGTTTGGGACTGGGTATTCTCGCCGCGCTCAAAAAGAATAAATGGCAGGATCAGGTCATTAACGTATTTATCATTCTGCTCATCTCCGTACCCGCCATCGTCATGGGTCTCATCATTCAGTACTTTTTGTGCTTCAAATGGGGCTGGTTCCCGCTCACCATGAATTCGGGTTACGACTATTTTACATGGGATATGTTCCGCTCCATGTTGCCGCCCGTGCTTGCGCTCTGCCTCGGCTCCATCGCCGGCTATGCGCGTTACACCCGCGCCGAGCTTTCCGAAGTGCTCACCAACGAGTTCATGCTCCTTGCCAGAACGAAGGGTTTGACCAGAGGACAGGCTACCTGGCGCCACGCGATGCGTAACTCTATGGTCGTTATCTTTCCTTCCATTTTGAGTGAGTTTATCTCCGTGTTATCCGGTTCGCTCATCATCGAATCGATGTTCTCCGTTCCCGGCGTAGGTAGATTATACCTCAATTCCATCATCTTCCAGGATTACGACTTCTTTATGCTCCTTTCCGGTTTCTATACGTTGGTCGGTCTGGTTGCAGGTATCGTCGTGGACATCAGCTACGGATTTATCGATCCCAGAATCAGAATGGGGGCTAAATAATTATGGAAAACGCAAAAAATTTCAACAATATCCCGAAGGAAAAATTTCAATTCGCGCAGAAGTCGGATATCAGCCACGATAAGAAGCTGGAGACAAAACCCGTAGGCTATTTTCAGGACGCATTCCGTCGTTTTTGCAAAAATAAGGGCGCCGTTGTCGGCGGTATCGTCATTTTGTTCTTACTGCTCTTTGCGATCATCGGACCTTTCTGCACGCCGTATTCCGTTGCGTATTACGACACCACGTTCTCTACCATCGAGCCCAAGAATAAATTGTTTGAAAATACGAATTTCTGGGACGGCTGCCGCGAAAAGCAGACGGGTTTTACCACCTATTTTGAGGATTACGCGATCGGTTTGGAGACGGGCAATCCCGTCATCAAAAACGGTGAATACACGGTGAGCGACGACGGCGTGTATACCTATCGTTACGATACCTATTACGGCACCGGTTTCGGCAGATACAGAACCGTAACCATGGAGGAATACAAGGATATTCAAAGATATCAGGACGAGACGGGCAGACAGGTCATCTATCCTACCGTAAAGCTCTCCGACAGACCGCAAGCCATTCAGGATAAGGCAAGAGCCAACCTTTATTATAAGACCAAGACGGTGAACGGCAAAACGCAGCCCGTCGTCGGTGAGGACGGCAATCCCATCCTGAACTACTGGACGTATTCCGCGGCTGACGGACTTCCTTCTTCTGCGGCAGAGTATACCTCTAAAATGAGAATCGAAGGGGAAAACGGTATTTTGAAAAACGGAGAACAGACTTTTTACGTTTACGGAAGAGTGGTCTCCGGCGGCGTCGAGCTCAGAACCAATTACTACGAATACTATTGCTATCAGCATACGCAGGTCTTAAAGGACGGCATCGAAGAGCCTTACTTCCTCTTCGGTACCACTTCGTTCGGTAAAGATATCTTCACTTGCCTCTCTTCGGGCGCCAGATTCTCCTTCCTCTTTGCGATCGCCGTCGCCGTCGTAAACTTGTTCGTCGGCGCCATCTACGGTTCCATCGCAGGCTATTACGGCGGAAAGATCGACCTTATCATGGAACGAATCACCGATATTTTAGGAGCCGTTCCCACGATGATCATCATCACCCTGTTAAAACTGCACATGGGATCATCGAGTCAGGCACTCGTCTTGTTCATCGCCTTCTTTATGACGGGTTGGATCGGCATGAGCGCCACCACGCGTATGCAATTCTACCGTTTCAAGAATCAGGAATACGTTCTTGCCGCGAGAACTTTGGGCGCCAAGGACAGACGGCTCATGTTCAAGCACATCTTCCCCAATGCGATCGGTACGCTCGTAACGAGCTGCGCTCTGGTGATTCCGTCCATGATCTATTCGGAAACTAACCTTTCCTATCTCAGCATCATCAATCTCGAAGCGGGCAACATCACCAGCGTCGGTACCATGATCGCCGCAGGTCAGCGGGATATGATGATCGCACCCTACGTTGCGTTGTTCCCTTCTTTTTTCCTCGCGCTTTTGATGTTATCGTTCAACTTGTTCGGCAACGGCTTGCGCGACGCGTTCAACCCCAGTTTGAGAGGATCGGAGGGCTAATATGGATAATCAAGAAATTAAACTTGCTGTTCGTAACTTAAAAATTTCCTTCCGCACGGATAACGGTAAGGTTCAAGCTGTTCGCGGAATCGATTTTGACCTCAAAAAAGGCGAAACGCTCGCAATCGTAGGGGAAAGCGGTTCCGGTAAATCCGTTACCAACCGCGCCATCATGGGTATTCTCGCGAATAACGCCATCAAGGAGGGCGGCGAGATCATCTACGACGGTCAGGACCTTATGAAGATCGCGGAGGAGGACTTCCATAAGCTCCGCGGCGACAAGATCGCCATGATCTTCCAGGATCCGATGTCCAGCCTTAACCCCATCATGCGCGTCGGCAAACAGATGACCGAGGCTACCCTCATCAAGGGCAAGATCAGTCAGAAGGAGAGCAGAAAGGAATTTAACGAGAAACTTGCCCTTTTGAACGAGAGTATGGACAACGCTTTCGCTTCTTCCGATTCCGAAAAGAAAGCGGAGAATAAGAGAGTCTGCGACGCTTTTGACAAGTTCGAATATAAGCACCTCGATCTCGAATATTCCTACAATAAGGCGAAGGAAGCCGTCGACGATACGCTCGACGAGCTCGATGATATTCTCCTTCGCGTCGAAAAGAAATCCTATCACAACGTCCGCAGGGATATCGGCGAAATTATCAAACTCGCCGCGCACAGCTACGAGCGGTACGTCGTTTATACCCGCGCGGAGGAGCTGAAAACCCTCCTTGCAGAACTTAAAAAACTCACTCGTATCTCTTTGGGCGAAAAGATCGGAATGTTTATGCGTTCCCTCTTTAATCGCGGCGAGCGTCGAGATACCGCAGCCGACGCCGATTGGGATACCGTGTTGCAAAAACTGATCGCGGTAAAGGAGATTCTGACCGAAGCGGCAGGTTATACCAAGCCTAATTTCTTCGCTATGGGTTTTTATCTCACGTTCAGTTCGGAACCTCTCCCGGATATGCCCGTTGAAGAGCTCAACGTGTTCATGCGAAAGTATCTCGACGAGCATTTCATGCTGCACTTTATTTCTTTGGCAAAGAAGGGCGTCGAGTATTCCGCCGCTCAGTCCATCGAAAACAAGAAGCAGGCGATCCAAGTCATCGACAAGGGCATGGAATATTTCCAGCAGAAGACCATCGAAAAGAACCGTTCTTTGGAGATCATGAAAGAGATGACCGAAGCCGTTGAAAAGGCGATCGACAAGCTCGATATCGTCAAAGACAACGTGCTCTACATCTTCGCTTCCAGTTTGAGAGCTGCCCTCGACATCTACTTCGAAGGCATCATCCGTAACGAAAAGGAAGAAATCCGTTACGCCCGTCAGATGGAAAAGTATAATAAACAGGCCGCAGCCGGCAAGACGCTGAATTATAAAGTGGCTGAAAAGGACCTTGTCGATCTCTCTTCCGTCAAAAAGGATATCCTTCACGTCATCGAACGCGCGCGCGACAAGATGGAGCGAGACATCGCTCACAGCGGAGAAGTCGACTTCGACAAAAAGGTCGTCGATCTTATCGATTATCTGAAGGAAAAGGCTTCCGCCGTCGTCTTTAAGGTCACGCCGCGCATGGCGAAGATACGCGCCTTGAAACTTTTGGAAGAAGTCGGTATTTCCGAACCGAGAAAGAGATATCGTCAGTATCCCTTCGAATTTTCCGGCGGTATGCGTCAGAGAATCGTTATCGCGATCGCGCTTTCGGCTAACCCCGATATTCTTATCTGCGACGAACCGACCACCGCTCTCGACGTGACCATTCAGTCTCAGATCCTCGAACTCATCAATAAAGTCAAAGAGGAGAGAAATCTTTCCGTTATCTTCATCACGCACGATTTGGGCGTCGTCGCCAACATGGCTGACCGTGTAGCCGTCATGTATGCCGGCAAAATCGTAGAGATCGGCACGGCTAACGATATTTTCTACTCTCCCGCACATCCTTATACCTGGGCGTTGCTCTCTTCCATGCCAGATCTGGATACCAAGGAAAAGCTCGAAGCGATTCCCGGTACGCCTCCTAACATGATCTATCCGCCCAAGGGCGACGCTTTTGCCGAACGTAACAAATACGCGCTGCAAATCGACTTTGAACAGGAACCTCCTATGTTCCCCATTTCCGAAACGCATTACGCCGCAACCTGGCTCTTGCATCCGGACGCACCCAAGGTCGATCCCCCGAAAACGGTCGTCGAGAGAATCAACAGAATGAAACAGAAAGCAAATCAGGGAGGTGGAGACCATGCAGAATGAGCAGTTCAAAGATAAGGAAGTATTATTAAAGGTCGAACATCTCTGTCAGTACTTCAAAATGGGTCCCGCCACGGAATTAAAGGCGGTTGACGACGTAAATTTCGAACTGCATAAGGGCGAAGTTTTCGGTCTCGTAGGGGAAAGCGGTTGCGGCAAGACTACGACCGGTCGTTCCATCATCCGTCTTTACGACATCACTTCGGGCAATATCTATTTCGAAGGGCATCGTATCGGCGCCGGCATCCGTTCATACAAGGACGCCGTCCGCGACGCCCGCATCGAATACAAGAAGGAAGTCAACGAAGTCAAGAATCTGATCAAAGAAGAGCAGAAGAAGGGTTCCACGCAGGTGAGCGAAGAATACACGGCTCGCCTCAACGCCGCAAATGAAAAGCTCCACGCCGTCATCGCGGAACAGACCGCAAATATCCGCTCCGCGATTGACGATCAAAAGCATTGCGACGCCAAGTATGCCAAAATGCAGGTCGAAAAGGTGAAGAATTTCTACGCTCCTTTCCTCAAGAGCGTGGACGACGCCTTTGCGAGTTATCTCGCCACGGAAAAGGACGAAGTCGCTTCCGCAGAGCTTTTGAAAAAGGTCAAGGCGATCACGGCAGAGGTCGACGATCAGAAGGGCGTGCTGAATCTCGCCTCTTCCGTCGACCACCTCGGCGCCGTCGAAGAGAATCCCGACGCGTACGCCTTTGCCGTCAGCTTGAAGAACAATCTGAAAAAACAGATGCAGGAAGATATCCGCCTTGCCAAGAAGGATCGCATCATGAACAAGATGCAGATGATCTTTCAGGATCCCATCGCTTCCCTCGATCCCCGTATGACCGTCCGCGATATCATCGCCGAAGGTTTGATCATTCGCGGCGTCAAAAATAAGAAGTATATCGACGAGATGGTTTATAAGATGCTCGATCTTGTAGGTCTCGTACCCGAACACGCGGGACGCTATCCGCACGAATTTTCCGGCGGTCAGCGTCAGCGTATCGGCATCGCCCGCGCGATTATCTTAAATCCCGATTTCATCATCGCGGACGAACCAATCTCCGCGCTCGACGTTTCCATTCAGGCTCAGGTCATCAACCTGCTGAATGAACTCCGCCATAAGCTCGGATTGACGATTTTGTTCATCGCGCACGACTTGTCCGTCGTCAAGTACTTCTCGGATACCATCGCCGTCATGTATTACGGAAAAATTGTAGAAATGGCATCTTCGGACGAGCTTTTTGCGCATCCCTTGCATCCTTATACCAAGTCGCTTCTCTCGGCAATTCCTTTGCCCGATCCCGAATTTGAAAAGAAGAGACAGCGTATTACCTACAATCCCATCGTCGCACACGATTACACGGTGGATAAACCCGTTATGCGGGAAATTCTGCCCGGTCACCTGATTTCCTGTAACCAGGCGGAATACGATCGGTATAAGGCGGAAATCGAACAGCAGGTATGAGTAACAAGAAGAAGTTTTTGCCTTATCTGATTTGTCTGCTGATCGGAGCCGTCATCGTGATCGCGATCGTTTGCGGCTTTCAGATCTGGACAAAGGAGTTAAAAGACGCACTTTGCTTGATCGGCGACGCGTTCTTTACCGCCGGAGTCGCTCTCGCGGGCGTCGGGTTGCTCGTCTTTGTCAGCAACGGGGGCGTGTTCGATATGCTTGCCTACGCGATGATCCGCCTGTTCGATCTTTTTCGCAAAGACTGTAAAAATCAGAAATACAAAGATTACTATGAGTATCGGCAATCGAAAAAGGATCGTAATACCCGAATGTCCTTCATGCTTGTCGTAGGATTATTTTATTTGCTTATCGCTCTCGTTTTTTCACTCGTTTGGGCGAATATGTAGGCGAATTGTTGAAAGTAAAAAAGAATATAAAGCATAAATCCCGATTCGGTAACGTTCCGAATCGGGATTTGACGAATAAGATGATTTGTAAGGTGCTGCATTTTTCGCATCGCTACAGTTTTCTTATATGCAGGCGTTCGATATGCTTGCCAAATTCTATTTGATGTGCTATACTGAAGAATGTAGGATTATTTTTGAGAGGATCGATCGGATCGGAACAGAACGGTGTCAAATTGATTTTTAAGGATATTTATAAGAAATACAAGACGGGATTGACGTTTGTCTTTTTCGGATTATTGACGACCGTCGTTGACTACGGTTTTTATTTTTTGTTCAGCGCCGTCGTCGGCAGAGAGCAGATGCTCGATAAGATCACCTATCTTTGGGTCAATGCTTTATCCTCCCTTCTGGCGATCCTTTTTGCGTACGTTACAAACAAACTGTTCGTATTTCACAGCAAGTCCTGGCGGCTGAAGGTGCTTTTGCCGGAAATTTCCGGTTTTTTCAGCACGAGATTGATCGCTCTATTTGTCTCGGAGGTCGGAATCTGGATTTTGGTAAAGCTATGCGGACTTAATCGGTTTACCGTCGATGCGCCGCTCTTTTCGCTCTTTTCCTATCCCGTAACGGGCGATCTTGTGGCGAAATTCATCATGTCGTTTATCAGTACGGCGCTGAACTTTCTATTCGGAAAGTATTTGATCTTCAGAAAAAAGAAATATCTTCGTTCGCCCCAAGGGGATGCGGATAAAAATACGGAAAAAGGAGAAAACTAACATGAATAATTTGATAATTCCCGAAGGATATCATTCCGTTCTCGATTTGCGCGAGACGGAGAGAGCGATTAAATCGGTAAAGGACGTCTTTGAACGTTCTTTGGCGGAACGATTGAATCTGGAAAGAATCACGGCGCCTTTGTTCGTGGCAAAGGATTCGGGTATCAACGACGATTTGAACGGCGTGGAGAGAAAGGTCGAGTTCGATTTGAAGGAGACGGGTGCCTCCTGCGAGATCGTGCAGTCTCTTGCGAAATGGAAGAGAATGGCGCTCTATCGCTACGGTTTTGCGCCCGACGAGGGTTTGTATACCGATATGAACGCCATTCGCCGCGACGACGATATGGATAACATTCACTCCGTGTTCGTCGATCAGTGGGACTGGGAACGCGTGATCACGAAAGACGAGAGAAATATCGAGTTTTTGAAGGAAATCGTTCAGCGCATCGTCGACGCCGTCATCGATACGCATAATCAGGTAAAGCGTATGTATCCGAAATTGACGAGAACGCTTGAAAGAAAGATCACCTTCGTCACCGCGCAGGAGTTGGAAGATTTGTATCCCGATCTTTCTCCCAAGGAAAGGGAAACGGCGTTTGTCAGAGCGCATCACACCGTATTTTTGATGCAGATCGGCGGCAAGCTCAAGAGCGGCGTCAAGCACGACGGCAGAGCGCCCGACTACGACGACTGGTCTTTGAACGGCGACATTATTTTCTGGAACGATACCTTAAATCAGCCCTTCGAGCTCTCTTCCATGGGGATCCGCGTGGACAGCGAATCGCTTTTGAGACAGCTGGAAATCTGCGGAAACATGGACAGAATGCAGTATACGTACCACAAGATGATCGCGGACGGAACGCTTCCGCTCACCATCGGCGGCGGTATCGGTCAGAGCCGTATCTGTATGTTGCTTTTGGAAAAACTTCATATCGGAGAAGTGCAGTCATCCCTTTGGAGCGAAGAAGTCCTTTGCGAATGTAAGGAAAAGGGCATACATATTCTTTAAGCTTGGCGCGTTTCATCCGCTCGGCTTTCACAAAAAAACGGAGAAAACTATGTTAGAGTTACAAAATATATGCTTTTCGGCAATGACGGAAGAAAATACGGAAAAAGAGATCTTAAACGACGTCTCCTTGAAGTTTGATAAGGGATTTTCCGTCATTACAGGTCCCAACGGGGGTGGTAAAAGTACGCTCGCCAAGGTGATTGCGGGCATCTACCGTCCTACCTCGGGTAAGATTTTGTTGGACGGAGAAGATATCACGGATCTTTCCATCACCGAACGCGCGCAAAAGGGAATCAGTTTCGCCTTCCAGCAACCCGTTCGCTTTAAGGGCATCACGGTAAAGGATATCATTTCCATCGCGGCGGGAAAGACGCTTTCCGTATCGCAGGTATGTACCTACCTTGCGGAAGTCGGACTTTGCGCGCGGGATTATATCAACCGCGAGATCAACGCGTCCTTATCGGGCGGCGAACTCAAGCGCATCGAGATCGCAACCGTCCTCGCCCGTTCTACCAAGCTTTCTCTCTTCGATGAGCCGGAAGCGGGCATCGATCTTTGGAGCTTTAACAGCCTCATCAAGGTATTCGAGAAGATGCGGGAGACGATTCGGGGAAATATCATCATAATCTCCCATCAGGAGCGTATCTTAAATATAGCCGACCGCATCGTCGTGCTCTCCGCCGGCAAGGTGGATCGGGAGGGAACCAAAGAAGAGATCCTTCCCTCGATCGTGGGAACTTCCGCTTGTAAAACGTTACAGGCGCACATGAATTAAGGAGAAAGCGTATGGACGAGATTGAAAAGAAATTACTCTCCGAGGTAGCCGATCTTCATGGCGTTCCCGAAGGCGCTTACAACATTCGGGAAAACGGAAAGTCCGTCGGGAGAGCGTCTACCGAAAATATTCAAATCGTAACCAAAACGGAAGAGGGGAAGTCGGGCATCGACATCATCATCAAACCCGGTACGAAAAACGAAAGCGTGCATATTCCCGTCATTTTGAGCAAGACGGGATTAAAGGAAACCGTCTATAACGATTTCTATATCGGCGAAGGCGCCGACGTGGTGATAATCGCCGGTTGCGGCATTCACAACTGCGGCGTACAGACCAGCGAGCACAGCGGCGTTCATACCTTCTACGTTGGGAAGAACGCAAAGATCCGGTACGTGGAAAAGCATTACGGCGAAGGGGACGGAAACGGCGAAAACGTCATGAACCCCACGACGGTGATCCATATCGAGGACGGCGGGAGCATGGAAATGGAGACGACGCAGATCAAAGGCATCGACTCTACGGCTCGCGTAACGCGGGCGACGATGGGAGCGGGCGCGTCCCTCGTCATCAAGGAAAAAATCTATACGCACGGCAAGCAACTTGCCAAAACGGATTTCTCCGTGGACGTAAACGGAGAGGATTCCTCCGTGAACCTCATATCCCGTTCGGTTGCCGCCGAAAATTCCCATCAGGAATTTGTGGCGAATATCAACGGAAATACCCGCTGTCACGGGCACAGCGAGTGCGACGCGCTCATCATGGATCACGGCACCGTCACGGCGCTCCCCGCGCTCACGGCGAACAGCATCGACGCCGAACTCGTTCACGAGGCGGCGATCGGCAAGATTGCGGGAGAACAGCTCGTTAAGCTCATGACGCTCGGATTGACCGAGAAACAGGCGGAAGAGCAGATCATCAAAGGTTTCTTAAGCTAATAAAATCCCCTTGGAAGATACTTCCAAGGGGTGTTTTTTAACCGATGCGGCGGAAGAAGGGGTGATAATCCAAGATCTCGTCGATGCGCCGTATCACGTCTTCCGATAGGGTAAGCCCGCTCGCCTTGACGTTGTTTAGGAGCTGTTCGGGTTTGCTTGCGCCGGTAATGACGGAGGATATCTGCTTTTTGCGCAAAATCCACGCGAGCGCGAGTACGGAGAGGGATACGCCGAGTTCCTCTGCGATGGGCAACAGCTTTTCTACTTTGTCGAGATTGCTTTCGGTGAGCAGATTGTTGATCTGTCTGTCCGCCTGCCAGGTCGCTCTGCTCCCTTCGGGAAGCGGCTGATTCTTGCGGTATTTTCCCGTCAAAAGCCCCTGCGCGAGGGGGGAGAAGGGAACGATGCCGAGACCGTTCTTTTCCGCGATACCCATGATTTCGTCCTCGATATAGCGATCCATCATATTGTACTGCGGCTGCAATACGTTCATGGGGCGCAGACGGTTCTCTTTGATGACGCTCAACGCTTCGGTGATCTGCACGGGGCTCCATTCGGAAACGCCGTAATAGAGGATTTTCCCCGCCTGAACCATATCGGAGAGCGTCTGCATGGTCTCTTCGATCGGGGTAGTGGGATCGAAACGGTGGCAGAAATACATATCGATATAATCGACCTTCAGGTTCTTCAAGGAGCGGTCGAGCTGTTCGATGATATGCTTTCTCGAAAGTCCCCAATCGTTTGCGCCGGGTCCCATCGGGAAAAATACCTTTGTGGAAATCACGAATTCGTTTCTTGCGTGCTCGGATAGTACCTTTCCGAAGAATCTCTCGGCGGCGCCGCCCGAATAGGCGTCCGCGCAGTCGAAGAAGTTGACGCCGTTGTCAAAGGCGGCGTTTACCGTCTTTTTGGCTAACGCCTCCGCGTCCGTGCCGGCAAGATCGGTCACCCACGATCCGAGCGCGACTTCGCTTACCTTTAATCCCCATTTTCCAAGATTACGATATTTCATATAAAACCTCCTTTTTCAATATAGCACGTCTTTGTATGTTTGTCAAGATAGATTAATTTTTTTTGCTTAAAAGGAGATCGGTAAAACCACGGAAGAACAGATCATCAAGGGATTTTTAAGCGAAAGAAAATAGGTGCAGGCGAAAGGATGTATTTTAAAGATAGCAAAAAATACGCTATCCGAAATCGGATAGCGTATCGTTGTTTAGGAAATCAAACTTGCTGATCGATAGGAGTTGACGTAAGTTTTTCATCTTTCTTATAAAGATTTTTAATAAAGAGAGGAGCGAGAAGGGAAGAAATGATAATGATAAGGCAAACATATGTAATTACGTTGGAGCTTACTAAACCTGCGTTTTCGCCGGTTTGAGCGCAAACGAGAATAACTTCCGCTCTTACCATCATTCCAAGACCGATCTTTATAGAATCGCTCATGTTAAACTTTGTGATAAGTCCGCCTGCACCGCAACCGAGCAACTTGCCCAAAAGACCGACAACGACGTAAATCAAACCGAACGCGATCCAAATGCCTTCGAAAGCATTAAAGCTGAAAGAGGAAATACCGATGTTTGCAAAGAACACAGGGGTGAAAATGAGATAGCCGAGCGAGTCGGTTTTTTCTTCTTCATAATGCGTTTCGGACATTCCGCAAAGCATGATGCCTGCCAAGTATGCGCCGGTGATTTCAGCTACGCCGAAAAGTTTTTCGGCAACGTATGCATAAAAGAATGCTACGGCGATCGCAAAGATGGCAATTCGTCTCTGATGAGGATATTTGGCGTCAAGCCAGTTGAAGAGCTTTCTAATCAAAAGTCCAAGACCGATGGCAAAGATAAAGAAGAGAACAATCTTTACGACTACGATGCCGGCAGTGGGATTAAACCAACCGACTGCTGCAGAGGTATCCTTGTTAGGGTTCATGCCCGTGAGTACGGAAAGAACGATGATTCCGATGATGTCGTCGATAACGGCAGCGGCGATAATGGCGGTGCCTACTTTAGAGTTTGCTTTGCCGAGTTCCTTCAATGTGGCAACCGTGATGGAAACGGAAGTGGCCGTTAAGATCGCACCATAGAAGAGATCGGATAAAATGTTAACGCTGTCAAATCCTGCCTGACCGATTTCACCTGGCATCAATGCGATGTCGGTAAGACCATCAAAGAGGAATGCTACGAGGAAGCCGAGTCCCATAGGAATGATAACGCCGAGTGTCGTGATGATGATGGAAGCAAGTCCTGTTGCTTTGATCTGTTTTAAGTCAGTTCCGAGACCGGCAGAGAACATGATCAGAACTACACCGATTTTCGCGATAGCACGATAGATTTCTTTTGCTTCAGCGCAGAACAATGCGTGGTAGATAAATCCGCCTACACCGGGAGCGCCTTCTTCCACGCCGGGGATAAACTGAATAAGACCGATCAAAATACCGGCTACCAGCATACCGACAACGGCAGGGAGACCAAACTTTTTCGAGGTCAAGCCGAGCAGTTTGGATAAGAAGAGAATAAGCGCCAACGGAAGCAAAATTTCAAAAACTTCAAATTCCATTTTTATATCTCCTTATAAATGTGATTGATTGTGACATAAATTTCACCTATCCCATATTATATTGCTTTTTACATGGAAAGGCAAATGAATATATGATAAAAAATGAAAAAGTATATTTTTATCGATTATTTGCGCTTGCGCGTTTGACAAAACGATGATAAAATTGTATAATAATAAATGTATCTTAATAAGAACTTTATTGAAGGAGCAGTATTATGTTTAAGATTTTAAGAAAAGAATCCTTAAATGCAACCGTTACTTTGATGGACATTGACGCGCCGTTTGTCGCGAAGAAGGCGGAACCCGGTCAGTTCATCATTTTAAGAACGGATGCCGAGGGAGAGAGAATTCCTTTGACGGTTGCCGGCTACGACAGGGAAAAGGGTATCGTCACCATCATTTTCCAAGTGGTGGGCGGAACGACGGAAAGATTGAACCACATGGAAGTCGGAGACAGCTTGGCGGACTTCGTAGGTCCCTTGGGGAATCCCACGGAGACGCAAGGTCTCAAAAAAGTCTGCGTCGTCGGCGGCGGCGTAGGTTGCGCCATCGCGCTTCCCGTTGCGAAAAAGATGAAAGAACAGGGCTGCGACGTCACCTCTATCATCGGTTTCCGTAACAAGGATATCGTCATTCTGGAAGATGAATTCAAGGCGGCTTCCACGAGAATGATCATGATGACGGACGACGGATCTTACGGCAGACAGGGCAACGTTACCGTTCCTTTGAAGGAGATGCTGGAAAACGGCGAGACTTTCGACGAGGTCATCGCGATCGGTCCTCTCGTCATGATGAAGTTCGTTTGCCTGGCGACGAAACCCTATAACATTAAGACGGTCGTTTCCATGAACCCCATCATGATCGACGGCACGGGTATGTGCGGTTGCTGCCGTTTGACGGTGGGCGGCAAGATGAAGTTCGCTTGCGTCGACGGTCCCGATTTCAACGGTCACGAAGTAGATTTCGACGAGGCGATGTTCCGTTCCAGAACTTACGTAGATTTTGAAAAGAAAGCGAGAGAAGAGACGTGCAATCTCTATAAGAAGGAGGTAAAGTAATATGCCTAAATTCAATATGAATCCCTTGAAGAATCCCATGCCTTCCCAGGAGCCCGACGTCAGAAATCATAATTTCAAAGAAGTTACGTTGGGCTATACCGCAGAAATGGCGATCGATGAAGCGAAGAGATGCTTAAACTGCAAAAATAAACCTTGCGTAGCGGGTTGTCCCGTCAATATCGCCATTCCCGAATTTATTGCAAAGGTAGCGGAAGGCGATTTCGAAGGCGCGTATCAGGTAATTGCGCTCTCCTCCTCTCTCCCTGCCGTATGCGGACGCGTTTGCCCCCAGGAGACGCAATGCGAAGGCAAGTGCACCAGAGGCATCAAAGCCGGCTGCGAAGCCGTCGGCATCGGTCGTCTGGAAAGATTTGTCGCGGACTATCACAACGAACACGCTACCGTGCAGGCGACTCCCGTTCCTTCCAACGGGCATAAAGTCGCCGTGATCGGTTCCGGTCCTTCCGGACTCACCTGTGCGGGCGACTTGGCTAAACTCGGTTATCAGGTGACGGTATTCGAAGCGCTCCATCTTGCCGGCGGCGTTCTCGTTTACGGAATTCCCGAATTCCGTCTGCCCAAGGCTATCGTACAGAAGGAAGTCGACAACTTAAAGGCAATGGGCGTGGAAGTACTCACCGACATGGTCATCGGTAGAGTCATCACCATTCAGGAACTCATGGACGAGCACGGCTTTGAAGCGGTATTCATCGGTTCCGGCGCAGGCTTGCCCAAGTTCATGAATATTCCCGGCGAGAATTTGAAGACGGTATTCTCCGCCAATGAATTTTTAACTCGCTCCAACTTGATGAAAGCGTACAAGGAGGATTCCACGACGCCTATCTATAAAGGAAAGGTGGTTGCCGTAGTCGGCGGCGGTAACGTCGCTATGGACGCCGCAAGAACGGCAAAGAGACTCGGCGCTGAAGTGCATATCGTATACAGACGCGGGGAAGAGGAACTTCCCGCCAGAAAGGAAGAAATCGAGCACGCCAAGGAAGAGGGGATCATTTTTGACCTTCTCACGAATCCCGTCGAGATTCTTCCCACGCCCGTCACCGATCCCAGAGATCCCGCATACGGTTTCGTTGCCGGTATGAAGTGCATTCGTATGCAGCTCGGCGAACCCGATGCGAAGGGCAGAAGAAGACCCGTTGAGATCGAAGGAAGCGAATTTGAAATGCCCGTTGACGCGGTTATCATGTCGCTCGGCACTTCTCCCAACCCCTTGCTGAAAACCACTACGCCCAACCTCGATACGCAGCCTCACGGCGAGATCACGACGGATCCTGCAACCGGAAAAACTTCCATTCCCGGCGTATATTGCGGAGGAGACGCCGCTACCGGCGCCGCTACGGTCATTAAAGCCATGGGTGCAGGTAAGATTGCCGCAAAGTCGATCGACGAGTACATTCAGTCCAAATAAGGCGAATTTTCAAGAAAAACCTCTCGCGCTTTTTTAATAAAATACAATATTCGACAAAAAAATACAAAATATTGTAAAATAATCACCTATTTTTGCTTTACATTTGAGATGGTATCTGTTATAATACAATCACGACAAACAAAAAAGGAGATTTATTTATGAAAAAAGTTTCTCTCATCATTCTTGACAACGATCAAGATAATCTGAACCAATGCAAAGAGTATTTTGAACGTAGTGAAGACTTTGAAGTCCTCGGGGTTTCCGACAGCGGCTTGGAAGGTTGGCGTATGATTCAGGAGTCTAACCCTGACGTGTTGCTGTGCTCTCTCATATTGAGAGGGATCGACGGAAGCGGCGTGTTGGAAAAGGTAAAGGAGAGCGGGCTTGACACCACAGTCATTATGATGAGCGGTTTTTCCGACGACGCGATGATCAATCGCGTGATCAGCAAAGGCGCAAGTTATTTCGTCGTCAAGCCCTTCGACCCCGAGAGCGTTGCCGCCCGCATGAAGGAGTGTTTCGAAGATAACCAAAAGCCCGTTGAATTACCGATGGAAAAGCGTCGGGCTTTAGATGAGGAGATCAGCAGCATCTTTATCTCGATCGGGATTCCTCCTCACATCAAAGGTTACAGCTACTTGCGTGAAGGAATCAAGATGACGGTGATGAAACCTTCCATCATCAACAACGTGACGAAGGAATTGTACCCGAAAATCGGTGAAAAATTCGAAACGAGCGCAAGTAAGGTGGAAAGAGCGATTCGCCACGCGATCGAAGTGGCGTGGAACAGAGGGCGCATCGACGCGATCAATTCCATTTTCGGGACGAGAGTTTATATCGGTACGGAAAAGCCTACGAATTCCGAATTCATCGCTTTGGTTGCCGATAAACTCATTCTGGAAAACATGCTTTAATTCGTCTACAGCTTTCGTGCATATTTATTTTCTCTAAATTTGATAAAGATATTACCCGTTTTCGAACGGGTAATATCTTTTTTTCGGAAGGTGAATGCTCTATCGCAAAGGTAACCGATTCTCTTGCCTTTTTGCCGTATTTTTGATAAAATAAATACGAGGTATTTTTTATGAGAGAAAAATTCAGATATCAAAGAGCGGAACTTGGCGTTTGCTACTACCCCGAACATTGGGATAAAACGTTGTGGGAAGAGGATCTGCGCCGTATGGCGGAAGTTTCCATTCATACGATTCGCATCGGGGAGTTCGCGTGGACGAAGATGGAACCGCAAGAGGGGAAGTTTAACTTTTCCTTCTTCGAGGATTTTTTATCCCTCTGCGACGCGATGAAAATGAAGGTCATCTTCGGCACGCCGACAGCTACGCCTCCCGCATGGCTCACCGATAAATATCCCGAAGTCCTCAACGCCCGCATCGACGGCGTTCTCTTGCACCACGGGGCGCGGCGGCACTATAATTACAATTCTCCCGTCTATCGAAAATTCTGCGCCCGCATCGTGGAAAAAATCGCGAAGGCGTACGCCAAACATCCCTGTATCGTCGGTTGGCAGATCGATAACGAACTCAATTGCGAGGTCAACGAATTTTATTCTAAGAGCGATACGCTTGCCTTCCGCAGCTATTTAGAGGGGAAATTCGGCTCTCTGAAGGCTTTGAACGAGGCGCTCGGTACAACGTTCTGGAATCAGACTTATACGGACTGGAAGCAGATTTTCGTTCCCCGTACCACCATTCGCGATACGCAGAATCCGCATTTTCTGTTGGAGTATAAGCGCTTCGTGTCGCAAAGCACGCTCTCGTTTGTAAAAATGCAGGCGGATATTTTGAGAAAATACGCAAAGCCCACCCATTTCATTACCACCAACGGATTGTTCGGCGATATGGATAATCACGAGATGGCAGAGGAGATTCTCGATACCTATCATTACGATTCTTATCCGAATTTTGCCTATATGGCGGACGCACCCGAAGGCGGCATGAAGGATCGGCAATGGGTTCGGTATCTGCGTGAAGTCCGTTCCGTGCGCCCTCACTTCGGAATCATGGAACAGCAAACGGGCGCAAACGGCTGGAACTGCGGCATGCAGGCGTCTGCGCCCAAACCCGGTCAGATTTCTCTTTGGAGTATGCAATCGGTGGCGAACGGCGCGGATTATATCGGCTATTTCCGTTGGCGCACCTCGCCCATGGGTACGGAAATCTACTGGCACGGCATTCTCGATCAGGATAATCGCGATAACAGAAAATTGTCGGAGATCAAACAGTTCTCCAAGCGACTCAACCGTATTTCCGACGTGGTGAACGAGGACGTCGCGGCGGATTACGCCGTCCTGCGCGATTACGATAATATTTTCGACGCCGAGCTTGACGTATGGCACGGCAGGATCGATTCGATCAGTCAACAGGGCATCTTTGAGGCGTCCGAGGCTCTTCACGCTCCCTACGACTACGTGTATCTGAGAGAGAAAACGACGGTAGAGGATCTTTTGCGATATCAGGCGTTGATCTATCCGCACGCCGCCATTCTCACGCAGGAACGCGTAGACCTGCTCACGGAATACGTCAAGCGAGGCGGAACGCTCGTGCTCGGTTGTCGGACGGGATATAAGGATATTTACGGGAAACTCCCCGTCGGTCGCGTCACGCCCGGACTCATGAACGAACTTACGGGCGTGACCGTGAAAGAATTTACCTTTGTCAATCCGGATAAGGTGAAAGCAGATACCGGATTTCAGAAGATCGATTGCGAGGGATTTCGCGAGAGTTTGGAGTGCTCCACGGCAAAGCCGCTCGCCCGCTATGACGGGGATAGTATGAAAGGCGAAGTCTGTTTCGCTGAAAATCAATTTTATTCGGGCAAAGTATACTATTACGGTAGTACTTTTACAAAAAATACCGCGATGGCGCTGTTGAATATGCTGCATTTGTCCGAACCCTTCTGCGAATACGTTTCCGCGCCCGAAGCGGTGGAGCTGGAACGCCGAGGCGATTACCTGTTTGCCTTAAATTATTCCGCACAAGAAAAAACCGTCGTATGGAAGAAATTTGTGACCGACGTCGATAAAAATATCAAGACGGTCGGCGAGATGACGTTGCCGCCCTACGGCACCAAGGTCGTTATCCTATGATGAAAATAGAAACGGAACGCTTGATCTTAAAACCGCTCGCTTATGTAGACGCTCCGTCCGTCTTTTTATGGATGTCCGATCCCGAAGTGAACCGTTTCATGCAGTATTCCCTGTATACCGACGTCAAGCAGGTGGAAAAATGGATCGTTTCGCTCGCGCCGTCCGATCACGTTTTCGGTTTTTTCTTGAAAGACGGAACTTTGATCGGAGCCGGAAGCGTCCGCTATCAGGAAAAAAACAAAGCGTATAATCTCGGCTATAATCTCAATCGCGACTACTGGGGCAAGGGCTTTGCGACGGAGGCGGCGAAAGCGCTGATTGGATGGGCGCATGATGCGTTGCATGCCCGCCGTTTCGTCGTCGAACACGCGGCGGAGAATATCGCCTCGGAAAAAGTCATTCTAAAATGCGGTTTTGTTTTTTCGCATTACGGAGAATATTCCCGTATGGACGGGAGCAAAACCTTTTTATCAAAATGTTATCGGTTGGAGCTTTCCTAAAAAACTACCTGTATTCCGTTTGGAATACAGGTAGTTTTATCGTTTAGAGTATAAAATTACTCCCGACTTGATCAGGGTCGGGAGAGTTTTTTAGAAAGCTTACTTGTTAGCCATCTTCTTATAGCCTTCGAGTCTTGCCTTAGCGGATTCTTCTGCTTTTGTGAAGAGTTCGTCGGCGAGTTCGGGCTTGGTCTTTCTCAAGGATGCGTAACGGGTTTCACCTGCGAGGAACGCCTGGTAGTTGCCGGTAGGATCCTTGGAATCGAGCGTGAAGGGATTTTCGCCCTTTTCCGCGAGTTCGGGATTGTATCTGTAAAGCTGCCAGTAACCGCAGTCAACGGCGTTCTTCTCTTCAGCCTGAGACTTCGTCATGTTGATACCGTGGTTGATACAAGGAGCGTAGCAGATGATGAGGGAAGGACCGTTGTAGGCTTCCGCTTCCTTCAAAGCCTTGATGAGCTGTGCCTTATCGGAACCCATAGCGCACTGTGCAACGTATACGTAGCCGTAAGTAGCTGCGATCATGCCGAGATCCTTCTTTTTCACTCTCTTGCCGCCTGCCGCGAATTTAGCAACCGCGGAGATGTTGGTAGCCTTGGAAGCCTGACCGCCGGTGTTGGAGTAAACTTCGGTGTCGAGCACGAGAATGTTTACGTTTTCGCCGGAAGCGAGAACGTGATCGAGTCCGCCGTAGTCGATATCGTATGCCCAGCCGTCGCCGCCGATGATCCAGAAGGATTTCTTAACGAGGCAATCTTCCGCCTTCTTCACTTCTGCGAGAGCGCCGGTAGCGTCCACGTCGGCGAGGAGAGCCTTGATCTTTTCTGCGGCAACTTCGCTCGCTTCGGTGTTATCCTTGTTGGCTTTCCATTCTTCGAATGCCGCCTTGATCTCTTCGGATACGCCTTCTGCGATGGCGGCGTCCATATCGGCAGCGAGTTTTGCAACTCTTGCTTTGTATGCAAGGTTCATACCGAAACCGAATTCTGCATTGTCTTCGAACAGGGAGTTCGCCCAAGCGGGACCCTTGCCTGCTTTGTTTTTGGTATAAGGGCAGGTAGGGGAGGAACCGCCGTAAATGGAGGAGCAACCCGTCGCGTTTGCGATGATCATTCTGTCGCCGAAGAGCTGCGTGAGAACCTTAACGTAAGGAGTTTCGCCGCAACCTGCGCAAGCGCCGGAGAACTCGAACAAGGGCTGTGTGAACTGGCTCTTCTTGACGTCTGCCATCTTGATATTCTTTACGTCAACGTCGGGGAGAGTCTGAGCAAATTCCCAGTTAGCGGCTTCCACGGCTTCGATCGATGCGAAGGGAACCATGTTGAGCGCGTTGGCAGCGGGATCAACCTTAACCTTCGCGCCTGCGGGAGCTTCTTTGAGAGCTTTTGCCAAAGCGCCCTGGTTTACGGGACATACGTCTGCGCATACGCCGCAACCCATACAGTCGAGGGAAGATACCTGTACTCTGAAGGAGTAGCCGGGGATACCGGTAGCCTTTTTCGTAACGAAATTTGCGGGAACTTCGGTGCCGTCCGCTACGAGGTAAGGACGGATACAAGCGTGAGGGCAAACGAAGGAGCACTGGTTACACTGGATACACTTGTCCACGTTCCAAGCGGGTACGGAAACGGCAACGCCTCTTTTTTCGAACTTGGTCGTGCCGGTAGGTACGGAACCGTCTGCATTGAATGCGGAGGAAGGAAGTTTGTCGCCTTCGAGCGCGAGGATGGGGTATACGACGTCCTTGAAGTATTCGTCGTTAGCGGGCTGTACCATTTCGGCGCCCTCGGTGGTCGTTGCCCAATCGGCGGGAATGTCGATCTTGATGAGGTTAGCCTTAGCGGAATCGATCGCGTTGTAGTTCATCTGAACGATCGCTTCGCCCTTTCTGTTGAAGGACTTGTAAGCCATGTACTTCATCAGAGCGACAGCCGTGTTCTTATCGTTGGGATCTTCGCTCTCATAGGGCATGATCTGCTGATTGATGTTGAAGAATGCGGACTGCAAAATGGTGGAGGTCTTGCCTCTCAAGCCGAGTTCGCCTGCGATCTTGATCGCGTCGATCACGTAGAGCTGAGCGTTCTTCTTGGCGAGGATGTTCTTCATCTTGGCGGGGAGATTTTCGTTCAGCGCTTCGACGGTCGTCCAGGAGGAGTTCAAGAGGAACTTACCGCCCTGCTTCAAGTCGGAAACCATGTCGTAACGGATCACGTAGGAAGGGTTATGGCATGCGATGAAATCGGCGGAGTCGATCAGGTATTCGCTCTGAATGGGCTTGTCGCCGAATCTCAAGTGGGAAACGGTGATACCGCCGGATTTCTTGGAATCGTAGAAGAAGTATGCCTGAACGTACTTGTCCGTATGGTCGCCGATGATCTTGACGGTGTTCTTGTTGGAGCCGACGGTACCGTCGGAGCCGAGACCGTAGAACTTACAGGAGGTGGATCCTGCGGGAGCGGCGTCGTACTTTTCCGAGAAGTCGAGAGAGGTGTTCGTGATATCGTCGTAAATACCGACCGTGAAGTGGTTCTTGGGTTCGGCAAGTTCGATATTCTTGTAGATGGAGAGAACCATGGAAGGGGTAAACTCCTTGGAGCCGAGACCGTATCTGCCGCCTACGACCTTGATGCCGCCCCTGCCGAGTTCGAGGAGGGAGGTGCAAACGTCGAGGTACAAAGGTTCGCCCAAAGAGCCGGGCTCTTTCGTTCTGTCGAGAACGGCAAGCTTTTTACAGGATGCGGGGATAGCGGCTACGAACGCGGACGCGGAGAAGGGTCTATACAGTCTTACCTTGATCAAACCGAACTTCTTGCCCTCGGCGTTGAGCTTATTGATGGTTTCTTCGATCGTTTCGCAACCGGAACCCATAGCGACGATCACTTCTTCCGCATCGGGCGCGCCGACGTAATCGAAGAGGTGATAGCTTCTGCCGCACTTTGCGGAAACGTAATCCATGTACTTTTGAACCATTTCGGGCATTGCGTCGTAGTAGCAGTTCGCGGTTTCTCTGTTCTGGAAGTAGGTATCGCCGTTCTGCGCGGTACCCTTCTGAATGGGATGCTCAGGGTTCAAGGAGCGAGCCTTGAAGTCGTCGACGTACTTCTGCATGCCGAGCTCGTCGAACATCGCCTTCACTTCCGCGTAATCGTTGCTTTCGTCCCAAGCGTCGATCTTGGAATATTCGTGGGAAGTTCTGAAACCGTCGAAGAAGTGGAGAATGGGAACTTTCGCCTCGAGCGTAGCCAGGTGCGCTACCAAGGAGAGATCCATAACTT
>CAMFEK010000026.1 GCA_945949395.1 uncultured Clostridia bacterium
GAAAGATCCTTGCGTAGCTTTTTCGCCTCCCGCAGATACACGTGAACGGGCTTTTCTTCCGTTTCCGCCAAAATCATGACGCGGATACAGAGCCGAAGAGATCCTTCGATTTCGGGTTCCGCCGCCGAAAAGAGCGCGGCGCCCGCAAAGCCCGCCTCTCTCGCCGCCTTTGCCGGATATACGGAGCGAATGTCCTGCGTGTTGGAAAAGAGGATCGCGACGATATCTTCCTCTTTAAGGCAGTTTCTCTCTTTTATGGCAACGAGCAATTCCCTCACCGCTTCGCGGACGAGTTCGCTCTCGTCGCGTTCCACCGTGGTTGCCCCTCTGATAGCTTTCATTTGGTGATTCTCCCTGAATTTTTTTACCTTCCCATTATAGCGAAATAAACGTATTTCGTCAAGTAATTCCCGCAAAAAACGGCTTGCCTCACGCAAGCCGTCTCTCGTTTATTCCTTTGCGCACGCCACGCCCGCGGCATAACCCGTAGAAAAGGCGCTCTGTAAATTGTAGCCGCCCGTGCAGGCGTCTATATCGAGAACTTCTCCGCAAAAATACAAGCCTTTGCAGAGCTTACTCTCCATCGTCTTCGGATTGATCTGCTTTAACTCGACGCCGCCCGAAGTGATGATGGCTTCCTCGAAGCCGCGGAATCCGTACACCTTCATCTCAAAATTTTTCAGCGTCTTTAAGAGCTTTTCTCTCTCCTCCTTCGTCACGCCGTTGACCGCCTTTTTGCCGCTCACGCCGCTTTTTGCCAAGACGACGTCGATGAGCTTTACGGGCAACAGATCGACGAGAGCGTTGACGAGCTGTTTGTTCTTATACTGCTCGAAATCGCGCAGAATGCGCTTGTCGAGCTGTTCTTCGCGCAAGGCGGGTTTCAGATCGAGATGCAGCGTTACCCCGCTCAAGTCGTACTTGTTAAGAACGCTTGAAAGGGAGAGCACGATAGGTCCCGAAATGCCGAAATGCGTGAAGAGCATCTCGCCGAATTCCTCGTAGACCGTTTTCCCGCAAACGTCCGCCGAGAGGGTGACGTTCTTTAAGGTGAGCCCCTGCAAATCTTTATAAAAATTACCCTTTACGTTCAACCCGACGAGTCCGGGTTTTAGCGCCGTGACCGTATGGGAAAAATCCTTGGCGAATCGGTATCCGTCCCCCGTACTGCCCGTAGAGGGATAGCTCATGCCGCCCGTGCATACGAGCACGCAATCGCCCGAAAAAACGTTTTCTTGCGTGGAGACGGTAAACCCCTCCTCCGTCTTTGCGATGCGCTCCGCCTGCTCGCGGAAAAAGATTTCCACGCCCGCCTCTCTTAACGCCCGCTCAAAAGTTTTCGTCACGTCGCTGGCGTGATCGCTTTCGGGGAATACTCTGTTTCCCCGCTCCGTCTTGATTTTAAGACCGTGTTCCGTCAAAAACTCCTTGGTCTTTTCGGGAGGGAAATGATAGATGGCGCTCGTGAGGAACTTTTGTCCGTTGACGACCTTGGTTAAAAAATCGTTCGGCGCGCAATCGTTCGTCACGTTGCATCTACCCTTGCCCGTGATATAAATTTTTTTGCCGAGCTTTTCGTTTTTTTCCAGCAAAACGACCGAGGCTCCGTTTGCCGCGGCGGTGTAAGCCGCCATCATACCGGCGGCGCCGCCTCCTATTACGATGATACGTTTCATATCTTTTCTCTCCCAAATCCGAACGATCGGTCTCTTTCTCATTCAAAAAGTCCGACGTTTCCCATAGGATAAGTCGGACTTTTTTTTTGTTAAACGGGATATACGCCGGAGGAATCGGCAGCCATATCCTTATCTACGCCCTGCTTCTGCGCGATTCTCCACTTGAAGAAGTTTTCGGCAACCTGCTCGAATACGGCATAGGAAAGAACGTCCTCTTCCTTTTCAAAATAGCCCTTTTCGACGAGCTCTGCCTTGAACTTTTCATATTCGGGAGAAAGGTCGTCCGCGGGACGGTAATCGATACGCTTCATATCGCCGAGAACCTTTTTCGCGATCTCTTCATCCACAGGTCCGGGGAGTTTACCGTACTTGCCGGCAAACAGATCCTTGGTCTCTTTGGAAACCATCTTATACCGCTCGCCCATGACCACGTTCAAAACAGCCTGCGTGCCGACGATCTGCGAAGAGGGGGTAACCAAAGGCGGATAGCCGCAATCCTTTCTTACGTTGGGAACTTCGGCGAGACATTCCATGAGCTTGTCGCTCTTGCCCGCCTTTTCGAGCTGGGAGATCAAGTTGGAGAGCATACCGCCGGGAACCTGATAAATAAGGGTGTTGACGTCGATGCCCTTGACCTTTTCCTTTAAGAAACCGTCTTTTTTGAGTCTCGTTTCCACCTTCTTGAAATGATCGACGATGGGGAGCAATTTATTTAAGTCGATTCCCGTATCGTAAGGAGTGCCCTTCAAGGTAGCGACCAAAGGTTCGGTCGCGGGCTGCGCCGTGCCGTTGCCCAAAGGAGAGAGCGCGGTATCTACGATGTCCACGCCCGAAAGGATCGCCATGAGGTTTACCATATCGCCCGTGCCCGTGGTGTTGTGGGTGTGCAGGTGCAATTTCGTCTTGGGGTCCAAAGCCTTTTTCAGCTCGGAAACGAGCTTCTGCGCCTCAAAAGGCAATAAGAGGTTCGCCATATCCTTGATACAGATATTGTCGGCGCCCATGCTCTCAAGCGTCTTAGCAAGATTTACGAAATATTCCGTGGTATGGAAGGGAGAAGTCGTATAGGAGATGGTCGCCTCGCATACGCCGCCGTATTTCTTGATCGCCTTCATGGAAGTTTCCAGGTTACGGGGATCGTTGAGCGCGTCGAATACTCTCACGACGCCCACGCCGTTCTCGATGGATTTTTCCACGAACTTTTCCACCACGTCGTCGGAATAATGACGGTAACCGAGCAAATTCTGACCGCGGAGTAACATCTGAATAGGAGTTTTCTTTAAGTAAGACTTCAACGTTCTCAATCTTTCCCAAGGATCCTCGTTCAGATAGCGGAGGCAGGAGTCGAACGTAGCGCCGCCCCAAGCCTCCAAGGAATAATAACCGATATCGTCGAGCTGTTCGAGCGCGGGGATCATCTCGTCGAGGCGCATACGGGTTGCCGCCTGCGACTGATGCGCGTCACGAAGGATGGTTTCCGTGATCATCACGGGTTTTGCTTTTATTTCAGCCATAATAATTTTTACCTCCATTCATTAACCGAAACAAGCGAGTAGTACGCCCGCGGCGAGAGCCGAGGCGATAACGCCTGCTACGTTGGGACCCATAGCCTGCATCAACAAGTGATTGCTCGGATCCGTTTCTCTGCCCACGTCCTCCGACACGCGAGCCGCCATAGGTACGGCGGAAACGCCTGCCGAACCGATGAGGGGATTGATCTTGCCGCCGGAGAGCTTATTCATGAGTTTCGCCATCAACAAACCGCCGATCGTGCCCATCGAGAAGGCAACGACGCCGAGAACGATGATGATGAGCGTGCTGGGATCGAGGAAGGTAGACGCCTTCGCTTTGCATCCGACCGCAACGCCCAAAAAGATGGTGAGCGTATTCATGAGACCGTTCTGCGCCTGCGTAGAGAGTCTGTCGCAAACGCCGGATTCCTTGAAGAGATTTCCGAGCATGAGCATACCCAAAAGAGGAATCGCGTCGGGGAGAACGATACCTACCGCTACGGTTACAATGATAGGAAACAGTATCTTTTCCGTCTTGGAAACGGTGCGCAGCTGCGTCATTTTGATGGCTCTTTCCTTCTTCGTCGTGCAAAGGCGCATTAAAGGCTTTTGAATGGAAGGAATGAGCGCCATGTAGGAGTACGCCGCGATCGCGATAGCGGGCAACAGGTTATCGGCGAGTTTTTTCGCTACGTAGATAGCCGTAGGACCGTCCGCGCCGCCGATCATACCGATAGCCGCCGCCTCCTGAAGGGTGAAATAACCCGTCCAGAAACCGACGAGAGCGGCGCCCGCAAAGGTGACGAATACGCCGAGCTGCGCGGCGGCGCCGATGAGCATGCTCTTGGGGTTGGCGATCAAGGGACCGAAGTCCGTCATCGCGCCGATCCCGAGGAAGATCAAGGGAGGATAAATTACTTTATCGACTCCGTAATAAAGGTACCACAAAAGACCGCGGGAGGATTCCTCCACGTTGGCGTAGTCGTGCGCAACGCCTTCCGGATAGACGCCCCAAAGCACTTTCTCCGCACCGGGAATGTTGATGAGGAGCATACCGAACGCGATGGGCAAAAGCAGTAAAGGCTCGAACTTTTTCACGATGGCGAGATAGAAGAGCACGAAGGAAATGAGGATCATTACGTAATTTCCCCAGTATGCGTCCTCGCTCATAAACCCCATCGATGAAAAGAGATTCGTAAATACGTCCCCCACCGTGGTGAAAAACGAGAGTAAGTTAGTCATGGATCACTCCTTTTTTCTCTTAACCGATGACGGCGAGTACGGCGCCGGATTCCACGTTATTGCCCTTTGCCACCTGGAAGGAAACGGTTCCGTCGCAGGGCGCGGTGATGTCGTTGTCCATCTTCATCGCCTCGAGAACGAGAATGGGCTGATCCTTCTTGACGGAAGCGCCTTCGCTCACGAGAATGGATTTGATAAGTCCGGGGAAAGGAGAAAGCACCTTTTCGCCGTTTGCTACCGCCTTGGGTGCGGGAGCCGCTGCGGGAGCGGAAACCGCTGCGGGAGCAACTTGGGATACGACGGGAGCAGAAGAAGTGCTACCCACTTCCTCTACGCCGACCTGATAACTTTTACCGTCGATTGTAACAACAAAATTACGCATATATTTTTGATCTCCTTATATTCTCTTGATTCTTTTTACTGTAAATTCAGCTTTAGGTTTTTCTGCGCTGTAATAAGCCATGATCGCCGCAATGATTGCCGCTTTCACTTGGTCGGGAACTTCTTCCTCGATGGGAGCGCTCTTTTTGGCGGGTTCTGTCGGGGCGCTCTTTATCACGGGAGCGATCTTCTTCGCCGCCTTCTTGGACTTCTTTTTTCCCTCGAAGTTCTTGATCAAAAAGCCGGCGAGCCAAATGATAAAGATGAGAAGAGCGATGCCCGCGATGACGATGAGAAAGCCGATAAGCGCTTCGATCGCCGCCGTAGCAAGCTGTGCGCCGTCCCCTTGCATGGACTGAGCAAGAATATTCAACATAACTTCTTAACCGCCTTTTTTATTTTACGAGCATCTGAAGGGATGCGATCAGATACTGCTTGACGAACTGCGGCTCGATCACGTCGTCGATATAGCCGTCCTTCGCCGCGTTCACGGGGTCGGAATTTTCATCGGCATATCGAGCGGCGAGCGCCTCGTCATTCTTTCCGAATTCGATGAGCGCGCCCTGAACGGAATCGAAAAGCGCGATCTTGGAATCGGCAAACGCCACGGTATAGTCGAATCCCATGCTCTTTGCCGCAAACAGGGAGTATCCCAAACCGATCGCCTTTTTGTAAACGACGGCGATCTTGGCGTTGTCCATGGCGTCGAGCATGGCGAGATATTCGGCGACCTCTTTCATGACGGTGCTGTTGTTTGCGTCCATACTCGACTCCACGCCGAGCGCGTTCACGAAGGTGATGAAGGGAAGGGAATACAGGCAGGCAAATTCCGCAAAGGAGCGAATCTTCTTCATGTTGGACGCGTTGAGCGTTACGCCTTCGCCGTCAAAGACGAGGCAGGCGACGGGAATGCCGCCGATACGACCGACGACAGTCTTGACGTCGGGTTCATAAGATGCGCCCATTTCCACGCCATCCTCAATGAGCGCGAGAATGTTTTCCGCGGTGACGCATTCGTTCAAAGCGGGAGCGCTCTCGTTGAGTTCCGCGTCAACCATGGCGCCGGAGAGAACGGAGTTGAGTTTTTGAACGGTTTGTTTGACTTCTGAGAGCGATTCCTTTACGAAAGTGACGCATTGCGCCCTTAATAAAGCCTCTGCGCCGCCCACCTTTTCCTTGGGCAAATTCTTGCCCGCCTTTGCGGAAAGCACGACGGGAGAAGAGAGCGCGAGCACGCTGTTCTTCAAAAAGAAAGTGAAATCGCAAGCGGAGGGCACGAGCGCGAGCGAACCGTACACGTCGCCGTTGACGATAGCGTATTGAGGCACGACGCCTTTGAGCTGCGTTACGCGAAGAAGGAGCTTTGCCATGCCTTCGAGCACGGTGACGCCTTCTCCCACGGCAACCCCCGTGGAGCTTAAGAGATACACCACAGGCGTATCGTTCTTTTCGGCGAGATCGAGCGTCTTTACGATTTTATCGCAGTTCGCTTTGGTGAGCCCGCCTTTTTTCACGTCGCAGTTCTGCGCGACGATATAGTAAGGGAAGGAGTCGATCGTAGCAAATCCGGTAACGACGCCTTCACCGTCGGCGTCCTCTCCGTAAAAATCGCTCTTGGAAAAACTGAAAGCGGAAAGCTCGACAAAGCTGTCCTCGTCGATCAGCTCTTTGATCTGATCGCGGACTTTTTCACCCGCTTTCGTCAGTTTTTCCTTTCTTGTTCTTAACAATTGAATTTTATCCATGAAATTCCTCCAAGAAAGAATATTTCGATACAAATTTCAAATTTCTACCAAATACATTATAGCAAAAAACCCGTCAAAAAGCAAATGGCTAACGATATATTTTTATAAAAACTTTTTCTTATTTGATGTATAAATAACGATTATATGCACAGTAACGGCTCTTAGCTATTCGCCTCGCGACTATCTGTTATACGAATACCGTCGGATAAAAAAACGCACTACGCTCCGCGTTTGCGAAGTATCGTGCGACATCCTTTTATTTTTGTCTTTAACATTTTACACCGTTTCGCTTTTTCGATTTTCTCCATAAAAAAAGATCAACGAAAAAATCGTTAATCTTTTCGATTTTTCTAAAAATCCCTTAGGGACGCGCCGCTTGCGCGTTTTTTCAGTTGCCGCATTCCACGGAAATCTCGTTAAAGGTCTTGAGGAGATCCTCCACCTTGAGCCTTGCCTTTTCCTCACCCGACTTGTCAATCACGGCTTTGCCTTTATCCATCATCAAAAGGCGATCGCCGTATTCCACCGCGTAGCGGAGATTGTGCGTCACCATGATCGTCGTGAGGCGTTTCTCCCGAACGATATCTCCCGTGAGCTGCATGATCTGCTCGCTCGTTTTGGGATCGAGCGCCGCCGTATGCTCGTCGAGCAAAAGCACGTCGATCGGCGTCATGGTCGCCATCAAGAGCGTCAAAACCTGTCTCTGACCGCCGGAGAGCGAGCCGACCTTTACGCCCATCTTATTCTCGATGCCGAGCCCCATGGGGCGAAGCATTTCCCGATAATACTCTACCCTCTTTTTGTTGAGGGCATACGTCAGATTAAAGGGTTTTCCCTTATTTTCGGCGAGCGCCATATTTTCCGCCACCGTCATGTGCGGGGAACTGCCCTTGGAAGGATCCTGGAACACTCTTCCGATCTTGCGGGCGCGAACGAATTCCTTCTGCGCGGTAACGTCCTTGCCATTCAGCAATATTCTGCCGCGATCGGGCGAAACGTTGCCTGCAATGAGGTTCAGCATCGTCGTTTTGCCCGACCCGTTGGAGCCGACGACGGAGACGAATTCCCCGTCTCGAACGGTGAGGGAAAAATCGACGAACAGATCCGTCTCGTCTACCGTTCCTTTATTGAATACCTTTCCGATTCTTTCCAGTTCAACCATTTTTCACGCTCTCCTTTTTCGGCTTTTTGAACGCCTTCCACCCGATCTTATGAAAATCCTTGCGCTTATTGCCGATAATGAGCACGAGCGCAAAGAATACGGCGTTAAAGAGTTTTAAGAAGGTTCCGTTGGTATCGATCAGCGTGAAGTAGTTGAGCGCGAGCGAATAGACGATAGCGCCGAGAATGACCATCGTCGTGCCCTTCATACAGCGGATATTCCCGAACAGGGAAACGCCCATGATGACGGCGACGAGCGCGATGACCACCTTGCCGGAACCGCAATTGTTGTCGTATTGATTCATCATCTGCGCATATAAGCAACCGGCGACGCCCGTGAGCGCGTCCGCGATCATGAGTCCCATGATCTTGTAACTTCCGGGATCTTTGCCCAAGGAGACGACCATTTGCTCGTTGTCCCCCGTCGCGCGAATCATAAATCCCGCCTTGGTCTTTAAGAACAGGTCGACGAGAACTTTTACGACGAGCACGACGACGAATAAAATGCCGATGATGACGAGCATCTTGTTTCGGTTGGAGAGCGAATCGATCCATTCCCCGTTGAAGAGCCCCTCGATGCCGAGCGCGCGATAATTGAAGATGACGCCCGTAAAGCCCGTATCCGATAACAACATGGTGAGGGCGAGCGTTACGGAAAGCATACCCGTCATGACGATGATACCGCAGAGCAGACCGGAAATTTTACACTTCACGTGGAGAAATCCCGTCAGCCCGCCCGAAAGCGCTCCGACGACAGCCGCCACGAAAATGGCGAGAACGGGATGAACGCCCAAACGGTACATCACGATGGTACCGACGACGCCGCCGAGCGGGAAGATGCCGTCTACGCCGAGATCGGCGAAATCGAGCATCGTATAGGAAATGTAGAGACCGATCGCAAGAATGGCATAACAGAGACCGAGCTCCAAACCGCCGAGCGTCGTATTGATGAACAAAGACATAGCGTTATCCTTTACGGCAACGCATGCGAATATTCGCATGCGTTCCGTCTTTCTATTATTTGTTGTAATCGGTTATAGAGAGCAATCCGGCAAGCGTAGTGGGAACGTTCAGATTAAACTTCTTGATCGCCGCGGGATCGTAGTAAGGGGTCGGGTCGGAAATAACTTTGCTGCCGAGCTTTTCCGCCGTCGATTCCCCTTTTAAGATCTTTGCCGCCATCTCGCCGGCAATTCTACCGATCTCGATATAGTCGATGGAGGACGCCGCCACGCAGCCGTCTACCACCTGTTCCACTTCGGAACCGAACACGGGAACGCCCGCCTTGTCGGTGATTGCGAGGATATTGTCCAACTGACCGACCACGGTGTTATCCAAGAGATTCAAAAAGCAGTCCACGCCGTCCGCCTCGATCATGGAAGTCGTCAGCGTGCCGATCGTCGTAATGTCGGTGATCGATTTCACGTCGATGACCATTCCTTCATAAGCGGTAGCCGCCGCCTGCAGATCCTTGATCATGACCGCGTCGGAATCCTCTGCCGTAGAGGCGATGACGCCGATCTTCAAGTCGTCTTTTCCCATCACGGAAGTGACGAGTTCGAGGGTAGCCTCGTAATTCGGTCTGTCGGAAGATCCGCAGACGTTTTTATAATTGCTCATGACGGAATCGTCCGTGATCGCGCAATAGACGACGGGAATCTCTCCGTTTGACGCGTTCGCCGCCTGCATGGCGGAAGGCGTTGCGATGCCTACGATCGCCGCGGCACCCTTATTGACGAACGCCTTTGCGTGGCTCGCCGCCGTATCGCCATCGAAGTTATCGTTCACGAGCTGAATATCGTAGTCGTCCGCGGTGATGCCCGCCTCCTCCAAGCCCTTCATGATGCCCGTATAACAGTTGTTTAAGGATTCGTGCGTACCGAACTGCATGATGCCGATAATGGGTTTATCGTTCCCGCAGGATGCGAGAGCGGATACGGATGCGGAAAGAACCGCTGCGGATAAAACGATGGATGCTGCTTTGAAAAACTTGTTCATAATGAAAATCTCCTATAATATATCAGTATAGTCGATAGTTATGGAAAGCCTTTTTTGTTTTTCCCGAGAAACAAAAAACACGGATAACACTCGCTGGGACGAATGCTACCGTGTTGCCACCCAATTTTATAATATCTTTCGATATTACCTCTTTTCGGATACTATCATATCCTCTCTCTGTAACGGGAGATCCCGTCAAAAGCTACTTAAGCCTTTCGCCTTTGCCCTCCGCAGTCCATTCACTTAAAGTCCGCTGCTTTCTCACACCGACCGAAAGCTCTCTGAAAACTTCTCTTTAACCTACTACTCTGCGTCACAGGTTTATTATTGAGATTATCATATCACACTATTTTTATCTTGTCAATAGAAAATTTCAAATTTATTTCTTTCGTGATTTTTATACTATATATAATCAATACTTATATTTATTGCCTTGTTTGGTGACGACCTTTTTTCTCGCAACCGTTTGCAGTCGATTGCAAAATGACTTTTGGCGTTCAGTACCACATTACCGTTGCATAATACTCATCTTATTTGCGCTTTTTTCCGATTTTTTCTAAAATGGCGTCCATATTGCGATACACGAAAACAAACGCCAAGACGATCAACGCCAAAATCACGCCCCAGATCAAAAGCCCCCACCAAGTGTTGAAGGGAATCAGATCGAAGGAGTAGCAGGTCGCGGCTATGGAAATCGTGCGCGTGACGAGGGACATTCCCAAAAAATAAGAAAAGCTCATACTCGAGAGCCCCGCCACGAAACAGAGGATATCGTCGGGAAAAAAGGGAAACAGGAACGCCATCGTGAGGAACAAACTGTCCTTCCCCTTGAGTCTTTTCATCCAGGAATCGAGCTCCTCCTTGCCCGCCAGCCAGGAAACGGCTTTATAACCGAACTTTCTGCCGATCCAAAACGCGACCAAAGAGCCGAGCTCGATGCCGATCAAACTTAAAATCAGACATTTGACGGGACCGAACATGGCGAGCCCGACCGCCGTCGACATCATGCCGGGAATAGGCAATAAGACGACCTGCAAAAACTGTAAAGCCGTAAACGCGACCCACGCGAGGCTGCCCGCCTCCTCGATAATTTTCCTTAGCTCCTCCACGCTCCGCACGACGTCGAAAAAGCCGACTTGCAGGAGAATAAAAGTTCCTATCAAAAGAAATATCGCAAGCCCGTATCCCGTGTAGAAAAGTTTTGTCAGCTTTTCCCATCTCTTTGCCACGGAAAGGACGGAAAGCACGTAAATCGCCGTCCAAGCGACGAAAAAGAGGCACAAAAGCAGCGTTCTCGCCCTTTCTATGAAGGGAAAATCCATATCAAACAAAACGAGACAAGTAAAAACGGACCCAGTCAAGGCAAACGCCGTGAAGATCAGGATATCGATAACCATTGTCTTTTTTTGTTTTTTCACGCCTCACTCTCCACGAAGTTTCTTGATGGCGCCCGTCGCGAGAGCGTCACACCTATTATTATATTCATTATCTGCATGTCCCTTGACTTTTATAAACGAGACTTTATGAATTTTGCACAGTTCGTCCAGCTTTTGCCAAAGATCCTTGTTCAGGACGTCCTTCCCGTCCGATTTTTTCCAACCGTTCCTCTTCCAACCGTCCAACCAGTGTTGAGAGAACGCGTTCACGGTATACGCCGAATCGGAATACACGTCCACCTCGCAGGGATATTTGAGCATGGAGAGTCCCTGCACGACGGCGGTGATCTCCATGCGGTTATTCGTCGTATTCTCCTCCGCGCCGGAGATCTCCTTTTTCAGATCCCCGCACATGAGCACCGCGCCCCACCCGCCGGGACCGGGATTTCCCGAACAGGCGCCGTCCGTATACAGAATAACTTTTTTCATTTACTTGGATAACTCCTTCGCCCTCGCCACGCAGGCGTCCACCGCGCGGCACACCGTGCCCTTGAAGTCTTCCTTTTCAAAGACGTTCATCGCCTGAATGGTCGTTCCGCCCTTACTGCAAACGGAAGAGATGAGCTCGGGGATCGTCTTATCCTCCGTGCGCTTTACCATCTCCGCGCCGCCGATCACCGTCTGAACGGCGAGAGAGATCGCCTGCTCCTGCGTCAGTCCGTTCTTGACGCCCGCCTCGACGAGCGATTGAATAAAGAGATACACGTAGGCGGGACCGCTGCCGGAAATGCCCGTGACGGCGTCTATCTTATCTTCCTTGATCGGCATAAACTCCCCGATTCCGCTAAAGAGAGTTTTGACGAACTCGGCGCCGTCCGCGTCGAAGTCGGAGACGTCGCCCGCGACCATACCCGAACCGATGGAACAGGGAAGGTTGGGCATCACGCGGCACACTTTGCACTTTCCGCCGAGCGCGCCCTTGATTTTCGCACGCGTGACAGCCGCCATGATGGAGATGACCTTCTCCACGAAAACGCCTTTCAGATCCTCCGCAAGGTCGGGGAAGTTTTGCGGTTTGACCGCGAGGAGCAAATATTCGCAGTTTTCCGCCGCCACACGATTCGAGAGCGTCGTGGTGATTTTGAAATCAGCGAACTTTTCAAAGTCCTCTTCGTGAAGGGAAGAGAGAATAATCTTTTTTTCCTTGACGGCGCCCGACAAAATCGCGCCGCGAATGATCGCGTGCGCCATGAACCCGCCGCCGATCACGCCCAACTTAAAACTTTTTTTCATGATATTGACCTCCGAATCGTAAAAAAACAAAAAAATACGAACAAAATCGCTTGATTTTTCTTGACTTAGCATTTATTTTATTATATAATGTTTTTGCTTTAGGGGAATAGCTCAACGGTAGAGTCGCGGTCTCCAAAACCGTCGGTTGCATGTTCGAATCGTGTTTCCCCTGCCAAATCCGAAATTCGTTTAGAATTTCGGATTTTCTTTTATTCCGCGCCCGCCGCGGCGAGACGCGAGTAGGGAACGGAACAGTGAAAATTATACTCTTTTTCCCTTGTAATGTCAATCGGATAAAAAGAAAAAGCAGACGAGATTCTTTCGTCTGCTCTTTTCTTATCCCTCTTTTCCCAAATTGAGATACATTCTTTCCTCTTGCGTGAGAGTCACGCTGTCGTACGCGCAATTTTCCTTGATCCTGACGGGATTTAAGGATGCGAGCGCCGAGAACATATTCATTTTGGACGAATACAGCCACGCGAGCGAAAGCTGCGCCACCGAGCAACCCTTTTCCCTCGCCATGATTTCCGCGCGGCGCAAGCGCTCGATATTTTCCTTTCCGTAAAAAGCCGTTTTGCCCCAACCGTGGATCTTGTTAAGCGGTTTCCCCGAAAAGAACCCGCTTGCGAGCGGACCGAACGCCTCTACGGCGATTCCCGATTGGATATAGTAATCTCTGTCGGATTGTTTCTTATCCCCCGTGATCGGACAAGTGCCGTTCAGCCACGGATCGCGTATCATATCCCCCAACCCGTAATAGGGACTGGAAACGGAAAAACCGAGCAAGCCGTTCCTTTCGGCGTACTCGTTGGCTTCGCGCACGCGCGACGCCTTCCAGTTGGACCCGCCGAACGCCCCGATGCGCCCTTCCCGATGCAGGGCGTTCATCCACTCGACGATCTCGCCCGCGGGGATTCTCTCATCGTCTCGGTGCAACAAATAGATATCGATATAGTTTCTGCCGAGATATTCGCAGGACTTTTCCAAATCCTCCCGAATACATTTTTCCTTGACGCGCTTGATATTCAAAAAGCCGGGGTGCGCGCATTTGGACAAAATCACCACGTCCTTATCCAAGCCGCTACGCTTGAGCCAGTTGCCGATGACCTTTTCGGATTGCCCGTATTTGCGCGCCGTGTCGAGGGTATTGATGCCCGCCTCAAAGACGGCGTCGAGCAATTTATCGCAATCCTTTCCTTGCAGGAAGGGGGCGGAACTCGTCCCGTAGAAGATACGGGAAACTCTTTTATCGATCACGGGAAAAACGGTATATTGCATTTGAATTTACTCCTTTTTTTTCATTGTAACACGATACCGCCCGAATTTCAACCCCAAACGATAAATTTACGACCCCTTTTTTTCTTCGATCAAGCCTTCCACCTCTTCTTTCGTGAGCGTTCCCGATCGTAACAGGTCGAGAATCTTACCCGAAAGGACGGCAAAAGACGTAAAATCGTTATTTTTCCACGCCGACCAAAAAGAAACCCCTACCGTCAAAATGAGAGACACCGTCTGATAGATCTCGTCTCCCGTAAAGGGAAGTTCCTTGCCCCAAATGGCGAGCGCCTGGTTGATCAAAACCGCCACGAGCGCCACGCACCGAATTATCGTACTTGCTTTCATTTACTCTTTCTCCTTTTCTTCATTCGGAAGAGCCATCAGCTCCTCCACCAACCTTGTCACGACGCCGTTGCCGCCGAGCGCATGATAGCCCTCGTACTCCTCGCGAACGGAAAACTTTATCGCCGTCGGACAATACCCCTTTTTCACGTATCCGTCGTGCAGACGAATGAGATCGGAACGCAGTAAGAGCATAAGCGCCTTTTCCCACTCCTTGCGCCTTTCCTCCTCCTTCTCCCGCGCCGCCTTTCTCCCCTTTCTGCTCGCCACGACGCTGCCGATCAACGCCGATAGCGCCGAACTGACGAGACTGAAAATAAAACTCCAAATCGCTTGTTCCACTTCACATTTCCTCTTTTTCTCCTTTTTTTCACATGAAATCGCTTCGGACAACTCTATTTTACCACAGGTTTTCGCCTTTGGCGTTCACATTCGTCAAAAAAATTCGCCCGAAAGATAACTTTCGAGCGATTTTATTTATCGATAGGATTATTTTCCCTGACCTTCGACGATGTCGAGGTATTCGTCGTAATTCACGTTCTTGTCGAACGTCTTTCCCGTTTCGTCGATCTGAATGATACGGTTGCAAACGGTGTTCATGAGCTCCTGGTCGTGGGAAGTCAAAAGCATACAACCCTTGAAGGCGGTGAGCCCGTTGTTGAGAGAGGTGATGGATTCGAGGTCGAGATGGTTGGTGGGTTCGTCCATGATGAGGAAGTTTCCGCCCTCGAGCATCATCTTGGCGAGCATACAACGCACCTTTTCGCCGCCCGACAAGACCTTTGCGTGCTTTAACGCCTCTTCTCCCGAGAAGAGCATTCTGCCGAGCCAGCCGCGGAGATATTCTTCATAGTGATCCTTGCTGAACTGGGAAAGCCATTCCACCAAGGTGAGATCGCAGCCGTCGAAATACTCGGAGTTGTTCGTGGGGAAATAGGAAGCGTTGATCGTCTTGCCCCAACGAACGGTACCCGCGTCGGGTTCCGCTTTTCCCGTCAGGATATCGTAGAGCATGGTCGTCGTGGTGCTCTTGTCGGAGACGATGCCGATCTTCTCGTCCTTTTGAACGGTGAAGGAAAGGTTTTGAAAATATCCTTCCTTGGTGAGCCCTTCCACGAACAGGATATCGTTGCCGATATCGCGATCGAACTTGAAATCCACAAAGGGATATTTGCGGAGGGAGGGCTTAAAGTCGTTGATGGTGAGCCTCTCGAGCTCCTTCTTTCTCGAAGTTGCCTGCTTGGATTTGCTGGCGTTGGCGGCAAAGCGGGCGATAAAGTCCTGTAATTCCTTGGCGCGCTGTTCCGCCTTTTTATTCTGTTCCTTCTGCTGACGGGCAAGCAGCTGACTCGTCTGATACCAGAAATCGTAGTTGCCGACGTACATATTGATCTTGCCGTAGTCCACGTCGCAGATGTTCGTGCATACCTTATTGAGGAAGTGACGGTTATGCGAAACGATGATGATGGTGTTTTCAAAGTCCATCAGCTTGTTTTCCAGCCAACGCACCGTCTTGATATCGAGGTCGTTCGTCGGCTCGTCCAAAAGCAGTACGTCCGGATTGCCGAAGAGCGCCTGCGCGAGGAGAACGCGCACCTTCTGTTTACCGTCCAACTCCGCCATCGTCCTTTCGTGAAGATTCATGGGGATATCCAGCTCCATCAGGAGCTGTTGCGCCTCCGTCTCGGCGTCGTAGCCGTTCATTTCGGCAAACTCCGCCTCCAGATTTGCCGCCCGCTCGCCGTCCTCTTCCGAGAAGTCCGGTTTCATGTAGAGGGCGTCTTTCTCGTCCATGATCTCGACGAGCCGTTTATATCCTCTCATGACGGTACGAATGACCGTTTCAAAGTCGAATGCGTTGTGGTTCTGCTGCAGAACGGACATACGCTCGTTCTTATCGAGGGAAACGTCCCCCTTGTTGGGCTCGATCTCGCCGGAAAGCACCTTCAAGAAGGTGGATTTGCCCGCGCCGTTCGCGCCGATGATGCCGTAGCAGTTCCCTTTGGTAAATTTCAAATTCACTTCTTCGAACAGCTTTTTTCCACCGAATTGCAAGCTGACGTTATTGACCTGTAACATAACCGAAAATACTCCCGAATACTTATTTCGGGAGTATTATAACATATTTGGTCGCGCTTGGCAAACGAAAAACCGTTGCCAAACCTCTTTTGTTAAAAATCTTCTATCTTTCCGATCTTATCGTCGGCGACGGAAACCGTGATCGCGTACAAGACAAAGCCGAAGAGCGCGCACGTCGCCGTCAAGAGGATCGCCCCGAAGGGTTGCGGCAGGAAGGCGCTCGCCACGCCGACGCCTATCATCAGGATGGTAATGCCGAAATCGGCGAGCATGGAGACGATGACGGACGCGGAATTTTTGACGACCTCCGCCTCGTTCTTCCATCTTAATTTATAGAAGGACGCGTTTAAGAGGAGCCCTAACGAGCTTGCGCCGAGCACGAAAAAGAGCGGCGCGAGGATGAGAGCGATCGCCGAAAGCAGGGACGCCTTCATCGTTACAACCAGCACGACGGACGCGATCAGCGAAAAGACGCCGAGCACGAGCACGGAAAACCATATCTTCGCCTTCACGAGTTTTTTCCTGTCGATCGGGAGCGTCTTGGTGAGCCAGAAGGTATTCCCCTCCATGGAGATGGAAATACTCGCGGGTGTCGCGATCCCGATGCCGAACTGGATGAGCAGGGCTCCCAGATACATATAATCGGGAAGGATCGCCATAAATTCGGGATCGGATTCGAATACGGAGCGAAGGCTGAAAGGTACCATCACGGAAAGCAATACAGCGCAAATCCCCGAGCTCATGGTATTGATGCAATACAGCTTGGAAGAAAAGTAACGCTTGGCTTCGTTCTTGAAGAGCGTAGAAAACATTCCCTTTTGCTTTAACGCCTTCGCCTTGTACTTCGTTCCACCCTTGGCAGAGCTGACCACGGCGTAAACATTGTCGAAGAGTCCCGCGAGGATCCACGTAGAGATAGCGAGCGCGATGAGATTGACCGCCACATAGGCGATAAACCAAAGGAAGTTGTCCTCCACCCCCTTTACCACGAGCAGAAGGGTGGGATTCAGATAGGTAAGCGCGAGGAGCCCTCCCACATCTCCCCCCTCCATACCGTTCATCGAATAGGAAAAGAGCATCACGACAACGAAAAAAGCCGCATAAAAGAGAATGGATATCACGTTTCCGAACTTGCTCCTATCCGCGACGAGCGCCACGAACAGCCCCAGAAGGCAACCGATCACGACAGGGAGACCGGGGAGCAACAGGGTGACGGGTATCATCAAGATCGCATAAATCGGGTTGTTTCCTATGATCGAGCAGACGATACAGCAGGGAATCATGATGATTGCCGCATACAGAAGTTCCACCAAATACATGGAAATGAGCTTGGATGCGACGATCTGTTCCCGCGTGAAAGGCATCGCGCGGAGCATTTCGTAATCCTTGGAAATAAAGATTCCCTTCGCCCGCGGAACGGAAGTGGTGAGGATGAGCATGCTCGCAATGCCGCCCATCACGGCGATCTCGTAAATGAGATCGACGCCTATCTGCTGAAAGAGAAACGCGTAAATGACGGAATACAGCGTGGCGATCGCGAGGAATAAGATCCCCATGAGCCCCACGAATACACCGAAGGACATGACCTTCTTTTTATTATCTTTTAGTCGCCTCGTGTCGAGAGATTCCCGAAGAGAGGTCTTTACGAGCAATAGCGTCTTATTCATGGAATAACTCCAAAAATTTTTCTTCAAGGGAATCGCCTGCGATCTCTTCCGTCCTGCCGCTCGCCACGATCTTGCCGTCCTTGATGATAGCGACCTTATTGCACAGCTTTTCCACCACTTCGAGGACGTGCGAGGAGAAGAAAATGGATTTCCCCTCCGCGCACAGGTTCTTCATGACTTCCTTCAGATCGTGCGCCGCCTTGGGGTCCAAGCCGACGAAGGGCTCGTCGAGCACCATGAGTTTCGGCTCGTGGCATAGCGCCGCGATGAGAGCGACCTTCTGTTTCATGCCGTGGGAATACGTCTTGATGGGATCCCCCAACTTATCCTCTATGCCGAACATGGCGGCGTAGCGGTGGATCCTTTCGTTCTTTTCCGCGCCGACGCCGTATACGCTGCACACGAAATCGATATAGCCGATCCCCGAAAGATGTTCGTAAAGATCGGGATTATCGGGAACGTACGCGATCTGCTTTTTGAAGGAGATCTCGTCGTCTGCGAGAGACAGCCCGTTGAGCGTAATCTCCCCTTCAAAAGAATGAATCCCTACGATGCTCTTGATCGTCGTGGATTTCCCTGCGCCGTTGGGACCGATAAATCCGTAAATATCCCCGTCCTCGATGGTGAGGCAGATATCGTCAACCGCCTTTTTCCCCGACTTCAAATACGTTTTACTGACATGATTTAACGTCAACATTCTTCTTTATCCTCTCTTGTTTTTTTACGTTTGATGACCGCCTGATTCAACAGATATTCGATTTGTCCGTTCAAAGACCGAAAATCGTCCTCCGCCCAAGCCGAAAGCTCGTCGAATAATTTTTTGGATAGCCGCAATGGCACTTGTTTCTTTTCATTTTTGTCTTGCATATCAATACAGACTTCCGCTGTTTACGATGGGTTGCGCGTCCTTGTTGCCGCAGAGCACGACCAAAAGATTGCTGACCATCTGCGCCTTTCTCTCGTCGTCGAGTTCCACGATATTGTTTTCCGACAACTTATTGAGCGCCATTTCGACCATGCTGACCGCGCCGTCCACGATCTTCTGCCGCGCCGCGATGATGGCGGCTGCCTGCTGACGTTGGAGCATGGCGGCGGCGATTTCGGGCGCGTAGGCGAGGTTGGTGATTCTCGCGTCGATCACGTTGAGACCCGCTCCCTCCACGCGGTTTTGCAGCTCCTGCTGCAACATATCCGCGATTTCCTGAGAGGAGCCGCGCAGGGACTTTTCCTCCCCGTTTTCGGAGATATCGTAGGGGTACTGACGGGCGATCTCGCGGATCGCGCTGTCGCATTGCGTGGAGACGAACAGTTCAAAATCTTCCACGTTGAACACCGCCTTCGCCGCGTTTTCTACCTTCCAGATGACCATGACGCCGATCTCGATGGGATTGCCCTCCAAATCGTTTACCTTCTGCTTGTCGTTGTTTAAGGTGCGTTCCTTCAAGGAAACCTTTTTTACGATTTTAACACTCGTCGTCGGTTCCCCCGTCTTGGCGTTGACGGTAACGCCTTCCGTCTTTCCGCCGGGCATTGCGGTGACAAAGGGATTCACGAAATAGAATCCCGCCTCTCTCACCGTGCCGTAATATTTGCCGAACAGGGTGAATACGTACGCCTCGTTGGGGGCGAGCACCTTAAAGCCCGCAAAGAAGAATACCGCCACGAGCAATAAGGGAATACTGAACGCGCACACAAATTCGGGCAGAATCCCCGTCGCGCCCAACACGATAAAGGCGATTGCGGCCGCAAGGAGAAGGATCTCCAATGCGAGCATTCCCCAGCCGGATCTCGGCGTGACGATTTTTTCTTCGATTTTGTTTGCTAATCTTTCCATAATTTTTTACTCCTTATCTTTTTGATATCAGTTTGATATCATTATATTAACATATCTTTCTCAAATTGTCAACCCTTTCAACAAAAAAAATCTTCGGGATTCCGAAGATTTTTTCAAGCAGGGTAGCCTGCGTCACAATGCGTATTTTTTTGCCCACTTTTCGGCTTTTTTCGTCAAGACGCCGTCCTGCACAAGCAAAATTTCCTTTACGCCGCGCTTGCCGGGATAATCGGCTTTGAGCAAAAGCGTCTTTACGGGAAGTTCCCGCTCCTTTACGTAGCAGGAGAGCGATTTGGCAAAGCAGATATAAAAGGTGACGTCGCCGTCGTAGAGGCTGAAAAACTCCTCAAAGTTCATTTTCAGCACCTCACTCTTGTTCCCCTCGCGGATGACGTTAAAGCTCTTTGCGTTTCTGTGCGAAAACACGAGCACCGTGTTCTCCTTCCATTGAAAGGGAAGTTCCGCCTTTTCGGTGAGATATTCCGTTTCCCGCCCCAAAAGTACGCGCTGCACCTTTCCGTGCACGACGAGAAAATAGATCCAAAAGCCAATTTCAAAGAGGGCGACGCCGACGATGATAATGAATGCGATCAGATGATTCCCCTCGAAGATTCCCTCTCCCTCCGTACCCGTCTGCGCCAGGAATACGGCAACTACGAGCAGGAGCATGGGAATCACGGTAAGGATACCGCCGACGCGCTGAATGGAACGGTCGCGTTGGAACAGCGCAGCGTAGCGCTCGGAATCGAACTTTTTCATACTGCCCCCGTTATTCCAAGACGAACACGCAAACGCTGTTGTCGGGAATTTCATAGGAGAAAGAATCCCCCTTCAACTCGAAGGAATCCTGCGTAGGAAGGACGTGTTCCGCCATGCCGAACTTGGGATAGATCTCGTTGACGACGTTGGGATCGTCGTCGTGCAACATGGTGACGATAACCTTGTTTTTCTGTTCAAAGTTCTTTAATTGCACGTTCGCCGTCTCCGCTTTACCGGAAACGTTGACGACCTTCAGATAGATCTTGCCGTCGTTTCCGACCGTTGCGGAATTAAAGATGCGTTCGTTTACCTTCCACACGTTCTTGAAGAGAATTTCGTGCCATTCCCCGCTCTTCTTGATGTAACCCGTCAGCGTCTTGGTCGTATACACGAGCTTCATGGTGTTGCCGTCGGGATCGTAACCGAGGAATTTATCCTTGCCCATCATCTCGCATACGGTACGCATGAAGTCCACGCGCTTATCGAAGGATACGTCGTAGCCCTTGTGATTTTTACCGTACTGACAGGAGAGGGAGAATCCGGCGTTGTCCACCGTGCCTGCGTTGCGGACGTTTTCCACGCCCACGCCCACGATAAAGCTCTGCTCTCCGCCTAAGCGCTTGAAGTCCACTTCCACCTCGCAGTTAGAGAACTTGATATCGTCGAAGTAGACGCCGTTGAACGCGTTGTTGGCGGGAATGAGCAATTCTCCGTTTTCCAGGCGAATGCCCGTGCTGTTGGGGTACGCCTTCCAGCCGCCCAGCCCGAATTTGAAGTTATGGCAATAGAGGATCTCGCCGGTTGCGATATCTCTCACCCGCACTTCGGAAACCGAGCTCGCCGTTCTGTGTCCGCCGATGAGAATGCCGCCCGCGTTGTCGTCGTTGACGGGCGCAACGTCCGTGAGCGTGTAATCTCCCACGTTCGCCGCATACATCTGCTGAACGAAATAGCTGGGCGTGCGCATGATATCGCGCGCGTTGAACCAAATCATGTTCGGCGTCCATCGATAGTTGGAGGTAGACGCCCAAAGCGGCGCGTAGCAGGTCATCTTCACGACGTCGGAGTTTCTCTCGCAGCCCGTCAAGAAAGCCGCTTCGGCGAGAGCCGCCTTTAAGTTGTTTTCGCCGTTGAGACGACCTCTGCCGTCCGACTCGGTGTGCATGGAGTATTCCCCCATGAATACCTTGGCGCCGCTTCTGTCGTACCAATCGTAGCGCTTGGTGTTATCGATAAACCACTGATAGGAGTTGTATACGTGCTCGTCCACGATCATATCGCGGTACTTTCTGTTGATCTCAAACCAGGAAGGGTTGGTATCCTGCGGACGAATATCCACGCCCGCCGTGGTGACTACGGTGATGTTGAAGATCTTCAAAAGATCCTGCTGTTTTCCCTTGTATTTATACGCGCGCAGACCCAAAAGGCAGGACTGGAAATTGTCGAAATACTCGTAGCCCCAGTTTTCGTTGCCGATCCCGACGTACTTTAAGGCAAAGGGAGCGGGATGTCCCATATCCGCACGCACCTTTGCCCAATACGCTTCGTTGGGGTCCTCGCTGTTTGGATCGCCCAACGCGAAGAAGAGAAGGTGCGCCACGTTGTCGATGACTTCGATGCGGAACTGCGTCGTGCCGGGCACGATGCGCTGATATGCCGTCTTTCTCTGCTCGCCCATACGGATCTGACAGATGACGCCGCAATGGAGCACGGGCAGAGGAGCCATGTTCAGATCTTCGCAGAGACAGAAATATTCATAGAAACCGATCGCATACGACTGCATGTAATGCCATACGTTGCAGATCTGCTTTCTGTTTTCCAAAGGTCCCACGGTGTTGCGCCAACGGTACTGATGCTCGAAGTCCACGTCCCCTTCCACCACGCAGCCGCCGGGGAAACGGAAGAAGGAAGGATGGCAATCCTTTAACACTTCCACCATCTTTTTGTTGAATTTGCCGTAGCGGTAAACGTCGGGATCGCCCCAGGTATCGGAGGGTAGCAAGGAGACCATATCCACGCCGATGCTGCCGTTTCCGTTAAATTCGATGACGAGTCTCGCCATTTCCGTCTCGTTCGCCACGATATCGCAGGAGATCTTTTCCCAGTTATCGCCGACGCCTTCCACCAGCATTTCTCCCACGGAGGAGATCGCCGACGTGGCGCTCTTCAACCAGACCTTCACGTTGCCGCAATACCCCATGTGCTTTACGAACATGGAGAAATGATACGTCTCGCCCTTATCGATCGGCATACCGAAACGGTCGTAGGGACCGATCGTGCGATAGCCGGGGTTTTCCATGTGGTACTGACCGCCCACGTTTAAGACGACGAAAGTGGGGTTGCGATCGGAAATGCCGCCCCAGTTTTGAACGCGCATGGGACCCGCCCCGTAGATGTCCCAGTGCATGAGATTTGCCTTTCTCACGTCCACGGACATGGTGCAGTTGAAATCGTCGTAGTTGAAATACTCGAATTCAAACGAATTGTTGATGACGAGCTCTGCATTCATGCCGCCGTCTGCCGCCTGATTGATATCTTCAAAGAACAAACCGTACAGTTCCTTGCTGACGTCAATCCCCTTTTTTCTCTTGTCAAGGGTAAAGTTTACCATAACATCTTCTCCTTAAAAAATCGGTTTCCCGACTTATTTAGACCGAAGAAATTATAACACGGGGCAGACGCATAAGTCAACCCCGTGTGAAAAAATAAATGCCTTTTTATTAAAAATTCTTCTTCCAGGTCTGCGGCAAAAAGAGCAGCAGGACGGGGAAGATTTCCAGTCTTCCGATGAGCATCACGATGGACAGCCAAAGCTTTTCGTACCATTCGAAAATGGCAAAGCTGCCCGATGGTCCCGTGAGCGCCGTAAAGCCGGGACCCATATTATTGATACAGGTGAGCGTACAGGTGAACGTGGTGAAAAGGTCCGTTCCGTTCAGCGCCAAAAACAGCGTGCTGATCGCCACGATACCCGCAAAGACGGCAAAATATTTCTCCACGGAAGAAACCTCATCCTTATTGAGCGCCTTCCCGTTCAGTTTTACGATCTGAATGGAGTTCGGGCGCAGAACGTTCAGAAAATGCGCATGAATAGACTTGTTCAGAATGATGAATCGCGACATTTTGAATCCGCCCCCCGTGCTGCCCGCCATGGAACCGATAAACATGCAACAGAGCAGAATGATCTGACTGAAGGAGGACCAGAGCGTGAAATCGTACGAGGCAAAGCCCGTACTCGAGACGATGGTGAGAACGGCAAACGAGGAATAGCGCAGGGACGAAAGAACGCTGCCGAAATACCCGACGTTCCCCGCCGTGACGGCAACTATCGCTAAAATGATATAAATTAAGTAAAAACGCAGCTCTTCATTGCCGAAAACCACCTTGAAATGGCGAAGGATCACGAGATAGTACAGATTGAAATTGATGGAGAAGAGGAACATGAACGCCATGACCACGATCTCGACGAACAGGCTGTCGTATTTTCCGATCGAGTGAACGGAAGGGGCAAAACCGCCCGTGCCCGCCGTACTCAACCCGATGAGCAGAGAATCGAAAAAGTCGATCTTGCCGCTGCACGCGCCGTAAATAGCGAGAATGAGTATCTCCGTTAGCGTAAAGCAAAGGTAGATGATATACAAAATGGTCGCCGTCCACCTGACCTTACTCGTGAGCTTGCCCACCTGCGGACCGGGCGATTCGAACTTGAAGAGGGCGAAGGTACTGCCGTCCGTGCCCGGCATGATGGCGAGAATGAACACGAGGATGCCCATGCCGCCCAACCAATGCGTGAAACTGCGCCAAAACAGCATACTGCGGGGCAGATCGTCGATATGCGTCAGAATCGTCGCGCCCGTGGTGGTGAAACCGGAAACCGTTTCAAAGAACGCGTCGATATAGCTTGCGATGGTGCCCGACAGCGTAAAGGGCAACGCCCCGATCAGCGAAATGACGATCCAGGCGAGCCCGACCACGACGAGAGCTTCCTTGTTGCCGAGCTTTCTCGTCTTTTCCTTGTGGAAGGAGATGAGAACGCAGCCGAGAGCAAAGTAGACGGCGGCGGCGGCGAGAAAGGACAAAATCAGAGAAAACTCCCCGTAGCATATCGCGACGATGATCGGCAGAAGTAAAAACGCCGTCATCAGCCTTAAAATATGTCCCAAATAGTAACCGACGATCTTATAATTCATGTTTCGTGAAAGATTTTTCCTGTAAAATATCCTTTAGCTGCGTGATCGTATGTCCCATAGACGCGATGACAACGCTGTCGTTTTCTCCCAAAACGGTATCGCCGTCGGGAATTACGGAGCTGCCGCCGTTTCGGTAAATGGCGACGATGAGCACACCGTTTTTCATATCCTCGTTGAGGGAGCGAATGGATCGCCCGACAAAGGAGGGATTATGCCCGATGTTGAAGAGGAGCGCTTCCGCCTTTCCGCCCGACAGGGGCTGAATGGACAAAATCTGACTGTCCTTGGGCACGTCGATGCTGCGCACGCACTTTGCGATTTCAAGCCCCGTCAGCTCGTAGGGGGAAACCACTTTATCGATGCCCGCGCCGTCCATGATTCCGTTATAGGAATCCTTCCGCAGGACGGTGACGACCTTTTCCAGTCCCCTCGTCTTGGCGTACATGGACGCCACGATATTGTTTTCGTCGTAAGTCGACATGGCGACGAGCGCGTCGGCGTGCTCGAGCCCCTCGCGATCGAGCACTTCCTTATCGGTAAAGTCGGCGCAGATGACGTTGGCTTTGTCGAGTTTTTCCTTCATTTCGCGGAGCTTTTGATAGTTTCTGCCCATGACCTTCACGGAGAAACCCGACTGCGACAGGCTGTCCGCCAGATAGTACACGTCGTTTTCGCTGCCCAAAATCATGACGGAGCGCACTTTCTTAAAGCCGAAACCGAGGTAGGATAAGACCTCTCTCATCTCGGAGCGCCGCGCGCAGACGGAAACGACGTCGCCCTTTTGAATCACGGTGGAGCCGTTGGGAATAAACAGCTTCCCGTCCCGTTCGATGGTGACGATAAGGAAGGAATTTTTGCTCTCCGTTTTTAAGTCCATCAGCGTATGCCCGCAAAGGCGGTTTTCGCGGGAAACGGACATCTCCGCGATCTGCAACTTGCCCTTGGCAAAGGCGCTCACGCGCAGAGCCGTGGGATAGGTCAGCAAATTAGAGATCTCGAACGCGAGCGTGGATTCCGGATTGACGAGCTGCGTGATGCCGAGCTTTTCCTTCACGGCGTTGAACTGCGCGTAGTATTTGGGATCGCGGACGTGCGCGATGACGTTATCCACCCCGTATGTCCCCGCCAGAATACAAGTGAGAACGTTCATCTCGTCGCTGTCGGTCACGGCGATCAAGAGATCGGTCGTGCGGACGCCCGCTTCCTCCAGCGTTTCGCCGTCACAGCCGTTGCCCGTGACGCATTGAATATCGTATTCCGCCATCAGATCGGCAAGCCTCGAATCGCTCACGTCCACGGCGACGATGGTATGCTTCTCCTCCGACAATTTTTTAATAAGGCTCTTTCCGGTTCTTCCGGCACCGACGATAATAACGTGCATAGCGACAATATCCCCTTCCGTTCCCCTTTGCGGAACTGTTTTCCCCTCTATTATACCGAAAGATCGCCCTTCTGTCAAAGAAAAACGGGGTCACTCCCCGTTTTTACCGAAAAGCGGTCGTTCGCCGTATCGGTTGACGATCCATATTCCCAGAGCGATAAACGAAAGGGCGATCAGGCACAGCAGAACGTTCGCCTCCTCGTTTAGCCACCACGCAGATAAGATCATGCCGAACGCGGGATTCAAAAATCCGAAGAGAGCGATGGTAGAAGGCTTATTGTACTGCAAAAGCACGCCCCAAAGCGTATACGCGACGGAGGAGACGAGCGCAAGATAGATGAGAATCAGGAC
>CAMFEK010000027.1 GCA_945949395.1 uncultured Clostridia bacterium
GATATACCGCGTCGATTGCCCACCGAAGCTATTATACGAGTCTCTTATCGTACCTTTCACCAGATAGCCCGTGGCGTAGACCTTTACGGCAAGGGACTTTGCATACGAGTCGGGCGTCAAGACCACGGAATCGTTTACGGCGTCGTAATCGCCCTCCTCTGCGATCGCGGTCATATTTCTCGTATGATAATACACGCGAACGTTTTCCGCAGGCGCCTTATCCAACGAGATCGTAAAATATACATACCCGTCGGCGGATGGATAGGCGACGCCGTCCGTCTCATTCACATTTTTCCCTACGATGGACGCGACGGGCCGCTCATCTGCTTCCCCGGCCCCGTCGGCGGACGCGGACAGCAAACGATTACCCGCATCGCCGAATACGGAAAGAGTCCCTCCGCACAACGCGGCGACGAACAAGCATAGCGCCGCGAGCGCGATGGAAAACCGCTGCATTATTTTCCGTCTTGTTGATTTCATTCCGTTTCCTCCTGTTCTTCCCTACCCATTTCCTTGAAAAACTCGTCGAGCGTCGAGTCGGGACGTTTCTTTTTGTAACTGATCCAGAGCGCGGACAATCTTTCAAGCTCGTTCGGCTCCGCCTCCTTCGATACGGATGCTTCCGCCCGATCGACGGTTGCCGCTGCCTTTTCTTCCGACTTCGTCTCCGCTTTTACCTGCTCTTTTCCCTGTTCTTCCTTGCGCGCAGGCTCCGCCTTGGGCTTTTCGTCTTCTTTTGCCGCCTCGCCGAGGACGAGACGATTGCGATCGCTCACCTTATAAACGATAGTGTTTTCGTCAAAGAAGCGTTCGGTAAGCTCGGAAGTATCCATTTTGCCCGTGTGATAGAAAGGCACCTTAAAGCTGGGGGAAAAATACGTCTTTAACGGATAATTGCCGAACGTGACGATGATCGAGTGTCCGATATCGCCGGGGTGATTCAGCCGTTGCAATTCGCTGGGATAGATAAGGGGACGAACCTGCGTTTGGTTGGATAGATTGATATCCGTCCCGCTCAACGAACCGCTCGTGGAGCTCGTAACGACCGTTATATTTCCGCACAGCTCGCTGTACTCTTTACAAGTGTTCATATCGTTACTGCCGATGAACATCTTGATGCCGCAGTTGCCCTTGACGATATCGGCAACCGTTTCGCCGTATACGTTGTTGAGCTGCGCATACGACTGCACGATCATGGTGAACCATATCTTTCTGCTTCTGCCGACGGTAATAAACTTATCGAACTTTTCGATCTTCGGCATATTTCCGAATTCGTCCATAATAAAGTATACGTTTCGCGGCAGCGTCAGCTCTTCCGTAGCGCTCGCCACCTTGATGAGCGTTTTATAAATATTCAAGATAAAGATCGCGGCAAGATTGTGTCGAGTATCCTTTTCATCGGGAATTTTCAAAAACAGAGCGGTCGGCTTTTTAGCAAGCTGTTCGCTGGAAAAATCCGACGCCGACGTGAGCGCGCAGATGCCCGCGTCGTTAAACATCGTCAGCTTTTCGTACACGATGGACATATACGACGCTCTCGTCTGTTCGGCGGCGTCGCACACCTGCTTGGACAGCGAATACGCCTTGGACAGGATGCTGCGACCTGCAAAATAGTTCCTGAGTTCGAGATAGTCCTTGGAGGAATTCTGCAAAATCTTTGTCATATTGAAAAAGTTGAATTTCTCCTTCGTCATGCCCAGCTTTTCGTCCGCGCTGTCCTCGAGCATGGCGAGCAGGGTGGCGAGCGTAATGCTCCGCGCACCCTTCTCCCACATGGGATCCTTTTCGTTCTCGACGGGTATCAATACGGAAACGAGGTCGTTCAAGTCCTCGTATACCTCGTCGAAGATCTTCTTTTTATAGATCTTTATGGCTTCCACGAGCCTGTTGTAATCGGAGTAAGCCTTGCCGTCGAACTCGTACCATTTCCCGTTCGCCTGAAAGCTTTCGACGGGCTGCGCGAGCGTAAGTCCGCTCGCCGATACGTCCCCCTTGCGGGCAAAAGCCGAGTGGGGCGCGTTGCGGTATTTTTCGTAATTATCCCATATCATCTCTAAGGGATTCCAACGATAAGAGGAATAGGTATCTCGTAAATCGATCACTTTCACGTCGTATCCGCGTTCCTTCAGAAACTTGGAATGAAGGGAAAACAGCTCGCCCTTGGGGTCGGTCACCACCATGGAGGAGCCAGCCGCACTTGCGCCCAAGAGCTGGATCATCGGACTTACGAAGGTCGTCGTTTTACCGCTGCCCGTAGAACCGATGACGAGCGTATGGCAGGGCGAATTGAAAGCGACTTCCATATCCCTGTTCTTCGCCGTGAGCTTTGCCATGACGGGAATACCGTCCTTTTTGACCTCGCCGAGTTTGGAAATTTTATAAGTTTTGAAGAGTTTTTCCCTCTCCTCTTTCGTCATCCAGCGGGAATTTTCAAGATTCGATTCCACCTGTTTGAGCTTTCCCTTTCCCCGCATGCCGGGTTTCATGAAGGAAAGCATTTTCGGATCGATAAACTTGCAGTATATGAACGCGAGCACGACGAAAATGATGAGAACCATGCCATAGTACTTGCTGTCAAAGTAGATGATTTTATCGAGAAATCCCAACCAGTCGAGACGGGCAAGATCGAGCCTGCACTCTATCAGACAGTATGCGGTGTAGGCGATGAGACTGCTTATCAACAGTTCCGCCACGATGAAAAACAAGACTTCCTGTTTCTTCCCGCTCGTGAATTTATGTACGAACAACAGATTGGATACGAACATGAGGATAATAAACCAAAAGGCGCTCCATCGAATGAGTTTTTCGTAGGAAAACATTTTGGAATACCACAAAATGGCAAACGACATACCCGTCCCGAGTGCGGCGCACACGAAAATGATGATTCCGTAAAATCCAACTTTTTTCATTGCTCTTCTCCTCCCGAAATCACGAGATATGCGGTAAATGTTTCCGAATCCAAATCAAAATTATCGTTTGACTGCGTGAGCGTGGCAATCACTTCATACGTACCCGCCTCTACGGCGCCGTTGCCTTGGCTCACTTCACCCTCGCACGCACTTCCGTCTGCGTTTTTAACCTTTTGAATGGTATACAAAACGGAAATCCCCTGCGGAATCTCCCCCGACAAACGGATGCTGTGCTCGTTTCCGTCGTAAGCGTATTGTCCGTCTGTAAAGGTTACGTTGCTTATGTATACGCTCGCCTGATTGATAATGAGCGTCGCGGAAAGGGAGGGAATGGGAAGATAATTGCTCTTGTTATATTTCAGCTCAAAATGCGCCGTAACACGGTAAATGCCCGCGTCGATCGCACCGTTCCCCTCCGTTTCCTCGCTCTCGACTGCGCTTCCGTCGATATTGTAAATTTTCTTTGTGGTATAACGCAGCGAAACTTCCTCGGGCAAAACCACTTGGGCACCCGATTCTTTGCCCTCCAACGCTATCGTATGATATCTTCCGCTGTATACGACCGTATCGGAGTTGAGATAGATGCCGTCCAAATGATATTCCGCGCATTTGATGATCAAATTCGCCGTCATAGGCTCTACGGCACAATAATTTTTCAAGTCGGCAACGGTAAAACGCACCGTGACGACGTAGGCGCCTACGTTGATCGCGCCGTTGCCGCGGCTCTCTTCCTCCTTTTTGGTTTCGTCCGTCTCTTTCTTTTTCGTCGTATAATAGTCTACCGCCACGCCGTCCGGCAATTTACCGACGAGCTCGACGCCGTGCGATTGTTTGTCGTAAACGACGCTCACGTCGGGGAAGGATACCCCTTCCATGTCGGGCGTGGCTTTTTCTATCGTCAGTTTTGCGCTCATGTCTTCCAAAGAATTATAATTCGGATCGCTGGAAGAAAATTTCGCGGTAACCTGATATTCGCCCACGTCGATTGCCGAATTACCCGTTATGGAACCTATGAAATAGGAAACGGTTAATCCCTTGGGCAGTTCGCCCGCTACGCTAATCGATTTTTCCGTTCCGTCGTAAATATACTTGCCATCGGAGATCGTTAAGCCGCTCACGTCGTAGTCCGCCTTCAAAATGGTGAGGCGGGCGGTAAGCGTGACCGTTTGATAAGAATTTCCGTAAATAATGGCGGTGACGTCGTACTCGCCTGCATTCGTAAAGACGTTCCCGTAGGGATAACGTACGGTTACGTCCGCAGGCAGATTTCCCTCCACGCCCATTACGATCGGTTCTCCCGTATAAGTCACGGTTTTATCGCTCAACTTGAGGTAGTCCAAACTTTTATACTTCACGTTTACCGATATTTCGCAGCTCGCACCCTTATAAGTGACCGTGATCTTTTGCTCGCCCAACCGATAGAGTTTGATTTTTTCATCCTCGAGAATCATATCTTCCGTAAGAGAGACCTCTTCCGTCGCGCCGGAATCGTGCGTGACGGTCAATTTATAATCGCCGTAGGGAAATTCCCCCGGCTCGATTTCTATCGACTGTTCGCTACCGGCAATGGTATAAGTCACTTGCGTTTTCTCTTTTATGAACGTCATTAACGCCGTAACGGCTGCAACGACCAAGCACGCTATCACGATAACGGCTATGATGAGTTTCTTCCTCATCGAACTTTCTCCTTAATCGGTTATTTTTCATTCTGTCGAAGGACTGCATCTTATCGTTTATTTCAGTCTACCTTCAACTCTACACCTTAAATACACCTCGGTATCACGAGAAACGTAAGCGTTGTTTTTCTTGACGTCGGAGAAAAAACCTTTTCCCCGTTTTCTTTGAAAAAACGTTTCGTTCCATCGAATCTCCTTAGAGAAACTATGTCTCCTCATACCATTTTATAGGATAAAAGTAGGCAAAAAGTAGGCAAACCCGGATTTGTTATCTTTTTACAAAAAATAAAACGGGAAAAATTCCCGTTTTATTCTTTTTGATATTCACCTGTTATTCATTCGACGATATCTCTCTTCCAAAGCGGCATGCGTGAACTCTGCCCAACTGTACTGCGCCATGTATTCCCCCCGATAGGCGTTGATCCCGCAAGCCTTTCCTTCGTTAAAGTCGAAATAGTCGCAGTCTATTTCATCGGGACGGATGCCGAGCATCCCTCGGCTTTTCGCGAGAACGCTCTCGCAACCGTTTGTCTGCAACGTTTTTATTAAATCACTCCGAATACTTTTGAAATAGGTCTCGTGCCCCTTGTCGTCCTCGAACAGGATCGCCATCATCTCGCCCACGCTACAGAGCGCCCCCTTTCTATCGACGAGATAGGCAAACAGTTCTCTCGCCTTTGCGTATTTGAACGCGAGCGGAACGCCGTCGCAATAAACCTCGAAATTGCCGAACGCCTGCACTCTGACCCGTTTCCCTGCGGGAACGGGATTTCTCAACTCGGCAAGTTCCCTTGCAACCTTTTCCGGCGTGATCGGCTTTACCAGATATCCGCTGGCGTGCATGTCAAACGCCACGTCTCTGTAACACCCGTATCCGGTCGTAAAAATAATATTGATCTTCGGGTTAATCTTTTTTAAGCATTCGGCAAGCCCCACGCCGTTCATTCCCGCCATTTCTATATCAAGAAAAGCAACGTCGCAAGCGTTGCCGTTCACGTATTCCAAGGCTTCGGCGGAGTATCTGAATCCCTTTACATTCGATTTCGGGTCGGCGATTTTTATGGATTCCACCATCCCCTCCAAGGCAAGTCTCTCGTCGTCTACGGCAATTATTTCCATTCAGAATCTCCTTTTTTCGGTATGGTTATCGTGACAATCGTTCCCTTATCGATCTCGCTAAAGATCTCAAAAGTCGCGTCGCACATCGTCTGCAGACGTTGGCGGGAAATTTCTATTCCGATATGTTTTTTACCGTCGTCCGCATAATGCTCCACGTCGAAACCGACGCCCGTATCGCTTACGGTAACGACGTAAGCCCGTTCGATCTCTCTCGTCGAGATAGTCACCGAGCCGCCGCCCATGCGCTTGAAAACGCCGTGTTTCACCGCGTTTTCCACCAGAGGTTGCACGGACATGATGGGAAGAAAGAAACTTCTCGTTTCTATATCGTAGATCACCTCGAGCTCGTCTCCGAAACGTATTTTTTCCAGATCGAGATAGGTCTTAATGTTTTGCAATTCTTTATCGAAGGCAACGAGCTCTTTATAATCGAGAAAATCGAGATTGTTGCGCAGATAATCCGAAAAAGAACTTATCGCCGCTTGAGCCGTTTTCGGGTCTTTCCCACAAAGATAATAAATCGCGTTCAACGTGTTATAGAGAAAATGCGGCTGTATCTGCGAAAGCATAATGGAAAACCGAGTCTGTTTTATTTCCGCCTGCAATATTTTCTGTTCCGCAAGCAACTCCTTTTCCCGCATTGCCGCCCGTATATTGTGCGGCAAAATGCGCAGCGTCAACACGAGAAGGGACAGGAATAACGCGCAGAAGGCAAATTCGGAGGCAACGCAACCGTTCCACCAGCCGAATGCGATCGCGGCAAAATCCAACCAAAAAGCTACCATAACCAAAAGGAAAGGAATATACACAAAGTAACGGTTTTTGGGCGCGCCTTTGAAGCTGTAGATCAACATACCGAGCATGGCGATACTTACGGCGGACTGCAGTATGCTCCATATGAACCACATATCATAGAAATACAAAGGACTGAACATCGCTACGATAAAGATCGCTGCGGTAATCGCCGCCGAAATACCTGCCGTTATTTTTACCGCGGGTCTCATTTTCTTGGAAACAAAATAGGTTATGAAGGCGATGACCGAGAAGAAATAGAGCATAAAACAAAGCCCGAGCGCAGTCGTGTTGAACGCCACGAAAAAACCTTGGAGAGCAATGTTCGGGTCGCTCATAAAGAAATATCCGCCCGCGAAAAATACTGCCAGTCCGAAAAACCAGATGTACTTGCCCTGCGGAATATGCAACAAGGAACTGTACATCGCGACGCCGAGCAGGACAAACCCGACTATCATAGTAATGTATCCTAATATTCGGTAAACGCCGCTCTCGTTTGTCATATGGTTTTCAAAATTGAAACCGCCATTGACGTACATCGAATCGAGAAAATCGTTGATAGCGGTTTCGTTTCCGAAATGATGGGGATTTCTCAATATCAATGTAACCGTATCGTTTTCCGCGCCTGTATAGGTGTAGTAAATCCAATGTTTTCCGCAGGAAATTTCTCCAAATACGGGATTTTCCGCATCGAACACGTGCGTCTCTTGACCGGGAACAAGAATTTCTCCTCCGATATGATCGAAATACAGGGCGATAGGCAATCCTTCCCCTGCGGCGGAAACTACTTCCCCGTCCTCCGTCACTACCTGAAAATATCCCCTTAACGTAACGTCACCCTTTGTCGAGGAAATCTTTTCCCCTTTTACGAGGGGCTTATACTCCCCGTCCGCTATTTTATATTCCCCCTCAAAGGCTACGCGCAGCAACATGGACGGCACGGAATGCGAACTCCCTGCCGTGTTTGTCAGCAATACGGCGACCCCCAAAACGAGTACGACAATCACGCCGATCAAAAGAAACGGTATTTTTTTCAATTTTTGAACCAGATTCATAAAACTTTCCCTTCTCTGTGTTATTACCGATTTCAGTTTAACACATTTTTTGCGATATTTCAACCCTTCATACACCCTGATAATTAAGTTTTATCCGTAAAAAGAAAAAAACGGTACCCGTGCCATGCAGGTACCGGTAAATATTTTTTTAGTCTGCGAAAAGAGGCGTGGAGAGATATCTGTCGCCCGTATCGGGAAGCAATACCACGATGGTTTTCCCTGCGTTTTCTTTACGCTGCGCAAGTTTTATCGCCGCATAGGCAGCCGCTCCCGAGGAAATGCCTACGAGAACGCCTTCTTTCTTGCCGATCAGTTTACCCGTGGCAAAAGCATCTTCGTTGGAGACGGGAATGATCTCGTCATATACCTTGGTGTTGAGCACGTCGGGAACAAAGCCTGCGCCGATGCCTTGAATCTTATGAGGTCCCGCCACACCCGTGGAGAGGACGGCGGAGGAGGCAGGCTCAACCGCAACGACCTTTACGTTAGGATTTCTGGATTTCAGGTACTCGCCGACGCCCGTCACCGTTCCGCCCGTGCCGACGCCCGCGACAAAAATATCCACGTTGCCGTCGGTATCTTCATAGATTTCGGGACCGGTATGCTCTCTGTGCGCTTGGGGATTGGCGGGATTGACAAACTGCCCGGGAATGAAGCTGTCGGGCGTCTCCGCCGCAAGCTCTTCCGCCTTGGCTATGGCGCCCTTCATTCCCTTCGTGCCGTCGGTGAGAACGAGCTCTGCGCCGTAAGCCTTCATGAGCTGTCTGCGCTCCACAGACATCGTTTCGGGCATTACGATGATAATTTTATATCCTCTCGCCGCCGCGACCGACGCGAGTCCGATACCCGTGTTGCCCGAGGTGGGTTCGATGATGACCGATCCAGGTTTGAGCTTTCCGCTCGCCTCCGCCTCGTCGATCATCGCCTTGGCGATTCTGTCCTTGACGGATCCCGCGGGGTTGAAATATTCGAGCTTTGCCAATATTTTTGCTTGGAGACCGTATTCTTTTTCAATGTGCGTAAGCTCCAAAAGGGGCGTTTTTCCGACGAGCTGATCGGCTGACGTATATATGTTAGACATAATAAATACCTCCTATCAATTACTTGACTGCCACAAAGCCTCTTTCAAGGTCTGCGATGATATCATCGATATGTTCGGTACCGATGGAAAGGCGAATGGTGTTCTGCTTGATGCCCTGATCGATAAGTTCTTCCTCGTTCAGCTGGCTGTGCGTGGTGGTCGCCGGGTGAATGACGAGGCTCTTTACGTCCGCTACGTTGGCAAGGAGCGAGAATATCTGCAAGTTGTCGATAAACTTGTGGGCTTCCTTCACGCCGCCCTTGATCTCGAAGGTAAAGATGGACGCGCCGCCGTTGGGGAAATATTTTTGATAGAGCGCGTGATCGGGATGATCGGGCAGGGACGGATGATTGACCTTTTCCACCTGCGGATGCTTGGCAAGGAACTCTACAACCTTTTTGGTATTCTCCGCGTGACGCTCTAATCGGAGAGAGAGCGTTTCCGTGCCCTGCAGAAGAAGGAATGCCGCGAAGGGAGAAATCGTCGCACCGGTATCGCGAAGCAGGATCGCACGGATATAGGTAACGAACGCGGCAGGTCCCACCGCCTTTACGAAAGATACTCCGTGATAGGAAGGGTTCGGATCGGCAATGGCAGGATACTTGCCGGACGCCGCCCAGTCAAACTTGCCCGAATCCACAATCACGCCGCCGAGCGTCGTACCGTGACCGCCGATGAACTTTGTCGCCGAGTGTACGACGATATCCGCGCCGTGCTCGATGGGTCGAATGAGATAAGGCGTTCCGAACGTGTTGTCTACCACGAGAGGCAAGCCGTGTTTGTGAGCGAGTGCGGCGAGCGCGTCGATATCGGGAATATCGCTGTTGGGATTACCGAGCGTTTCTATGTAGATGGCTCTGGTATTGTCCTGAATTGCCGCTTCCACCTCGGCGAGATCGTGAATATTGACGAAGGTTGCGGTGATACCGAAATTCGGCAAGGTATGCGCGAGCAAATTGTAACTACCGCCATAAATCGTCTTTTGCGCCACGAAATGACCGCCGTTTTGACCAAGCGCTTCCAGCGTGTAGGTGATCGCCGCCGCGCCCGAAGCGAGCGCAAGTGCGGCTACGCCGCCCTCGAGAGCGGCAATTCTCTTTTCAAAAACGTCCTGCGTGGAGTTGGTGAGTCTGCCGTAAATATTACCCGCATCAGCGAGACCGAAGCGAGCCGCCGCGTGCGCGGAGTTATGGAAAACGTAGGATGTGGTTGCGTAGATGGGTACTGCGCGAGAGTCGGTTGCGGGATCGGGCTGTTCCTGTCCCACGTGCAGTTGGAGAGTTTCAAATTTATAGCTATTAGACATGATTTTTATTTCCTTTCTCTGATAGAATATGTTATGACGTGAATTTTGATGTTGTTTGCTGCGATGATTTTATTCGTTCAACATCGACACATTCGACCGAATCGGAAATTAGCTCTGACAAGTTGTTCAAAATAGTTTTTCATAGCGAAGACCTACCTATACAATAATAAATCGGGAGACCCGAATGGATCTCCCGAATCCTGGAATACGATTACGCACTGACGTGCGAAAGGGTAGCTGACGTGGAGAACAAATCGGATTTTGACGTGTGAAACGTAACGCACATGCAACGACACATGCACTTCCCCATCATCATGGCGATACTGAAATCGTACTTTTTCATGGGCTTGCTCTCCTTTCTCAATATTCCTACTTGTTAGGTTGGTTTTATTATAGCACTTAAAACCTACCTTGTCAACAGGTTTTAAGCATATTTTGAAAAAATATTATTATTTTCCGTGTGCGCTCAAAAATGATATTGTCCGCCCAAGGGATTGTTCGCGAAACGGAAGGATTCAGGCGCAGAAATTCAAGATATCGTCGGTTACGAGCTCCAAGCCATTCTACAAAATTATGGTGACGTTATTGCCTATCCAAATCGGAGGCTTTGAACTTGTCGATTTTCTTGAGCGCAATCATATTGGTTATAACGGCAAAAACGATGCTGAGCCCCGCTCCCGAAAGACATGCAATCAGATTCGGCTCGGTCAGAAAATTATCGCTCTCGCCCTGCAGGACGTTCAATATCCATACGCCGATTCCGATTCCCGTCCCGATTCCGAGTAGAATGCCGAGAGCTGTCAAGACGATATTGTCCCGATATACATATTTTTTCGTTGCGCCGATGCTGAACCCGTTGATGCGCATAATGATGAGCTCTCGTTTCTTTTCGTTGATGGCAACCACGTTCAGGTTCAGAAGAACCAGCAGCGCCATCACCGCCGAAAGGAACAGACAGATATAAACTACAAGCGTAGTGCTTTTCAGCGCCGCTCCGAATAATTCGACCCATTTTGCGTGTTCGTCTGTGATGGAAAAATATCCATCCGTTTGCGACAGCTTTTCCTGTATCTGCCGAGAGTCCTTTTCGCCGTACTTCAAAAGTATGGTGTTGCTCATCATCTCCTTTGCCATCATATTTTCATAGCAAGAGCGACTCATCACCACCTGACTGCCGGAAAGATAATGCTCGCTCACCGCCACGACAGTACTTTCATGACTCACGCCATTCATATCCAAGAGATAGATAGCGTCTCCCACATGAATATCGTGGTGTTTTTCGTAGGAACGGCTGATAATTACACCGTCTTTGGGCAACTCTAAACCTTTTTTCGTTTGATAATCCTTCAAATTGATAAAGCCTTGCAACCCGTTTTCCGTTTCGGGGACGATAAGGTCGGCTTTTAGCAGTCTGCCATTCGTATCTTGAATAAAAACTGCTTCCTGTCTGATAGAGGTATAACCGACGCCCTCGTCTTCCAGCACGGAGCAAAGATTTTCCTGTGCGCACTCGATAGAGGTATCGCTGACCAAACGCACATCAAAAGTCCAGATCTGTTCAAAATGCTTTTCGGGCGTATTGGCAAGCAAAAGTTGCAAAGACATTCCGGCAACGACGAGTGCCGTACAACCGATAACCCCCACGAGCGTCGCAATCACGCGCGGCGTATCGTTTGCCAGATTATTGATGGTGGATTTCGTAAAGAGGGATAATCTCTTCCACAATCCTAATTTTTCATAACAATGCGTGCGTCCGAGACTTCCGCTGTTACCGCGCAGGAGCTCGATCGCCGGTTTTTTCAAAAGTTTATGGCAGGAGAGCCAGGTAGCAAAGAGGATCAATACCATCTCTACCGCGGAAATCGCGAGCGCATCGGGAATACGGAAAACGTTTTTGATGTTGGAAAATACGAACAATCTTTCGTATGCCTGATTCACAATCGTTTCGATTACAAAATAGCCAAGCAGACACCCGATGACGATGCCCAACCCGACGGCAAGAACGGAATAAACCACATAGTGCGCCGTAATTTCTTTTTTGCGGAAGCCGAGCGCCTTTTGAACGCCCGTTGCGACCTGTGATTCGTGTACGTTGCGGGATACAGAGGTATAGCATACCATCAAACCGACGAACACAAACAGGATCGCCATGGAAAAGCAAAGCTTCGTGCTGGAAACCGCACACTTTTTTGCGGAAGCGTAACCGGGGTTGTCGGCGCGTTCCTGTACCGTCCAACTGTCATAACGAATGAAGTCCTCTATTTGTTTTTCGGCATCCTTCAACTCAATCTTTTTTTCGGAAAGTTTAAGTTCTCCCTCGGCAAGCTTTTCTTTTGCCTCGTTCACTTCTTTTTTTGCGTCATTGATTTCCGCCGCACCCTTCTGAATTTCAAGGAAAGCGTTTTCCAACTCGATCTTTGCCGCGTTCAGCTGACTTTCCCCCGCTTGATATTGTTCGATTCCGTCAAGCGCATTCCGCAATGATCTCTGACCTCTGTTGATCGCGGAGATCTGACCATTCAATTCCGTTTTTTTCTCTGATAAGAAATTTTCTGCTCCCGTAAGATCCGGCGTATACCCCATCTGTATGGCAAACTCTATCAGCATGGCTATGTTCTCTTGCGATAGATTCCCGGGGTCTGCCACGCATATCTCAAAGATCCCTTCCACCGTGTTTAATTTATCCAAGAGCTCGCTTGCGGTAATCCCGTTTCCGATCGTATCAAGAAAGGTTTCCACCATTTCCCGTTCACTCTCTGTCAGCGTGGAATTCTCTTCGATATATTTCGTTACGAGTTGTTTTACGTCAGCGATTTTCGTGCGAATCTGCGAAACGATATTTGGATTCTCTAATACAAATTCGGCAAGAGCGGCAAGCATAGCGGAAAGCTCTTCGGTATCGATGCTGCTCGGATCTTCCCGATATTGTTCCAAATAATCCAAAGCGGCGTCCAACATCCGAACGGCAGTCGTTGCCTGACTTTTCAGGCTCCGAAGATTTCTGAGTTTACTATTTATCTCGACGACAGCGGTATCGAGGTCAGAAGAAAATCCTGCGTCTGATAAAGAACTTTGAATGGTGAGATAAGCGTCCTGTAACTCAGCGCTCTTTTCTTCATATTCTGCAAGACCCTTTTCATATTTTTCCTGCGCCTCTTCAAGCAAACTCGCGTTTTCCGCTATCTTGCGCTCGGCGTCTTCGATTTCCTCTTTGCCGTTCGAAAGTTCGATCTCGGCGTCGGCAATTTGCTTTTTTGCATCGGCTATTTTATTTGCCGCGCTGTTATAAATAGAATCCGTTCTTTGGGCGGCAAGCTCCGTGCCGAGCTTTTCGACTTTTTTTGTCAAATCAGCCACGCATTTATCATATTCATTGCTGAAAGGCGTAAGTTTATCAAACCCCGTTCCGCGAACAAGTAATTCGGAATAACAGTTATCATAAACTTCCGGGTTATAAGCCGCTTTTGACGCCAAAACATAAAAATCTACCGTTCCGTCTCCGATGTCGCAGATACCGCGCGAATACGTATTTTCCACTCGGACGTAGGACGGATGCTCCACAATAGCCGTTATCGTGAATTCCGACTCATATAGATAGGAGCTATCGTTTTTTCTTGTATCGATAATGAGCTTGTCTCCGACCTTCAATCCGGTGGCATCGGCAAACATTTGCTCGACGCCGATCTCATTTTTCGCCGTCGGGCAGGCGCCCTCCAGAATATCAGCGGTATCGATTCGTTCGGTCATCGATCGAATGATCAGGACGTACCGTTCATCACCGACGTAAGCCTGACCGTGAGCGGAATACGCGCCTTCCGCATCTAAAACACCGTCAAGCGCTTTTACTTGAGCGAGATCGTCCTCTGTTATTCCGTAAGGGAAGGTAAGTTGCAAGTCGTGGTAGGAATGTACGTTGTAATATTCTTTTGAAGTTTCGGCGAGAGCCGGCTCGTTCCATTTGATTCCGAGAAATATGCCGATTCCGAGCGCAACAAACAGAGCAATGGAAAGAAAGGATATGAACGTTTTTCGGATATCGGCAAATAGTGCCGTCCATTGTGTTTTTTTCATGGCCTTATCCTCACCAAACAAGATCCGTCGCTTTTAAGGGGTGACGGTTTACAATGACTTCATCTATCACGCCGCTGCGCATGCGGATGACGCGGTTTGCCATTTTCGTAATTTCCTCGTTGTGCGTAACCATCAGAACGCTCGTTCCGTTCTGCACGACCTTTTCAATGATGGAAAGAACTTCGATACCCGTGGCGTAATCCAACGCCGCCGTAGGTTCGTCGGCAAGAATTAACTTCGGTTGTTTCACGAGTGCGCGGGCAATGGAAACTCGCTGTTGCTGTCCGCCGCTCATCTGAGAGGGATAGTTATTGCATCTCGCGCCGAGTCCGACCCATTCCAACATCTCTTTGGGGTCGGCGGAGTCCTTCTTTAATTCCGCGATAAACTGCAGATTTTGAAGTGCGGTCAAGTTCGGCATCAGATTATACGATTGAAAGATAAAACCGATGAAATCGCGTCGATACTCCGTAAGCTCCTTTTCGGAAGCATGAGAAAAATCCTTACCTTGAAAAAGAAATTCACCGCCCGTCAACTGATCCATACCGCCGATAATATTCAGCATGGTGGATTTTCCGCATCCCGACTCACCGAGGATCACCAAAAGCTCTCTCTCGTACACGTCGAGATTGACGCCGCGTAGAACTCTTGTTATCGTGTCTCCGTTTTGAAAATCCTTCGTCACGTTCCTAAGGGACAGAATTATCTCCTTCTGCTCGCTGACGCCGACGTCCAACCCGCTTTCATCAATTGCCGTTGCCATGAGCATTGCCATGATTTCGCAGACGTCGGCATCCTCCGCCGTAAACTCTTGTTTGTCGGCGCGGTTGATAAATTCAATACATCCGAGCGTTTCATAGCTGTTTGAAAGCGGAACACAGATATAGGAATTTATATCGCTGCCGACGATCCCGTTCGGCAGGAAAATAGAATTTCCTTCGAGGAACACTCCCCCAACTTTTCCTTCTCCGGGAGCGACCGTGTGATCATGAAAGGTGCGCACACCCTGCGCGTAAACTGCATGGAGCTTTCCATCGCCGTCTTTTTCATGATACCAGATAACCGTAGTTTCAGCCTTACTGACTTCCCGTATGATATGTACGCACTCCCGAATCGCCGTTTCCAGATTTTTCGCCCCCGAGATAACTGCCTTGATATCTCCTATGGCTCTAAAGTGCTTAAATAACGTTTTATCTATCATACAATTGCTCCTTTGCAAGAATTATCGTTCGGTTTCCTGCCAAAACACGCTTTTTTAATTATTAATTATACAAAAACAAGTGCAACAAAAGCGCAACACGTAATTAGAAAAGCAAAAACAATTTCTGCCACGTCAGAAAATTCGAAAGATTCAAGAAAAGCCCTCTTAAAAAATAACGATCGCGTTCGACTTACCTATTCCATCAACGACTTGGATTATTATACAAATTTTATCCAAACCGTCATACTGATGAACTTAAATCAATTGCAAGGATAAAAAAATGTTGTGATCTTTTTTACAGACCACAACATTTTTATAGAAAAAGAATAAAGAGGTTTTCGAAACGAAAACCCCTGTATTTGGTGACTTTACCGGGAATCGAACCCGGGATTGCGCCGTGAGAGGGCGCCGTCTTAACCGCTTGACCATAAAGCCATGTCAACTGTATATACTATAACACATTACAAAAAAAAATGCAAGCGTTTTTAAGCAAAAAAAATAATCCGCCTGTGCCGCAATTCGAAAAATGTATAACCCGCAACAAAGCAGGTGGGTGTCCTGCTGAAACGCTACCAGACTTTCCGAAAAATACAGACCTTGCATCCACGCCAGACTTGAACTCCCGAATTCAAAATGTGGATTACGATTTTCCCGAGCTCCGTACACCGCAGATCAGTGATACATACATTATAGTAGATTCTCTCCGAAAAAGCAAGGATTCGGAGAGAATTTTTTCTGTTTTTTTATGGAAATTTTTTATTTCGTCGTGCTCAACTTAAACGCCGCCGCGCTATAAGCGGGAAGTGTAAAATCAAAACTTTCGCTAACGTCCATCGTGTACTTGCTATTATACAGATTCGTTTCCGTCAAGCTGTTTTTCGTGTCCGGCTTACTGATTCCGTCCGCGTTGAAAACCGTCACTTCCGCCGTCGAATCAAGCGAAACGTTTCCGACGGAGATTTTCGTACTCATCTGATACGGGAAGGAGTTGACGAGAATGAGATAGATATTCCCCTCTTCATCCATAGACGCGACGTGGAAGATATTTTTTAAGTTCGTCGTCGTGTCCAGCACGTCGGAATCGGTTGCCAATACCTTCGTTCCGAAATGGTTCATGAAAAGCTGTTGAATATAATAATCAGGAGAATAATAGCAATCCTGATTCGTGACCCAGATCATATCGGCGGCGCTCCATTGCGTGCCCGAAAGTTTGATGCGGGCGAACAAGGGCGCATACGACGCCATTTGCACGACGTCGCCGTTACGAATGAGCGAAGTCATGAAGGCGGCTTCCGCAATCGCAGAATTTAACGTATTCTCCCTGCCGGCATACTCGCCTAAAAACACCGTGATGCCGTCCTTCAAATACTCATCGTATGCGGGAGAATCGTAACGCTTTTGAATATTATAGAAGGAATCGGGACTGATATAATAATGCTCGTCCGAAATGGTCGCATACTCCGTTCCCTTTCCGCTGTCATAGATCTCGTCGTAGGCGTAGGTATGCGTATCGTCCGTTCCGCAAGGAATGATGATCTGCACGTTTTTATACACTTCGGGAGCGTCACGTCTCGCCTTTTCAAACGCTTGTTGGAATTTTGCATAGTTCTTTACAAAATCCTCGCCGAACTGCTCGTTGCCGATTTCAAGATATTCCAGATCAAACGTTTCAGGGTGCCCCATATCCGTTCTCACTTGCGCCCAGTAGGCGATATTTTCGTCCTTACTGTCTACGCTCCCGTTGCAGAACGCCACAAAATCCAACGCGTCCTGCACGTAGGCGTCCAAATCGCTCCCCGAAACGACCGTATAGGTGCTTCCGCGCGCAAAGCAGGTCATGCCCACGCTGACGTCGGGAACCGCCTTAATGCCCATTTCTTCGCAGAGCAATAAATATTCATAAAAGCCGATTCCGTACGTCATATAATAGGGATTTTCGCTCTTATCTCCCTGTTGCAAAGCAAAGCCGGGACCGTTCACGTTTGAAGTATCCCAAATATTGATGCCGAGAGCTCTCGTTTCCACGCCGCCCGTAGAAGTACGGCTTTCTTTTTTACCGCTATCGAGATCGACGACGGTAGTCGTGACGGAAGTTGCCTTGCCCGTTTCGCGATCGACGCCGATGGAATCCTTCCAGTCGTACATGGTATCGAGCGATGCGCCCTCCACGACGCAACCGCCGGGGAAACGCAGGAAACGGGGATTTAAGTCGATGAGAGCTTGTACGAGATCCCTTCTCATATTCAGGATATTGTTTTGCGGGATAACGGAAACCATGTCGATATCCAAAGAACCCGCCTCCATCTCGATTTGGAAACCGATATTTTCATTTGCCGTTTTTGAGCTCGTCAATACGCATTCATATTTCGCCCATTCGGATGAAACCTCCACGGCGACCCGCTTTTCTCCGATGCGCTCGCCCGTTACGGTATCCACGAAAGAGAGCGTCAGCGTGCCGTGATAGCCCTTGTCCGACTTCATATAGACGGAAAAGTCGTATTTCTCCCCTTCCCGAATCGCCATGCCGTCGGAAAGGAAACCGATATTTCGAATACCCGCCACGCCTTCCTTGACGGAAAGGTTCGCATAGGTTGCATTGTTGGAACAAATAGCCGATTTTTCGTCCTCTACGAAAGTGACCTCGCAACCGCTGTCGGCGCGCCATGCGTTCATGTGTCCGTCGATGGCGAGCGCGTCGTATTCAAACGAATGGTTCCGAACGAGCTCGGCGTATAAACCGCCGTCTACGCCGTAATTGATATCTTCTAAAAAGATACCGAACAGATCCTCGGAAATCTTCGTCGATTTGGAGCTCGTGTTTCCGTTGACCGTAATGGCGACGTCGTAATCCCCTTCCAGCTTTGCTTTGATCGGGCTGATGTCCTTATTCCCTTCACAGGAAGAGAAACCAAAAGCCGATGCGGTCAGCAGCGCCGCGCAGACCAAAGCTACGCTCTTGTTTTGTTTTTTCATAACTCTTCCCCTTATATTATATTGTTTTCAATTTTTTCAATGCGTCCTTTTCGGGAGCGATCTTTCCCTCGAAGGGTTGTGCGTTGAGCATCTTGATCGCTTCGTTGTAATATTCATCCGCCTCTTCCGCTCTCCCCTTATAACTATATCGGCAGGTGAGAACTTTATAGGCGAGATAGCTCTTTTCCTCCTGAAGAGGCTTGCAGACCTTATAATATTTTTTTACTTTGGCGTCGTCCTTTGCCAAAACCGCCTCATAGAACAAATCGACGGCGATCTCCTTTTTTACAGGCTCGCAAAGCTCGTCGAAGATACTCTCAAGCCGCTCCACCGTCTCTTGGCATTTTTCTTTATCCTTTTTATCGCGATAATAATAATACCGAAGTTGCGTGATGGCGGCAAAGTTGGGATCCGTCTCCATGATCTGCGGCGCGGAGAAATAGAATTTTTCATTGATATCCGCAAAGCGAACGCCGCGATAAAGCTCTGCCTGTATCCGCAGAATATTCAAAAGCGTGAGTTCGGAAGGATTTTTCTTTTGGATCCCGAACAGCACCGCGCCGTCGCTCTTGCCGTATTCGTTTTCAAAGGGAACCAAGTTGAAAAATGTGAAAAAGAAACTTGCGGGGAGCCAGGTCAAAAAGAAAAAATAGGCATAGCTGACGCCGTAAAAGAAGAAGGAATACAAAAACAAGAAAAATGCGACGGCAAAGAGAATACCCGTAAAGAGGATTCCCCCCATGGCAACGCAGAAATAACGTTTTTTCATATTTCCCTTCGTCTCGGGAATCACGGTGCAAGCGCCCGCCGTGCCGCCATCCTTCCCGATTTTCAGTTTGACCTTTTTCCCTTCGCGAGAAAAATGAAAGACGGACACGGAAAAGGCGTAGCACTTAAAATCATTCGCGCGAGCGCATACCAAATGCCCCGTTTCATGAATAACGGGCATCATGAGCCAGGAGAAAACAAACCCGACGGCGCCGACGGAAAGATAGACGGGATCGAAAGAGAGTTCGTCCCCGCACATGGCGATTCCCCGCCAAATACAGAGCAAGGCGAGGAGGATCGTCAAAATATATACGGAGATCAATAAAATTTTCGCATGCAGTCTTTTCATAGAAGTCCCTTTTTCATGGCATATCCTTCCAGATTATCGCTTTCATTCACGATAAGAAAAGATACTTCCGTTTTTTTCATGATGTGATAGATGAGCAGGGCGCCGCCGCCTATGATCTCGGCGCGCTTTTCCCCGATACAAGTCTGACGACAGATCTCCTCTACGGGCACAGTCAATAGCCTCACGGCGAGATTCTTGAGTTCCGAAAGGGAGATACGGCATCCGTTCACGGCGACGGGATCGTACGCTTTCAGTCCAAGATATACGCAGGCGAGGGAAGTTGCCGTGCCGCCGATACCGTATAACGGCAGATCGCAGCGCACCTCTCCGTACGCGGAAATTTCCCTTTCAATCCGCTCGTTCAACAAATCAAAGTCCCTTTCGCACAGATCGAAAAGCCTTACGGCGCCGACGTTGCAGGAGCGCTCGAAAATCACCTTGCCGTTTTGGCGAATGATCAACTCGCTGCTCGCGCCGCCGACGTCGAGAATCGCGCCGTCCTTTTCCCCGAGCGCGCCGGAAAGTCCGATTTCCGCCTCCTCGTTTCCGTCGATCACGTCGATTTCTATGCCGCAACGCTCCCTTACCGCTCGGACGAAATCCGAACCGTTGGCAGCGCTCCGCACGGCGGCTGTCGCAAACGCGTAGATTTGTTCGGCGCCCTCTTCTTTGGCGCGACGAGAAAAGCCCGATATCGCGGCGATCCCGCGTTCCATTGCCTGCGGCAATAAGTAGCCGTTATAGGCGATTTTTTCGCCCAGACGGCAAGTATTCAAATCTTTATATAAAATTTTGCCGTCTGATATCATCATCAGACGGACGGAGTTGGAACCAATGTCCATGATTGCGATTTTCATTCGATTTTGTCCTCAGGGAAATAATACCCGTACGTTCTGGCGAGCCAGCGCAAATAGTTTTCGGAATGATAATAATCCAAATCGCTCTCGCCGTTTTCAACCAGAACGAGATATTCCGCGAGCAACCGCTCGTACTCTGCTTTTTGATTTTTAAGCGTGATCATGCGCGCGATCTGATAACCGATGACGATCAAAAGAAAAAACGCCACGATACTCCCCACGATCGAGAGAGAAACGGCTATTCTTTTCTTTTTGGTCTCGTTCATCATATCTTCTTTTCCTTTGCTTTTTCTTTTTTATTATAATACTTTCCCCTGAAAAAATCAAGCAGTATCTCAAAACTTTTATAAGATATACAAAAACCGCATAAAAAGCCGAGAAACATATACCCCTTAAAGTCCCCGAAATCAAAGAAAACGGATAAAAGCAAGTAAAAAACCGTCGCAAAGAGAAAGAAAAGGCTGTCGGCGAGAAGGGTCTTCCCCTTGCCTTTTATCGGGATCAAAATTATCTTTTGCAGAAGAAAGGATAGGATTCCGCCCGCCAAACAGAGTAAAAAGATATAAATCTGACTCACTTGAAGAGCTTTAATTTTGCGGAACGGGCGGAATACTTGAGAGAAAGGATCTCGCCCACGGCGGTAAATTTACCCGTCTCTTTCGAGAAGTCCGTTATTTTCAGATTGTTGCCGCAAATGACGATCTTTAAGGAACCGAGGTCGAGCACGATCTGCTGCGCGGAAAACGCGGAGACGGCGATAACGCCCGTTAAAGAAATATTTTTCTGATCTTCTATGGTGAGAACGTAACGGTTCTGATTTTCTTGCATATTCTATGAATATGAAAGAAGATCCCTTTTTTATGAGGGATCTTGCAAAATTATTTACTTTCCGCTAATTTCTGTTTTTCACGGAAGACGGCTTTTGCGCGGAGTTCACCGTTCAAAATGCGCTTGCGGATTCTCAAAGATTCGGGCGTCACTTCCAAGAGTTCGTCGTCGTCAATAAACTCCAGACATTCCTCCAAAGAAAGTCTCGTGATCGGAATGAGCTTTAAGGCGTCGTCGCTGCTGGAAGAACGCGTATTCGTCAGATGCTTGGTCTTGCAGACGTTGACGTTGATATCCTCTCCTTTGGGGCTGTACCCGATAACCATGCCTTCGTATACCTCCGTGCCGGGTCCGATGAAGAGGTTTCCTCTGCCCTGCGCGTTGAATAAGCCGTAGGTCACCGCCTCGCCCGTTTCAAACGCAACCAAGGAACCCGTACTTCTTCTCTCGATGTCCCCCTTATAAGGACCGTAGTCGAGGAATACGGAGTTCATGATACCCTGTCCTTTGGTTGCCGTCAAAAATTCGCTCTTGAAGCCGAAGAGTCCCCTTGCAGGGATATCGAATTCCAGTCTCATGCGGCTGCCCATAGCGGCGGAATGGACGAGTTCGCCCTTTCTCACGCCCATAGACGCATAGACGGGACCCGTCATATCGCCGGGGACGTCGACTACGAGTCTGTCGATGGGTTCGTAGATCTTACCCTCATATTCCTTATACAAAACTTTGGGCGTGGATACCTGGAATTCGTAGCCTTCTCTTCTCATATTCTCGATGAGAATGGACAGGTGCATTTCCCCTCTGCCGCATACGCGGAAGGAATCCGCACTCTCGGTATCGGATACGCGAAGGGATACGTCGCGGAGAAGCTCGCGGTACAATCTTTCACGCAACTGACGGGTGGTGACGAATTTGCCTTCCTTTCCGGCAAAGGGAGAATCGTTGACGGAGAAAGTCATTTCCACGGTGGGCTCTTCGATCTTCACGAACGGAACGGGCTCGATTTTATCCGTAGAGCAGACGGTATCGCCGATATTCAAGCTCTCCATACCGGAGAAGATGACGATATCCCCCGCTTTCGCCTCCTGAACGGGCGTCTTGCCCAACCCTTCGATCTGATAGAGGTTGGAAAGTTTGGCGTTGACCTTGACTTCGGGATGATTGTAATTGCAGATGGTCACGTTCTGATTGACCTTTGCGCTGCCCCTTTCGATTCTGCCGATACCGATACGACCGACGAAGTCGTTGTAATCGATGCAGGACACGAGCAGCTGCAAGGGAGATTCCACGTCCACCTCCATGGGCGGGATATGCTCGACGATCGTCTGAAAGAGAGGTTCGAGGGTGTTTTGCTGCGTGGAAGGATCGGGATCGAGAGAGGAAGTCCCTTCTCTGCCGCAACAGTATACGACGGGGCTGTCGAGCTGTTCGTCGGAGGCGTTGAGGTCCATCATGAGCTCCAACACTTCGTCCATGACCTCGGAGATGCGGGCGTCCGGTCTGTCCACCTTATTGATGACGATGATGAGTTTCAAATTGAGCTGTAACGCCTTCTGCATTACGAATCGCGTCTGCGGCAAAGGACCTTCGGCGGCGTCCACCAAAATCAAAGCCCCGTTTACCATTTTCAAGACTCTTTCCACTTCACCGGAGAAATCGGCGTGCCCCGGCGTATCGACAACGTTGATCTTAATGCCGTTGTAGTGCATGGAAGTATTTTTGGCGAGGATCGTGATGCCCCTCTCCCTTTCGATGTCGTTGGAGTCCATCACTCTGTCCTGCACCGCTTCGTTTTCACGGAAGATGCCGCCCTGCACCAGCATCTGATTGACGAGCGTGGTCTTGCCGTGGTCAACGTGAGCAATAATGGCGATATTTCTCAAATCTTCTCTAATCACTGTTTTTCTCCTAAATAAAAATCTTTTATAACTTTTACATTTTAGTACTTTTTTTTGTTTTTCGCAACAAAAAAAATATCCTTTTCCTGAAAAATAAATAACTTTTTCTTACTTTCTCATTTTGTAAATTTGAAACAAAAAAGACAGGGATAAGCCTGCCTTAAAATTCTTCTCGATCGAGTTCCTGAAAGGTGCACATAACGGGAAGATTCCCGTTGCGCAAGCGAATTTCGTCGATGAGCTTTTTTTCGTCGATCGCGTCCTTCACCTCTATTTCATAGGTCAGCTCGTACAGCGTGCCGAGCCCGGAGGTTTTCACCTTGACGAGTTTGTTTTTCCGCGCTTACAGAGGAAAAACGTCGTCAAACGCCGTCGTGTAATCGAGATTTTCGGGGACGGTGACTTTCAACTTCTTCACGCGGTCAGCCTCTCTCGTCAACGGAAGAAAGGAGAGCGCTATGTATAAAAGCGCAAACACGGCGAGCATCAAAAAGGCGAGCGTGACGTATCCGGAGCCGACCAAAAGTCCCAAAGCCATATCCGAAAACATCAAAGTGATCTCCTTTGCCGACGCGGGTACGGAACGGAACCGAACGAGAGCGAAAGCGCCTGCCACGGCGATGCCCGCTCCGATATTTCCGTTCACCGCGATGATGACCGTCTGCACGGCGAGGGGCAGGAAAATCAGCGAGAATATGAGACTCTTGCTGCGCGTTTTTGAGGTAAAACGGTAAATCAGCCCGAAAACGCCGCCGATCAACAAGGAAGATGCGGAGCAGATGAGAGCCGTCTGCAAAGTGAGCGAGGTATCTGAAAAAATGCTGTCAAAAATCATAGCGAAAGCGTCCTTCTCCTGTTTTTTTCGTAAACGCGACCGTATTTGGAAAACGATACGGGATAAATATTCAGCTCGTCCAACAACCTGACGAACCATATCGGCACGGAATCGGGAATCTTGATCTCCATGATCTTCTCATCCTTTTCAAAATACAAATCGCCGAAATCCCCCTCTTCCAAGGATACCCGATCGAAACGACTCCGAAGATCGGAGTCCATCGTGATTCGAAAATTCTCTTTTTCTTTGTCGACCAAAGCGATCCTGTCGTAGGCAAGATATACTTTCGCTCGCAAGCGGTTGGTCTTTCGAAACCGATCGATTTCCGCCATCGTGCGCCTATCCTCTTCGCTTAAAGCGGGATTGACACCGAAATTCAGGTAGTTTGTAACATCTTGATAGGACTGTTTGATCCTTCTCTTATACACGACTCCCTTATACTTCTTTTTCAATTCCAAAAAGACCTTTTGATCGGCTGTCGGGATCCCGTAACTGCGCAAGCGCAATTTTTGCTTGAACGCGGGCTTTTCCAAAGAATATCGGATCAGCGAAAAATCGTCCGTATCAAAATAGATATTACAGATGGTATATTTGCCGTACACATCCTGCGTCGTATGCTCCCTGCACGCGAAGAGAAGGGAATCCGCCTGCTCCTTCGTCAACAAATATTTCTTTTCCGTTCGCTGAAAAAATAATCCGTTTTTGTTTTCCATATCGACGTCTATTCTACTATGAAATTGTGAAAACATAAAACCCGTTTTCTTGTATTTATTGTGAATATTCGTTTACAAATCAATCGTCTAATCCCAAAAAGAGCATCTGCTCCGCATAGGGAAGGCTTCTTGCCCAGGCGATGAAATTCGGTTTTGTCGAGTCGTCTTTTCCCGACCATTCGTTGAGCTTATGATCCTTCCGTTGGCGAATGATCGA
>CAMFEK010000028.1 GCA_945949395.1 uncultured Clostridia bacterium
TTGTACGGAAAGCCCTGCCGAGTGCGGCGCGAACCTGTAAGGGAAAAAACTACCTGCGGGAGCGGGGCGCACCCGCGCGGCGCACCCCCGCCACGGGCGAAAAATCCGCCGCGAGGACGAACACCCGCGCGGCGCACGAACCCGCACGACGGGGAGAAAGATAAGAAAAGCGGACGGGCGAACCGCCTGCGGGGCGAGCGGAAGAACCGCGAACGACGGGCGAGCCGACCGCGGAGAGGAACGAAAAAATATGATAACCCCACCGCGAGGCGGCAGAAAAAATATGATAACCCTGTTCCGCGAGGCGCACCCCCGCCGCGGGCAAAATCGCCGCGGGGCAACACCGTCGCGAGGCGCACTCCCGCGCGGGGGCGTTTCGACGAAAAGCCGGAAAAAAATCGCAGCGGGGGCGCAAGGAAAAAGGGAGAGAGAAAAAAAACTCTTTACAAGAGGGAAAAAAAGTGCTATCATGAAAAAAAAGACAATACATAGAAAGGGAACACGGACATGACAACCAACGAATTCAAGGAATATATCAAGCATTATCTCGAAGAGGACGCCTCGCACAGCGCGATCTTGCTCAACGCGCCCTGGGGCACGGGCAAGAGCTACTTTATCCGAAACGAGCTCGCCCCGTACCTAAGCGAGAACGGGCGGGAGCGGTGCGTCGTCGTTTCCCTCTACGGCTTAAAGGATCTTTCGGAGATCAGCAAGAGCATCTACTTCGAGTGTCGTACCGATAGTATGCGCGAGAAGAAGGACGGCGCAAAGCCGATCGGAAGGACGATCGTGCGCGGCGTGGCGAGCGCCCTCTCCGCCTCCCTTTCCCTCACGGATAAGGACTTGCAAAAATTGTACGACACCCTCTCCCTCTCCGACAAGCTCCTCGTGTTCGAGGACGTGGAGAGATCCTCCATCGACGTGCTCGAGTTTATGGGCTACGTCAACAGCTTGGTAGAGCTGGATAACGCCAAGGTTCTGCTCGTGAGCAACGAGCGGGAGATCCTGCGCGTGGCGGGCTACCGCACGGAGAGAGGGGCGGACGGAAAGGACGCGGTGAAACCCGTCTACACCGAGAGCGCCGAAAAGTATCTGCGCATCAAGGAAAAGACGGTTTCCGACACCCTGCAGTACGAGACGGATTTGATTGCCACCCTCGAGAGTATTCTAAAGCTCTTTCCCTCCAAGCGACTTGCGCGGTTTGCCGAAAAGAGCTCGCTGGAGGAGATCGCGAAAATTTTATCCGAGACGGGGGAGAAGAATTTGCGCTCCTTCATCTTCGCCTGCCAAAAGACGAGCGATCTGTTCAACCTCATTGACAAGAACGCCGACGAGGAGTTCCTGCGCGGGCTGTATTTTTCCAACGTCATCTTCTCGATGAACCTAAAGCGCGGGGGGAACGCCGAATGGCAGGGGGACGACACCGTCTGCTACGAGCTCGGCTCCCGCCGATATCCCCTGTACCGATTCGCCTACGACTATATCATGGAGCAAAAGTTCCCGTCGAAAGAGTTCCTGCAGGAGAGCTATTCCGCGTATAAGAAGGTCAACCTCTACAACGACTATAAGTCCCTTTGCGACGAGGATCTCGAAACGCTCTACGACTTCATGAACAAAAAGGAGATCGAAGTGCGCGTCGCCTTGAAGGGCGTCGAGCTCAAGCTCATGGACGAGAGCAAGATCTCCTTTATCGAATACGGCAAGATCGCGAGCATTCTCGTCTGCCTGCACGAGACGCTCGGCTATGACGTGGAAAAGTGCAAGCAAAAGCTCGTGGAAAACCTTGCGGGCAAGGGCAAGGAAGTGGACGGGTACCACCTCTTCTCTTCCGCCTTCAAGCCCTCCACCAAAGAGGGCAAAAAGGAATTTAACGACCTCAAAAAGAAGATGACGGCGGCGCTCGATCCCGAAAGCGATCGCGCGATCTCCTTCGATTACCGAGTGGAATCCCTGCCCGACCTCTTAACGCAGGTTCAGCAAAAGCGGGCGGGCATCTTAGCGAGCGGAAAGTTCCTCGCTACCTTGCAGGCGGAGCGGCTCGCCAAGACGATATTCCTCTGCTCCTCTTATCAGATCGGGCTCCTGCGCGATATCTTCCGCGAGGTTTACAAAGAACCCGAAAAGCTCTTAGAGGACAAACAGGCGATCGAGACCTTCCTTTCCGTCTTGCAGAGCAGCACGGGCTACGCCTTCGATAAGATCCAGATTTTGCAGCTCGGCTACCTCATCGACGAGGTTTCTGCGCTGAAAAACAAGATGTAAAGGGGTTTTTTGACGGAAAAATACGGTTTCGCAACCGATAGTTGCGGAATTTCCACCCAAAAGCGGTGGACGGGCAACCAAAAAACGGGTAGAGTAAGGGCGTAGTGAAAAGCAATCCTACGAAAAAAAATTTGAGAGAAATGAATTCAAGGAGAAAAAAAAGTGACGTTACAGGTAGCCATGCGGCTTCAGAATTTGAGAAAACAGAAGGGCTATTCGCAGGAAGAGCTCGCCGATAAGATAGGCGTTTCCCGTCAGGCGGTGAGCAAGTGGGAGAGGGCGGAATCCTCGCCCGATACGGATAATCTCATCACCCTCGCCCGCCTTTACGGCGTAACCTTAGACGAGTTGGTGGGCGAGGACGCCGCAGCCGACGAGCCCCGCGCGGCGGAGGAGGCGGAGAGCGCCTCTCAGGAGACGGGCGAGGGCGAAAATTCTGAGCCGCAAGAGGGGGAGAGCGACAAGGAAGAGGACGAGGTGCACGTCGGGTTCGACGGCATTCACATCGATTCCGAGGACGGCGACCACGTGCACATCGATAGAAACGGCATTCACGTCGATTCCGCCGACGGCGACCACGTACATATCGACGCGAGCGGCGTTCACGTGATCGACAGCGCGACCGTGCAGGTTCATTCCCACCGTGCGGGCAACCGCGTCACGGGCATCGTGGGCGCGATAGCCGTATTCGGCTCCGTCATCACCTATATTCTGCTGGGCGCTCTGCTCGATTTGTGGCACCCCGCCTGGATCGTGTTCTTCGCCATTCCCGTGCTGCCGAGTTTAAGCGACGCCATCGTCAAGAGAAATCCCTCGCACTTCGCCTATCCCGTGTTCGTCGCGGCAATCTTTCTTCTGCTCGGCTGTCTGTATGGCTGGTGGCACCCCGGTTGGGTGATCTTCCTCACCATTCCCGTCTACTATGTGATCGCGGACGCCTGCAAAAAGAAATATTAAAATTATAAATATTTCCCCTCCCCCGTTGACAAAACGGGGGAGGTCTGCTATAATAAATAAAAATCGGGGGGTGTCCCCTTTGTCAAAAAAGGGAACGCGACAGGACTCTTTTTCCTTATCTTTACGGAATAGGGGTTCGTGAATTTACAGAAACTGATCAGGTGAAAGTTTTGTACCACAAAAGAATCAAGCTAAAAAAATTGAAGAATGCGAGGGATCTCGGCGGTATGCCGACGATGGACGGCAGACGCATCAAAAAAGGCAAGCTCATTCGCTGCGCCAAGCTCTCGAATTTGCCCTTGTCTACGAGAATGGCGCTCAAAGAGATGGGCGTGACGACCGTCGTCGATCTGCGTATCCCCGCGGAGTGCAGCGATCATCCCGATACGCCGCCCGAAAACACGCGCTACGTGCATTCCCCCCTGTTGTGTTCGCCCACGCCGGGCATCACGGCGGATAAGTCTATGTACCGCACCCTTCGCAAAGAGGGGAGAACGCTCACCCAAGAGTACGAGTCCATGGACGAGTATATGCAGAAGATGTATCTCAATATCCTGATGGACAGCCGCGCCAAAGCGGAGATCAAAAAGTTTTTGACGATCGTCGAAGAGGAGGACGGCTGTATCTTATGGCATTGCACGTCCGGCAAAGACCGCGCAGGCATCTGCGCCATGCTCGTGGAAAGCCTCTTGGGCGTGAGCGAGGAGACCATTCTCGACGATTATCTGCTCTCGCGCAAGTTTTGGCGTAAAAAGTATTTCCTCAACCGTTTGGGGCTCATGATCGTGCCCGGCTTTGGCGGCATCAAGAAGGTGCTCCGCGCCTTCATGCAGATCAAGCGGGAGTACATGGAAGGCGTCATGCAGGAACTTAAAGCGCGCTACGGCTCCGTCGTCGATTACTGCAAAGAGGAGCTCGGCGTCACCGACGAGAGCATCGCGCTCTTGCAGGAGAAATACCTCGAACCCGTTCCCGAAAAAATTCCCGAAGAGGAGACGGAAGAAAAGTAAAAGCGTATGCCGCGGCGAATATCGCCGCGGTTTTTTCTATGCGGAAAACGCCCCGAAAAAAAATTAAAAAAAATTAAAAAAATTTTTGAAAAACCTATTGACAAACGTTTTTTTTGTGTTATAATATAACCAAGAAACAGATAAAAAGAAACAAAAAATGAATTGAAACAACAACTATTCGTCAGTTTCTTGAAAAGAAGTGCTCGGCAAGAAAGAAGTGACCGAGAAAAGAAACTGTTTCTTAAAGGAGGAAAAGAAACGTGAGGAAGGTAATGATCCGAGCTGTTTAGCTTGGGGGGGAACGAAAAAAACGTTCCGCCCTACGTCCCCCAAAAAAAGACCGGGAGGTCAATACGATGAAGAAGGTATTTACTCGATACGTTTAACATCGGGGAAGACGGGAGAAAAGGAATCCCCTCGACCCCCAAGAACTCCACTTAAGATTGTCGTTTCGGAGAAGAAAACCATGAAAAGAATGTTTTCTTATAAAATGACAAAATCAGAAGGAAGGTCGACTCCAATGAACTATGCAAGAAACGAGGTTTTCGTTTGAAATAAAAACGCATGAGTGATCCGAAAGAAGAAAGGATCCGTCGATATTTCGAAAAGAGTTGATAAAAAAGCAAACGAAACTTCCACAATTGAATAGAGAAATGAAATATACCCCCGCAATCTCGGATTGCGGGGTTTCTTTGCGCCCGCGTAGGGGTTAGCCGACCGTGCGCCGCCTCGCGGCGAGGGGGCGCACGCATGCCTTTCAGGAAGAGGCAAAATACAGATTGCTTTGAGCCTCTTTTTGAGGAAGTCGTTTTAACAATCCGAATTTTAACCGTGTCGAATTCGATACGTTTAGAAGCGAAGCCGGACATAATTACTTTACCATGACGCCGAAAAAATGGATAGACGGCGTAAACGCGATCGGCATCATATCAAAAGCCGGAAAATATAACGGCGGCACGTACGCGCATAAAGATATTGCTTTGCAATTTGCCTCGTGGATATCGCCTGAAATCAATTTGTATATCATCAAAGAGTTTCAGCGTCTGAAAGCCGACGAACAGAAACAACTCGGCTGGACGGTAAAACGCGAACTCGCCAAAATCAATTACCGCATACATACCGACGCGATCAAAGATAACATCATTGTTCCGCTTGAAATCACGAAAGAGCAGGCGTCGTTCGTTTACGCAAGCGAAGCGGACGTTTTGAACGTTGCCCTTTTCGGCATGACGGCGAAAGAATGGCGAGAGAAAAATTCGGATAAAAAGGGAAATATCCGCGACTATGCCGAAGTGTCGCAACTCGTATGTCTTTCCAACCTTGAAAACCTGAACGCTTATCTGATCGAACGCGGAATAAGCCAGCAGGAACGGCTTATTGAACTGAATAAGGTTGCAATCCGTCAGATGAAGGTTTTGGCGGAGGATACGCTGAAATTAACCGACGAATCGGGCGAAAAATGAGGTGTAAAAGGAAATTTTCCGAGATATTTCGAAAAGCAAACGAAATTTCTATAATTGAATAGAGAAGTGAAATCTACCCCCGCAATCTCGGATTGCGGGGTTTCTTTGCGCGCACGAGGGGGGGGGCGGGTTAGCCGCCCACGTCCCCTGTGCGAGGGAGGGAAATCCGTTGTGGCGTAAGGAATCCCCCGAAAAAAAAGAAGTTCCCCCCGCGTCACGCTCCGTGCGGTGGGGAATCCCGTAAGAAAAGGGAGCCGCTCCCCGTCATGCAAGGGCGGGCAAAGGAAAAAGGAGAATACAGAACTCTTGACGGGGTAGCGAAAAGGTGATAAAATAGGGGAAAAGGAGCTGACCATGAAATTTTTACATCTTGCCGATCTGCATATCGGCAAACGGTTGCGGGAAGAGAATCTCATTCCCGATCAGGAATATATTTTCAATCAAATTCTTTCCCTCACCGAGAAATTTTCGACGGACGGCGTGATGATCGCGGGCGACGTGTACGACAAGAGCGTGCCTTCCGCCGAGGCGGTCGCGCTCTTCGATTATTTTTTGCGCGAGCTGAAAAAGAGGGGACAGGAAGTCTTTATCGTGGCGGGCAATCACGATTCGGCGGAGCGCTTATCCTTCGCGTCCGCCCTTCTCGAAACGAGCGGCGTGCATATCGCCAAGGTCTACGACGGCGCCGTAGAATGCGTGCCCTTTGAAAAGGGCGGGGAGCGGGTCAATTTTTATTTATTGCCCTTCCTTCGCCCCGTCAACGTGAAGGCGCATTTTCCCGATCGGGAGATCGCCTCTTATTCCGACGCGATCAGGACGGCTCTCTCCGCTTTGGAACTGAAAAAGGAACAATGCAATATCCTGATCACTCATCAATTCGTGACGGGCTCGCAAACGAGCGGATCGGAAGAGATGACGGTGGGGGGCATCAATAACGTGGATATAGACGCCTTCGACGGATTCGACTTCGTCGCGCTCGGGCACATTCACCGCAGGCAGTTTTTGGGGAACGGCAGAGTGCATTATCCGGGCACGCCGCTCAAATACTCCCTCTCCGAAAGCAAAGAGGGCAGGAGCGTGACGGTCGTCACCGTGACGGGGAAAAGCATTTCCACCGAATGCGCACCCTTATCCCCCCTGCGCGATTTACGGGAGATCAAGGGGGATTTTATCTCTCTCATGCGCGGGACGAGCGAGGATTACGTCTATCTCACGCTGACGGACGAGGAGGAGATCCCCGAGGCGGTCAAGGAGCTGCGCAAGCGGTATCCGAATCTGTTGCAGGTGCGCTACGAGAACCGAAGAACCGCCTTTTTCGAGGGGGAAGAGAGAGAAGAGCGAGTGGAGACGCCGATCGAGCTTTTCCGTCGGCTGTATATCCGACAGAATAACGCCGACATGACGGAAGAACAGCGAAAGCTCGTCGACGGTCTGATCGAAAAAATCTGGGAGGAAAACGCATGAGAGTATTACGCCTCACCCTGACGGCGTTCGGACCTTACGCCAAAGAGACGGTCATAGACTTTGAATCGCTCGGAAGGAGCGGATTATACATCGTGACGGGGGACACGGGCGCGGGCAAGACGACCATTTTCGACGGCATCTCCTTCGCCCTCTTCGGCAAGCCCAGCGGGGAGAACCGCGACGGAAAATCATTAAGGAGCAAGTACGCCCCCGACGATCTGCCCACCTCCGTTCAGCTCATCTTTTCCTACAAGGACAAAAAATACAGGGTGGAGCGCAATCCCGAATACGCCGTCCTGTCCAAGCGGACGGGAAAATTCGTGACGCACGCGCCCGACGCGACGCTCTACTATCCGGACGGCAGAATTTCCTATAAGGTGAGCACGGTGGATCGCGAGATCGTCGAGCTCGTCGGGCTGACGAGAGATCAATTCAACCGCGTCGCCATGATCGCGCAAGGGGAGTTCTTGAAACTTCTTCTCGCGAGCACGGAAGAGCGCATCAAAATTTTCCGCAGGATATTCGGCACGGAGAAGTTCGAGCTTTTGCAAAACGCCGTGTCCGACGAATACAACGCCGCCGTGCAAAAGAGAAAGGAGCTGTTAGCCCGTCGGGACGATCTGATCCAAGAGAGCGAATACGCCGACGGCTTTGCCTCGCTCAACGACGAGGAGACGCTGTCTCTCTTACAGGAGAGATATCGTTTGAGCAGAAGCGCGTACCAAAGCAACCGAGAACGGTTAAAGGAGCTCTCTTCCCGCGAGCAGACGATATCGGCAAAGGTCGCCCTGCTCGAGAAAAAGAAGTCCGACCTCGCCCTGTATCGGCAGAAAATCGAGCAAATAGAGGCAAAAAAGTTCGAAATCCTATCATTACAACGACAGAACGAGAAAAACGGCGAGGAGGCGAAGAGGGCGGAGAGTCTGCGGTTTGCTGTGAGTGGAGAAAGCGCGCGGGAGGGGGATTATCGCGAGCGCGAACGGTTGTTATCGCTTGCGAAAGAGCTGACGCAAAGGCAATTTACGCTTGCCGAATCGTTGGAAGAAAACGCCGCCGAGGAAAGGGCGCTCGCCGCGGAAAGAAAGGCGTGCGCCGAAAAAATCGAGCAGGGGAGAGATCTGCCCGAGCGCCACGAGCGCAAGAAGGCGGAGGCGGAGCGCGCGAAGACGCGCGTGGAGGAGCGGATCGCCCTGCAAGAGCGGAGAGACCTCTTCAAGGAGAGAAAAGAGGCGCTCGCCGCGCGGGAGGGGGAATTTTTGCGTGCGCGCGAGAAGTTCCGAGAAGAGAGCGAAAAATATCTGCTTTGGCAGGAGGCGTTTTTGCGCAATCAGGCGGGTATTCTCGCCGAGGAGCTATTAGAGGGCGAGCCTTGCCCCGTGTGCGGTTCGCTCACCCATCCCGCGCTTGCGAAAAAGGAAGAGGGCGTGAGGAGCGAAGAGGAGATAAAAGCTCAGCGCGCCCTGCGAGATAAAAGGGAAACCGAGTGTTCCGCCCTCGCAGAAAAGCTCAGCGAGGAAAGGGCGAAAGTATCATCAGAATGGGAGAATATCGCGCGAGAACTCGCAAAATGGGGAATTTCGCCCGAACAGCTCGACGAGAGCGTTATGGCGGCGAAAGCGGAATACGACGCGATCGAGGAGGAGGAAAGGGCGCTTAATAAAGCGCGAGAGGAAGTAAAGCGCACGCAGGCGCAGCTTCTTTCCCTCGAGCAAAAATATACGGCAAACCGCGAGCGCGAAGGCAAGATAAAGGATTCTCTCGCCGCCGTCACGGCGGAACAGGGGCGCGCGGAAGGCGCGCTCACCAAGCTCGCCACCCTGCGCTTTGCCTCCCTCTCCGAGATGAAACGGCAGGTCTCTATCTGGCAAAAACAAGCGGAAACTATCACTTTGATGATAGAAAACGATAAAAAAGCATACGATAACGCCTTAAAACAGGCGCATACCCTCGAAGGGGAAGTATCCGCGCTGAAAGAATCCGTTTCCGCGTATTCCGCGGAGGAGCACGAGAGCGCCTTAAAGGAAGCGGAAGAAGTGAAACGGGAAAAGGAGAAAATAGAGGAGGAGCAGGAAAAGATCGTCGTGCGCGGCAAGTGGGAGAAGGACGCCATTCAAAAATTTGCCGATCTGAAAGAAAAACTACAGGAGAGCCTTCAACGCGTGCAGCTGCTCGCCCCCCTTTATAATACGGCGAACGGCTCCGTTTCGGGAAAAGAACGCATTCGTCTGGAGACTTACGTCCAGATGCAGTACTTCGACCGCGTCATCTATAAGGCGAATTTGCGGCTGACGCGCATGACGGACGGGCAGTACGAGCTCAAACGTCGGGAGACGGCGGGCAATCTGCGCTCGCAGGCGGGGCTCGATCTCGACGTCATCGACTATCGCAACAACACCGTGCGCGCGGCGGCGACCCTTTCGGGCGGAGAATCCTTCCTCGCCTCGCTCGCCCTCGCGTTGGGGCTTTCCGACGAGGTGCAGTCGGGCGCGGGCGGCATTCAGCTGGATTGTATGTTCGTGGACGAGGGGTTCGGCTCCCTCTCCGACGAGGCGCTCTCCCTCGCCATCGACACCCTCGAGAGCGTGTCCGGCGGGAACGTGCTTATCGGCATCATCTCCCACGTGGACGCGCTGCGCGAGCGCATCGACAAGCAGATCGTCGTCACCCGTCAAAAAGAGGGGAGCAAGGTGGACATCGTTCTGTAAAGAAAGCATTGCGACCGCCGAGATTTTCTCGGCGGTCGTTTCCTTTTTGTGAAGAAAAAGGCGGAAACGGATCGCCGTGCCCACGGGGGGCGATCAACGGGAAACGGAGAGGAACGCTCACGGCGGGCAAAGGAATCGACCGTCGCGGGAAAGGGAACGCCACACCCGCAACGGGCGGGAGCGACCGACAGCGGGGCGGCGATGGAACGGCTCGGTGTTTCCGACGATGGAAAAGGGGAGAGAATCCACCCTTCAAAGGGCGTTCCATCGATCGTATGATACGCAAGAGGATACCGTCGCTTACGAGGGAATAAAAAATCCATACGAAGAGGAAAGCGAAACGCGTTTCGGGAGCCGTACGAAATTTTTTGCAAAAAAAGAATTTTTTTAGAAAAATCGCTTGACATCGGAAAAAAAGCGTGATAAGATTACGGCGTAAAGTTCGTCAAGGCGAACCAAACGGTTCCTCGAAGAGAGGTTATTTTTTTTGACCGAAGGTTCGCTAAGGCGAACTATTAAAAACACCGTACGTTCGCTAAGGCGAACGAAAGGAGAACGCTATGCCGTTAACCATCGCCCCTTTGGGCAAAGAGCTTACGATTCAAAAGGTCGTGACGGACGAAAAGTCCAAGCGGCACTTACAAAATCTCGGCGTGACCGTCGGGGGAGTCGTCACGATCCTTTCCGCCTCGGGCGGAGACGTGGTCATTTTGGTAAAAGAGGGGAGGATCGCCCTCAACCGCCTGACGGCGACGAGAATTTTCGTCGCGTAAACCGTCATAAACGAAAAAATAAAAAGTATGATAAAAGGAGCAAATATGGAAAAATCGTTACAAGAATTGTCGCCCGAGCAGACGGGCGTCGTCAAGAGCATTCGCGCGGAAGGCAAGATCCGTCGCCGCCTCTTCGACATGGGCGTGACGCCCTCGGCGAAAATCACCATGCGGAAGGTCGCGCCCATGGGGGATCCCATCGAGGTGACCGTCCGCGGCTACGAGCTCACCCTCTTAAAGAGCGAGGCGCAGACCGTTCTCGTGGAGGTGGAAGCATGAAATTCGCTTTGGCAGGAAATCCCAACTGCGGCAAGACTACTCTCTTCAACGCCCTCACGGGCGCGACGGCGCACGTGGGTAACTGGGCGGGCGTCACCGTGGAAAAGCGGGAGGGAGTCTATAAAAAACTGCCCGAAAAGGCGGTTATCGTCGATCTGCCCGGCATTTACTCCCTCTCTCCCTATACGCCGGAAGAGGTGATTTCCCGCAACTTCATTCTCGACGAAAACCCCGACTGCGTGATCAATATCGTGGACGCGACCAACCTCGAACGCAATCTCTACCTCACCACGCAGCTACTTGAGATGGACGTACCCGTCGTCGTGGCGCTCAACATGATGGACGCGTTGCAGGCGAGAGGGGATCGGGTGAACGAAAGGGAGCTGGAAAAAAAGATCGGCGTGCCCGTCGTGGCGCTATCCGCGCTCAAAAAGCAGGGGATAGAGGAGCTGATGAAGAGAGCCTACGAGGCGGCGAAGGCGCCGAGAAAGGGGTATTCCGTGCTCCAAAGCTCTCCCGTAAAAACCCTTTTGGAAACCACCGCGCGCTCGATAGAAAGCGACGGCGTGAAAAGCCCTCTCTTCCACGCGGCGAAACTCATCGAGGGGGACGAGATCGAGCTCTCCCTGCGCCCCGTCGAGGCGGCGCGTGTCGCCGAGGCGAAGAAGGGCGAGGAGGATTTCGAGGCGGTCGTCGCCGACGCGAGGTATCGCTACATAACCGAGCATTTCTCTTCTTCCCTCGTCAAGGGCAAGAGAAAGGAGAAGCTTTCCCGCTCGGATAAGATCGATAAGGTATTGACGCACCGCGTCTGGGGTATCCCCATTTTCCTCGCCATCATGTTCGTGATTTTCCATTTAACCTTCGGAGAAAGCCTGTTTTATATCAGCGAGATGTCAGGCGGAAGGTGGAGCCTCACCTCGCCGATCGCGATCGATATCTTCTCGGGCATGGGATACGAGGGACTTTTGGAGGAGATGGGGGAAGAGGTATCCCTGGCGATCCCCTCGCCGGGCGTGTTCTTGCAGAGCTGGATGGGCTTTTTGACGGGTGCTGTCGTGGACGGCGTCGGCGGACTGTTCGAGAGTGCGGGACTGCGCGATACCTGGTATGCGGGGCTTGTCTGCGACGGCGTGCTGAGCGGTCTCGACTCGGTCTGCTCCTTCATTCCGCAAATTATGCTCCTCTTCCTGTTCCTCGCGATTTTGGAGGACTCCGGCTACATGGCGCGCGTCGCCTTCATCATGGACAGAGCTTTCCGTAAATTCGGACTCTCCGGCAAGGCGTTTATTCCCCTGCTGATGGGATTTGGCTGTTCCGTGCCCGCCATGATGGCGTGCAAGACGCTCGAAGGAAAAGAGGAGCGGGATATGACCATTCGGCTTTCCCCCTTCTTCAGCTGCGGCGCAAAGGCGCCCATCTGGGCGATGCTCTCTTTGGTCGCCGTGCTCGGCGGCTTGGGTGGCGGCGTGTTCGTGTTCCTGATTTATCTTTTGGGCATCGTCGTCGCCATCGTCTCCGCCCTCTTTATGAAATTATTCTCGAAAAATTACGAGGCGCCCCCCTTCATCATGGAGCTACCCGCCTATCACCGCCCGCAGGCGGGGAACGTCGGCGCGCACCTGTGGGAAAAGCTCAAGCATTACGTCAAGAAGGCGGGCACCATCATCACCGCCGCGCTCATCGCGACTTGGTTCCTCTCCTCCTTCTCCTGGGCGTTCTGGGAGGGCATGGTGGAGATAGAAGATTCCATCATCGCCTCTTTGGGCAAGGTCTTGCAATATTTCTTCTATCCCTGCGGCTTTTCGCAAGGGGAGGAGGGTTGGCGTTACACCGTCTCCGCGCTCCTGGGGTTGGTGGCGAAAGAGGACGTCGTCGCGCAGATGGCGCAATTCGGTTTGACGGAAGAGACGCTCTCCCTCTCCGTGAGCGGGATATTCGCCTTTGCCGCCTATAACCTGTTCACCTTCCCCTGCTTTGCGGCGATCGCCGCGGCGAAGAGCGAATCGAGCAAGAAGGGGTTCGCCTTTACGATGCTCTTCTGGTTTTTCGGCTCGTATCTTTTGTCCGCCCTCATCTATCAAGTCGGCACACTCTTGGAGACGATTCTGCCCGTCGGTATCATCGTAGTAGTACTTTTAATTGCCGCAATTCTGCTTTTAGGCGTTTTCGCGGCGAAACGAAGAGCGCGGAAAACGGGAGCGGCGCAATAAAAAGGGAGGGAAAACATGACGTGGTATGAAATTCTCATCGCGATCGCGGCGGCGTCGCTCGTCGTCATTCCCATCGTGAAAAAAATAAGGGATATCCGCGCCTTTCTCAAGACGGGGAAGGTAAAGTGCGACGGCTCCTGTTCCTGCTGCGGCGCTTGCCCACACGCTTGCCAAAAGAGAGCGCAAAAGAAAAATAAATAAGCTCATAACTATAACATTCACATATCAGGGAAAAACCGTCGCTTATCGACGGTTTTTTTCGTTGCGATAGAAAAATTTTTGCTTACCCTATGGACGAACGGGGGAAATCGTGATATAATAAATAGGATAGAGAATAAAGTCAAAAGGAGAATACGAATGAAATTCTGTCCCGAATGCGGAGCGAAGATAAAAAACGAAACTTACTGCCCGGGGTGCGGCATCGACTTAACGCGGTTTTTGGCACCCAACGAGATGCCCGAAGGGCGGGAGATGACCCCCCGCGAGCGGCGGGAGCGCATTTTGGCGGACTTCGAGGTGAAGGATCACGCGATCGTGCGGTATCTCGGAAAGGGGGGCAGGGTCATCATTCCCGAAGGCATCAACGCCATTCGCGAGAACGCCTTTTATCGTTGCGGCGTGGTGAACGAGGTCATTTTGCCCGCGTCCGTGCGCGAGATCGGGGACAGGGCGTTTTACGACTGCGTCGGCTTGGATAAGATCACGCTGTCCGAGGACCTCGAGGCGATCGGCGAACAGGCGTTCGAGGGCTGCGCGTTTGCGGGAAAGATCACCTTCCCCGAAAAGCTGAAGGTCATCGGCGCGGGCGCGTTCGAGAGCTGCTTTGCCTTGGAGGAAGCGCATATTCCCGCGTCCGTCAAGAGTATCGGATCGGCGGCGTTCTCTTCCTGCAAGAAACTTAGAGAAATTCAGGTGGAAAAGGGGTCTGAAACCTATTCTTCCGCGGACGGCGTGCTCTTCGACAAGGCGGGGGAAACCCTCCTTTGTTACCCCGCGGGCAAGGAAGAGACCGTCTACCGCGTGCCCGACAAGGTAAAGCGGATCGGCGAGACCGCCTTCTACGAAAACGAGAATCTCGAGACGATTTTTATCGGCAGGCGCGCGGTGAGCATTCAGCCGACCTCTCTTCTGATGATGAAAGCCCTCAAAAGAATCAAGGTATCTCCCTTCAATCCCGAATATGCCGAGGAGAGGGGCGTCCTTTACCGCAAGGACAAGACGGCGCTATTGTGCGTGCCGCCCGCCTATAAGGAGAGCGTGCTCGACGTGCCCTATGCCGTGACGGAGATCGCGGACAACGCGGCGGTTTCCGCGGCGGGGCTAAGGGAAGTTCGCCTGCACGGCAACGTGAAAAAAGTGGGCTATAACGCCTTTTACGGGTGTACCGCTCTTACGAAGATCGTAGTGGACGAGGAAAATCCCTACTTTGCGAGCGAGGAGGGCGTGTTGTACAACAAGGCGGGCACGGCGATCCTCTGCTATCCCGCGGGCAGGGAAAAGACCTATTACGAGGTGCCCGAAGGGGTCAAGCGAATCGGCAAGACGGCGTTCGCCTTCGCGAGGAATCTCACGGGCGTCATTTTGCCCGACGGCGTGGAGAGCGTGGGCGAATACGCCTTCTATCGTTGCGACAATCTTTCCTACGCCTACGTGCCGACGAAAGATCTTAACGCCTACCGCGGCGTATTCCCGCCCGCTTGCGTGGTCACGGACAAATAATAGAAAAGTATCATTGCAATGATAGAAAAATCGGAGGATAATATGATAAGGAATCAGGAAACCAAGTATCTCACGCTGCTTGCGGCGCAGTTTTCGACCATCAATTCGGCTGCCGCGGAGATCATCAATCTATCGAGTATGCTGAATTTGCCCAAGGGGACGGAGCACTTCATTTCGGATATCCACGGAGAGTATTCCTCCTTCACGCACGTATTAAAGAACGGCTCCGGCTCCATCGCGAGAAAGGTCGCCGACGAGTTCGCCGCCGCGCTCACCCAAAAGGAGAAGCGCGCCCTCGCCACCCTCATCTATTATCCCGAGGAAAAGCTGGAGATCGTGGAAAAGCAGGGGAGCGAAGAGGACTTCGACGAATGGTGCAAAAAGAGCATCACCCAACTCATTCGCGTCACGCGGCGCATGGCGTCCAAGTACACCAACTTAAAGCTCCGCGCGGCGACCCCATCCGAATTCGAATACATCATCGAGGAGCTTTTGGCGGATCACGCCGACGTGCCCGATAAAGAGATCTATTACAACGATATCATCGAAGCCATCATCGAGACGGGCAGAGCCAAGGCGTTCATCGTGGTCGTCTGTCGGCTCATTCAGCACCTCGCCATCGATCGGCTGCACGTGATCGGCGATATCTACGACCGCGGCAGCGGCGCGGTCGCCGTCATGGACAGACTCATCCGTTACCACTCGGTGGATATCGAGTGGGGAAACCACGACATCGACTGGATGGGCGCCGCCTGCGGCAGCGAGGTGTGCGTGGCGAGCGTCATTCGCATTTGCGCGCGGTACGACAATCTCTCCACGCTCGAGGACGGCTACGGCATCAATTTAATGCCCTTATTCCGCCTCGCGCTCGAAAAATACGGCGACGATCCCTGCGAAAGGTTCCGCCCCGAGGGGAACGAATCGGAGAAGAGCGGCATGACCTTCGAAGAGATCGCAAAGATCCACAAGGCGATTGCCGTCATTCAGATGAAGCTGGAAGGTCAGCTCTCCGCCCGCCGTCCCGAATTTTGTATGCAGGAGAGGATATTTCTCGACAAGATCGATTATGCGCGCGGCGTGGTTCGGGTGGACGGCAAGGAATACGAGCTGACGGACAAGAATTTCCCGACGGTGGACGAAAGCGATCCTTACGCCCTCTCCAAAGAGGAGGAGCGGACGATGGAAAAGCTCGTGACCGCCTTCTTAAAATCGGAAAAATTGCAGCGGCACATCGATTTTCTCTTCTCGCGCGGGAGTATGTACCGCGTGTATAACGGGAATCTACTCTATCACGGCTGTATCCCCATGCGCGCAAACGGCGAGTTTGTCAAGGTTCGCCTGGGGGACGGGGTATTTTCGGGCAAGGCGCTCTACGACGAGCTCGAGATCTGGGCGCGGCGCGCTCGCTTTAGCGCGGACGCGAACAAGAAACGGTACGGGCAGGACGTGATGTGGTTCATCTGGAGCAACGAGAAATCCCCCCTGTTCGGCAAGGATAAAATGACCACCTTCGAGCGGTATTTCCTGCGGGAAGCCTCCCTCAAGGCGGAGCACAAAAACGCGTATTATTCCCTCATCGACGACGAGAGCGTGGTAAAGCGCATCTTTGCGGAGTTCGGCATCGACTTCGAGACGGGGCACATCGTCAACGGGCACGTTCCCGTCAAGCTCAAGGACGGGGAATCGCCCATTCATTGTAAGGGGAAGGTTCTCATCATCGACGGGGGATTGTCCAAGGCGTATCAGAGCGTGACGGGCATCGCGGGGTATACCCTCGTGTCCAACTCCCGCGGCATGAAGTTGGTCGCCTTAGAGCCCTTCGTGTCCGTCGAGGACGCCGTCAAGAACGAGTACGACATTCACTCGTCCACGACGCTCGTCGATTACGAGAGTCGGCGCAAGACGGTCGCCGATACCGACAAGGGCAAGGAGATGAAGGACAAGATCGAGGACTTAAAAAAGCTCATGTTCGCCTATAAATCGGGTGCCATTCGCGAAATGCACGAAAAGAATTAAGGGAAATATCATCATAATGAGACAAATAATCAATTTTAACGAGGCCTGGCACTTCACCAAGCGGGCGGACAGCCCTCCCGCCGCGATCGAAGAGGATATGGAGAGAATCTCCCTTCCCCACACCTGGAACGCCCTCGACGGGCAGGACGGCGGCAACGATTACTACCGCGGGCTGTGTTATTATGTAAAAGCCTTTTCCCTTTCCTCCCTGCCGAAGAGCGAAAGCGTATTCTTGGAGATCAACGGGGCGTCCGCCTCTGCCGAAGTCTTTTTGAACGGCGAAAAACTCATCCGCCACGACGGGGGGTATTCTACCTTCCGCGTCGATCTGAAGGGGGCGCTCAAAGAGGAGAATCTCCTCGTCGTCGGCGTGGACAACGGCGAGAACGACTTCGTCTATCCGCAGAACGCCGACTTCACCTTTTACGGGGGATTGTATCGCGACGTCAATCTGATTTTTACGGAAAAGGAGCATTTCTCCCTTGCCGCCCTCGACGGGGAGGGCATCTTCGTCACGCCGCAACAAAGCGGTGAAAGCTGGGATATTTCCATAAAAGTATGCGTTTGTAATGATAGCGGAACGCCCGTTCGCTACACGGTGACGGAAGGGGAAGGAAGGACGGTCTTTGAGAAAACGACGGCGGAGCGGGAGATATCTTTTCGGATAGAAAACGCTCGTCTGTGGCGGGGAAAGAAGGATCCCCATCTCTATACGGTGAAGGCGGAGCTGCTTAGCGGCGATTCCGTTTCGACGCGGTTCGGTTGCCGCAGCATAGAGATTTCCCCCGAACGGGGATTTTTGCTCAACGGCGAGGAATACCCCCTGCGCGGCGTATCCCGACATCAGGACAGAAAGGGAATCGGCAACGCGCTCTCGCGGGCGCATCACGAAGAGGATATTTCCCTCATCTTGGAGATGGGGGCGAACGCCGTTCGGCTGGCGCATTATCAGCACGATCGTTATTTTTACGATCTGTGCGACGAAAAGGGGCTTGTCGTGTGGGCGGAGATCCCGTACATCTCCCGCTATATGCCCCGCGGCGAGGAGAACGCCGAAGAGCAGATGCGCGAGCTCATCGGGCAAAATTACAATCACCCCTGTATCGCGGTGTGGGGGATCTCCAACGAGATCACCATGGGCGGCGAGCCGAGCAAGGAACTTTTGGCGCATCACAAAAAGATGAACGATCTCGTTCACGCGTTGGATAAGACGCGGCTTACGACCATCGCCTGTCTCTCGAACTTAAAGACCTCCTCCCCGCTCGTGCATATTCCCGACACGGCGGCGTACAATCATTATTTCGGTTGGTACGGCGGCGACGTGAGCGAGTACGGGGCGTGGTTCGACGAATTTCACGAAAAGTACCCGAACCGTCCCATCGCCTGCAGCGAATACGGGTGCGAGGCGCTGGGCTGGCATTCCTCCTTCCCCGAAGCGGGGGATTACACCGAGGAGTATCAGGCGTATTACCACGAACGCGCGATTTTGCAGCTCTTCCCCCGAAAGTACCTCTGGGCGACCTTCGTATGGAATATGTTCGATTTCGGTGCAGACGCGCGCGCGGAGGGCGGCGAGAACGGGCTGAATCATAAGGGGCTCGTCACCTTTGACAGGAGCTATAAAAAGGATTCCTTCTACGCCTATCAGGCGTGGCTGTCCGACGAGCCCTTCGTGCATCTTTGCGGCAAGCGGTACGTGTACCGCGCGGAGGAGAAGGCGAGCATCACCGTCTATTCCAACCTGCCCGCCGTGGAGCTGTACGTGAACGGCGTCCTCTTCGAGCGGCAGGAGCGGGAAGATCACTTCTTCCGTTTCGAAGTGCCGAACGAGGGGGAGAGCGTGCTGACGGCGCGGGCGGGGGAGATATCCGACGAGAGCAAAATCGTGAAGGTAGACAGTTTCCACGAGGAATACCGTCTCAAGGAAAAGGGAGCCGTGCTCAACTGGTTCGACGTGACCGCGCCCGAGGGCAGATATTCCCTGCACGACACACTGGGCGACGCGCTCTCCACCTTCCGCGGCAAGGCGGCGATCCTGCTCTGCGTGATGAGTATTCTGCGCCATTCCCGCAAGGGAAAAAAGAAACAAAAGGGGGAGAGCGGAACGCCCGTGAACGGGAAGATGATGAAGATGCTCGAGGGCGTTTCCCTCCTGCGGCTGACCGCCATGATGGGCGCGCACGGCTATGAGGCGAGTAAGGAGATATTGCTGAAACTCAACGGGCGGCTGAATAAAATTCGCAAGAAAGTATCATCGAAATAGGAGAAAAATATGAATTTTCAGGAGCTCTGCGAAAAAATCGGGTTGCCCGAAGAGGTGCGGGAGAATCTGAAAGAGGAGGAGATCGACGAGGCGCTCTATAGAAGAGTCTGCGATCCTAAGGCGTGGGAACAGGTCGTAAAGGAGCAGCAAGCCGCGCTCGGAGAGGATAAAAACGGGTATCGAATGCTCTCCGTTCAGCTCACCCTCGCCCTGCGGGCAAGAACCTGCCCGAAAACACCTCCCTGCAACGCGCGATAAAGGCGCATCTGCTTTCGGGCGGCAAGACGGAATGGACGAAAGGGCATATCAAGCGGGAATATTTATCATCAAAATGATAATTCTCGAAGAAATCCCATAAAAATGAGACCCCCGTTTTTACCAAAACGGGGGATTAAAAATCGGTGAGACCGAGTAAAAAATCTGTGGAGACCTGAAAGAATCGGGCTAATTGAATGACGGCTTGCGCCGACGGATCGGAAACGCCCTTTTCCCAGTCGCAAATGACGGATTGCGCGTAACCGACCGCTTCCGCTAATTTTTTTTGCGTGAGACCGCGCTCTTTCCGCAGTTCTTTGATGCGATACGTTTGTTTCATGGGATTCGTCATGGCAATATTATATATAAAAATCGGAATATTGATTTATTATATCGGTATTCCGATTTTTTTCTTGACTTTCTCTCTATCATGCGCTATAATAAGATAAAATCGGTATTCCGATAATATGGAGGTATTATGAAAGAGTTTTTAAGTAAGAAAAGAGTTCAAATGATTTATGTGGTGATCCTCGCATTGCTCCTTGCGTATGCGGCTGTTCGGGTGGGCGTCGCGTCGATCGGGAAAAAGGAGGAATGGCTCGGTAGGGGGATGGTCGTAACGAATATCATCGCTCTGCTCGCGCTTGGGGGACTCATCGTCGCTTTTCTGCCGAAGGGCTTCGATCGCCTGTTGGAAAATGACAAAACCGCTTTTACGTTCGGCGTCATGCTGCTCTTTTTAGCGGTTACGGCGCTTTTAGCGTTTTTTGCCGATACGTTGATAAAAAGTAAAAACGAATACGAATGGAATACCGTCGATGTGGCAGAAAGATTGATTTTTTTTGTTTTCCAGGTTACAGTAGTTCAGTCGATCCTATACTTTAGTTTTCGAAATAAACCCGGGCTTTATCTGGCGGTTCTTTGGATTGTCTTGTTCTTGCCGCTTTTTTTTCAGTCGCTTTTTTACAGTCTTGAAATGTTAGGAGCTATTTTAGAAGGAATCGGAATTGATATTTTTCATTCTTCTTCTGTGCTCAATGTGATTTCTTATTTTGAATCGTATTCTTCTTTTTTGGATCCGTATTCTTCTCTTCTTTCTTTTATTCTCGCCGTCGTGGGACTCGTCACGTTTATTCGGAAAAGGAAACAGCTGCAGGGGAGGGATTTGAGCAGAAAGATTCTGCAAACGAGCCTGATTTGGTTTTTTGTTATCACTTTGCTCCCCATCGCGATCGTCCTTATCATTTTGAGTTTCTTCCTCGGCGACAGCGCGTCGGGCATCCTCGTTCTCTTCTTCCAAGAATAGTTATCCTTTCTTCTTCACCGTCATCGAAAACGGTTAAATATTTATCATCAAAATGATACCTTTTTCAGAGCGTTGCAATTGATAATACAATTGCGGCGCTCTGTCTCGTTATGGAAGAAAGCGGAAATTCCGCATTGACAGGGCGCGGAAGATATGATAGAATAAGATATCGAATCAAATCGTAAAAGGAAAAAAATATGGACGAAGTAAAGATCATTGAAATCAAAAAGAGCGTATTCGCGGACAATCAAGAGGACGCGGACGCGCTCAGAAGAGAGCTCAAAGAGAGGGGAACCTTTCTCTTAAACGTGATGTCCTCCCCCGGCAGCGGCAAGACGACCACCCTCGTGGCGACGATCAACGCGCTCAAAGAGGAGATGAGCATCGCCGTCATGGAGGCGGATATCGATTCCGACGTGGACGCCAAAAAGATTTTAGAGAAAACGGGCGTGACCTCCGTTCAATTGCACACGGGCGGTATGTGCCACCTCGACGCGGAGATGACGCGGCAGGGCATAGACAGCCTGCCCAAAGAGGGGATCGACCTCGCCATCTTGGAGAACGTGGGCAATCTCGTCTGCCCCGCCGAGTTCGACACGGGCTCGTGCAAGAATATCATGATTCTCTCCGTGCCCGAAGGGGACGACAAGCCGCTCAAATATCCCTTGATGTTCTCCGTGTGCGACGTCGTTCTCATCAATAAGATAGACGTATTGCCCTATTTTGACTTCGACGTGATCAAGTGCGAGGAATACGTGCGTATGCGCAACCCGAACGCGCTCGTCATGCCCATCTGCGCCAAGACGGGGGAGGGCGTGGACGTCTTTGTGAAATGGCTGAAAGAACAAGTGAAAGAATGGAAGGAGGAAAAGTAAATGTCTGAAACGTATATTCCCAAAATCGAACCGGGTATCTCCGATACGCTGCAACCCAAATATAAGGGGAAATATCCCCTCGACGAGATCGATAAGAAGCTCTTGAAGTTCGTCCGCCGCGTGACCGACCGTATTCACGGAAAAATCAAAGGGGTCACCACGGACGATCCCGAATACTGGGGCTTTGCGTGCATTTTCCGCGACGAACTCAACGTCGAGGACGCGACCTATTCGCTCGATCTGCTCAATGCCATGCCCACGAGAAAGCATTTCACCGAGGCGCAGCTGCAAAAGAAGATGAAGGCGGTAACGGACGAGGAAAAGGCGAACCTATCAAGGATCCTCGACAAGCTCTCCTATTTCGGTATGCTCGAATACGACTACGGCGACCGCTACACCAAGGACGGACCCCTTCCCGACACGCAGTTTATCCGCGAAAAGCGGGAATACTGGGTGCCCTTGTTCGTGCCCGGCTCGGCGGAATACACCAACATGAACAAGGAGCTGATGGATCGCCACCCCGAGCTCGCCGTATTCTTCGAGAGAATGACCTTTTTGCCGCTAGAGAAGGTCACGCCCATGGTGGCGCCCGGCGGCAGCGGCATCGGCATGCACGTCATTCCCGTCGAGAAGGCGATCTCCATGGAAAATCAGACGCTCGACATCGAGCATATCTCCTACTGGCTCAAGCGCTACGAGGGGCACATCGGGGCGTCCATCTGTTCCTGCCGCTACGGCAGAAAACAATTAAAAGAGGGCTGTGCGGACGATTACGAAGGCTGGTGCATCGGCGTGGGCGACATGGCGGACTACTGCCGCGAGACGGGCAGAGGGTACGACGTGACCTACGAGCAGGCGATGGAGATCTTAAAGAGAGCCGAGGACAACGGATTCGTGCATCAGGTCACCAACATCGACGGCGAGGGGAAAATCTTCGCCATCTGCAACTGCAACGTGAAGATCTGTAACGCGTTGAGGACTTCTCAGCTCTTCAATACGCCGAATATGAGCGCCTCCGCTTACCGCGCGCACGTGGAGAAAGAAAAATGCGTCGCCTGCGGTAGGTGCGTGGAGTATTGTCCCGCGGGCGCCCTGAAATTAGGGCAGAAGATCTGCAAAAAGGACGGCACCCTCCCCGAATATCCCAAACAGGAATTGCCCGATCAGAGCAAGTGGGGCAAGGAGAAGTGGGAAGTGGATTACCGCAACAAGAACCGCATCGAATCGCACGAGAGCGGTACCGCGCCCTGCAAGACGGCTTGCCCCGCGCATATCGCCGTACAGGGTTACTTAAAGAAGGCGGCGCAGGGCAAGTACAAAGAGGCGCTCGCCATCATCAAAAAAGAAAATCCCTTCCCCGCCGTCTGCGGCAGGGTATGCAATAAGCGCTGCGAGGACGCCTGCACGCGAGGAACCGTCGACCGCGCCGTAGCCATCGACGCCGTCAAAAAGTTCATCGCCGATCAGGATCTCAAGGCGGAGACGAGGTACGTTCCCGAGATCGTCGTGGCGTCCAACCGCGGCAGATGGAAGGAGAAGATCGCCATCGTCGGCGCCGGCCCCGCGGGGCTCTCCTGCGCCTTCTACCTCGCGCAGATGGGATATTATCCCACCGTATTCGAAAAGAACGAAAACCCCGGCGGTATGCTCCGCTACGGCATTCCTTCCTATAAGCTCGAAAAGGACGTGATCGACGCCGAGATCGAGATCATGAAGGAGATGGGCGTGGAGATCAAGTGCGGCGTGGAGGTCGGCAAGGATATTACCTTGACTCAGCTGCGCGAGCAGGGCTATCAAGGGTTCTATATCGCCATCGGCTGTCAAGGCGGCAGGCTCCCCGGGATCCCCGGCGAGAGGGCAGAGGGCGTAACGACCGCCGTCGACTTCTTAAAAGTCGCCAACACGGGCGAAAAGAGGGTAGAAGGTGACATCGTGATAGTAGGCGGTGGCAACGTCGCCATCGACGCGGCGCGCGTGAGCAAAAGGAGCGGTGCGAGAAAAGTCACCATGCTCTCTTTGGAGAGCGAAAAGGAAATGCCCGCCTCTCAAGAGGAAAAAGCGGAGGCGAGAGAGGACGGCGTGGAGATCCGTTGCGGTTGGGGTCCCAAAGAGGTGCTCACCGACGAGAAGGGCAAGGCGACCGCCGTCGTATTCAAAAAGTGCGTTTCCGTATTCGACGAAAACAAGAAGTTCGCCCCCGTCTACGACGAGAGCGAAACGATCACCCTTCCCTGCGATCAGGTCGTGTTCGCCATCGGTCAGGCGGTCGAATGGGGAAATCTTTTGTCCTACGAAAAGGTGGAGCTCGGACGCGGCAATTTGCCCGTAGCCGACCGCGTGACCTTCCAGACGGCGCAGGAGGATATCTTCGTGGGCGGCGACGTCTACACCGGTCCCCGCTTTGCCATCGACGCCATCGCGCAGGGGCACGAAGCGGCGGAATCTTTGCATCGGTTCGTGCAGCGCGGACATCTCACCATCGGCAGAAATCCCAGATACTACGTCGAGCTGGATAAGGGCGATCTCCTGATCGAGGGATACGACAGGGCTTCCCGTCAGGAAGAGGGCATGAGCGACGTCATCGACCATAAGGGCTTCCGCGACGCCCACCTCACGCTCACCGAGGAGCAGGTGAAAATCGAAACCGCCCGTTGTCTCGGCTGCGGCGCGACCGTCGTCGATCCCAACCGTTGCATCGGTTGCGGCATCTGTACGACCAAGTGTATCTTCGACGCCATACACTTAAAGCGCGATCACCCCGAATGCAGTACCATGGTCAAGTCGGAGGATAAATTCTCTTCCATTCTTCCCTATGCGGCGAAGAGGGGGATTAAGATTTTGACGGCGAAGAAAAAGTAAATTTTTTTGCGCGTGTACTCATCGCGCAATACGGTGTCGAACGTCGTTTTTCTCGGAGTCACTTACGATTGAGTAAGCTCCTCCTCTAAAAGCCTCGTTCTCCTTGTCTTGCGCGCGATTACGCACGCAAAGGGTCGCATTCATCCCGTCATACGTCGTCATCCTTACCTTTTTTCTCGGTCACGT
>CAMFEK010000029.1 GCA_945949395.1 uncultured Clostridia bacterium
CGGAAGCCGGTATTCAGATCATCGATGAAAACGAAAGAGATAAGGAACTCTTTGAACAGGCGCTCCTCGAGACGAATCTCGACGATCCCGTGAAGATGTACTTAAAAGATATCGGCAGGGTACCCTTGCTCTCGCCCGACGACGAAGTGGAGCTCGCCAAGAAAATGCAGGAGGGGGATGAGGAAGCCAAAAAGGCGCTCTCCGAGGCGAACCTCCGTCTCGTCGTCTCCATCGCCAAGCGTTACGTGGGCAGGGGAATGCTCTTCCTCGACCTCATTCAGGAGGGCAATCTCGGTCTCATGAAGGCGGTGGAAAAATTCGATTATTCCAAGGGGTTCAAATTCTCGACCTACGCGACGTGGTGGATCCGTCAGTCCATCACCCGCGCCATTGCCGATCAGGCGAGGACCATTCGTATCCCCGTGCACATGGTGGAGACCATCAACAAGCTCACGCGGGTTTCCCGTACCCTCTTGCAGGAGACGGGCAGGGAGCCTACCGTGGAAGAGATCGCCGTGAAGATGGGCATTTCCGAGGAGAGGGTGCAGGAGATTCAGCGCATCGCGCAGGATCCCGTATCCCTCGAAATGCCGATCGGCGAAGAGGAGGACAGCCATCTGGGCGACTTTATCGAGGACGATAAGACGCAGACGCCTTCCGACGCGGTATCCTTCACGATGCTCAAGGAAAAGCTGGTCGGCGTGCTCGACACCCTCACCCCCAGAGAAGAGAAGGTTTTGCGCCTTAGATACGGCATCGACGACGGTAAGCCCAGAACGCTCGAAGAAGTGGGGAACGAGTTCAATGTCACGCGTGAGCGTATCCGTCAGATCGAGGCGAAGGCGCTTCGAAAGCTCCGTCACCCTTCGCGGAGCAAATTGTTGAAGGATTTCTTATAAGATGCTCTCGTCCGTAAGGATCAAAACCATCTGTTCTCAACTCGACGCGTGTAAGGTGTTTGCAGACGTCGGTTGCGATCACGGCTACTGCACGGAGTACATGTTGAAAAACGGTCTGTGCCAAAGAGCCGTCATCTCGGATATCTCCGCGCCCAGTTTGAAAAAGGCGCAAACGCTTTTGGCGGAATACGAGAGGGCGGGCATGCTCGACGCCGTCTGCTGCGACGGACTGGAAGGCATTCCCGAAAGCGTGGACGAGGTGCTCATCGCCGGCATGGGCGGACGGGAGATCGCGCAGATCATGAAAAGGAGCTTTATTCCCGAAAAATTCGTGTTGCAACCCATGAAAAATTCCGAAGAGGTGAGGAGGTTTTTAGTCGGCTCCGGCTGTAAGATCGTGTCCGATTTCACCTTTCGGGACGGAAAGTTCTACGATCTCATCAAGGGAGAGAGGACGGGCGGAAAGGAGGCGTACACGGAGGAGGAGTTCGCGTTCGGGCGGGATAATATCCGTTCGGGCGGCGGGGATTTCAGGGAATTTATCCGTATCTCCATGGAAAAAATCGCTACATATCTCTCCGACGGCATGTCGGAGGAACACAGGGCGGAGCTGAATGCTCGGTTGGACAGGTTAAAGAGGATCTATCATGGCAACGTTTGACGAAGTATATGGGGCGATAGACGCCTATGCGCCCAAGGCGCTCAGCGACGAGTTTTGCTCGCGGTATTCCGCATACGATAACAGCGGTCATCTTTTGGGCAGAAAGGGGAACGTCCGAAAAGTTCTCGCCGCGCTCGATTTTTCGCGCGGAGCGGTCGATCGAGCGATAAAAGAAGGGGCGGAGCTCATCCTCACCCATCACCCCGCTATTTACGGCAGTATTTCTTCGGTGAAGGAAGGGGACGCGCTCGGCGAAAAAATCGTAGACTGTTTGGAAAATTGCATTTGCGTCGTCTCCATGCACCTGAATATGGACTGCGCCAAAGAGGGGATCGATCATTACCTGATGCGGGGAATCGCCGCGGCGGCGGGCTGCCAGGAAAAAAACGTGAAGATATTTTCCCCCCTTTTAGAAGAGGGGACGGGTTACGGCAGAGGGTACGAATTAAACGGTATTCCCTTTCACGACCTGACGGAGAATATCAAGCGGGAATTTCAGAGCGAAAACGTATTTTCCTTCGGGGAAAATAAAAAAATATATCGGTGTGCCTCCTTCTGCGGCGCGGGCGCCGACGAGGGCTCTCTCCTTAAGGCAAAGGATTACGGCGCGGACGCGATCGTTTCGTCCGATTTTAAGCACCACATCATCGCGATGGCGCGGGAAATGGGGTTGAACGTCATCTCCCTCACCCATTACGCATCCGAAAATTACGGTTTTCGGAGAATATCTCAAAAAATAATCGAGCAGACGGGGCTTTCCTTCGTGTATTACACGGAAGAAGACCTCTTCTGAACAGGAGTAATAGAATGTCAGAATTGCAAGCATTATTGAAGTATCAGGACGTCGACGCAAAGCTCAAAAAGATCGAGCAGGAAATTTCTTCCAGCGAAGAGAAGAAGAAGTATTTTCAGGCGAGAAAGTTTTTGGAAAACGCGGCGGATAAGTTGGACGCTATCGACGCGAGAGCGCTCGAATTGAAGAGACTCGCGCAGATCCTCACCAAGAAGTTCATCGAAATGAATGAGATTTTGAAGGATCTTTCCAACGTGGACGAACTCATCGCCGAGGGCGCGGACGTGTCGTTCTACGTAAAGAACGCGCAGGCGTTGAACGATGGCATGAAGACGCTCAAACAGGATCTCAACGGCTTGATCGACAAGATCAACGCCGCCGCCGAAGAGTATAAAAAACTCAAGGCGCAGACCATCAAAATGCAGAAACAGTACAACGAGTACAAGGAAAAGTACGCCGCGATCAAGGAGTCGAAAAAGGAAGCGTCGAACGCGATCCAAAAGGAGCTTTCCGAGATCGAAAAGACGATCTCTCCCGATATCATGGCGAAATATAAAAATAAGAGAAGGGAGAACACTTTCCCCATTCTCTGCGCCCTGAAAAACGATCGGTGCTCCCTGTGCGGCATGGAGCTGCCCCTCGCGTCGAGAAGTAAACTTTCGGGCGGCAACGTGATCGAGTGCGATAACTGTCACCGATTTATTTTCAGCGAATAGGAAAGAACCAAAGAGGGGAGAGTTCGCATATTCTGTATGCAGAATGCAGAATCCCGTCATGTTGGTGGATGAGTCCGCCCTCTTTCATAATTTGAAACAGTTCTATTCCCTTCTTGCCCCCTCCGTCAAACTGTGCGCCGTCGTCAAGGCGGACGCCTACGGTCACGGCGCGGAAACGATAAGCGCCCTTTTGGAAGAATGCGTCGACCTGTTCGCCGTGAGTACGGTAAACGAGGGATGCTCTCTTCGCGTGAGCGGCGTGAAAAAGGATATTTTGACGCTGACGCCCCCCACTTCCCCCTTCGATGCGGCGCGGGCGAAAGCGTACGATCTGATTTTGTCGGCGGGAGACGAGCGTTCGCTCGCCCTTTGCCGAGAGGGGGAAAATCGCGTGCACATCGCCTTGAATACGGGCATGAACCGATACGGTTTCGACCCAAAGACCTTAAAGGCGTTGTCGGGCAGGGGTGAACTCCGCAGCGTAAGGGTAGAGGGCGCGTATTCCCATCTCTATCGCGCGGAAAAGGAAAGCGTCTCAAAAAAACAGCGCGAGTTGTTTTTGCGGGATTGCGAGATCGTTGAATCGGGCGTGGAAACCCCGATCAAAAAACACCTTGCCGCCACGGGCGGCATTCTTCGCGGAAAAGACTACCATTTCGACATGGTTCGCCTCGGAATAGGTCTGTATGGATATCTGCCCTATCAAAGCAGAAAAGTACGGCTCAAGAGGGCGATGAAGGTGCTTGCGCCCGTCGTTTCTTCAAGCGGCGGCGTGCTGCACGGCTGCGGCTACGGCGAGGGAAAAGGCGTTTCGACCGTTCGGTTCGGTTATGCCGACGGGCTTTTTAAGCGGGCGGGACTCGGCAAGAACGGGTTGTGCATGGACGCCTTCGTGTCGGAAAAGAAGTTGAGCGGCATGGTGCCCGTCATGGAGGACGCCGATTTGCTCGCGAAAAGAATGGGAACCATTCCGTACGAGGTACTCTGTTCCTTCGGGGAACGGGTGGAAAGAATTTATGTCGGAAGAAAAGAAAGCGTTAAGGGAGCGGATGAAGCGCATTCGCTCGGGGATTTTTGATCGTTCTCTGGCGGAAGATAAACTGCTTGAAAATTTTATAAACAGCGGAATGGGGGCGTATCAGACCTATTTCGTATACAACAGTTTCTCCTCGGAGGCGCCCACGAAGAAGCTCATCTCCTATCTGAAAGGAGAGGGGAAGAGGGTTTTTTTGCCGAGAGTGGAAGGAAAGGAGATGGTTGCCGTTCTCGACACGGGAGATTTTTTCCTCAGCGATTACGGCATCGAAGAGCCGCGGGGCGAGGAATATGCAGGCGAAATCGACCTTTGTATTCTTCCCATGCTCGCCGTGGACGGGCAGGGCAACCGCTTGGGCTACGGCGGCGGATACTACGACAGATTTTTATCCCGCAGAAGGTGTGTAAAGATCGCCTACGGGTACGATTGTCAGGTCGTAAAGCTTGTGCCGAGCGAAGAGACGGATATCGCGGCGGACGGGATTTTAACCGAAGAAAGATTCGTAATCATCAAGGAGACGAAAAGATGAAACTGAAGTGGAAAATATTTTTAAGGACGGTTTTCGAATGCTTTAAGCGTTCCGTGACCCCCTTTATGATGTATATGTTTTGTTCGATGACGGCGCTCGCCTGTCTCAACCTCGAAAACAAAACGGTACAAGTTCTGCTCGTGGCGGCGTGCATTTTGTTCGCCGTGGCGCTGAACGTGGATCTCGGATTCAACTACGGAAAAAAACACTATCAGATGTATCTCTCCGGAAATATCCGCAGAAACAACGATATGGCGATATACGACAATACGGACAGAAAATCCTATCAGTACGAAATGGAGTACCGTCCCTATAAAGGATTTGTCATCGGGCTGTTTATCTGTATTCCCGTTGTCATCGTGTGCCTGTTCTACGCGCTGTTCGGTCTGAACAGCGAGAGCGGACAAGTCACGGCGAGACTCATCATTTTGCTCGTCAGCGGTTGGGCGATCTTGCCCTGGGAGATGGCGGGGCTCTTGTCTACCCCCTTTCTCACGCTGTTGAGCTGTCTGCTCCCCGTGCTGGTGACGGGAATCTTTTATATCCTGGGCGCCAAAAAGGAAGAAAAGGACGTGCGGGAGCGCGAAGCGAGAATGCAGGCGGTGATGAATGCCGAAAAGGAATCCAACCGCCAAAAAAAGAAGAGAGAACGGGAGAAGCGTAATTTCTGATGAGAGTCATTGCAGGAAAATACAGAAGCCGTCTGTTGGCAGAGTTTGAAGGAAAGGACATTCGCCCGACTTCCGACCGCGTAAAGGAATCGTTATTCGGCATTTTGACGCCGAGACTGTACAAAAGTCGCGTGCTCGATCTTTTCTGTGGGAGCGGAAATCTCGGCATCGAGGCGCTCAGCCGCGGCGCGGAAACCGTCGTCTTCAACGACGCGTCCAAGGCGAGCCTTGAAATATTGAAGAAAAACTTGAAGTCGCTGAAGATCGAAGGGCAAAAGATTCTAAACTGCGATTACATGACCGCTTTGGGCATGGCGGAGGGGAAATTCGACATCATTTTTCTCGATCCCCCCTACAAGGAGGAATTTGCGCCCTCTGCCTTAAAGAAGATCGCGGAGCGAGAGCTTTTGTCGGACGACGGCGTGATCGTATACGAACGCGACAGCGAGATCCAAACGCAGGTTGCGGGACTAAGAAAGACGGACGTGAGAAAGTACGGAAAAGCCGTCCTCACGTTTTTCCAAAAAGAGGAAGTATGAAAAACCGTTTGAAGGAGCTCCGCCAAAAGGCGGGCAAAACACAGAGCGAGGTGGCGGCGTTTCTCGGCGTAAGCTCGGTCGCCCTCTCTTATTACGAATCGGGCAAGCGGGATATCGACAACGAAAGTCTGTGCCGCCTTGCCGATTATTATTCCGTCACGACGGACGAACTGCTCGGCAGGGGGAATAGAAGGACTTGCGTGTTTGCGGGTACCTTCGATCCCTTCACGCGCGGGCACGAAAACACCGTGAACGAGGCGCTCGCCTTTTTCGACGAGGTCGTGATCGCTATCCTCATCAATAAAAATAAAAAACCCATGTTCACCATGGAAGAGAGAATCGGATTTATCCAAAAGCTGTTTTGCAAAGACGCGAGAGTCAAGGTGATCTCTTACGAGGGGCTCGCCGTAGACCTATTGAAGGAGCTCAACACGACCTTCTACGTGAGGGGGTTGCGCAACGACACCGATTTCGACTACGAAAATTCCGATTATTACGCCAGCAAGCGCATTTTTCCGGAACTTATCACCATATACCTGCCCTGCAAGCAGGAATATCTGCATATCAGCTCTTCTATCGTAAAAAACGCTCTTCTGTTCGGTAAGGATATCGGGGATTACGTCCCCGCCCTTATTCGGGAAGATATCGTAAATACATTCAAAGAAAAACAAAGGAACTAAACAAGATGTTTGAAAAGCAAATTTTGATTCCGGAACCGGAATTCATTTTACAGCAAAAGCCCCTCTCCGAGGAGGCGAAGAAGATCAAAAAGGAGAGAGATCTCCTCGTCAAGTCCGTCATCGACGGTTCCGAGGATAAGCTCCTGCTCATCATCGGACCCTGCTCCGCGCACGAGGAAAAACCCGTTCTCGCGTATATTGAAAAGCTCGGAAAGCTCAACGAAAAGGTCAAGGATAAGCTCGTCATCGTTCCCCGCATTTATACCAACAAGCCCCGCACGAAGGGCGTAGGCTATAAGGGAATGTTCTCTCAACCCGATCCCAACAGCAAGGAGGATATCTTAAAGGGGATCCTCGCCATTCGTCAGCTCCACATCGACGCCATCGAGGCGTCCGGACTCACTTCCGCCGACGAAATGCTCTATCCCGAAAACTATCCTTACGTGGAAGATCTTCTCTCCTACGTCGCCGTGGGCGCGCGTTCGAGCGAAAATCAGTTCCATCGCCTCGTATCCTCGGGAATCGACGTTCCCGTGGGCATGAAAAACCCCATGGGCGGCAGTATTCCCGTTCTCATGAATTCCATCTTTGCGGCGCAGAGCAAGCAGGTGTTCAAGTATAACCATTATCAGGTCGCAACGAGCGGCAATCCCTACTGCCACGCCGTGCTCCGCGGGTTGGTGGATTCCTACGGCAACGACATCCCCAACTTCCACTACGAGACCGTCATGAAGGTCTACGAACAGTACGTCAAGAGCGAGGGTATCTTGAAAAATCCCGCGATCATCATCGACAGCAATCATTCCAACTCCAACAAACAGTTCAAACAGCAGATCCGCATCGTGGAAGAAGTGTTGCAGAATCGCCTCTACGACGCCGATTTCAAGAAGATCGTGAAGGGATTCATGATCGAGAGCTTCCTCGAAGAGGGCAATCAGGCGCGGGACGATATTTTCGGAAAATCCATCACCGACCCTTGTCTCGGTTGGGCGGACACCGAACGGCTCATTTGCGACATCGCGGACAAGGTATAAGAAGATGAAGATCACTTGTCTCGGTCCCGACGGCAGCTATTCTTATCTGGCGGCAAAAAAACTTTGCCCGAACGACGAGATTCTTCTCTGCGCCACCTTTTCGCAGGCGGTGGGCGAGCTCGTGCGAGGAGAAGCCGACGGGGTCGTTCTCCCCATCGAAAACACCATTCAGGGCGGCGTTCTGCAAAACCTCGATCTCATGCAAAAATCTGCCGATCTGTACGCCGTAAAGGAATATATCCTTCCCATCGATCACCGCCTCGCCATGCGCGAAGGCGCGACCCTCTCGGATATCAAAAAGGTGTACTCCCATCAGCAGGCGCTCAGTCAATGTTCGGACTTTCTGAACGAAAAATTGCCGAAGGCAAACCTGATCGCCACCGATTCCACGGCGGAGAGCTTAAATAAGATCGTGGATAATAGCTGCGCCGGCATCGTGGGCGCGCACGTAAAAAGAGAGGGCATCGTCATCTCCGATACGCCCATCTCGAACGAATCGAGCAATTTTACGCATTTTCTTCTTCTGAAGAAGGGAAGAGAGCATCTGAACGAACATTCCGAGAAAATATTTTTCTCCGCGACCTGTCGCCACAAGCCGGGTTCGCTTTTGCGGCTATTACAGGTGATGTACGTGTTCGATTTGAACTTGACGAAGATCGAGAGCCGTCCCATCAAGGAAACGCCCGGAGAGTACCGCTTTTTTATCGAGTTTTTGGGCGATATCGCGAACTGGAAGGTGAAGAAAGCCATCGAGGACATCAAGGCGGAGTGCTCCGATTTCAAGCTTTTGGGCGTTTATTGAAACAGACAAAAAAGAAGGCAAATGAGAAAGGCGAGCGGGGACGCGATCGCTTTGGAAAGCAGGAACCGTCCTATCGGAACGCCTGCTTTTTTCAGGTAGGCGATCTGTTGCATCAAAATGCTCGCGCCGCCAAGCGTGATCAAAAAGGCGCACAGGGGCAGGGCGAGCACACTGCCGCTTTCGGAAAGGAGTTTGCAGCCTCCCGTCATCTCGACGACGCCCGATAACACGGATAAAAGCAGGGGCGTTTTGCGAAAAAAGGGAAAGAGCGTCAAAAAGTCGCACAGCATTTGCGAGAGCAGGTAGAACACGGCGATAAAACCGCCCACGCAGAGAACGGATAAGACGGAAGAGAGCATGCTTGAATACAGCAGGGCGTCCGTATTGTTCCCGACGGGGAGAGAGATGGGCGAATCGGGTTGTCCGCTCTTTTTGCCCCGAAGGAGAAACGCCGTGAGCAATATGGCGCTCAAATGCGAAAAAAACAGGATAAATCCCGCTTTGCGGGAAGAAAACAGGACGCTTCCCACGCTTCCGAGCAGGAATAGTGGTCCCGAAGAGGAACAGATGACCGTCATGGCGGACGCCTGTTCCCTCGTGATAAGTCCGTGTTCCGTCAAGTCCGCAAGCAGCTTGGCTCCTATCGGATAGCCCGACAAAATACTCATGCAGAATACATAGCCGGAAAGGGCGGGCAAGCGAAACACCCGCCGTATGAACGGGGCGAATCTCTTTGAGAGCGCGCGGGAAAAACCGAGCTCCGTGAAGAGAGAGGTTAAAAATAAAAAGGGCAACGTGGACGGCAGAACGCAGGTTGCCCAAAGGGAAATTCCCTTAAAAAAAACGGGAATATATTTCCCCGAAAAAGCTATAAAAACGCAGGCAAAGGACGATAACAGAAGAAAAAGTATTTTCCGCGAGGAAAAAATTCGTGTTCTCATATCGAGAATATATGAAAAGAGGCTGTTGTTTATGCGAAAAAAGTTAGGGCTTTGTCTGGGTGCGGGCGGCGCGAGAGGCGTCGCGCACGTGGGTTTTTTACAGGCTTTGGAGGAAGCGGGCGTCACGCCCGATTATATCACGGGTTGTTCTATGGGTTCGGTCGTCGGCGGCGTGTACGCTTGCGGCGTCAGCGTGGAGCACATTCGGGAACGGTTTTTTTCCCTGAAACTCCCCGAATTGCTATCCCCCGAATTTCGCTTTTTGAGGAGCGCGGGGTTCTTTAAGACGGATAAAATGAAGAAGATCATCGCCGACGAGATCGGCGCTACGACCTTTCGGGAGACTAAAATTCCCTTCGCGTGCGTGGCGGTCGATCTTTTGAGCGGCAGGGAACACGTCTTTCGGGAAGGGTTGGTGGTGGACGCCATCGTCGCCTCCTCCTCCATTCCCACTTTATTTTGTCCCATGCTCACGAAGAGGGGAGAGTTCCTCGTCGACGGGGGCATCGTCGACCGCGTGCCCGCCGATCTGCTCAAAAAGATGGGCGCGGACGTCGTGGTGGCGGTGGACGTGCTCGGCGAGACGAAGGAGCTGTCCGCTCTGCCCGACTCGACGATGGGCATTCTTCTGCGAATGATCGACGTGATGGACGGCTGCCGAACGAAACTTTTGCGGGAAAAGAGAAGGCGGAACATCGATCTCTGGCTGGAACCGGAACTTGAGGGAATGAGTCAATATACCTTAAAGGACGTTTCCTTCGCTTACGAAAGAGGCTACGAATGCGGAAGGGCGAACGTAGAAAAAATAATCAAACGAATCGGATAAAAAAGGTAAACTATGGATCTATTTGACTTTGCGGAACAGGATACGTTTCAAAAAAAGCCGCTTGCCGACCGCATGCGCGCCAACCGTCTGGACGACTTCATCGGACAGAAACATATCGTGGGGGAAAGATCTCTCCTGCGCCGTGCGATTCTTCTCGATCGCTTGGGGAGCTGTATCTTTTGGGGACCGCCCGGCTGCGGCAAGACGACGCTCGCGAATATCATCGCCCTCACGACGAATGCGGAATTCGTCAAGCTCAACGCCGTGAACAGCGGCGTCGCCGACGTCAAAAGGGTCGCCGATCAGGCTCGCATGCTCTTAAAGACGAGCGGGAAAAGGACGTATCTGATGCTCGACGAGTGCCACCGTTTTTCCAAGACGCAATCGGACAGCCTTTTGCCCGCCATCGAGGACGGAACCGTCATCTTTATCGGCTCCACGACGGAAAATCCCTTCTCCTCCATGACGCCCGCCATCCTTTCCCGCTGTCGGGTGTTCGAGTTCAAGCGGCTCACGACGGAAGAGATCAAGGGCGCTTTGAAGGTCGCGATAAAGGATCGGCATAAGGGGCTCGGCAAAATGTCCGTCGAGATGGAAGAGGCGGCTTTCGATCATATCGCCGTCATGGCGGGGGGAGATTTGCGCTCCGCGTACAACGCGTTGGAGCTCGCCGTGCTCACCACGCCGCCCGATTCGTCGGGAAAGATCCGCGTCACCCTCGCCGACGCCGAGGAATCCATTCAGAAAAAGTCCCTCGGTTTCAACGAGGATACCTATTACGATATGCTTTCCGCCTTCTGCAAGAGCTTGCGGGGGAGCGATTCTTCCGCCGCGCTCTACTACGCGATGCGGCTCATCGAGGGGGGATGCGATCCCATGCTCGTCGCCCGTCGGCTGGTCGTACACTCCTCGGAGGACGTCGGCATGGCGGACCCGAGAGCGCTGCAAATCGCAACTTCCGCCATGTATGCGATAGAGAAAATCGGCTATCCCGAAGGGCTCATTCCGCTCTCGAACGCCATTATCTACGTCTGCGAGGCGGAAAAGAGCAATACCGTGGTGCAGGCGATGTACGCGGCGAAGGACGCCGCCGTGCGCACGCGGGACGACAATATCCCGCCCTATCTGAAGGATAATACCTTCGGAGATCGACAGACGAAGGAGCAAAGCAAGCTCTATCGGTATCCGCACGACTTCGGCGGGTACGTCGAACAGCAGTACTTACCCGACTCCCTGAAAGACGAGAGATTTTATTCTCCTTCCGAGCACGGCTACGAAAGCGTCGTGCGCGAAATTCGGAAAAAGAAGGGAATGAAGGAATAATACGGAAATACATCTTCCACCGCGTTTTTCAAGCGCGGTTTTTTATTGACGGAAACGCCCTTTTGCGGTTTTTTTTGAAAAAATGCGGGGATAAATTTTATAAAAAACTCTTTACAGACGGTCGTTTTTGTAATATAATAAAAAAGAGATTTCAGGCGAAAGGAGGATATTATCCATGACGAGAAAGGTCTTTGATTACATTTGGAAAAATATCTTATATATTTTCCCCTTTACGGTCATTTGCGGCATTTTGCTCGCCGGAATGCTGGATTATAACGCGCTCTCTTCCGTAACGAGCAACGTTTTGAGCGGAAATATCGGTTCGGTGGACTTTTTTACGCTGTTCCGCGCTCTCTCCATTCTGAATTTTTCGTCTTGGTATTATTTTCTGTTTTCCCTCGCCTCGGTGTTCGGCATCGGCGTGGTGCTCGCCATGGAGCTCGCCTTCGTCGAAAAACACATGCGGATCGGAAAGCGCACGCTGAACGGGCTTTGGGGCAAGATCAACGATAATTTCCTGTCCACCTTCATTCAGATCCTCATCTATTTGGTGATCTACGAGGTTTGGGCGCTTTTGACCTGCGCGATCTCGTTTGCCTTTATCAGCATCTTTCGTTCCGTGGTGGTGGCGCAGTACGTCTTTGCCTTCGGATTCATGATTCTGTTTACGTACGTGCTGCTATACGTCGTTCACCTGTTCTATCTCTGGTTGCCTTGCGCCGAGATCACGGGATTTACCTTCTACGAATCGCTCAAATATTCCACGCAGCTCGTGGGTAAAGTCCGTCGGGAACTGTTGCTTTCGTATATCGTCGGCATTTTCTTAAGCGGCGTCATCTTTTTTGGCGTCACGGCGCTCGACACCCTGTTTATGCACGCGCCCGTCGTCGTGTATATCACAGCCGCCGTATTGTGCGTGATTCTCTTTACCTTCTTCACCATCGGTCAGGAGGTCGTATATTTCGAGACGGATCAGCTGGAACGAGCGGATCTTCCCAGAGTGTATTAAGGAGTGAAAAATGCGTTTTCGTAACAGTATTCATTTGTTGATCGACAATTTCGGCATCGTCTATAAGATGCTCTTATATAAACTGGTGGTCGGCTTGATCTCGTTGGGGCTCACCTTCGTGTTCGTCATTCCCAACCTCAGTTTCTTCTTTTCCAGCACGGAGCTTTCGCGCATCGTATTGCTCGTGCAGGACTTCTTCGACGCGCTCTTTTCGGGCGGCGTGGAATATCTGGCGGGATTCCGCGAACTGTTCACGGCGGCGGTAGGGGATCTCATGATCCTCGTGACGGGAAAGATCTCCAACATCGTCTGGACGATCGTCGGCGTTCTCCTCTCCTACATTTTGTTCCGCTTTTTGGACACGCTCGGCAACTTCGCGTTTGCCCATATGCTGAACGAAAAGATGAATTCCTATGCGGAAGGCGCCTTCTTCGATTGCTTTATCCGTAGCATCGCGAAGGGCAGCGCGTATTCTGCCGTATACGTCGCGATTTCTTTCGTCTATGATATGGTGGTCGGCCTTGCGGTATATTCCATCTTCTTTATGCTGCTTTCGTCCATGCCCCTTTTCATTTCCCTGTTTGGCGCCGCTACCGTGCTCTTTGCCATGGAAGCGCTCAAGCTCACCCTGTTCAGCAACTGGATCCCCGCGATCATCGAGGGCAACTTAAAGACTTGGGACGCGCTCTCTTACGGATTCCGCACCAAGGTGAAATACCGTTTGCACATTTTTTCGACCTATCTCATCTCTTTGTATCTCATCGTGACGCTCAACGTCGTGTTCGGCATCTTCTCGCTGATGAGCGCTCTTTTGTTGACGGTTCCCGCAAGTTTTTTATTCCTGCTCTGCTTGCAGTTCGTCAATTATTATACGATCGAAGGCAAAAAATATTTCGTCAACTACTACAAGATCGCCGACAATAAGGATAAGGGTCAAAAATCCCGTTTTTTGGACGAGAGCGATATCAAAGAAGAACATTTTTAAGGAAATAACGCCGTTAAAGCGGCGATTAAATCAAAACAAAAAATTTTGGAGGGAAAATACCACATGGATTACAAGGCTAATTATCAAAGCTGGTTGAACGACGCGAGACTTTGCGAGGAAGGAAAAGAGGACCTTCTCGCCATGGCAAATGACGAAAAAGCCATCGAATACGCGTTCGGCGGCGAACTCGAATTCGGTACCGCGGGCATGAGAGGCATCATCGGTTACGGCATGAACAAGATGAATATCTATACCGTCATGAGAGCGACGCAGGGACTTTCCGAGTTTATCAAAACGTTGGGAGAAGCCGCCATCGAAAGAGGCGTGGTCATCTCTTACGACACCAGAAGAAAATCCCGAGAATTTGCCGAAGCAGCCGCATCCGTTTTGGCGAAGAACGGCATCAAGGCGTATCTCTTCGACGACGTTCATCCCGTTCCCATGCTCAGCTATGCGGTCAGATACTTAAACACCATCGCCGGCATCATGGTCACGGCGTCTCATAACCCCAAGGAATATAACGGCTACAAGGTATATGGCGAGGACGGCGCGCAGATGTCTCCCGAAGATACCGCAGTCGTCGTAAGCTATATCAATCAAATCACCGATTATCTCTCGGTGGAGGGCGACAGGGAAAGCTCCCTCATTCTTCCCGTTCCCGCGGAAGTGGACGCGACTTATATCGAAGAGCTCTCCAAGCTCACTCTCTCTCCCGAAGCGGTGGAGGCCTGCGGTAAGGACTTAAAGCTCGTCTACACGCCCGTTCACGGCAGCGGTTACGTTCCCGTCATGACGATTTTGAAAAAGCTCGGCATCAACGTTACCGTCGTGGAAGAACAGACCAAGAAGGACACCGAGTTTTCCACCGTCAAAGTGCCTAACCCCGAATATAAAGAGACGCTTTCCATGGGTATCGATCTCGCCAACAAGATCAACGCGGACGTCGTATTCGGTACCGATCCCGACTCCGACCGTCTCGGCGTCGCCATCAAGGACGACAAGGGCGAATTTACCGCGCTTTCCGGCAATCAGGTGGGTATCCTTCTTCTCGATTATATCCTGAACAAACTCAAGAAGGACAATAAGCTCCCCGCAAACGCCGCGGTCGTGAAATCCTTCGTTACCACCGGTATGGCGAAACTCATCTGCGACAGCTTCGGCGTCAAGCTCTTCGAAGTTCCCGTGGGCTTTAAGTTTATCGGCGAAAAGATCAAGCAATGGGAAAAGGACAACGCCTATACCTACGTATTCGGCTTTGAAGAATCCTGCGGTTACCTTCGCGGTACGCACGCGAGGGATAAGGACGCCGTCGTCGCTTCCATGCTCTGCGCGGAAATGGTCTGCTACTATACCTATATCGGCACTTCCGTCTATAAGAGATTGCAGGAGATCTACGCAACCTACGGTTACGTGCTCGATACCAACGTATCCACGCAGTATTCCGGCTTGAACGCCATGAAGGAAATGAACGCCGTCGTCGACGCGCTCAAGACGGTGAAAGTGGACAGCTTTGCCGATTACAAGGTCGTCGGCATGAGAGATTATTCCGTCGACAAGAGAATCGACTACCTGACGGGCAAGGAAGAGGCTCTCAATATCCCTAAATGCAACTGCGTGTACTACGAACTCGAAGGCGGTTCCTTCGTCTGCGTTCGCCCCTCCGGCACCGAACCCAAGCTCAAGGTTTACTATTCCGTGAAGGCGAAGGACGAAGAGGCGGCAAAGAAGGGTCTCGAAGAGATGAAATCGGCGGTCGCCTCCCTCCTCGCTTCCGTAAAGTAAAATTGAATATTCGTTAAAGTTACCCGAAAAACCAAAAGTGATTATTGTGCAGACTGCACAAAAAAACGCAAAGAATTTGTTTCTTTTGCCTCTTGTTTCGCCAAGGTTTTTCGGGTAAAATATTACCATAAATATGATTGATCCGATAGGAGGAAAATGAAATGTCAGGATTGTTGCTCAAACACATCAATAAGGTTTATCCCGGCGGTAACCAGGCGGTATTCGATTTCTGCTTGGATATCAGAGATAAGGAATTCGTCGTATTCGTAGGACCTTCCGGTTGCGGTAAATCTACGACTCTTCGTATGATCGCGGGTTTGGAAGAAATCTCCTCCGGCGAACTGTTTATCGACGGCAAGCTGGTCAACGACGTCGTTCCCAAGGACAGAGATATCGCGATGGTATTCCAGAACTACGCGCTCTATCCCCACATGTCCGTATACGACAACATGGCGTTCGGTCTCAAACTCAGAAAAGTACCCAAGGAAATCATCGACGACAAGGTGCATCAGGCAGCCGAGATCCTCGGTATCACCGATTATCTTTCCAGAAAGCCCAAGGCTTTGTCTGGCGGTCAGAGACAGCGTGTAGCTTTGGGTAGAACCATTGTTCGCGAACCCAAGGTATTCCTTTTGGACGAACCTTTGTCCAACCTCGACGCAAAGCTCCGTGCATCCATGAGAACGGAAATTTCCAAGTTGCATACCAGATTGCAGACGACCTTCATCTACGTCACGCACGACCAGATCGAGGCTATGACCATGGGTACCAGAATCGTCGTTATGAAAGACGGCTTCATGCAGCAGGTAGATACCCCTCAGAACCTCTACGACTATCCCATCAACCTGTTCGTGGCGGGATTCATCGGTACGCCTCAGATGAACTTCTTCAAGGAATCCACCATCACCGAAGAGAACGGCAAGATCTACGTGAACTTCGTCGGCAACAACAGGATCGCTCTTCCCAAGACGGTCGTTGCCAAGATCAAGAATCTCGACGAATATAAGAACACCGGCAAGACGGTTACCCTCGGTGTAAGACCCGAAGATATCCATCAGGACGAAATGTTCCTTGCAAACTCTCCCGACACCGTCATCAAGGCGAAACTCGAAGTTATCGAACAGCTCGGCGCGGAAAAGCAGATTTACTGCGACGTCGACTATAAGGCGGACAAGAACTCCATCGTAGATAATAAGTCTCAGATGGTCGCAAAGATCTCTTCCCGTGCAGACGTTAAGCTCGGCGAGATCATCGACGTAGCGCTCGATGCAAAGCACATTCACCTCTTCGACGGATATGCGGAATACACCTTGCTCGAAAGAGACGAGCATTACGACAACATTCCCGAGAATGCGGAAGGCGCTGCCTTTATTCCTCCTACGCCTCAGCAGATGAAAGCTCGCATCGAAGCGGCAAGAGTCGTCACCAAAGAAATGAAGGCTCAGATGAAGAGAGACGAGAAGATGGCAAAAGCCAAAGAAGCAAAGAAATAATCGAATCATCAGATACGAAAGAAGTCCTTGAAAACAAGGGCTTCTTTTATTTCCGCTTTCCGTTTATTTAATTGACAAATCGATCAAAAAGGTATAAACTGTTTGCGTATGTTAGATGTTTTTTTGGACGCGTTGATCGATACGCTGAAAGTCCTGCCTTTTTTAATTATCATATATATCGTTATCGAGCTCATCGAACACAAGACGGAAGTGATCGGCTCGAAAAACCGTTTGAACGGAAAGTTGGGACCCCTGATCGGTGCGGCGACGGGTTTGATTCCGCAATGCGGCTTTTCCGTCATGGCGTCCCGTCTTTATGAGAGCGGGTTTATCGGGCTGGGTACGCTGATCGCCATCTTCATCTCCACGAGCGACGAAGCCTTTATCATCATGCTCTCCGAAGGCGACGGCATGACGATGCTCTACACTATCGTCATCAAAGTCTTTCTCGGCATTCTTTTCGGTTATTTGCTGAATGCGATCGTCAAGAAAGAGGACAATATGGAAGTGACGACGGTCGTCGATTACAAGCAGAAAGTTCGCGAGAAAAAATTCGAGTATACCTCGTGCGGCAGGGCGCATAACGAGAGCAATCTTGTAAAGCTCTACGTGGTAAATCCCCTGTTACATTCTCTAAAGATCTCCGCCTACATTTTGCTCGTCAATCTCGTGTTCGGCTACCTGATCTATTTCGTGGGAGAGGACGCCATTTCCGCCTTCTTGGAAAAGAGCGTTTGGGCGCAGCCCTTCATCACCTCTTTGGTCGGTCTCATTCCCAACTGCGCGTCGTCCGTCGTCATCACGGAGACTTATCTCGTCGGCGGTATCCGTTTCGGCTCCATGATCGCGGGGCTTTGTTCCAACGCGGGCTTGGGGCTCGTCGTGCTCATCAAAAATACCAAGCGGTGGAAGAGAAATCTCGTCATCGTAGCGTTGCTCTATTTCATCGGCGCGCTCATGGGCATGGTCATTAACCTGATAGAAATTTTATTATTTTAAGAAGATACGTTATGAATTTTTTAAGTAAACTCACGGCAAATATCCAACCGTATACGGCGGGCGAACAGCTGAACGATAAAAAATACGTCAAGCTGAACACGAACGAGAATCCTTACCCGCCTTCTCCCAAGGTGAAGGAGGCGCTTTCTTCGCTGGATACGGAGAGCTTGAAACTGTATCCCTCCCCCAACGCGGACTCTCTTCGCGACGCGATCGCCCTTTCGGAGGGGGTAGAGAGAAAAAATGTCTTTTGCGGCAACGGCAGCGACGAGGTGCTCGCGCTCTGTTTTCCCGCCTTCTTCGATCCCGAAGGAAAGGGGGCGAGCTTTGCCGATATCACCTATTCCTTTTACCCCGTGTTTGCGGAATTTTTCCGTATTCCTTGTCGGATCCTTCCGTTGCAAGCGGACTATTCGATGGATATGAACGCGTTCGCTCGGTGCGATTGTCAAGGGTATTTTATCACGAACCCCAACGCGCCCACGGGCGTCGGGGTGAATAGACGGGAGATGGAAAAGTTTATTTCTTCCGTTCCGGATAAAATCGTGATTGCCGATGAGGCGTATATGGGATTTTTCGGGGAAAGCTGCGTCGAGCTGACGAAGAAATACGAGAATTTGCTCGTCGTGAAAACCTTCTCCAAATACTATTCTCTCGCCGGCATTCGATGCGGGTACGCCGTCGGCAACGAAAAGCTCATCGACGGACTCTTTCGCGCCAAGGATTGTTTCAATTCCTATCCGCTCGATCGCGTCTGTCAGGCGGTCTGCGCGGCGGCGATCTCCGATCAGGAATATTATGCGGAGAAAGGCGCTCGCGTCATGCGCGAGCGGGAACGCGTCCGCGCGGCGCTCATCGAAATGGGTTTCTTCGTGCCCGAAAGCAAGGCGAATTTCCTCTTTGCCGCAAATCAAAAAGCGGGCGGAAAGTACATTTATGAAAAGTTAAAGGAGAACGGCGTCCTCGTGCGCTTTTGGGATAAGCCCGCGCTCAAGGATTTTTGCCGCATCACCATCGGTACGAAAGAACAGAACGATATTTTATTACAAACGATAAAAAATATCTTATAGTTTTTCGGAGAATTGTTATGCGTCTTGCCGATTATTCGGCACAGAAGATGGCGAGAGAGGGGTTTTCCTGCTCTTGCGGAAAGCACCACGGAAAAAAGACGGAACTTATATTCTGTACTTGGAATAATATCGGGGAAACGCTGAAAGAGCGTTTCCCCGCCTATAAAACGCTCTTTGTCTCCGATTCGCCCATACGGGCGAAGGCGAGAAAGTATCTTTCTCCCGATTGTCTTTGCCTGTACTGTCAGGATCACGCGGATATGCGCGAGCTCTTCGCCTTTCCCGACACGGTGACGCTTTTGGTCGTCTATGCCAAAAAGGAAGTGGTGGAGATCGCGCGGTATTTCGCCTGCGTGCGGGGTATCAAATGCGTCGTCGTCTGCGCAGACGCGGACGCTACGCCCATTCTGTCGGAGGAGATCGGATTGAGCCTTTTGGGCAGGCAGTTTCGTTATTTTTTGCCGCCGCCCGAACTCGTCTTTTTCTCGCAGAGCGACATCGACGCCTCGCAGAATGCTCGCGTCTTTTTGGAGATCGCCGTACATACCGTCTGCGTGCTCGAAAAAAAGTTTTCCCGCTGTATCTTGCAGGAAAACGGTTGTGAAGAGCTGTACGAGCTGGCATACGATATTCTGCTCGGTCTTTCGTCCGTGCGCAACGCCTATTCCCCCGTATGCAAGCTGTTTGAAGAAAGTTTCCGTTATGCGTTTTTGCGGGCGGAAGGTTTTTTCGACACGGAAACGGAATATTTGTGGCGCACGCTTTCGGAAGGGGAAAAGCTCTCTGCCTGGGAGAGCTGTATCGAGCTCTTTTCGGTTTTTTTTCGTTACGGAAAAATCAGAAAGTATTCCTGCGCGGATTATATCAAGCGTTTTCAGAATGCGGCTGTGTATTCGGGGGCGAGCGAACTCGCCATTTCGGAGAGCTGTCCGATTCCGAGCGTATTGCAGATTTCTGAGTATGCCGAACGGTTCGAGCGGGAGCGGGCGGGGCTCATTCGCTTTGCCGAGGATCAAAAGCAGCGTCGGCAGAATATTTTGAATACCTATTGCTTTTTCGGCGGAACCGTCCGCGAGGAAAAGGTTTCTCCCGTGCTCAAAATGTTGCCCGAATTGTCGGGGAAATACGGTGTTTTTTCTTTGATGCGGGATTTCGGATTGTTGAATTGAGAAAACTTTTTACGAGGGGATCAAAATGGATCTACGACAGATGACGCGGGAAGCGGAAGTGTTTTTGCTGGATATGGACGGCACGATCTACTTGGACGAGACGCCCATCGGCGACATGAAAAACACGTTGCAAGTTCTTCGCCGTGCGGGCAAAAAGTTGGTCTATTTCACCAACAATTCTTCCAAAACGGCGGAAGAATATGAGAATAAACTCAAAAGAATCGGATTTTGGGAGGAGGGTGACTTCGTTTACACTTCGGGTATGGCGACGGCGGAATACTTGAAGGAGTTTTATCCCGAAAAAAGCGTCTACCTCGTCGGCACGGACGTGTTAAAGGAGAATTTTCGGCAATACGGAATCCGCCTGACGGAGGAATCCCCCGACGTCTGCGTGCTCGCCTACGACACCACGCTCACCTATGAAAAGCTCAAAAAAATCAATCGTTATCTCGTCGAGGGGGCGGTCTATATCGCGACGCACCCCGACGCCGTTTGCCCGTCCAAGGAGGTGTTCCCCCCCGACGTAGGCTCCTTTATCGCGCTTTTGAAGGTGTCGAGCGGAAGGGAACCCGACGTCATCTGCGGCAAACCCTTTTCCGCCATGGGCGACTGTATTCTCCGTAAGTTTTCGCTCGCGCGGAATAAAATCGTCATGGTGGGGGATCGCCTGCATACGGATATCCGTTTCGGCGTGAACAACGGATTCCATACCCTTCTCGTGATGAGCGGGGAAACGACGAGGGAGATCATGGCCGCTTCCCCCGATCATGCGGAATTCGTGTTGGATTCCTTGAACGATATCGTAAAATATCTATAAAAAAACCGCGCGTCCTTATGATATGCACCCCAAATGTTAAATACTCTTGGGGAATTTGCGGGTAGGTAGGTTTTAACTGCCTACCCGTTTTTTGTTCCCTGTGCTTTTTATGACACGTCGTACTGCGGGAGACGGATCGCTCCTACAAACTTGTAGATGATTTTCACTTCTTGCATTTTTCTGCCTGCGTACCATTCCGTTTCGGATATAATGATTTTCTCCACGAAACTGTTGAGAATTTCGGGCGTCAGTTCCCGTATCTCGGAATAGGTCTTTACCATTTTAATGAACTTGGACAGTTTTTCTTCGTCCTGCTCGGAATCGGTCAGACTTCGCTTTAAATCCTGCATCTGCCTTTTTAATTCCTGCCCTTCGTCCTCGTAGGATTTCACAAGAAAATCAAACCTCTCGTCTGTAATTCTGCCGTTTACGTTATCTTCGTAAAGTTTACGGATAATCCTGCCGATTTCGTCTTGTCTGTCGCTAAGCCGTTTCAACTCGGCTTTCGCTCTCGCCTGAAACTTTTCCGTTTCTTTTTTCGATCCCGACAGGTATTCGTCCACAAACTCCTTTTCGTGCAAAATAACGTATTCGCAAACCTTGTGCAAATCGCATTGTACAACCCGTTCGAGGTCGGATACCAAAATCCGATGACTGCTGCACAACCCTTTTTTCTTCTTGCGATAGGTAGCGCAGGTGAAATTATCCATATTCCTGTGCTTTGCCACCCGTTGAATGGTAAGCCTGTTTCCGCAGTCGGCGCAATAGAGTAACCCCGAAAACATATTCGGCTCGTTGAATTTCGTGTATGCCCGTTTGGTCTTTCGCATTTGTTGTACCGTTTCAAAGGTCTTTCCGTCTATAATCGGCTCTTGGGTATTCTCGCAGATAACCCATTGGTCTTTGGGTAAACGTATCTGTTTTTTATTCTTGAACGACTTTTTAGTCGTCTGAAAGTTTACCGTATGACCTGCATAGGCTATCTGATCGAGAATGCCTTTTACGCTTGCAACGCTCCATATTTCGGGAAATTCGCTTAATCGGTGGATTTTTCTGCCGCGATGAAGATTGTATAACTGCGGCGTTTCAACTTTTTCTTCCGTCAACTTTCTTGCGATTTCCGGCATACGCATTCCGTCCACGAACATCTGAAAAATTCGTTTTACCGTTTCGGCGGCTTCTTCGTCGATGATCCATTTTTCCTTGTCGTTCGGATCTTTGATATACCCGAACGGGGGATTAGTGGAAAGGTGTTTACCCGAATTGCCCTTTGCCTTGAATACAGCACGGATCTTCTTGCTCGTATCTTTTGCGTACCACTCGTTGAACACGTTCTTGAACGGCGTTAAATCGTTTTCCGTCTGTACATTGCTGTCAACGCCGTCGTTCACGGCGATAAACCGCACGTTGCAGTTCCCGAAATAAATCTCCGTGTAATATCCGACCATGATGTAATCTCTGCCGAATCGGGACATATCCTTGACGATAACCGTCCCGATTTTTCCTTCTTCCACGTCCGACATCATTCTCTGAAAATCGGGGCGGTTGAAATTCGTTCCCGAATAGCCATCGTCCACATAAAACTCGGTGTTCGTAAAGCCGTGTTCTTTGGCGTATTTTGCAAGCATTTCCTTTTGATGAACGATACTGTTGCTGTCGCCGACAAGTTCATCGTCTTTGGAAAGGCGACAGTAGAGAGCGGTAACATCACCTCCGTAATTGTAATTTCTGTTTTTTATCGCTATTTGTCCTAACATCTTATTTACCTCCGTTAAAAGGCAAACAGCGAGTTCGTTCTGTTTGTTCCCTTATTATCCCGTCTCTTCGGCGGGATATAAGTCTTTTCATAATATCCAGCGGCGTATCCGTCGCATTTTTCATTTCTTCGGCTACGACGACGTACGTCTTGTCGCCGATAACGTGGTATTCTACCCGTTCGTATGGCAGGGCATTGTTTTTCGCTTCGTTTTCCGTAATTTTAATCTCCTTATCATTGATTTCAATTACGCAAAACGGCAGGAAATAGGTTACGGCAAATCGGTAGTCAGAGTGCCGTTTTCTTTCTTTTTCTTCAAAGCCTCGTATCCCTCTTTGATGAGGCGGACTTTGGTAATATCGTTTTCTTCGAGAAATTCGTTTATTTCATTAAAAAGCGCTCTCGGTATCATCGTGCCGAAGTTTCCACTTGCCTGTTTTCTCTTTTCCTTATTCTTCTCTTCATACTTCCTGCGCGTCTTGCGTACAGGCGTATCTTCCTTTCTTTCCATTACGCTTAACCTCCGAAATATTATTCTCGTATTGATACATATTTTATCCTGTTTCAGATAAAAAGTCAAGCTCTGGTGGGTAATAGAGGGAAGATAGCCCTTAAATTTTACTTATAATTGTTGTTTTTGTTGTGTTTTTCGTATTCTCTACGTTCTTCTTCGATTTCGCGTTCAATCTGTTGTAGCCGTGGGATCCGCATCGTTACGTCAGGCGTGAACATAGATAGAACGGAGTCAAAGAAAGTGCCGATGGTTTTCGGCTTGCCTTGGCTTATGCGTTTATATTCCGTGGGATTGGTTCTTGCAAGCGTTTTTCCGACGCGAGCATAATGCGAATCGCTGTCTTTTTCCCGTTGCAGAGTTTCCGATTTCTTTGCGTATTCGAGCGTCTCTCCCATAGACCTATCAAGCCGTTTTGTCAGGTCTTTGTTCTCTGCCGTTAAAGCGACAACCTGTTCTTGCAACCGTCCGCGCTTTCGGGGAATATCTCCGTTCTTCGCTTCGGCAAGAGCATCGGCATAAACCTGATTTACTTGCCGTATCGCTTCGGCTTGTTCGATTATCTTTTTTGCCTTGAATTCAGCCGTGGACAGGTGCTTTGCCTGACTACCTTCCTTGCCGCGCTGTAAACCGTAATTTTTGCCGACGGTGTTGTAAAAGTCAGTCTGCAATTGTCGTAGTTTAGATTTATCGAATAGGTCTTTACTGCACAATCTTCCGTCCGGCGTGATAGGAACAAGATTCAGGTGCATATGCGGCGTGGATTCGTCCATGTGGATTACCGCCGATATTACGTTTTCCGTTCCGTATCTTTCTTCAAAGAAGTTGGTACAGTCCGAAAAGAAGTTGTATTGCGATAATTTCGATAGTCCGTCAAAGAAGGATTTATCTGCGCCCACAACAAAAGAGTTCATAACGACTGCGTCTTTGCGTGGAGAGAGTTTTAACTCGGCTATTCTCTGATTGATGAACTCGGTGTACGTCCCGTCTGGGTTGTGCATATGATAATTGTATTTTGTCTTTGAACTGTCTATCTGCGGATTGTCCGACTTGTAATT
>CAMFEK010000030.1 GCA_945949395.1 uncultured Clostridia bacterium
CGACCGAATAGATGACTTCGTTCACGTCGTAATAATAAACGTCATCTCTGCCGACGTTCATCTTTTTCGTCCGCGGCCCGTTCGCCTCGATGTAAAAGAGGTTGGTCGAATACAGCATATCGTAAAGGAGGTCTTCCTCGTCCGTCGCGTATTTTTGAGAGAGCCTTTGCAGGCAGGTTGCCTCCCCGACGGGGAGGGATAGAACCGCGACGACGGCGTTGCCGTCCATCAGCAAAAGTTCGCTGCCGTAAATATCGAAATCGATGAAGAGCGTTCCGCCCTTTCTCTCCTCTTCGCGCAGAAGAAACATTCCCTGCGCAAGCGGGGTGGGGATAAAATCGAGGGCGATCTCCTCCGAGGGAGCAAGCGCCTTTTCCACGAGATCGGTAAAATAGTTGGACGCATACAAAAGGCTCATTCTCGCCGACAGCGACGTGCTTAAACAAAACATGGGATCATCCACCAAGCTTTTATCCGATAGCCCGAAATAAAAGGTACTTCGCTCGACGGGCGTATAGTAAGAGGACATTTCCTCTTTGACGGCGCCGCTTAACAGCTCGTCCGCATCCCGACGCGAAATGCGTTTTTTGCTCGGATAGGCGATAAACGGGTTTTTCTCCCGAACCAGCAAAAACTCCGAAGGAATACCTACCGCGACCCGATCGATGGGTTCCGCCGTTCTTCTCGAAAGCCGTTTCAAAAGGCTTTTCAGTTGCGCCTTGAACGCTTTTTCGTCGAGAAAAACGCCCTTCTCGTATCCGAGGTAATCCAGCGTTTCCCTATCTTTTATGACAAAGCTGTGATTGACGCCCCTTTCCCCGATCAAAGCCGTTAAATCGGCAGAGCGAATATCTACGACAGCAACCGTTTTGTGCCTCATATCGTTCGCTTCCTTTGTGAAATATACTGATATATCTATATTATAGCGACTTTTCCCTTTTTTGTCAATTACAATCGACAAGAAAGTACGCGATAAAATGAAGAAAAATTATGCCAAATAAAAAAACTTACGGGAAAAGAACGCCGCAAGTTTCTCTATCTGTCAAAAACTCTTTACGTCTCCGTAACGGGAGGTATACGTGATTTTCAGCGAGCCGTCCGTTTTGGAATGAAAGGCGTCGATCACGCCGTACAAGAGCTCTTGGGTATCGAGCGTCTTATACATGCTCACCATGCCCTCGATCTTCTTTTTCGTGTCGGTGAAGGGATCGCTCATGCGCATGAGAACGCCCTCCTGCGTGCCGATCTCGAAATAATCGTCCTTTCCCGAAGAAGTAGGTTTGATCCAGGAAATGAACGAAACGTTGGTCCTTGCGCCGTCGAAGAGATCGTTGAGGACGGCGTATATCTCCTTGACCGTAGCAAACGCCTTTTCGTCGGTAAAGGTCGTTCCGTCGAAGGCAAAGCCCTCGAGGACGATATTCGTATGACCGTCCGCGCGGTTGACGTTTTCCTTCGACTCGGAGAGAAGAACCCCGTCCTTATCGAACATGAAATAGCCGTTGACGCCGCGAACGGCGAAAATCTCGCGCACCTCTTCGGCATAGACGACGATCTTGTTGGGATAGACCTTTCTCACGGAGGTCGCGCGCACGTAGGCGTCGTCGTCAAAGACCTTCATCACCGAATCCTCTTTCAAAAACAGAATGTTTTTGCCCAGGCAGATCTCCTCGATCTCCTTTTGCACCCGATCGCGATAATTGAGCCCGACGGAAGAATTGTCGAGAAAATACAAGGAGACGTCGTCCACGACGAAAAGAGTCGCCACGCCAAAGATGACGACGGCAAAAAACAGGATAACCGAGATTGTGAGCGTTAAAATTTTCTTTCGCATTTTTATAACCTGAATACTATTAACTTTCCACCCTTTCGACTTTCGCGCCGAGGGCGTTGAATTTATCTTCGAGAAAAGCATATCCCCTGTCGATAAACGAGCAGTTCATGACGCGGGAAACGCCCTGCGCTTTGAGCGCCGCTATCACGAGCGCGGCGCCGCCGCGAAGATCCTTGGAAAAGACTTCCGCCGCATGCAGTTCGCTCACGCCGCGAACGATCGCCGTTCTGTCCTTCACCACGACGTCCGCACCCATCTTTTTCAGTTCCGGAACGTGATGAAAGCGCGTCTCGAACAGATTTTCCTCCACGACGCAGGTGCCGTTTGCCACCGTGTTGAGCGCGAGCATGGGCGCTTGCAGATCGGTGGGAAATCCCGGGAAGGGAGAGGTCTGAATGAGCTTGTTGGCGAGAAGAGGAGAGATTCTCCTTAAGATTATTTTATCATTTTTTATATGTATCTTGCAACCGTTTTCGCGAAGTTTATGTAAAAGGGAAGAAATATTTTCTTCCTCGATGCCGTTTATTTCCACCTCGCCGCCGCATAGCGCCGCGGCGATGAGAAAAGTACCCGCCTCGATGCGGTCCTTTATGGGCGTGTAGGCGACGCCTTTTAATTTTTTTACCCCCTCGATGACGACGGTACTGTGTCCCGCTCCCCTCACCCTTGCGCCCATTCGGTTGAGAAAGGACTGAAGATCGACGATCTCCGGCTCCTTCGCCGCATTCTTCAATACGGTCACCCCATCCGCCTTGACGGCGGCGAGCATGATGTTTTCCGTCGCCCCGACGGACGGAAAATCGAGCAGGATCTCCGCGCCCCGCAATTTGTCCGCCTCGCAACAGATAAAGCCGTCCTCTTCCCGAATGGTGACTCCCAGTCGCTTTAAGCCGGAAAGATGCAGATCGATGGTGCGCAATCCGATATCGCATCCGCCGGGATAAGCGATCTTCGCCCGCTTGAAACGGGAGAGCACGCTGCCGAGCATGAACACGGACGAGCGCAACTCCTTGGTGAGCGCGGACGGCAACAGATGCGAGGCGGCGGACGAGGAATCGACCGTGATCGTATCCCCTTCCATTTTCACCCGACATCCGAGTTCTTTTAATATGGCGCCCATGCAACGCACGTCGGTGAGGGGCGGCACGCCCTGCAAGGACACTGTTTCATCGGTCAGAATACAGGCGGCGAGCAGCGGGAGCACGGCGTTTTTGGCGCCCTGCACTTGCACTTCCCCGCACAGCTTTCTTCCTCCCTCTATTTTCAAATGTTCCATTTTTCCGTATACTCCATGAGAGAATACTACACTATATGCTTTTTTTCGGCGGAAACGTTCCTGGAAATGTTAAAGAGAATTCCCGCCGACGCCATCGAGATGATGAGCGAAGTGTTTCCGCTGCTGATAAAGGGCAGGGGCAGTCCCGTCGGCGGAATACTGCCGCTGACGACGAGGGCGTTGATCGCCGTCTGCACGCCGTAGAAGAGGGTGATGGCGAGCGCGAGCATGCCGCCGAACAGATTTCCCGCGCGGGCGGAAATGCGCAAGCCGCGATAGACGATGAAAAGATAGATCGAAAAGAGCACGAGAATGCCGAAAAAGCCGAATTCCTCCCCGATGACGGACAAGATGAAGTCGCTCTCGGCGAAGGGTAAAAATCGGTACTTTTGCCTTGAGTGAAAGAGCCCCACCCCGAACCACTTGCCGTTGCCGAGCGCGTAGAGGGACTGAATAAGCTGATATCCCTCCCCTTTCGGCGAGCTCCAAGGGTCTAAAAACGCCGTGAGCCGCTTTAACCGATACGGCTCGGCGATGATGAGCAGCGGCACGAGCGCGAGGAAGGGAAGGAGCAGAAAGAGAAAATTTTTCATTTTCGTTCCGCTCAAGAAGATCACGGCGAGCATGACGGCGCCGATGACCATGGTGACGGACATATTCGGCTCCAGAATGACGAGGACGCAATACAGCCCGCCCCCGAATAAAATGGGTAGAATGCCCCGAAAGGTCTTTACCTCTTTGGGGTGGGCGGCGATATACGCGGAGGCATAGAGCGCAAAACCGTACTTTGCCAGCTCGGAAGGTTGAACCGTGATGGGTCCGATTCCGATCCAGCGGGTGGCGCCGTAGTTGCTCTTGCCGACGCCCGGCACGAACACGAGAGCAAGGAGCAGAGCCGGCACGAACAGATACACCCACTTGAGCCAAGGCTTGGCGTTGTATTTTTCATAGGGAAAGATGCTCGTGACAAACATCGCGCAAAGCCCGATCACGAACCCGACAAGCTGCTTTTTGAAGAAGAAAAAATCGTCTCCGTACTGCGTTTTTGCGGTATACGAGCTCGCCGAATACACCATGAGCACCCCGAATGCGGACAAAAACAGAATAGCGACGAGGAGCGGGATATCCCCCCTTTCCTTACGCTTGGACCGTATCAGCAGATTCCGCCTCCTTTTTCAGTTCCTTCACCTTTTGACGGAAGGCGTCGCCTCTCTCCTCGAAAGAGGAAAACTCGTCGAAGGACGCGGAGGCGGGCGAAAGCAGAACGCTCTGCCCCTCCTTTGCCATGAGGGAGGCGAGCAGAAAGGCGTAGTCGAATTTTTCACACAGCGTAACTTTTTCAAACCCGCTCGAGAGGGCGGCAGACAAAAGTTTGAATCGGTTTTCCCCGTAAAGCACGGTATGCACGACGTAGGAACGCTTGATCTTTTCAAATAGGGGCGCGTATTCGTACCCCTTATCCTTCCCGCCGAGCAAAAGGATCATTTCCTGCTTGCCGCTTTCGATCGCCTTGATCGTAGCGTCCGCGTTGGTCGCCTTGGAATCGTTGATATACGTGACGCCGCGCACGGTATCCACCTGCTCGATGCGATGGCTGACCCCCTTGAACTTTTTCAGACCGTTTCTGATAACGTCCGCGGGGATATTTAGAATCCTTGCCATGGCGATAACGGCGAGCGCGTTTAACACGTTGTGCTTGCCCGTGACGAACAGCTCCTCGATATCCATCACCTTCTCCCCCCGATAGCAGAGCTCCGTGCCCGAGAGATACGCCCCGTCCACCTCCCGCTCGAGCGAGAAAAAGACCGCGTTCGCCTTCGTATGTTCCGCGAAGGCAGCCACCACGGGATCGTCGGCGTTCAGCACGGCGTACTCGCTTTCGGTGAGATTTTTCAAAATTTTACGTTTGAGGAATATGTAATTCTCCATCGTGTAGTGGCGGTTCAGATGATCCTCCGTCACGTTCAGCACGCAGGCGATATGCGGATAAAAGGAAGAGAGCGTCTCCATCTGAAAGGAGGAGATCTCCGCCACGGCAAAGTCCTCTTCCGAAAGCGAACGGGCGGCAAGATAGGGCGTTCCGATATTGCCGCAGAGAAGATACTTTTTCCCCCACTCCTTTAAGACTTCCCCCATCATCGTGACGGTGGTCGTCTTTCCGTTGGTGCCCGTGACGCCGAGCGTAACCGCTTTTACGAACAGGGCGGCAAGCTCGCTTTCGCCCAAAATTCGTTTTCCCTTCTTTTTGAACGCGACGGGCACGGGATGATCGATGGGCACGCCCGGACTGAGCACGAGGGCGTACATATCTTCCGCCGCCTTAACAAGGTCGTCCTTTTCCACCCATTTTGCGCCCCTCTCCAAAAGCGACGCGCACACGGGGTCGGAAAAAGCCGTATTCTCATCGAACAGAAAAACGTTCGCCTTTTCGTCAAGTAGAAATTCGGCGGCTGCCACGCCCGAGCGTGAAACACCCATCACTAAAAAATTTTGACGGTAAAAATACATAATATCTCCAAAATTATATCATTTTAATGTTAGCAATAAAAGAGGAGTACCAACGTTCCCAAAAAGAGAGTACTCAAAAAGTAAAAGAAGGAAATCTTCGCTTCGCTGTGCCCCATCTTTTGAAACGTGTGGTGAATGGGCGCCATGGGAAATATCCTTCGGCGCGTACACTTATAATATATGACCTGCAAAATGACGGTTATGCCCGACAGTACAAAAACAAAGCCGATGAGCGCCACCGCAAGGAGATTCCCCGAAAAGACGCCGACGGCGCCCGCAAACCCGCCGAGGGCGAGAGAGCCGGTATCCCCCATGAACACGGATGCCTTGTTGGTGTTGAACAATAAAAAGGCGAGGAGCGCCCCCACGAGGGCAAACCCGACGAAGGCGAGCGACAAATATTCCCCCTGCAAGATAATGAGGAGGGAAAAGCAGAAAAAATATCCCACGCAGGAGGAGGCGGCAAGCCCGTCCAACCCGTCGGTGAGATTGACGCAATTGACAGTGGCTAAAAAGACGAAAACGGAAAGCGGGATCATGAATACGCCGATATCCACCGCAAAGCCCGTGAAGGGAATATACAGCAGGGTGTAACCGTTGACAAAGCAAAATACGCCGGCGATGAGAGCAACCGAGAGCTGAAAGAATATCTTTTGATAGGGCTTTAAGCCCTCGTTCCTCTTGTGGCGGAGCTTCAAAAAATCATCTAAAAACCCGACGAGCAGAAAGGCGAACCCGATGGCGAGCGTGACGTACAAAAGCCTGTCCTTTTCCTTTACAAAAAGCAAACAGGCAAGCGTTGCGGCGGCGATAAAAGCGATGCCGCCCATGGTGGGCGTACCGCTTTTTTGCCGATGCTCGGTAACGTAGGACAGAATTTCCTGCCCCACCTTTCTCCGCTTGAGTAAGGGAATGAGAAGGAGGCAGAACACGAGGGATAGCGTAAAGGCGCACAGCCCCAAAGAAAGACAAAACGAAACCATAATTTACGACAATATCCTTTTTATGACATTATAGTCGCTGTACTCCCGTTTTATACCCATACATTCCTGATATTTTTCCGCCCCCTTCCCCGCAATGAGGAGGATATCCCCCTTTTTCAGCAAGGAAACGGCGTAGGCGATCGCTTCCGCCCTGTCCTCGATCGCGACGTGCGGTCGGCTTTCGGGAATCCCCTTTTCGATCTCCCGAATGATATCGAGAGGATCTTCATAGCGCGGGTTATCCGAAGTGAGAATGACGCCGTCCGCATACAAAGACGCGGTATCCCCCATGACGGGGCGCTTGCCGCTGTCCCGATTGCCCCCGCAGCCGAACAGGCAATACAGTTTATTTTTGCACACCCTTCTGAGCGCGGAAAGGCATTTTTGCAACCCGTCCGGCGTATGGGCGAAATCGATGAAGATCGCCGCCCCGTTCACTTCCCCCGCCTTATCCAAACGCCCTTCCACGCCTTTTAAGGCGGATAAGCCGTCCGCGATATTCTCGAGCGAGATCCCCTCGCTATGCGCGTAGGAGGCGGCGGCGAGCGCGTTGGCGACGTTGTGCTCGCCGAGCAATCGCAAATTCGCCTCGCAAAGATCGTCCTCTAAATTAAAGAGGACGCGACTGCCGTCTACCCCTTCCTGCAAGGTGATGGCAAAGCAATCCGAAGGACTGTCGAGGGCGTACGTCAGGGCGGGAACGTTCTTTTTAAGCAATTTTCTGCCGTATTCGTCGTCGGCGTTGACGATATATCGCCCACAATCCCGCTCGCAAAAGAGCTTTTGCTTGGCGAGTGCGTAATTTTCCATACTGCCGAAAAAGTCGAGGTGATCGCGCGTGAGGTTGGTGAAGATCGCCGCGGCGTACCGACAGCCGTATTCCTTTTCCCAGTACAGCGCGTGCGCGGAAATTTCCGCAAAGCAGTAGGTCACGCCATCCTTTACCATCTCGGAAAGTATTTGCTCAAAGGCGAGCGGATCGGGCGTGGTGAGGGAAGTTTCCCTCTTTTGATTCCCCCACGCGGCGCCGAGCGTGCCGATTACCCCAACTTTTTTGCGCGCGGCGCGGAAAATGCTCGAAAGCATATAGGTAACGGTCGTTTTTCCGTTCGTACCCGTGACACCGACCAGCTTTAACCGCCGCGAGGGATTGCCGTAAAACTCGGACGCGATGAGAGAGAGCGCCTTTCTCGCGTCCGACACCAAAACGAAGGGCAGGCGCGTTTGGATCCGTTCGTCCGAAAGAATGGCGCAGGCGCCCAGGCGCTCCGCCTCCGCCGCGTAGCGGTTTCCGTCGTCGCACATTCCCTTGAGGGCGACGAACAGACTCCCTTTTTTCACGCGCGCGCTCTCCGTGACGATATCCGTCACTTGCACGCTTTTCCATTCTTCCGATACCGTTATCTCGGGTAAATTACATACTAAAGAGCTGAGCTGCATATATACCGTTTCCTATACGAATGATTTAATATTTTTAGCGTCGATAATGCCTTGAAACACTTCCTTGGCGAGAGGCGCCGCCACCGCGCTGCCGTAATAAGTTCCCTGCGGCTCGTCGACGACGATAAGGCAAAGATATTGCGGATCGTCGGAAGGAAAGAAGCCGACGAAGGAAGAGACGTATTTCCCCGCGGCAATTCTGCCGTTTTCATACTTTTGCGCCGTGCCCGTCTTGCCGCCTATCTGATATCCTTCTATATACGCCTTTTTTCCGCTCCCGTCCCGCACGACGCCTTCCAGCATAGAGGACAAAAGCGCAGACGCCTTCTCGCTGATCGTCCTGTTCAGAAGAACGCTTTCCCCCTTCTTCACGAGATTGCCGTACTCGTCCGTGACGGAAGAGAGCAGGCGGGGCGTATAATAATATCCTCCGTTGACCGCCGAGGCGACTGCGCAGGCGAGCTGGAGCCCCGTTACCGCGATCGTCTGCCCGAAACCGATGCGGGCGAGATCGCAATCGCGCACGGCGGAACAGGGCATAAGCAATCCGTGCGCCTCCCCCGAAAAGTCGATTCCCGTCACCGAGCCGAAGTGAAACGCCTTTAGATATTCGTAAAAGGTGTCCTTGCCGAGGGCGAGCGCCATATCGACGAAACAGGGATTGCAGGAGTTGTTGAGCGCCTCCGCGATCGTCTGGTTGGCGTGCTTGCCGTTTGCGTGCGTCGACCAACATTTGATCGTCGTGCCGTCCACCGAACGGGTGACGGCGGATGAGAACACGTGCGAGGTGGAGAGAGCCTTGGGGTTCCCCTTTAACCACTCCTCGATATCGCTCGCCGCCGTGACCACCTTAAAGGTGGAGCCGGGTTCGTACACGTCGCAAAAGAGAGAGTTTCGGCTGAGCGAATTGAGGAGAGAAATTTGATCTCTCGGCGGGTCGTTGAGGTCGAAGGAAGGCGCCTCGGCGAGGGCGAGCACTTCGAAGGTTTGCGGATCGAGCACGAGACAGGCGGCGGATCGCGGATTGTGTTCGGCGTACGCCTTTTTCATGACCTGCTCTGCGACGAGCTGAATTTCCACGTCGATGGTGAGAGCGACGTGATAGCCGGACTCCGCCGAAAGATACTTCACGCTCCCCTCCTCTATTTCCACGCCGACGAGGTCGGTATCGAACAGGATCTCCCCGTTTTTACCCGACAGCAGATCGTCGTAGTATTTTTCTATCCCCGTCGTGCCCGTATTGTCCGAGGAAGTGAATCCGATGACGCGGGAAAGAAGGTCGCCGTAGGGGTATACCCTCGTGTTGTCCTCGGCGTAATACACGCCGCTCAAATCATAGGCGGACAGCTTTTCCACGTTCTCCTTCGCCGTCTTTTTGACGACGGTGATCTCCGAGCTCTTGCCCTGCTTGAGCTTGTTTTCGAGAGATTCCCCGTCTATAGAAAACAGAGAGGAGAGCGTCTCCGCCGTGCTTTCGATATCGACGACCGCCCTCGGACGGGCGAATACGCTGTACGATAGACGGCTCCCCGCGAGGACGACGCCGCTCCGATCGGTGATATTCCCCCGCCTCGCGATGAGCGGGATCTCTCTCGTCCATTGATCGAGGGCGAGGTAGTAGAGCTTTTCCGTACAGACGACCTGCAAATAAAAGAATCTGCCGATCAAAAAGCAAAATAAAAAGGTTATCGCCAGCAGTACCGACAATAACCTCTTTCGTAAAACAGTTATGGAGAAATCTGATTGAATTTTCAATGGAATGTTTCGACCTTTCTTTAACCTAAAATCATGCCTACGCTCGCCGCATAATTTGCCGCGGCGTCTGCGCTCGTCGCCTGAACGATAGCGTCCACGAGATCGGCGGACTGTTCCGCCATCTGCGTATACGCGGCGAACGCCGCGTTCGTTTCCGCCTCGAGCGTATTGAGGAGCGCGGAGTTGACGAAGATGACCGTGAATGCGATGATGACGATGGACGCGACGAGAGCCAAAACCACCTTCATGTTGGTGGAAAGGGATACCGCGTTCTCCTCTTCGTAATCATAGGAATTCTTTTTGACGAGCCTACTCTTGGACGCCGCTTTAGCGGGCGCCATATCGTAAGCGGGTTCAAAATTGTCCTGCTCGCTTTCCTCGATTCTTCGGATCCGACGAGGGGTGGCAGCGACCGTCTTTTCCTGCGCTCTCTGCGCGTTCACGGGCGCGCGATATTCGGGCTCGACGGGAGCGGAATATACGGGTTCGCGGGAAGGCGAGAGGGAGGAAGGCATCCGGGCGGCGCTTGTCGTCGTTTGAGGAGCCTTCTGCTCTACTTTATGCGCGGCAAAGGGATCGTATGAGAAATATCCCTTATTATTTTTATAATCGTCTGCGCTACGCTTTAAGTAAGCCTCGTCCTGCACGTAGGTATCGGGCTCTTCCCTCTTGGCGGAAGAAGCGCGAGCACTCTTATTCTTATAAAGAATATCATAGTTCTCCCGCCGTTTCTGTTCTTGAGCCAATCTGTCCTGGGTATACGTAGCCATTGTGTTTCTCCTTGTTTTTCTTGATCTGTATTCAGACTCTCTCCGCTATGCGCAATTTTGCGCATTTGCTTCGGGAGTTTATTTTCATTTCCTTTTCACTCGCCGTGATCGGCTTTTTGGTGATGATCTTGATTTCCCTCTTTTTGCCGCAAACGCAAACGGGAAAGCTTTTGGGGCAAATGCAATCCGTTTCCATTTCACGGAAAGCCTCCTTCACGATCCTGTCCTCTAAGGAATGGAAGGTGAGAATCGCGATCCTTCCGCCCTTTTTGAGCCGTCTCGTCAGCTTTAACACGAGCTCGTAAAGTCCGTCAAGCTCGCCGTTGACTTCGATTCGGATCGCCTGAAAGGTCTTTCTCTCGCACGGAGCGCCGAAACGAAATTTCGCGGGAATGCTCTCCTCTACGATATCGGAAAGCTCGCCGCACGTTTCAACGGGTTTGGTCTCTCTCTTTTTGACGATATTCTTTACGATGGCAGAGGCGAATTTCTCCTCGCCGTAATCCTTTAAGATCTTGACGAGCTTTTCATACGGATACGTATTCACCACCTCGTACGCCGTGAGTGGGTTGCTTTGATCCATGCGCATGTCCAGCCTCGCGTCCGTCTTGCGATAGGAAAAACCCCTTTCGTCGTCGTCGAGCTGATGGGAAGAGACCCCGAAGTCGAGGAGCGCGCCGTCGATGAGATCGATTCCCTCTTTCGAAAAGACTTCTTCAAAATCCTTGTAGTTGGATTTATAAATGCGAAACCGACCCGAAAAGGGAGATAGTCTCTCGTTTGCCGCCGCGATCGCCTCGTCATCCAGGTCGGTGGCGACAAGTCGAATGGAGGGATTTCGATTCAGCAATTCATAGGAATGACCTGCGCCGCCGACCGTACCGTCAAAGTAAATACCGTTTTCTTTTACGTTAAGCCCCGATACACACTCTTCGAGCATGACCGGAATATGAGAGAATTCCATTAGTACACCTTGATGGATGCGAGTGCTTCTTCATAGGAGATGTCGTCGTCATCGCCATCGTCCTCTTCGTATGCTTTGTAATCTTCCGCCTTCCAGATTTCAAAATGATCGATGAAACCGATGGTTACGATCTGATCTTTTTTGGAAAGGTTCGCCCAATCCATGATCCACTGCGGAAGAATGAATCTTTCCTGCGCGTCCACTTCTACGGGAGTCGTAAAGGACGCCACGTATTTGCGCAGCTTCTTTACGGTGCGAAGGTCTAAACTTCCGCTTTCGAGAAGTTTTCCCACTTCTTTCAGCTTTGCTCTCGCCGTATCCTCGGGATACACGTACACGACCCGGTTGGTGCCCTTTGCCAAACGGAAGGGCGTACGCGCGAGTTGAGAACGGATCTCCGAAGGGAATTTTACGCGGTTCTTATCGTCGATGCTGTGATATCCCGCGCCGCAAAAGAGATTTTTTAAGGGAGCTTCGGCAGGAACGTCGTTTTGAGCCGTCAACGCGTCTGTCGTTTCGTTCCATTCGTCCGCCATGCTCTAGTCCCCCCTTTTTAAGTGTAGCTCCATTTTACTCCATTTTTTTCCACTTGTCAATAGTTTTATCAAAAAAAGAAGTCGATTATTAAAAAAAATATCAAAACATTTGTTCGAAAACACCAAATTTTAAGAATAAAACATTTGTTTGTGAATAATTCAAACATTTAATCGTGTTTACAATGAACAAATTCACAAAAATTTAACAAAATTCCCATTTTTTCGACTATATAGTTAATTTATTAACAAAGTGGATCAAAAACCCTGATTTTTTGTCGTTTCCGCTCGGATTTTGGGAGGGCGGAAAAAGAAGAGCTGATCGAAGGCTTTTTGATTGCGCACGGCGCACCTGCCGATAAAGATGATTTTGCTCTTGCCCGGCGAAAAGGGAAAGAGCGTTTCGACGCGCTCGAAAACCCCTTGCGCGCCGTCGAACACGGCGCAGCGGTAAAAGCGAGCGATCTCCTCTTGGAAAAAGGCGTAATGGGTACAGCCCAAAACCACGGCGTCCACCTTTTCGTAGGTTAGATGTTCGTTTAAGTTCACTCTTTTTCCCGTCTGCAAAAATTCCTCCACGGCGGAAGCGAGCAGAACGGGCGTTTGCACGAGGACTTCGGAACGGGAGCGGGAGATGAGGTTTTTGACGCGCTCGCTCGCCGCCGTGGCGGCGGTGCATAAGAGCAGTACCCTTTTTCCCGCGGCGCACGCCGGCTTTAGGGCGGGCTCCACGCCGACGACGGGAACGGGGAGTTCCCGCCTCAAACGGTCTATACACAGGGCGGTAGCCGTATTGCAGGAAAGGACGACGGCTTTCACCCCGCGCGCCAACAGCTCCCGACAGGCGGCGAGCGTGAGAGAATAGATCTCTTCCCCCTTTCTGTTGCCGTAGGGCGCGTGCGCGTTATCCCCGTAATAATAGAGAGGATACGGACATCCCCTCTCGACAAATTCCCGCAAAACCGTGAGTCCGCCCGCCCCGCTGTCGAAGAAACCGATACCATCCTCCATACATTCCTCCCGCAAAAAAAATTAAAAAATCCTGGAAATTTGGTGCAAAAACAGTTTACAACCACAAAGTTTTGTGATAGAATAGCAAAGTAAATCAGTTATCGATTAAAAAGTCAAAGAAAGGAGATACTACTGTGCCTAATATTAAGTCCGCAAAAAAGCGTGTTCTCGTAACCGATAAGAAGGCAGCCATCAACAAGGCAGCTAAGTCTGAACTCAAGACTGCCATGAAGAAGTTCGACGCGGCTCTCGCATCCGGCGATAAGGAAGTCGTTGCTTCCGTATATCCCGCAACCGTTTCCGCCGTTGACGTTGCCGCTTCCAAGAACATCATTCACAAGAACAACGCCGCTAATAAAAAGGCAAAGATGGCAAAGAAAGTTGCCGCTTTGAACGCGTAAGTTTTTTAGAAATTTTTCAATCCGCATCCCGCGATCGGGGTGCGGATTTTTTTCGTTTTTCGCCCCCTTGGAAAAAGTTGCCCGAACAGAAAAAATTATGCTTTCGTTTTGTTGACAAACTAAACGGTCTTGTGTATAATATTATCGTTTTTATGAGTTTACTTTTATTAAACTTTTAGTTTAAGATAACTAATGAGAGGCAGGTATGAATTTAGGAAACAAAATCAAAATGATGCGTCAGCAACTGAACCTGACGCAGGAAGAACTTGCAGATCGTTGCGAACTGACGAAGGGCTATATTTCTCAATTAGAGAACGATTTGACCAGCCCCTCCATCGAGACGCTGCTCGACATCTTAAACGCGCTCGGGAGCAATTTGAGCGATTTTTTCCGCGAAGAGAAGGATGAAAAGATCGTCTTTTCCAAAGAAGAATTTATCGAAAAGGAGCTGGACGGCGTATTGATGAAATGGATCATTCCCAACGCGCAGAAAAACCGCATCGAGCCCGTTTTGGTGGAAATTGCCCCGCAAGCGAGGACGGAAGAAGATATCCCCCACGAGGGCGAAGAATTCGGCTACGTGTTAGAGGGAAAGATCAAGGTCTGCCTCGGAAACAAAAAGATCGCAGCCAAAAAGGGAGAAACCTTTTATTACGCGGCGGAAAAGCCCCACTATTTGGAGAACGCGGGGAAGGACAAAGCGAGAGTGCTTTGGATCTCCACCCCTCCCAACTTTTAAGGCAGTATAGTTAGCCTCAAAAACTATAAGAATATATTTTACGAAACCCCGAAGAAATTCGGGCACAGGAGAACAAATGGAAGGTAACGAAAACAAAATCATCGAGCTTATCAACGTAAGCAAAAGTTTTGAAAACACCGACGTTATCGATAACGTCAACCTTTACATCCGTAAGGGTGAATTCGTCACTTTATTAGGTCCGTCAGGTTGCGGAAAAACCACGACGCTTCGCATGATCGCCGGGTTCGATCTGCCCACCTCCGGTCAGATCCTCTTAAACAATAAGGATATTTCTCAACTGCCACCCAACAAGCGCCCCATCAACACGGTGTTCCAGCGTTACGCTTTGTTCCCCCATTTGAATATTTTCGACAATATCGCCTTCGGCTTGAAACTGAAAAAGGTCACCAACACCTATATCAACGACAAGACGGGCGAAACGTATGAAAAGCAGGAAAAGCTCACCAAGAGCGAGATCGAGCAGAAGGTGAAAAAGGCGCTCGCGCTCGTCGATTTGGAAGGCTTTGAAAAGAGAAACGTAGCTACCCTCTCCGGCGGTCAGCAACAGCGCGTCGCCATCGCGCGCGCCATCGTCAACGAACCGGAAATTCTGCTTTTAGACGAGCCCTTGGGCGCCCTCGATCTCAAAATGAGAAAGGAGATGCAGCTCGAACTCAAGGAGATGCACCAAAAACTCGGTCTCACCTTCATTTACGTCACACACGATCAGGAAGAGGCGCTCACCATGTCCGACACCATCGTGGTCATGGCGGACGGTCAGATTCAGCAGATCGGCAAGCCCACCGATATCTATAACGAACCCGCAAACGCGTTCGTAGCCGACTTTATCGGCGAGAGCAACATCTTCAACGCGACTTACGAAGGGGATAGAAAAGTGCGTTTCTGCGGCAAGGTATTTGCCTGCGAGGACGATTTTGCAAAGAACGAACCCGTCGACGTCGTCGTGCGCCCCGAAGATATCGAAATGGTCGCGCCCGATCAGGGCATGCTCACGGGTACGGTCATCTCCGTCGTATTCAAGGGCATTCACTATCAGATCATCGTAAAGGTCGGCAAGAACGAGATCGAGATCCAGAACACGCAGTCGAGAAAGGTCGGCGAACAGATCGGCATGAACATTTATCCCGACGGCATTCACGTGATGAAGAAGGAATTTACCTCCAACGTGTTCAACGGCGTCATCACCAAGCACAATACCGTGGAATTCGGCGACGGCGAGTTTGCCTGCGACGTGACCAAGCTCTATCCCGGCAGCCATCTCGACGAAGAGGGCTACCTCATCACCGCCAAAGGCAACAAGCTCGACCTCACCGGCGTGGAAGTCACGGCGGAAGTGGGACTCAACGACATTAAGATGAGCGACGATCCCGACGAGGGGAACGTTCGCGGCGAGATCATCTCCCTCGTGTACATCGGCGACCATTACCGCTACACCGTCCGCACGGAAAACGAAGAGGATTACGTATTCGCCTGTGACGATCTGTGGAACGAAAACGATAAGGTCAGCCTGATCATTCCCGCCGACAAGATACGCCTCACCTTGAAAAAGCAGGAGGACGCCTAATGAAGTTCCACTTCTCCCGCAAGCAGCTGTGTATTCCCTATGCGGTCTTTTTGGTATGCTTTGTCATCCTGCCCATGCTGCTCATTGTATTCTATGCGTTTACGGCGGAAAATGAGACGGGAAACCTCACCTTTTCCTTCAACAACTTTATCGGATTTTTCTCTTCTCCCTCCAAATGGCAGACGCTCGGCGTCTCGGTGACCATCTCCCTCATCGCCACGTTTTTCTGCGTACTGATCGCCTATCCCCTATCCTACATTCTCGCCCGCAGCGGTTGGAAAAAGAGCAACGTTTTATTGACGCTCTTCATTTTGCCCATGTGGCTCAATTTCGTCCTGCGCATCACCGCCCTGCGCGAGCTTTTGGATATGATCGGCTTTTTGGGCAACTACGACTACGTCAACACGATCATCGGTATGGTCTACGACTTTTTGCCCTTCATGATCCTGCCCATCTATACGCAGCTGTTAAAGCTCGATAAGACGCTGTTGGAGGCGTCCAAAGACCTCGGCGCGGGCGCGTTTACCACCTTCACGAAGGTCACCCTTCCCCTCTCCATGCCCGGCGTATATTCCGGCATCACGATGGTGTTCGTGCCTTCCATGACGAATTACGTCGTCTCCGAAACGCTCGGCAACTCCAACATCACCATTCTCGGTAAGCTCATCGAGGAATACTTCTCCACCTACGCCAACTGGCACATGGGATCCATGATCTCCATCATTCTCCTCGTCATCATCTTCCTCTCCATGTTGGCTACGGGCGGATTCAAAAACGATAACGAAAATTCGAGGGGGTCCAACTTATGGTAAAAAAGAAAAAAGCGATCGATTCGCTTTCCGTCATCTATTGTATTCTCGTCCTCACCTTCATTTACGCGCCCATTCTTTTGCTCATGATCTATAGCTTTAATTCCGCAAAAGTAATCGGCGAAGAGGGTTCTTTCTCCTTAAAATGGTATATTGCCCTCTTCCAGAGCGAAAAGGTCGTCACCATTCTCATCAACACCGTAGTACTCGCGTTTATCGCGGCGACGCTCTCTACGATTTTGGGCACGGCGGGCGCGATCGGCATCTTCTATTCCAAGAAAAAGGTAAACCGCGTGGTGCAGATCGCCAACCAGATCCCCATCGCCAACGCCGAAATCGTTACGGCGCTCTCTTTGGCGCTCCTCTTTTCCCTCATTTTGTTGCCCAGAACGTATTTCTCCCTCATCGTGGGGCACCTCGTTCTGTGCACCCCCTTCGTGGTGACTTCCGTTCTGCCCAAACTCAAGCAGATGGATAACAATCTCTACGAGGCGGCGCTCGATTTGGGCGCGACGCCCGCGCAGGCGCTAAGAAAGGTCGTCATTCCCCAAATTCAACCGGGTATTTTTGCGGGCTTTATGCTCTCCATCACCCTTTCTCTCGACGATTACATCGTGACCGCCTTCACCAAGCCCAAAACGTTCGACACCATTTCCACCTACGTTTATAACGCCGTGAAGAATGCGTCCAAGAGCGATCTCCCGCTTATTCGAGCGCTCTCCGCCATCATCTTTTTGCTGATGATCGTCATCGTCATCGTCATGATGGTAAAATCATCTTCCAAAGAGGAGGAAAAGAGATGAGACCTCTCCAAAGATTTTTAAGCGTATCCGCCTCTCTCCTTCTCCTTGGCGCCGCGTGCGGCTTTTCCGCCTGCGGACAGGAATCGGAATCCGAAATTCCCGTTTTGCGCGTATACAACTGGGAGGACTATATCTCCGATGAGGACGACGAGGAAAACGGCTATATCGATCTCATTTCCGCCTTTGAGGAGGAATACGGCGTCAAAGTGGAATATTCCACCTTCGGCACCAACGAAAACATGTATAACGAACTGCTCATCAACTCGTCGAGCTACGACCTCGTATGCCCTTCCGATTACATGATCATGAAGATGATCCACGAAGATATGGTGGAGCCCTTCACCGACGATTTCTTTACGGAAACGGATCGGGACGGGGAGTTCAATTACTACACGATGGGCGTTTCCCCCTATATCGCGGAACTCTTTGAAACGAACGGTTGGACGAGATACGCCGCCGCTTACATGTGGGGCACGATGGGCTTTCTATACGACCCCGAAAGCGTCTCGGACGCGTCCCTGACATACTGGACGGATCTCAACAACGAGGCGCTCCAAAACAAATTCACCTTAAAAGACTCCGTGCGCGACACCTATTTCCTTGCCGTTGCCTACGTATACCACGACGAGCTGTTGTCCCTCGGCGATCGGTATGAAAACGGAGAACTTTCCGATAAGGACTACACCGCAAAGATCGGAGAAGTCATGAACCGAACGGATCCCGAGACTGTTTCCGCCGTGCAAGCCGCTCTGCGCAAACTGAAAAAGAGCGCCTACGGCTTTGAAGTGGACAGCGGAAAGAACGACATGGTCACGGGAAAAATCAGCGTAAACTTCTGCTGGAGCGGAGACGCGGCGTATTCCATCTACGAGGCGGCGGAAGAAAACGACAAGACGCTCTACTACACGACGCCCGCCGAATGTACCAACATTTGGTTTGACGGTTGGGTCATTCCCAAAGGAGGCAACGTGGCGCTCGCACAGAAATTCCTCAATTTCATCTCGAGACCGGAAAGCGCTATCGCCAACATGAACTACATCGGATACACCTCCTCTATCGCGGGTGCGGAGGATGAAGTTCTCGAATGGGTGCTCGATTCTTACGCCCTTGCGGAAGAAGATATCGACGAGGACAGCGTGTTATTCGACCTCTCCTACTTCTTTGGCGAAGGGAGCGAGGCTTTATTTTACGCCAACTCGGACGACGCGATGGGTATGCTCGTCGCGCAATTTCCCACGGAGGACATCATACGCCGCTCCGCCATCATGCAGTTCTTTGAAGAGGAGGCGAACAACCGCATCAATATGATGTGGGAGGACGTGAAGGGCGCGGAAGTTCCTTTAGGCGCCGTGATCTTCATCGTCGCGGTCACGGGCGCGCTCGTGGCGATCTACGTCATCACCAAATACGGCGAACACTTCGTCGTGAACAAGCCCAAAAAGGGTTTCCGCAAAATAGAAAAATAGATTTTCAAACGAAAAGGCTTTCGCTCACAATAAGCGAAAGCCTTTTTTTTATAGCGAGTATTTATTCTCCAAGTGGAAAATTTTCCCTTTTCCCGCGCGCACGAGACGGATAAAATGCCGAACGGAAGTGATTTTTTCTTCAAACTCCATACCGGAAAGCACCTTTTGCGAGGCGTGGTGGATATCGCTCCCTCCCGTCTGCACGATTTTGCCGTAGCTGTCGGCATAGAACTTGCCGAGCTTGTTGCACAGCTCGTTGCGGGAAGAATTGAGGACCTCGACCCCTTCCGTGCCGGGAAAAAGGCGAATGTGGTCGATATAGAAATCCTCGCGGAAGGGGTGCGCCTGGACGGCTAAAATATCCTTTTCCTTGCAATACTTGACGAGAGAGGAAAACTTCATATCCACGATCTCGGGCACTTTTTTGAGCGACTCCTCGTCGTAGCCGTACAACAGAATATCCGTGCCGCGGTAGGAAACTTCGATGCCGAAAAAGACGTCCAACTTCCCCTCTGCGGCTTTTTTCACCTCTTCATAGCCCTTGCAGAACTCCTCTATCTTTTCCTCGTAGGAGGCGTTCGGGAGCCGTCTGTTTACGGTAGTGTTCCCGTTCAGGAAATGATCGGTGACGAACACGCCCGTGTAGCCGTTCGCCGTATACACGTTTACGATCTCCTCGGGCGTCAAAGAGGCGCAGGCGCTCGAGCGCGCCGTGTGGCAATGCAATTCGTAGCGGTACATATCCCCTCCTTTAACAGTCTACGAGCGTCGCCACCACCTTTTGATCGGTCAAAACGAGGTAGCAATAGCTCTTGTAGGCGTATTTACTCATGGTGCCTGGATTGACAACGAAAAGACCTTCCTCTTCGTCGATGCGTTTTTCGTGCGTGTGTCCGTACAGCGCGATATCACACCCGCGAGCGCGCGCCTCGCGCTTTAGTTCTTCGAGGGTGGATTTTACGCGATATTTGTGTCCGTGGCAACAAAAGATCTTGTGATTGCCCACTTCGATTTCCCATTCGTCGCCGGCGATTCTGCTGCCCCAACCGTCGCAATTGCCGTTGCACACGTACACTTTATCGGGAAATTCGCGGTACAGATCCACCATATCGTTCGCCCCGTCGCCGAGGTGAATGATATAGTCGTTTTCCGCAACCAAAGAGCGAAGCTTATCCACGTCCGCCTTATTGCCGTGAGAATCGGAAATGACGATCACCGTTTGCATCTTCATATCATTTTCCTCAATTGCGTCAGGGCGCGGAAACGGTGAGAGACGGAATTTTTCTCTTCCGCCGTGGCGAGCCCGAAGGATTTTTGCAAATCGTCGTTAAAGAAGATACAATCATACCCGAAACCGCCGTTTCCCGTCTCTTCAAACAGAATATGCCCGTGCGTACAGCCCGTGGCGACAATCTCTCTGCCGTCGGGATACACGAGAGCCACGGCGCTCTTGAAGTACGCCGTTCTGTCCTCTTGATCGGAAAGCTCTAAAAGGAGTTTGTCGCGGTTGGCTTTGTCGTCCCCGTGCGCGCCGCTGTACCGCGCGCTGTATATGCCGGGGGCGCCGCCAAGCGCATTGACGCAGATGCCGCTGTCGTCGGCGAGCGCGATACAATTCAGCGCCGAGGAGACGGCTCTCGCCTTGATGAGGGCGTTCTCCTCGAAAGAAGTACCGTTTTCCTCCACGTCTCCCTCAAACCCCGCTTGCTTTTGCGAGATGACTTCAAAATCGGAAAAGATGCTCTTGATCTCTTCTACCTTATGGGCGTTGCCCGTCGCAATCACGATCGTTTGCATAAAAACCTCTTGATAAAATTACGCGTTGATGTCGATGAGTTCAAATTTCGTCACGTCGAACAATCCCTTGTCCGTGAGCTTGAGTTCGGGAATGACGGCGAGAGAGAGGAAGGCGAGGCTCATGAACGCCTCGAGCTCCCGATCCACGCCCATCGCATACGCCTTCTCTTCGAGATAAGCGCTCTCTCTTTCCAGCGTTTCCTCGTCCTTCGAGCTCATGAGACCGCCGATATCGAGGGTGACGCTCTCCGCCTTTCCGTTCGAGACGATGACCATGCCGCCGCCGATCTTTTTGAGATGATTTGCCGCAATCGCCATGTCCTCGTTGTCGTCGCCGAGCAGAATGATATTGTGCGAGTCGTGCGCGATGGTGATGCCGATACATCCGCCCTGAAAGCCGTAGCCCTTGATGAGCCCCAAGCCGATGTTGCCCGTGTAATGATGGCGTTCCACGACGGCGAGTTTTAGTAGGTCGGACCCCTTGACGACGACGTCGCCCTCTTTACTCTCTACTTCGCACACCTCGTTGAGGGTAACGACGTTATCGGGAATCAAACGCAACACGTGAGCCTTCTTACCCGCGAGCGTTAAGCGGAAATCGTCAGCCGAAACGGGATTGAGATGAACGGTATTCAATATGTTCTCGGGCAGGTAGCGCACGGAGGTATCGAAGAGAGCCTCCCGATCCTTTGCCACGAGCACGCCGTCCTTGATGACGTAGCGCACGTTGAAGTCGCTCAAATCGTCGACGACGGCGATATCCGCGATGTAGTTGGGAGCGATGGCGCCCTTCCACTTTAAGCCGTAACACTCGGCGTTATTGATGGTCGCGATGATGACCGCCCAAACGGGATTGAGTCCGCCCTTTTGCACCGCCGTGCGAAGGGCGTCGTCGAGGTGCCCTTTATGCTTTAAGTCGGTGGCATGCCGATCGTCCGTGCAGAGAAGGAACCGACGCACGTTCGCCGCGTTGACGGCTTTGCAGTTGATCGCAAGATTTCTCGTCGAGGAACCGTGACGGAGATGACAATACATGCCCTTTCCGATCTTCTCGTTGATCTCGTCCACGGTGACGCATTCGTGATCCGTCTGAATGCCGCCGTTGAGATAGCCGTTCAGATCGGCGCCGCTCACGGTGGGCGCGTGCCCGTCGATGACCTTGCCGACCGTCTGCGTCGCCTGCAGTTTTTTCAGCACGTCCGGATCGCCGTAAATGACGCCGGGATAGTTCATAAACTCGCCGAGCCCGTGAATCTCCCCCTTTCCGATATTCTCCGCAACGGCGTCGCCGTCGAGAATCGCGCCGCTCGTCTCGAAGGGCGTCGCGGGCACGCAAGAAGGGAGCTGTACCTTTACGTCGAGAGGAACGTTTTTGGACGCTTTCACGATATAATCCACCCCGTTCATGCCGCACACGTTGGTGATTTCGTGCGGGTCGGCGATGATGGTCGTGGTGCCGCGGGGCAGAATGAGCTTGGCGAACTCTTCGGGGGAGAGCTGCGAGCTTTCGATGTGAACGTGTCCGTCGATGAAGCCGGGCAGGGCGATCTTGCCTGCGATATCGATTTCCGTTTCGCCGTCGTATTCCCCGAAGCCCAAAATTCTGCCCTCCGCGATCGCGATATCCGCCTTTACGATCTCCTGCGTGAACACGTTGACGAAACTTCCGTTTTTGAGTACGAGCTGCGCTTTTTTGCGCTTGCAAGCCATATCGATTCTGTCTTTTAACATGATTTTTCTCCTGTATTTTTTTTCTATGCTATTATACCACCTTTCCCGTAAAATATCAACCGTGCGAAGAAATTTTTTTCATTTACCCCTTGACAATTAAAAACGTAATCTCTATAATAGTGTACCTTACAAAAGGAGGTTTTTGATGGAATACATACAGCTCACCAAAGAAAATATCGAGGCGGAACATATCTGTTGCGCCATTTCTAACAACAGGGACCCGCAGGTCGCCTCCAAAAAGGCGTGGCTTAACGAACGCTTTGACGACGGTCTCGTCTTTTTGCGCGCGAAGGAGAGAGGAAAATGCTTTATCGAATATATCCCCGCCGAAAAAGCATGGCTGCCCGTCCGTGCGGACAACTATATGCACGTCGATTGTTTTTGGGTTTCGGGAAGTTTCAAGGGGCACGGCTACGCAGACGAACTGCTATCCCGCTGCATAGCGGACGCCAAAGATAAGGGAAAATCGGGGCTGACCGTTCTTTCCTCCCCGAAAAAGATGCCTTTTTTGTCCGACCCGAAATATCTGGCGCACAAGGGTTTTCAGGTGGCGGATACCGCGCAACCGTACTTCACGCTGCTCTATCTCCCCTTTGACGATTCGGCGGAAAAGCCCTGCTTTTTGCCCTGCTCGCAGGTAAATAAAGAGGGATTCGACCTGTATTACACCGCGCAATGCCCGTACACGGCAAAATACGTTCCGCTCCTGAAAAAAATCGCCGACGAGAAGGGCGTTCCCATGACGGTAACTCAAATCACGAGCGCGGAGCAGGCGAAGAAGGCTCCCCTTCCGTTCACCATCTTCTCCCTCTTTTACAACGGCGAATTTATCACGCACGAGATCCTCTCCGAAAAGAAATTCACGGAGATTTTAACAAAACTCATTCAGGAATAATAAAACCCGAACATGACCGTTAGGAGAATAAAAGCATGGAAGAATCTGTTTTGTTGCGCCCGACGAGCGCGTATGCCGATCAGATCGCCGAATACAGGCGGGAATTTTTAGACGAGGGCGGCTCTATGGACGGAACGGGTCCGCTCCGCAGAATGGAAAATCCCGAAGAATACGTAAAGGTATGCCGAGATTACGAGGATCCCGAAAAAGTTCCTTCCCGCTTAGTCCCTGCCACGCAATTTCTTTTTGTTCGCAAGCGGGATAACAGGCTTGTCGGCATGATTCAGATCAGACACCGTTTCAACGATTATCTCGAAAAATACGCAGGACACATCGGTTATTCTGTGAGAAAAAGCGAGAGAAGAAAGGGGTACGCCAAGCTAATGCTGAAAGCCGCCCTCCCTTTCTGCCGCGAGATCGGGATAAAAAACGTTCTGATCACCTGCATAGAAACAAACGTCGGCAGCGAAAAGACCATTCTCGCAAACGGCGGCGTTTACGAATCGACGATACGCGAGCCGAATGAGAAGATAAACTTAAAACGGTTTTGGATAAGATTGTGAAGGAGACGCGGAATGATTCAGCGAATATTTTTCGATATCGG
>CAMFEK010000031.1 GCA_945949395.1 uncultured Clostridia bacterium
TTTTTCAGCGTGACGTATTCCTGCAACAGCTCGTCCAACGCGATTTTGACGACGATTTGCCCGTCGTTGGCGATGGAAATATTCTTCCAGTCGAGGGAGAGTATCGTCTGCACCGCCTGCGAGATCGTCTCGGCGGTCGTTTTCGATTGCTCTTGCGAAAGGAATCTTTCCACGAACGCCTTGACCTGTTCCACCCCTGCGCTCAATCTTAAATTACCCGTCAAAATCGCCACGCGGTTTTCCTGCTTGTCGTAGACGAGGGTGAGCGTCTGCTCCTTTGCCGTAACGGTGACGGAGATATTCCCCGCTTGGTCGTAATTCGCAGCGAGGTCGATTCCTTCCACGCTCGCGGTGAGGCTCCATCCCTCGGAGATACATTTTGTGACGAAGTCATAGATTTCTTTGCCGTCCTGATAGGTCACGACGGTATAGCCCGCTGTGTCGGGAACGGAAATATCCTTTCCCTCCCCGCTCGATATCATGAGGGTTGCCTGCAACGCGATATCCGAATAGGTGAACTCCTCCACCCGCGCGGTCAGTTCGCCGTTTGCCGCGAGAGAAAAGGCAATTTTGCAATTTTCAATATACTTCGTGAGGTTGAGGCGGAATTCTCCGTTTTCCACCTCGGAGCCGCCGAGCAATTCGAGTATCGCCTCCGCGATTTCCGCGTAGTCGGGTTCCCCGCTCGTCGCCCCGCCAAACAGCTTGTTCAGCAAGCCGTTCACTTCCTCCGCCGTGCAGGTGATCTGCGTTTTCAGATCGGGCGCAATCACGCGTACCCTTTCTCCGTAGCAAAGATAGATCGTTTTGTTCCCGATCGTAAGGCTTACCGTCACGCCGAGCTTTTCCTTCCAGTCCACGTGCGCCTGCGCGTGAACGGATATGCCCGACGCCTCGCCCGTGAGGGTGATCGATAGATTTTCGCTCGATATCAATTCGATAAAGGCGGGGAGCCGTTCGGCTATCAGCGTATCGAGGGAAACGGTATTTTCAAAGTCCACCTTTTCCACTTCGCTCCCGCCCGCTGTAAGCGCGGCGGTCAACGCAAGTTCCCCGTAGCTCAGCTCGGCGGTCAGCTTTTCGCCCGTCGCGCCGATCGTCAAGTCACAATTTTTCAGCGTGACGTATTCCTGCAACAGCTCGTCCAACGCGATTTTGACGACGAGCTGCCCGTCGTTGGCGATGGAAATATTCTTCCAGTCGAGGGAGAGAACCGTCTGCACCGCCTGCGAGACGCTCTCGGCGGTCGTTTTCGTTTGCTCTTGCGAGAGGAATCTTTCCACGAACGCCTTGACCTGTTCCACCCCTGCGCTCAATCTCAAATTGCCCGTCAAAATCGCCACGCGGTTTTCTATCTTGTCGTAGACGAGGGTGAGCGTCTGCTCTTTCGCCGTGACGGTGACGGAGATATTCCCCGCTTGGTCGTAATTCGCAACGAGGTCGATTCCTTCCACGCGCGCGGTGAGGCTCCATCCCTCGGAGATACACTTATTGACGAAGTCGTAAAGCTCCTTGCCGTCCTGATAAGTGACGACGGTATAGCCCGCTGTGTCGGGAACTTCAATCGTCTTGCCCTCCCCGCTCTTCAAAGCGAGGGTTGCGGAGACAGGGAGCCCCTCGAGGGCGAAGTTTTCGCCGAGGGAGAGGAGGACGGAGCCGTCCTCTTTTGCGATCTTGCCCGAGACGGAGAGACCCCGATAGAATTTGTCAAGGTCGACGGCAAAGCCGCCCTCGTCGTCGAGGGTTAATTTTTGCAACAAGCCGAGCGCGGCGGAAACGACCTGCGCCGTATCCATATCCCCCGCGAGGGAATTGAAACCGAGCTTATCCCAAAGCTCTTGCAGATTATTTTCGTCCGCGGTCAACAAAACGTTAAGCTCTTGAATCGCGATGCGGGCGCCCTGCTTGCCGCAAACGGCGTTGAGGTGCAGTTTATCCGCCCCGATCGTGAGCGCGGCGGCGAGATCGAATGTATCCGTGCGCAAAAGAACGTCTGCGCATACGGGGATCCCGTCGATCGCAGCGCGAAGTTCTGCATAATAATTTTGCGAGAGGAGCAGGGAAACCGTCTTATCGATGCCGCTTGCAACGAGCTTGTCGAGGGAGGCAAAGCCTTCCCCTTCGAGCGCCTCGCTCATCGTCTTGTCCAGCTCGATGAACGGATCGGGCTCTTTGTCGGGCTCTTCGTCGGGCTCTTCGCCTGCGGGCGGCTCGGCGGGATTTTTCACGGGCGCGAGGGAGAAGTCTCCGACTACGATCTCGTCGTTCTCCGTCCGTTTTCCGATCTCGCCCGTCACGGCGCCTTCGCGCGCGGTGAGCGAAAGAACGGTTCCTTTGGGGAGAAGGTCGATCTCCTCGCCGACGACGCTCGTTAAAAGTTCGTTGACGGACAAGGTGATTTGCAGGGCGTTTTCTTCCCCGCGGGAAATGCCGATAAAGCTCAGGTCGCTCGAGAGCAGTCTCTTCAAAATGTCGATTACGGAAGAAAGCTGCGTCGTCTGCTCATCCGCCGCGCGATAGGCTGCGGGAACGTTGCCCGAAGAGGGCGTCAGCTCGATATCCCGAATCAGGGGGAGAAGTTCGTCGAGGGTAGCGGACAGATAGGTTTTTCCGTTGACGACGAGATAGATTTTTTCGCCGTCGTAGCGGAAGAGAATGGTATTTTCCACCTCACCGAGCCCGTTTTTCGTTTCGATGAAACCCGTCACCTCGCCCTCTTGCACGCGGGCGGTGAAGGAGATAAAGTCGTAACTAAAAGAAATTTGCACGCCGCTTTCGTCCGTGACGATATCCGCGATGTCGAGGATATCCTGCATCGTCACCTTGGTGTAGGCGGCAAGCGCGGCGGAAGAGGGATAGCCGACGCTGACGGCGCGATAGGGCAATACGCCGATCTTCACGCCGCGCAGCTCCAAGCCTTCCCGCGCGATATCCGAAACGTTCACGGCGATATTGCCGCTGCCGATCTGACAGTTTAGAGAAACGCCGAACGCGCTAAGCGACAATCTGCCCTCCTCTTCCACGCGCAGCGAGGAGATGAGCCCCGCCACGAGGGAGCCTACGTTCACGGAGATATTGCCCGAAAGGGAATCGCCGAAAAGGGCGGACAGCTCGTCGAGGGTGCCCGTAAAGAGGGTGCCCGCCTCCGAGCCGATGCGGGGCAGAACGAGAGTGATCTGCTCGCCGTCGAATTTGGCGTAGAGCGTCTTTGCCCGATCCTCGCGCAAGGTAGCGGTTTCCTCCTCCAACGTGATCGCCATGAGGATAGCCGTTTTTTCGCCAAAGGCGATCTGCGCCTGCGCGCTCGCGCGAATGCCCGAAATATCACCCTCGAAGGTGAGCCCCAACGAAGAGGTGAGGTGATAATACCGCAGATAGGAGGGAATTTCTATCTTCTTCCCCTCTGCGCCCTTTAATTCAAAGAGGACGTTCTCCCCCCAAATGACCATCAAGCCGAAGTGGGAGATCCAACCCTTCACGCGGTTGTCAAAGACCTTGAGTTGCAGGCTGTCCACGCCGAGCGCGCCGCCGAGGGAGGTGGTGAACTTCAGAAGGCAGCTTTCGTCCTCGATTTTCTTGAAATTGTCGATGAAGGCGTCGAGGAGGCGGGCGAGATCCATCTCGATGCCGCTCAAAGAGGAATCGCCCCCGCGCAATATTTCGAGCGGAACGCAGATCGTCGCCTCCGCGCTCGGGAAGGCGATGGTGATCCCGCTCCCGCCGTAGACGAACGCGAACGGGGTATCGTCGAGGGTGCCCTCGCCGCAGATATTGCCGCCCATCAAAATTTCCGCCTTGACCGCCCTGCCCTGCAAGGTCGCGGAGAGGGTGAGGGCGAGCTCTTCGCTCGTCACAAAGCGTAAAAATTCTTTCGAATCGAGAATGAGGTTATCCAGCGAGGTATATGCCGCCTCGGGCAGGGAAACCTGCTTGCCGGGGAGTAGTCTGAAAGAGATAGGACCGAACGAGCCGCGCAGTCCGCCCTCGTAAAAGCGGATATCCCCTTTGCCCAAAGAGACGGGCAGGGAGAGCGCGGAGGAGAGCTCGTCCAACCAAAGGGAAGTGAGCACGCCGAAGTCGTCGGGGTAGAAACGGATATTCCGCTCCAAATCGAAGGAGAGGAGCGCCTCGACGAGCTTGCCGATCTTGATTCCCCCCTCTTCCCCTTCGGGGGTGAGCGCGCCGATGAGCTCGGAGACGGAATTTATCTCCACGCAGTAGTTTTTCTCGAACGCTCTGCCGTTTAAGGTATGTAAGGTGAGGTAAATTTTTTCTTCCTTGAGATGCGCCGTCATATCCGCCGTCACGCCCATCGCCTTCGCCGAAAGGTCGAGGCGCAGACAGCCGTCCGCGTAGTTGAGCTCTCCCGCAAAGGAGATACCGCCCGACGAATATTTCAATTCGAGCGCAAAACTCTTATCCAAAATATAATCGAATATGTAGTCCGCGTAGGGGGTTAAGTTCCGTTCGGTGAGATAATCGCTTTCCCCCGCGACCTTCTCCGAGGGCAGGAGCGTCACAAAAATTTCCGTCCCGTCGAGGGAGAGGGTGGTTTTTAAGTCGTTTAAGTAGGCGACGCCCTCTTTTTCCGTAAAGGAGAACTCGAGGGGCAGGGTGAGAGAGCCCAAGGTCAGCTCGCTGACTAATCGCGCCGAGCCGTCCTCGTTCTTGATAAACTCCCCTTCGGAGAGCTGTTCGAGCAGGGAATCGAGGTCGAGAGAGGATAACGCGCTCTCCGTCTCCTCCGCCTGCGCCGCGCCCGCGTCGGGCGAGAGCTTGGATAAAAAGCTCTGCGCATCGATATAGCCCTGCAAATCGTGCCGTTTGAGGTGCAATTTCCCGTCGATATAGGCGATCTTCATGCCGCCGAGATCGGCTTTTAAGGAAACGCCGTCCGCGATATCCAAAGAAAGGTGCGCCTGCTTTTCCGTTTCGCCTACGCGCAAAGCGAGGTCGAAGGCGGTCTCCTCGATAAGGAGGGAGGAAAAGGCGTCGGTGAGATAGTCCGCCACGCCCCGCTCGGGCGCCTCGGGAACGACGTCGGGATCGGGCTTTGTCACCGTCTCGTAACGGCTGAAGAAATTTTCGTATGCGGAAATATCCGCCTCGCCGTAGCGATAGACGGAAGTCGTGTCCGCCGTACAAGTAAGGCTGAGCGGTCCCTTTTGGATATTGTATTTTTCTACGTATCGGGTAGAAAGGAGATTCCATTCCCCGTCGAAGGTGAAGGTCGCGGTGATGCTCTGCATTTCGGGCAGCGCGGCGAGCGCGCCCATCGTCTTCATGCGGACGCGATAAAAGGACGCCGCCTCGACCGTGTCGAGGGTAACCGTCTGCGAATAATTCCCGTCGGGGAGCTTTTCCGCCTCGGAAGAGGACAAAAGGGTGTCCGCGTTGAGGATATAGACGGAGAACTCCTTCGAGGAGAGACCGTACGTCTGCATATAGGCGGAGAGGGCGTAGTGCTGCGGGTCGGCGGTGGAAAACTCCGTTTCTCTCCCCTTCCAGTCCTTCACCTTGTTCGACTTCGCCCCGCGCATAAAGACGGATTCGCCGATAAAACAGCATTGCGTCGCCGTGTTGACGAGGGAGCTCGTGGCGATATCCGTCGCGATCAGCACCCCGTCCCGATAGTCTTTATAGGACTCTATCTTCTGCTCGTAAAGCCCGCCGAGCGCGCTCACGCTGCTCGTCATGTCCACGGAATAGCTCTCTTTTTCCATAAGATTTTTGGAAAGATACCCGATATTCTCAATCCCCGTGTGCTCGGAAGGAAGGGAACCGTCCTCGGGCAAATCGTATTGTATCGTGTAGCCGCCCGCGCTCTCCTGTTCGGGCAAGGGAGGATCCTTTTCCTCCTCTTTGCCGCAAGCGCCGCCGCTCACCGCGAGGGCGAAGATCAGCGCGAGGGAGCCGATCACGGATAATTTTTTTCTTTTCTTTATCATAACTTTATTCTCTTATCTTTTTTCACGTTTCGTCCGAACGATCGACTGAAAAATCGATCGTCTGTCACTTAATTATTTTAACATAACTTTCCCACGCTGTCAATATTTTCATTCATTTTGTCATAAAAAATTATGATAATCGCCCCCGTTTTCGTCCTTTTTCGGCAGGAAAAGCCGCAGGTTCTCCGCTCCCGCCGCAAAGAGCTCACCCTTTTCCCGCCGACCACAAAGACGACGCGCCTCGTGATTTTTTTGCCTTTTCGGGATATCCGTCAATGTTTCCGCCCCCCGCTCGCAGGAGTTTCGGCAGAGCCTTGCACCTGCCTGATTCCCCTTTTCGGTCACCCGCCCCGTTTTCGCTATCTTTCGGCAGAGTCTGCACCCCACCCCGTTTGAGGCTTTTTTAACAGCTCCTTACGCCCCTTTTTTGCGGGGTCGGCAGAGACTTTTCCCTTTTTTGCGAGGTCGTCAGTCCCTCGCGCCACCCCGTTCGCCGACTTTCGTCAGCCCCTCGCCCCGCCCCGTCTTCGGCGTTTTCGGCACGAAAAGCCGCCGCTTGGGTATCCAAGCGGCGGCGTGCTTTTTTTTAAATTTTCCGTCAGGATTTCTCCGTCCACAACCGATCGAACGCGGCGTAGAGCCTTGCATTCACCTTGATCACGTCCTCTTCGTTGAGCTTAAAGCGCCCGTCGGAAGTGAAGATGCCGTTCGTTTCCTCTTCCACGTCATTCAGCTGCGTATACACGCTCGCGCAAAGCCCCTCCTTGAGGGCAGGGATCACCTGATCGAGGTACAGCCGCTCATACGCTTCGTTGAGCGCCTTATAATCGTCGACGTAGGCGTAGCCGAACTTCTTCTCCCCCTCCTTTCTCACGGAATACCCGCCGAACTCGGTGAGGGCGAGCACGCGTTTTCTATCGTTTTTGAGATTGAGCTTGCGGAAGTACACGTGACGGCTGTCCACGTCACCGCCCCCTTTATCGCACCAGCCGCTCGCCTGATCCACCCATCTCGTCGGATCGGCGTTCTTGACCGCCCTGCCCACCAAGAGGGTATCGAACTGCCCCCAACACTCGTTGAAGGGCGTCCACAGCGCCACGCAAGGGAGATTATAGAGGGCGTCCATCGTCTCTTCCGTCTCGATGAGGAACTGTTCTCGGGAAGCGGCGGAACCGCGCTTTCGCGCCTTATAGTTTTTATCGTTCAAATTCAGCTTGACAAAGGGTCCGAGGTAGATCCACAATTTTTCGTAGGGCGCGCCGCCGTTCACCATGTCCTGCCACACGACGATGCCCAAAATATCGCAATAATAATAGTAGAGAAGGGGCTCCACCTTCGCGTGCTTGCGGAGCATATTGAACCCCAAGCTCTTGACCTGCCAAAGCCGCTCGTACATCTTATAATAGCTCTCGGGCGTATAGACGCCCTCGCCGTAGTAGCCCTGATCGAGCAAGCCGTTCATGTAGAAGGGCTCGCCGTTGAGCGCGAAGAGCTTATACTTTTTCTGCACGACGGAAAAGGAGCGCATGGCGAAATACATCGTGACGCGATCCTCCCCCATCGTGATGGAGAGATTGTACAGCTCGGGCGAATCGGGCGACCACGGCTTGCAGAAGGGGACGGAAATCTCCTCGTCCATGTCCGACCAAAGGTGATAGGACGCGAGCGGGAAATCGCCGTCGAGCACCTTTACCGTCATGACCTGCTTATCCCCCTCGTGCGAACGGGTGGAAATTTTCAGCGTATGATTCTCGTAGTCGGGGGTTAAGGTGATATCCTCCAAATAATTGAAGGGCACGCTCTCGATCCAGACCGTTTGCCAGATGCCGCTGACCGCCTGATACCAGATGCCGCCGTTATGATAGGACTGCTTGCCCCTGCCGTACTTTTCGCTCTCGGCGTCGTCCGTCACCAGAACGACCAGCTCGTTTTCGCGGTTCTCGCGATAAAACTTCGTGATATCGAAGGTAAACGGGGTGTAGCCGCCCTCATGCGAGCCGACCTTGCCGCTGTTGAGGTATACCTTGCAGACCTGATCGACCGCCCCGAAGTGCAGTAAGAGCCTCCCCCGATGAAACCCGCCGGGCAGACGGAATTTTTTTCGGTAGCACAGCGTTTCGTCCGCCTTTAGCTGACGATTGACTTTGGAGAGCGGACTTTCGGGGGAATAGGGCACGACGATGGTGCCGTCGAACTGCTCGGGCAGGGAGCGATACCCCGCCTTTAAGCCGTTACCCTGAAAGATCGCGTACTCCCATTCGCCGTTTAAGCAATAATAGCTGTCCCTCTTTAGCTGCGGGCGGGGATATTCGTTGAGCGGTTGATTGTTTTTGTAGAACTTGGGTTGGATGATCATGGCAAGGCACTTCCTTGATTTTTCATTCGTTTCCCCTATTATCTCACGATTCGCCCGTTTTGTCAACACCCTTGAAAAAATTTTGAGGGATTGCTCGCTTTTCGTTTTCGCGCGCCTCGCCGCGGGTACCTCCTTTTTTCCGTTGCCCATAGGTCGTTTGAAAAGATTTTCGCCGCAACGAGGCAGAAAAAACAGTTACGGCGTAGCGAAAAATCGCTACGCCGCATTGTTTATCCGATCAATAGACCTCTTCCAGCATGAGATACAATTTCTTTTTTCGGAAGGGCATCTTGAATTTTTTCGCCTTTTTGGTCAGCTTGCGGTTGGTATAGATGCCGAGCACGCGCAAGTAGTTGCCGTCCTCCTCCTCGATATACATACCGGTGAGGGTGTCGCTCTTGCGTCTTCTGCGGGAATCCTCGTCCTCCTCGTCGTCCTCGTCCTCTTCGTCGTCTACCGCGGAGAGCAGCTTAACCTTATAGGGATTGACGATGGTGCCGGGGAAATGGAACACTCTCGCGTAGACCATGCCGCCGCGCGGTGCGCAATATTCCACCTTGCAGACGCAGAACACCACGATAAAGAAGATTCCCGCAAGCAGCAGCAAGCCGCCCACGACGCTGCAGACGATGATGACGATCAGCGTGACGTCCACCTTCAGCGTCAGTTCGCTCGCGGCAGCGGCGTAGATCTCCTGCGCGCCCGCAAGCGTGTTTTTCACTTCCTTATAGATATCCCCGTTTTTGTCCTTGCCCGTGACGATCGTGACTTTGATCTCGTTTCCGAGCTCGTCCGTCTGTCCGATCTTGGAGAGATTCTCCATCTTTTTGAGGTAGGCGGAGAGAATGGTGTCCATCTTCTCGATCTTATCCGTGCTCATCTTTTCGTCGGGCAGGGAGGAGCGCAGCGCGCGGATCCCGGAGACGATAAAGCTCTTATACGCGGTGAGGATCTTGCCCTCTACGGGGACTTCCTTCGTTACCGGCTTCCCGTCTTTATCAAATTCTAATTTCGTTTCAAATCCGCCGATCTTTTGAATCAGCGTGTTCTGAACCTCCGTGAAATCTCCCATGGTCTTCGCTTTCAAAAGAGATTCTTTTGCGTCCTTGATCGTCTTTTCCACCAGCTTTACGATGGAATAATTCGCCTTCTGCTGGGCGAGCTCTTCCTCGGTCAAGTTGAGGAAGGCGTCGGAGGAGAAGTTCACCCGAACGACCTCGCCGTTGTCCCAGGTGGCATAGAATCCGCCCGTGAGCGCGCCGTCCGCCTCGAACGCCGCCTTGTTCGTATTATAGTACTCGTTATAGAGCTTTACCATTTGGGAGTATCTATACGCCCTCTGCACCTCCAAAGAATGCTTGCTATAATTGTTTTCATTGATTTCTTCTTCGGAAATCGAGAAATTCTCCTCGCAATACGCTCTCAACAGGTCGATCGCCTCGGCGACTTCCTTTTCGTCCTTGGCGTTTCTCGTGAGGTAGGTCTTTTGATTTTTGAGCTCCTCGTCCAGCCCCTTTCTGGCGTTGTCCTTGTAGGCGGTGCCGTATTCGCTGTCCGCAGCGAGAATATCCTTATAGATGGTATCGAGGTCGGCAAGCGCGTTGTTGTAGATCACGTCTAAATTGTATTCCCCGACCGTCTTTTTCATGGAGAGGACGATTTCGCCGTACTTGGCGGCGATGGCGGCGACGTACTTACTGCCGTCCGTGTCCGAACTCTCCTTTTGAATGGCTTTGATCGCCTTCACGCCGTCGTCAACGATCTTTTCCAAGCTCGTCTTGACGGAATCGGGGAGGGCGGGATTGTCCTGTAAAATCTGCTCGTATACGCCGTTGAGGTCGTCCAAAAGGTCCTCGCTGGAGGCGACAGCGATTCTTCTGCCCTCGATGTTCTGGAATACCTTGTTGACGGCGGTCTTTAAGCTCGCCTCGGTCACGGTGGACATGACTTCGCCCTTATTGTTGGAACCGGACGCCGCGGTATAGACGGGGAGAGCGACGGCGTCGATCTCCGCTATGCCTTCGTCGTAAACGGTCTTGAGCTTTTTGCCCGTCTCCTCGGAGAATCTTTCGTCGAACACATGATATTTTTCGTCGAGGTTGGGGTTGACGTAATAGACGTAGTTGACCTTCGCCTTATAGTACGCCTTATAATAATTGAGAATCGCCTGATAGTAGGCGGTCTTGTAGCCGGTGCCGTCCCTGTGCCCGGTAATATAGGTCGAGGCGGAACTGCGAACTTCTTTGATCGCCGCTTGATCCTCCTCGCGGAAATTCTTAAACTCGGTGGTATAATCGTCCCCCGCGTGATAATCCTTATACATAAAGTCGGTCGCCTTGCCGTTGATGTCGGCGACGGAGAACCAATTGACGGTCTCTGCGGCGGACGCCGCGATCGCGGTTTGCGGGAAGAAATCATTTCCCTTTATACAGACGGAAAACGCGCCGAGAAGAACGCTCCCCGCCATGGCGAGGGAGAGGATCGCCGCTCCGATTCTTTCTTTGATTCTTTTCATATATGCTCCTTAAAATTGTAGACTTGTTCATTTTATTACCTTTATTATATCATACCTTTTTCCGTATGGCAACAAATTCGCCCGCCCTGCGACGGTTAAATTTTTGTTTTTTTGGTGAAAAAATCGCGCCCGAGAGCGCGATTGAGCTTATTTTTGATTTTTGACGACCCCTTCCAACAGGCGGTTGATGAGCTCGTTGACGGAAATGCCGTATTTTGCGGCGATCTTGGTCGCCTCCTTCAAGACGGAGGGCTTTACGAGAAGATTGAGCCGCTTGCTCTTGGTCTCGGGTTTGGGGGGGCGGGGCGCGTCGAGCTCCTGCAAATACCCCTTTAACTCCTCTTTCTCCCGCTTGGGCGCTTGTCTTCTCTCGACGGGGCGAGGCATTTCCGCTCTCCTTCTTTCGGGCGCGGGGGAGATCACGATGGCGTCGTCCTCCAAGCCCAAAACGCTGAGGACGGGATTGTCGGGAATGAGATTTTTCTTGTTCATATCGTTACTCTCCTAAAAATTCGTTGACGAAGTCGTTATAATCGATGGCGGCGTTGGAGCGGGGGGCGTAGGCGAAGATATTGCTCTTCATGCCCTGCACCTCGGCGACGGCGATGCAGTCGCGAATACGCGTTTTGAAAATTTTTGTGTGCAGGCGCTCCGCCGTCTGCTCTAAAAGGGCGGTGACCTGTTTGGTGAGCTGCGCCCGCGACTTGTAGCGGACGAGAAGGATCCCCTCCGTCTTTAAGGCGGGATTGTAGTGCTTTTTCACCTGCTCGATGGTCTTAAAGAGCTGCCCGATGCCCTGCAAGCCGAAAAGGTCCGTCTGCGTGGGAATGACGAGCTTGTCCGAGGCGGTGAGCGCGTTGACCGTCTGAATGGAGAGCGCGGGGGGCGTATCTATTATAATATAGTCGTAAAGGGAGGAAAGATCGTCCTCTTCGAAGGCGTCGGATAAAATGGATTCCGTGCCGATCTCGTTGATGAGAAGGGTCTGCACGGCGGCGAGGTTGGCAGAGGCGCAGATGCACTCCCCGCCGGGAAGAGCCGAGATACATTCCCGCGCGGTGGCGTTCTTCATAAAGAGGTTGAAGGCGTTTTTCTGCGCGTTGCCCCCGCCGAGCGCAAAGGATAAGTTCCCCTGCGGGTCGAGGTCGACGAACAGCACGTTTTTGCCCCGCGCCATCAGCCCCGCGCCGAGCGCGTGCGCCGTGACCGTCTTGCCCACGCCGCCCTTTTGATTGATTACGGTTACGATCTCCATATTCTGCTCCTTTTTTGTGTTTATACACATATTATAGCGGGCGGCGCGCCTTTTGTCAAGAGGAAAACTAATTTTTGCTCTCCCCTTTTTCCCGCAAAGATACCTCTCCCCTACCCCCCTCGCTTTGCGAGGGGGGCGCCTCCTATTGTCTGTATACGTCGTATGTATACGCATTATGTATATGTTGCGTGTATGTTTACTCTGTATATGTACTGTGTATGTGTCGTATGTATGTTTATATATGTATGCGTTGTGTGTATACATACTCCTTCGTATCGTGCGTATGTTTACTGTGTATGTGTATATATCGTATCTATTATGTGTATCTGTCGTGTGTATATGTACAAAGAAAAAGATATATGCGTATGCGTTGTGTGTATATGTATATATTGCCCCGCGAGGGGTGTGGGATATATGTATGTGTTGTGTGTATACCCTCTCCCGCCGAAAAACGCGATAGGGGAGGGGAGAGGTCGCCCCCGCGCAAAAAAAGAGGGGATTTCCCCGTAAAAGTCGACCGTATGGTCTCCTTTTTCGGAAAAATATCAATTTTTAGTATGTGTATATAAGATATGTATACCTTATAAGGGAATTATGCGCCGCGTAGTACCCCTTCACACCCCGCTCTACGCTTAAAAAAGTCCTGAGAAGGACGCGCGCCTCCCTCCTGCAAAATCGGGCGGGAAATACTATATATAGTATATGTATATTATATATGTATACCGTTTAAGAAAAATAAACGGGGGAGAAACGAAAATAGTTGGCGAAAGCGGTTGAAAAAAACGAAATTCCGTGCTATAATAGATAAGAAAGAAAAATTAAGAGGAAACCATGGAAAAAGACGTTGAAGAAATCATCCAACAACCTATGAACGAGAACGATCTCTCTTTCGACAGCCCGTACTACACCATGATGCAGTACGAGATCTCCTCGCTGTTAAGGCGGTACGAAGAGGAGAAATACGCGGACAAGCCGGAGGAGATCAAAGCGATCGAAAAGGAGATCGCAACCTCCGCGCTCGGAAAGTTTTCCCTCACCCCGCAAAAGCAAAAAATATACGACGAATACAACGAAAACCGCATCAAAACGGACAAGGTTTTTTACATCAAATATTACGTCGATCAGTACGCGGAGGACATTCAGTATTTCCGCACCTTTCTCTCCCGCCAGTACGAAAAATTGAAGGCGCAGGAGTCAAGCGAGGAGCTGATGAAACGGGTGCTGGAAAAGAAGGACAAGTCCTCGCAGAAGGACATCACGAAGGACCCTTACCTGCAACTTCTCACCCGCACCAACTCGCTGAAGGAGTTTATCGACGACTACATCGAGCACACCCAGCGCATGAAAAACAACGCCAAGATCGCGCGGGAATTTTTGCTGAAAATGCAGTCGAGACCGGAGCTTTTTATCGGTCCCGTCTCCAAGCTGTACCTCATCGACCTGTACGAAAAGGTCTTTGAATTTCTCGATAAATTCTACCACAACGACAAGGCGTTAAACCTGCATATCGACGCGGACGAGCTCTTAAAGGAGATCACCAAAAACCGCGAGTTCTTGCAGAACAACCAAACCTCCTTAAACAAGCTCACCAAGCCGCAGTACGTCGTCTTGGAGCACAGCAAGATGGTCAACCTGACGAAGAAGATCATGGACAACCACGACCCCGACCATCCCATGAACGCCATTCGCGTGGACAACAAGGGCACCACCATCGAGACTTCCATCACGACGGACGCCGAGTTTCAGGGCATTCGCATCGACAGTTTCGACACCCTCGTGGAGGAGGCGATCGGCTGCCTTTTGGACATCAACAGCAAGACCTACGAAAAGAACGGCTACATCGACGTGCCCCTCTCCGCCATCGCGCAGCAGGTTCTCATTCTAAACCCCAACGCGCACATCTCCAAGGAGCAGGGCAACACCATCGCCGAGAGCATGAACAAGCTCCGTCACATCTTCGTCAAGGTGGACTTCCGCGCGCAGGCGATCGCGCACAAAAAGCTGAAGATCGATATGCGCAACGCCACCATCGAGGACAACGCCTTAAACTACACCAAGACGACGGTCAACTGGAAGGGCAACACCCTCGAAGTGTACCGCATTCACTCCTACCCCCCTCGCTATCAGTACTCCAAGGCGGTCAAGCAGATTTCGGGCGTTTCGAGAGACCTACTGTATCTGCCGAACATGAACATCACCAAGGGCGTCGCCATCCTGCGGCGTTACCTCGTGGAATACATCGAGGGCATCAAGAACAACAATCTCTCCCGCGTCATCTTCTTCGAGACGATCAACCAAAACTGCGAGGGCTACTTCGCCTACGAGTCCAAGGAGGCGAAACGGGACTTTAGAAACAAGGTCACCACCATGCTCAATGGCTTTCAAAATAACGGCTACATCGTCGGCTTTTCCATCGTGAACGAGGGGCGCGTCTTAAAGGGCGTGAGCATCGACGTGGGCAAAGAGGAAAAGCGCTTAAGCGAAGGTAAGGCGTAAACTACTACACCTCATACCCGTAAATCACTACACCAAGAAGGGGCGCTTTTACCCGTAAAGTACTACACCTCATACCCGTAAACCACTACACCGAGAAAGAGGGCTCATACCCGTAAAGTACTACACCTCATACCCGTAAACCACTACACCGAAAAGAGGGGCTCATGCCCGTAAACTGCTACACCTCATACCCGTAAATCACTACACCAACGAGGGGCGCATTTACCCCGTAAAGTACTACACCTCATACCCGTAAACTACTACACCGAAAAAGGAGCATATACGCATGAATTACGCAGAAGAATCACTCAAAAAGCATTACGAGTGGAGAGGAAAGATCTCCACCGTATCCAACGTACCCGCAGGAAATAAAGAGGACCTTTCCCTCTGCTACACCCCGGGGGTGGCGAGACCCTGTCTGGAGATACAAAAAAATCCCGAGCTTTCCTTTCTTTTGACGGGGCGGTGGAACTTCGTGCCCGTCATCACGGACGGCACGGCGATCTTGGGGCTGGGAGACATCGGACCGGAGGCGGGCATGCCCGTCATGGAGGGCAAGTGCGCCCTGTTCAAGGAATACGGCGGCGTGGACGCCATACCCCTCTGCTTAAAGACGAAGGATCCCGACGAGATCGTGAAAACGATCAAGCTCTTAGAGGGGAGCTTTGGCGGCATCAACTTAGAGGATATCTCCGCGCCCCGCTGTTTCGAGATCGAAAGAAGGCTGAAAGAGGAACTGTCCATTCCCGTCTTTCACGACGATCAGCACGGCACCGCCATCGTCATGGCTGCCGCCCTCATCAATTCGCTCAAGCTCGTCAACAAGAAGATGGAGGAGATCGTCATCGTCATCAACGGCGCGGGCGCGGCGGGCATCGCCATCGGCAAGTTCCTCTTGGGCTTCGGCGTGCGCGAGCTCATCTTCTGCGACAAAAACGGGATCCTGTGCGAAGGGGAAAAACAGATGAACGCGGCGCACGAGGAGGTGGTGAAGATCACCAACCGCAAAAAGCTGTCCGGCACGCTCGCCGACGCGATGAAGGGCGCCGACGTGTTCATCGGCGTCTCCGCCCCCCACGTGGTGACGAAGGAGATGGTCTCCTCCATGAATAAGGACGCCATCGTGTTCACCTGCGCCAACCCCGTCCCCGAAATCGAGCGGGAGGACGCCCTGTCCGCGGGCGCCGCCATCGTCGGCACGGGTTCCTCGGCAAAGCCGAATCAGATCAACAACGTGCTCGTGTTCCCCGGTCTCTTCCGCGGCGCGCTCGACACGCGGGCGAGAGAGATCAACCGCGAAATGATGGTCGCCGCCGCTTACGGCATCGCAGAGACGGTGGGGGACAAGCTGGATAAGGACTATATTCTGCCCTACGCCTTCGACAAAAGAGCGCACGAAGCGGTCGCCGAGGCGGTAGCGAAAGCAGCGAAAGAATCTGGCGTCGCTCGCGTAAAGGAGGACAGGGCGTAAATCGCTACACCGATACCCGTAAAACGCTACACTACAACCCGTAAAATACTGCACCGTTACCCGTAAAACGCTACACGGGGAGAGAAAAATTATATATATTATATATAATATATATAAAGGGAGAAAAATCGAGCGGGTTAATAATATTTTAAGAATTATTAAATATTATTAATGCGTGTCATCCGCCCCATTGACAAGGGCGGATAACGCGTTTATAATGAAGAAAAACCGCAAGGAAAAAAGGAGGGCGTTACCGCCATGGAGAACGAGGAAAAAATCAATTTTGGTGCCGTCGAGCCGGAGAGACAAAAATATCTCGAGGGATTTTTATTCCACTTTTCGGAGGCGCTCTCCTTTTACGAAGGGGGGGAGCGGCAAAAGGGGAAGAGGGAGATCGCCCTCTCTCTCGTGGAACGGATCGGGGCGTATTTGTCTTTGACCTGCTCCTTCGACCCCTTCGGGGAGAAAAAGAGCAAGTCGGAAAAAGTCTACGAGGAGATACGCGCTCTCCTCACGAAAGAGGAGAAAGAGGAGCTCAAAAAGAAGAACGCCGCTTTGGCGGACAAGCTGATCGCCGCCGAGAGCGCCGCCATCCGTTCCGACTTCGAGGCGATGATCACCTATATCGTCTCCTACGACGGGGAGAAGAGGGCGCAGGAAACGCTCAAATTCTTCTACGAACAGTACCTTATCAAGCGGGAGCAGGAAAAGATAGACGGCTTTTGCCGCAGGGATAAACGGTTCGAGGAAGGGATCGCAACGGGCTTTATAAAGCTCGACGAGGTGCTCGAGGGGGGACTGTACCCCGGACTCTACGTCATCGGCGCCCCCTCCTCGGCGGGCAAAACCTCCTTTTGCGTGCAGCTGTCCGATCAGATCGCGATGAAGGGGAAAAAGGTGCTCTTCTTCTCTCTCGAGATGAGCGAGGAGGAGTTGTTTTCCAAGAGTTTGTCCCGCCTCACCTATCAGTTGGATCCCGATCCCTTAAAGCGGAACGCCAAGAGCGAGAGAAAGCTCACGGGCAACGCCTTCCGCTCCGCGTTCAGGGAGGAAGAGTGGAACCTGCTGCACCGCGCCGCGGGGGAATACCTCACCAAGGTGACGCCGCATAAGAGCATCGTCGAGAGCGTGGGCGAGTACGGCGTGAAGGAGATCGAGCGGGAGGTGAAAAGTTTCATCGCCGTCACGGGGGAAAAGCCCGTCGTGTTCATCGATTACCTGCAGATCCTAAAGCCGTACGCGGAGAACATGACGGATAAGCAGAACACGGACAGGAGCGTCTCCGCCTTGAAGAGGCTTTGCCGCGACGAGGGGATCACCGTGTTCGTCATCTCCTCCTTTAACCGTTCGAGCTATCATCAGCTCGCGGGGCTCGAGGCGTTCAAGGAGAGCGGCGCCATCGAATATTCCGCCGACGCGGTATTTTCCCTACAGGCGGACGGGGTGAAGATCGCCGCCGAGACGGATAAAAAGGCGCAGGCGGAGAACAAGGAGCTGATGAACCGCGTCAAGAAGATGAAACTCCGCCCCATGGTGCTCTCCGTGCTCAAGAACAGACGGGGCAGGAGCGGGGAGGAGATCCTCTTCGAATACAACTGCGTGTTCGGTCTCTTTCAGGAGATCGGTAGGAAGGACGACCAGGAGAAAACGATCCTGTAACGGACGCGCCCGCCCCGCGGGGAGGGCGTTCTTTGACGGGCGCGCCCCGACGAACCCGCGGGAGAAAATCTCAATCGTGAGAGGGAACTCCCGTCGCGAGGAACCGCCCGCCGCGGCGGGGGGCGTATCAATCGTGATGAAAACACCATCGCGGGGGAGGCGGTGTAACAAAGAACCCGCCGAGCGCGGTGGCAGGAAAAATGTGATAACCCTGCCGCGGGGTAACACCATGCGCGGGGCGTTCCCCGACGAAAATCCCGCCGCGCGGGCGGGGGCGAAAACTTGTACGGAAAGCTCCCGCGCGCCATACCGCCGAGGAGGCAGGAAACAATCGCGGCACCCCTGCCGCGCGCAACCCCGTAACTTAATCGCGTGGGAACACCTTTACGAGGTGCATTTCCGTACTCCGAGGAAAACTCCCGCTGCGAAGTGGCAGGAAAGGTTAGCGGCAACTCCCGCCGCGTCCTCACACTTGTCACAGGGCGTAGGCACCCTGACCAAGAGGGCGAGCGCGGCGCGAACCTGTGTGTGTGGGCTACCTACGGGAGCGGCGCGCACCCGCGCGGCGGGCAAAGTTAATGCGGGGGAACGACCGAATCCGTCGCGCGGCGAACAATCACGCGCAGAAAAAACTACCGCCGAGGCGGCAAGATAGGTTAGCGGCAATTCCCGCCGCGTCCTCACACTTGTCACAGGGCGTAGGCACCCTGACCACAAGAGCGAGCGCGGCGCGAACCTGTGTGTGGGCTACCTGCGGGAGCGGCGCGCACCCTCCGCCGCGCGCCTCTCACCCTACGGGACGTACCGCCCAACCGCGGCGCGCGGGAGCGTTACATTATGATTACCTCAACTTTCCCGACAGGGAAAATATCACTTGCCGTAAGGCAAATATCACTGCGCGAGCAATATCACTGCGGCGTAGCGAGAAATCGCTACGCCGTGAAACCTCGCCGCGAGGGCAATTGTACGGCGGTGGGGCAACACCACCGCGGGGCACACAACCCCGCCTCCCCGTCGCGGAGAAAAATAAATCGAAAAAAGGAAGAAACACGTTATGCGGAACGGAAAGGAACAACTTCGTCAGATAGAGAGCGCGCTCAAAGCCGGTCAGATAGATCGGCTCAAGACCTCTTACGCCCGCCTGCTCTCGGAGGGGAGGCTTTCGGACGTGAAGGAGATTTCCTCCCGCCTGCTCTTTCCCGCCTCGCCCGCCTGTCACACCCTGTTATACGCCATGACGGAGGAGTACGCGCTCCAAAACAATTTTTATTCCCTCGCTCCCTTTTTGAGCTGTCTCGCCGAGCGGATAGGGGAGAGGGAGCTTTCCCTCTTTTGGAAGAAGGTGTACGGCGAATACTTTTCCCCCGAGAAAAAGAGGGCGCAGGAGGTCGCGGGGGAGTTTTACGCCCACGAGTACGAGGGCGTTTACGAATATAACGGCAAACGATACCCCCTTCGCGTCGCGTCCTTTTCCCGCGAGATCGGCAGGAACATGACCGCCCTCGTCACCCGATACGGGGTGATTTTATTCGACTGCGGCGCCGCCGCGCTGCGGGAGGGAAACGACGAGATGTCGAGCGGGGAAGTCGTCGCCTTCTTTGAAAGAAACGGCTTTCGCGCCGAGGACGTTCTCGCCGTCTTTTTATCGCACGCCCACCTCGATCATTACGGCTCGATCGGCGTCCTTGCCAAAATCGGGATCCCCGAGAGCAAGGTGTACGCCGACCCCGCCACCCTGGCGATCGTGAAGAGGCAGACGGGTTCTCTTCCCCTCTTCTCCGTGCACGCGCAGTTTTATCACCCCCGCCTCAAGGTGGAGCCCTTTTATAACGGTCACATTCTCGGTTCGTGCGGCTATTGCGTGAGTTTCGACGGTCAGAATATCGTCTACACGGGGGATTTCTGCCTGCACGATCAGCGGACGGTCGCGGGGCTCAACGTCAAGGACGTGCAGAGGGCGGGCAGTATTTTCCGCCACGGCGTCAGCCTGCTCGTCACCGAGTCCACTTACGGACAAACGGACGACGGGCTCTCCTACGAGGATTATCGCCGTCTGTTCGCCTACTTCGACAGGCGGCTGAAAAAATTAAAGATACGGAAATTCTATCCCGCCTTCGCCGTGGGGAGAAGTCAGGAGGTGCTGCTCAATCTTTCTTCCGAGCAACGAATCCTCCTGTCGGGCGCGAGCGAGTCGATGACGGAGCTCTTTTCCAAGCTCTTAAAACGCAACCTCGTCAAGGGCAACGTGAAAAGGGGCGGGGGGAACGATACCTTCGACGCCGTCGTTTGCTCGAGCGGCATGCTCGCCGAAAATTCCGCCTCCCACCGATACGCGGTGAAATTCATGAACGAGGAGGCGCCCACCGCCATGCTCTTGACCGGCTACATGGCAAAGGAGGGGAGCGGATACGAGGTCATGCGCGAATGGATTTTATCCGGCAAGACACTCCTGCCCCTGCCCCTCTCCGCGCACGCGGACAGGAGCGAGCTCGTCGAGCTCATCCAGGCGCTCAAGCCGAAAAGAATCCTCACCGTGCATGGGGAAGGCATCGCGGGCGCGAACTATCAAAACGAGGAGATTCTTTCCCTGCCCAAAGAAGTTCGACGGGGGGAGAACGGCGATTCCCGCTCGCAGGAGGAGATCGGACTGCAAAAGCAGATGGCGTTTTTGCAGGCGCTCTCGGAGCTCAACGGCGTGCCGATCGCGGAGAACGCCGCTTACCGCGAAAAGGAGCGCGCGCTCCGCGCGATCGAAAAAAACGAGAGGTGATGTTGTCCCGCCGCGGGATAACACCGTCGCTGGGAGACGCGCAACCCGCCACGAGGCGTTTTCCGACGAAAAACCCGCCGCGCGGCGCACAACCCCGCGCGGCGGCTCACCCGAAAACCGAAAAGCGAACCGCCCGCGGGAAAAAAAGAGGCAAGGAAAAAAGTCTGCCGTAAAAAGGTGACCGCGCGGGGCGCACACAACCCCGCCACGCGCGAAAAATCCGTCGCGAGGGCGCACGAACCCGCGCGGCGGGGAGAAAGATAAGAAAAACCGATGGGCGCACCACTCGCGGGGAAATCGGAGGAACCGCGAACGACGGGCGAGCCGACCGCGGAGAGGAACGAAAAAATATGATAACCCCACCGCGAGGCGGCAGAAAAAATATGATAACCCTGTTCCGCGCGGCGCACCCCCGACCATGTGGGCGGAGCAAAAACCCGCCACGGGAGCACAACCCCGCGTGGCGGGGCGAAAACTTGTACGGAAAGCCCTGCCGAGTGCGGCGCGAACCTGTAAGGGAAAAAACTACCTACGGGAGCGCCGCGGCGGGGGAACCATATCGCGTGGACGATACTCCCCCGCGGCAAGAGGGGTAGGGGAGTAACATTGCCGCGCCGCACTCTCGCGGGGGGAGTGGAAGAAAAAGCGCGACACCCCTGCCGATCACCACGCAACGAACCGAAAGGTGTTACACACTCGCGCGGCGGGGAGAAAGATAAGAAAAGCAGACGGGCGCACCGCGCGCGGGGCGAGCGGAAGAACCGCGGCGACGGGCGCCTTGACGAAAATGCGCGAGAGACCGAGCTGGGCGCGGGATAGTCCGAAAAATCCACAAAAGGGCACGCACCCCCGCCACGGGCGAAAAATCCGTCGCGAGGGCGCACGAACCCGCACGACGGGGAGAAAGATAAGAAAAACCGACTGGTGAACCGCCTGTGGGGAAATCGGAGGAACCGCGAACGACGGGCGCCTTGACGAAAATGCGAGAGAAACAGCGAGGAGCGCACACAAACCCGCCACGGGAGCACAACCCCGCGTGGCGGGGCGAA
>CAMFEK010000032.1 GCA_945949395.1 uncultured Clostridia bacterium
GTTGACAATTCAACCGTCTAATCCCAAAAAGAGCATCTGCTCCGCATAGGGGAGACTTCTTGCCCAACCGATGAAATTCGGTTTTGTCGAGTCGTCTTTTCCCGACCATTCGTTGAGCTTGTGATCCTTCCGCTGGCGAATAATCGAATAGACGTTTTCGTAGTTCATCGTGACCGTTCTCGTCTGCAACCAGCCTTCGGGCAGCCAACGAATGAGCTCCTTCCAAATTCTTTTATCCTTGGTTTCGAGGTAGCGTAAGCGCAATTTTTCACATTCTGCGATCATGATATTCGCCACGTTCCGATAATCATCGGAAAAATCGTCGATTTCAAAACATTCTAATGATATAGGCGTGGAGGCAAGCTTGTGCATGGTGCTCGTGGAATTTGCAACCGTTCCCACCTTGTAGGTATCGAACTCCTTCCACCAGTACAGCGGAGCCGTGATATCGACGGAAACGAAGATCTGCCGCATGAATTTGCGGTGCTCTCCGCCGCCTTTGATGAGACGGGTCGCAAGGTCGAGATCGTTCTCTCCGATCACGAAATTTCCCTTTTCGTCGTAAAAGCTGTCCGTTCTCTTCCAGCTCGCGAGCGGATTGCGCATGCCGTGCAACGCGCCTTCAAAATTATATACTTTCGTTCCTTCAAATCTCATTTTTCTTCTCCTTACGCATGATTTTTATGAAAAAGCATCCTTCGTGATTTTCGACCAACGCCCCGCGATAAACTTTAGTTTCAGGGACAACGGAATCAACTTTGTTCCCACGTTCATGACGTTGTTGAAAAATCCGGGAATGTACGTTCTTTTATTTTTTTCGAGTGCTTTCAAACTTCTTTTTGCCACAAATTCTGGAGACTTCGCCGCGAGCTTGCCCCATAAACCCTGACCGCGGATTTGTTCCTTAATATCCTCTCTCGTCGGCATAGCGCCCGGCAAAACGCAGGTGACGGCAATCCCCTGCCCCTTCAACTCTTCATGCAGAGCCGTATAAAAAGAGGTTACGGCTCCCTTCGTGGCGCTATACAGGGCAAAATACGGCATGGGATAGATGCCGGAAACGCTGCTGATCGCTAAAATTTTGAGATCGCTGTCCGCGCGGGAAAGAAAGAATCTCGTGAGGGATACGTTCGCTTCCAAATTGATTCTCGTCTGAAAGAGTATCTTCTCTTGCGTGTATTCCATAAATCCCTTTTGGATATCCGCGCCCGCCGCGTGAATGACTTTGGAAAAAGTAAGTTCCCTCTCTTCGATTTCCTCAAAGAGCTCTTTTCGCTCCTCCTCCCGATCGAGACGGCAAGCAAAAATCTCCACCTTCAAAGTCGGGTAAAGGGACAAAACCTCTTCTTTTAAGGAGCGCAGCTTTTCTTCCGTTCGCCCCGTTAAAAAGAGGTTTTCGCCGCAATTCGCGCAACAAAACACAAACGCCCGACCGAGTCCGCCCGTTGCTCCCGAAATAAACGTATAACCCATTAAAGCTTAGCTCCGAGATTCAAGAAAAACAACGCGTAGTCGTCGTCCCAACCGACGGGTTCGATTTCCCCGCCACCGTTCTGCGAACGGAGCATTGCCGCGCAGGATTCCTCTCCCAAAGTCGCAAGTTCGCCTTTCGTCAATATCTGACCGTATTTCGCCGCGACGTCGCAGAATGCCTGCATGGGATCGGACGCTTGCAGGGTGTCCAAAAATTCTTCTTTCACGTTTGCCTGTTCAAATGTTAATTTTTGCAATTGCGCTAATCTGTGATCCATAGCCATATTGTAGCACACTATTTGAAAAAAATCAATTCGCTGACAAGCATTTGCCTGCAAATTATAAAAGACGTTGCCGGCAACAAAAATACCGTCAATCGACCTTTTCGATTGACGGTAAAAATTATTTGTTTTGATAGGTTATCTTTTCCTTCCGAATCAAGGGATATCGACTCAACTCGAAACCATCGAGGTTCTCCGAATACATATCTACCGCCGATATGCTGTGATTGTCGTAGGTCGTGTAATAATATACGCCCTTATCGGCGTTGCAACAAGAAGTATATATGGTAATCTCGTAGCAACGATCGCCTACGTCGCAAGCGCCGCGCGTCTGCTCTACCGAACCGAGAATATGGAAGAACTGATTGACGCTCTCTTCCTCCGAATCCCCCGAAACCGAATTGAGCTTGACGAAAGCCGCGCGAACGAATCTTGACTGCGAAGAGAGATCGCCGGGTAAGCCCATTGCCCCCATGCCGCGGCTATACCGTTTCAAATTCAGTTTATCCGAGAAGGTATTTGCGGGATCCTTCGGCGAAAGGCTCATATAGTTATTGAGATGGAAGAGTTGCATGTCGAAAGGCGGATTATTCGTGAGCACGCCGACGGGATTATCGTAAATCTTCATGCCCTCTTCGACGCATTCGACGGTTATCGCTCTCTCTTTATCCGCAATGATCCAATGCAATTGCGCGAGCGGCATCTGCGCGCTATACGATTCGTTTGTAATATTGATATCCTTTAACCGATCCAAAACTTCGCGAACGCAGGAACAGGTTGCGAGGAGATAGGGAATAAATTCAAACTGCGCAAGATTGATTTTTCCTTCCGCCTGCGCGTAATATTTGGCATTCCCGACAAAATTCAATCCCGCCATGCAAAGCCCCTTTTCGTTGAAGGCGTCGTAGAACAGCGGATAGATGTCCGGCACGAAAGCCATTCCCGTCACGGCGTAATGCTCCGATAGATCGCCCGCAAAACGGAAATGAAGGGGATATTTTCGCGGCATCACCGTAACTTCTTCCGCATAGGAAAAATCGAAGTCAAGCGTCCGCCCGAAATAAAAATCTTTTGTCTGATACGTAACCGATGTGCACATATTTTCACCTGCCTACCTTTATTTTGCATTACTGTCTTCTTTTCACTTTATATAATACCACAAATAAGCAATAAAAAAACAGAAAATCCTCTTTATTCCGTAATTCTTCTTTAATACATCCGGTTTTCCCTATCTATGAAAAAAAACTGCGGAAACCGCAGTTTTTTCGATATGGCGCAGAGAAGAGGATTTGAACCTCCGGACCTCGTAAAAGGTCACACGATTTCGAGTCGTGCGCGTTCGACCGCTCCGCCATCTCTGCATCCTTTGATATTATAGCCTATCTGACAAAAAAAGGCAACTGTTTTTTATCATAGAATTTATTTTTTTGTCCCCATTCCTTCAAGGATAGAAAAAGCGGCTTTCGGATATAACCCGAAAGTCGCCTTCTTATAAGGAGGAAAGTTAATTAGTCTACCGTAAGTACGATCTGCGTGAGCGTTACCGTGCTGTTTGCCGCGCCGTACGCTGCGAGAGCAGGGCGGTAAACGCCAACGGTCATTTCATATAAACCGTCCCCATTCAGCGTTGCCGTATATTCCGTTCCGTTTTCGGCGGTAAAGAGGTAGCCGTCGTTCGCTTCGCGGTAAGTTCCGGTTATTTCATCGATCTCGCCGCCCGTGCAGAAGATGCGGAAGTTCCCGTTTGCATCGCAGGAGACCATCGTCGTAGCGGAAAGCACGCCGCCAAACCAGTAAGCCGTACCCGAGAAGGAAGGAATTTGCTTCCAACATTCGTTTGCCGCGTTGAAGTCTTTATCCTCATAGACGAACTTTAAGTTGCCTGCTCCGCGCGAACCCATATCGAGCGAATAGATAAAGGAGAAATTCCCGCTGTCTTTATCGTACATGGAGCGCACGATCGTGCCATTCTTGTCGTCGAATGTAAACGTCCAACCCTGCCCTTCCGTGAACGTGTAGGTTCCGCCCGCAATATCCTTGATGGAATTTGCGTTTACGGTAAATTCCTGGTTGACGCCCTTGAGCTTTACGTCGTATTCCGTGTCGTAAATCGTGATATTTCCCTCGAAGACAAATTCGTACTTGCTCTCGTCCTCGCCGTCTACGGTCGCAGGCTTAAAAGCGTTGACCATAATTACGGCGGTATAAATGAGAAAACCGAGAATGGTGAGCACGAGGATTCCCGCGATACCCGACAGTATCTTATTTTTCAAAGAAAGAGATTTCATTCCTTGTCACCTCCCTTTTCCAGACCGAGAAACGCGGAAATGCAGACGCAGACGATCATACCGATGAAAGCGATCGTAGTGACCACCATGGCGCCCGTGATGGGATCGGACGCGATTCCGTAAAACTGATGGGAATAATACATGAAACGGGAGTTGATGAATACCCCCAAAGCAGAGCCGAAGAAGGCGATCATGACCATACTGCCGATTCCGAAGAAATCGCGATAGGCAAAGAGGACGCCGAGAGCGATACCGATGGCGAGAAGAACGTCGACCATGGGAACGAAACCGTAACTATCCGTGCCGGCGATCGAATACGAGACCAACCCGAAGAGCGCGAAAAGGATACCCGCTGCGGCGAAATAGAAGCCTGACTTTTTATTTAGCAAAAAGTTTTTCATATCAGTTGTCCTCCTTTTTCTTGTTTCCGCTGCCCGCTATGAACCCGACTACACCGAGAGCGGCAAGGCAACCCACGATGACGTCCACGTTGACGAGCGCAGTCTTCCACCAAGGCGTTACGGAGACGATCTTCGTAGACGCGGAAACGCCATTCATCGCCTTACTGTTGACGAATACGTACAAAATTCTATGGCAAGCCTGCCGCACCGCACCGAATAACACGTCGTCGGCAAGGAGGTTAGCCTTGTTGAGCTCTCCGCTCCTGTCGTTGCCGGGAAGGAGCATCAGCTTATCGTTTCCGAGCGCGATGCTTCTGCCGCACATATAAGGCTCGAGCGCGTTATCGGTGAGCGTATAGCCGTCAAAGCCCCACTCTGCGCGGAGAATGTCGTTTTGCATGGCGCTGCTTACGCCGATCCAGTCGCAACCGATACGGTTGAGGGAAGTCATCACGTTTTTCACTTTCGCAACGGACACGGCGCCTTCGAATCCGCGAAGAGAATTTTCTCTCGCCGCCTGCTCGTTCGTGTATACGGCAAAGCCGTAACGGTCGGTTTCCTGATCGTTGAAAGCAAAATGCTTGGGACCGGCAATTACGCCGTTCGACTGCAATCCCGCGCAGATCTGCGCGCCGAGAATATAGGTGAGTTGAGAATCTTCGGAATAGTATTCAAAGTTTCTGCCCGAATAAGGGTGTCTGTGAAGGTTGAGACCGGGTCCCCAAAGGGAGGTAAGTCCGCAATAGTAGCAATCTTCACTCATCGTTTCACCCGTCTTGTAAATGAGCTTTTGATTGAAAGTAGACGCCTGAACGGTCTGAGACGGATACATTCTCGGATCGATGGAACTGTACTTGCTTTCCCCGTCGATGACGGTCGAACCGCCGTCGTATTCCGCTGAGTACTTGACGGCAGGACCGGAGCCGACGCCGTCGTTATCGCTCGTTCCGGGGAAACCGATACCGTAAATGGGATCGATGGCGCCGAAGTTCTTGCCGACGGTGGCGATCATCTCTTCGACCATGAGAGAGTCGAGGATACCTTCCCAGACTTCGTCGTCGTAGGCTTTACCCATCGCCATGATAATCGAATAACCGTTATCCTGACCGTAAGCATACCGATCCCCGACCTTCTCTCCCGCCGTATAGGTCGTTTTGAAGGTGATGCGGTCGATCATATCGGAAGAGGCGGTGACAGCCTTCAAGCCTTCGCACCAAGTGCCCTGCCAGTTCGAACGGGAAAGATACGTCGTAGTCCCCTCGCCCAAAAGGGTGTTGAGGTCGGCAGAATCGAGGCGGTTGGAAACGGGAGTCTCCGTATTGTTATGGTACAATCCGTTTTCCGTCGTGAATCCCTTATCGGTAAATTCATACTTGGAAAAATTCTGAAAGAAATCGTTCGACCAAGAGGAAACGAGGGACTCGTCCCCTTCGCCGTCCAACCCTTTGGCTCCCTTCGCCGCAAGAACGTTGTTGAGCGCCTCGTGCGCGCCGTTGCCGACGGCAAAATAGTATTCGCCTTCGTCCAAAATCCACGTTTTCGCATTTTTATAATCGTAGCTTGCGATGCTGTAAAGATCCGTCTTGATCGTGACCGTTTCGCTTGCGCCGGGAGCGAGAGATTCCGTCTTGGCAATGCCCGCGAGCTGAATGGCGGATTTTTCCACGCCGTTCGCCTTATCGTATTCCGTGTAAGGGGACTGCGCGTACATTTGCACGACCTCCTTTCCCGCCACGGAACCCGTATTCGTCACTTTCACCCGCATGGATACGACGTTATCCGAAACGTCAAACGAGACGATCTGCTGATCGAACGAAGTATAGGAAAGACCGTAACCGAAGGAATAGTTGACCTCCTCGGCGTAATTCCAACCTGCGCTGCTCTGATAGGTACCGGCGGAACCGTTTGCATTGCCTCTACCCAAGACGCAGTCCTCGTATCTCGTCTCGTAATATTTATAGCCGACGTAGATACCCTCGTTGAACACGGTATATTTGGTACCGCCTGCGCCGACGCCGAGAACGGGGTCCACCGCCGAAGTGATTGCGTCCGCATTGGCGAAAGCGATCGTGCCGGAGGACTGATATGCCGCAGAGGAACGGGAATCCGCCGCGTAGATATCCGTGAGTCTGCCGGAAGGATTCACCTTTCCGCAAAGGATATTTCCCAAGGACTTCGCGCCGAGCGAACCTACGCCGCCGATTTGAAGAATGGCGCCCACCTTCTCGTCCTTCACGAGCGCGTCGATGGCGAGAGCAGAGGGAGAATTGACGATCACAATGACGTTTTTCGAGATCTCCTCCGCCTTCTTCACGAGCGCGAGCTCGTTTTCGGTGAGCTGATAGTAATCCGCGGGAGCGTCTCCGCCTTCACCCGTAACGCGGGAGAGGACGACGATCGCGGCGTCGCCGTATTCCGAAAGGTCGTTTGCGGGAAGTTCGGAAGGGGCGATCTCCAAAGAGGGCGACGAATCGTAAGACAACCCTTTGCCCGTGTAGAAATTCCACATGGAAGGATTGACTTGGAACCCCGCCGACTCTAATCCCTTTTTTAAGGTCAGGTTGATGTTTTCGTTGCCCATGTTGCCGATCGCGGCGTTGCCCGACGATCCGCCGTACACGAGCGCGGCGCTCGCCTTGCCGAGAAGGGTCACCTTTTTGCCCGTAGCAAGAGGCAAAGTCTTGTCGTTTTTGAGAAGTACGGTTCCTTCATTCGTGAGCGTTTCGATGAGTTCGAGCTTTTGGTTCATAAACTGGTCGATGGAACGGGTTTTCTTTTTGAAATATTCCGTATCCACGTTTCCGTCTTCCGCATCGACTATGATATGCGATGAAGTTCCCAGCATTTGGTTGATGTCCGCTTCACTCTCGAACGCGAGAGACGTCAAGCCCAACATGACGGAAAACGTTGCCGTAAACACGCAAGTGAACCCACGAGAAATCGTTTTCAGTTTCATTTTTTTCCTCCTATCTTTTTTTGATAACAGCTTAAAGCTGTTTCTTGCTCATTATTATAAAGTCAAAAAAAGTCGGGTTCTATCAAAATATTTTCCTTTATATCAAAAAATTACCGAATTATTTCATTCGGTAATTTTTTTATCTTTTCTTGTTTCGGTATTCGAGGGGCGTCATGCCCGTTCTCGCTCGGAATATCTGCTGAAAATAACTTTGCGAGCAATAATTCAGCTCTGTCGCGATATCTATGAGCGGAAGAGAAGTAAAGCGCAGGAGCTGTTTCGCCTTTTCGATCTTCCTGTCGTTGATAAATTCATTCAAACCGACTCCCATGCACTTTTTGAACTTGGAACAGAGGTGAGAGCGGCTCATGTGAACGCTCTTAGACAGATCTTCCAGGGAAATCTTTTCGCCGAGATGTTCCTGCACATATCGAACGACCTCAAAGATGCTCTCCTCCTCTATCGCCTCATATTTTAAGGCAAACACCCGCCTGGCGTAATCCATGAGCATGGAATAGCGTATTTCGTTGATACCTTTGATACTGTCCGCAAGCTCGATGCGTTCGGTATAAAATTCCTGCAATCTGTACCATTCCAAAAGATTCCCGCCCGCCTCGATGGCGGCGCGAGAAACGAGAATCAGCGCTTGTTGCGCGTAATTTTTCAGTCTGCTCCAAGAGGCATGATTGTGGATGCTCCCGAACCAGTTGAAGGACTTTGTTCTTTTGCAACTTCTCTCGATCTCGAGGAACATTCCGTGTCGCACGTAGAAGAGCATGAGTTGTTCCGATTCATAGTCAGATCGGCACTCTTCCGCTTCAAACGCGTCCTTTTCCTCGAGAACGACGCTGTACTCTTCCGGTTTTTCCTCTAAACTTTCCTGATACAGTTCCCCTTCGGGAAACGCTTTTCCGTTGAGAAAAAGATAGACGGAAGAGAGCAATGCGGCAAACCGACCGGGGTTCATGCGGGGCATACGTTTTAAGTACTTGATGCTGTCCGCCAAAAACTCTTCGGTGAGAAAATTCGAATCGCTGACCTCCTGCAAAATAGAGGAGCGCACGCTTTCCCTGTTCGCCTCCGAACAGCGCACGTAGCCGAAATAGATGAAAAGATCTTCCGTCTCCGAAAAGACGGCGCCGTCCATCAAAAGGGAAGAGACATAATGCAGTCTCGTCTTTTTTTCCGGCGAATAAAACTGCTTTGCGATGGCGTCTTCTTGCCCCTCGTTGAAGAGAGAATCTATCTCGTCAAACGTTTCCACGCGCTTTCCCCCCTCAAAAATATGAATGGGAATATGAAACAAACGAAACTGATCCTTACAGTATCGATACAAAAGTTCTCTGCTTATCATTCGTTTTCCCCTTCTTCGTCACACTTTTCCTCTATTATACGATTCCTCGCTCCCCTTGTCAAGACGTATTTTTTTCTTTAATCTTTATCTTGCCATTTCCATTCCGTTTCCCAGCGAACAGTGAGCTTATCTTTTTCGAAGGTAACGGGTAGAAAGACGTATCTCGAATCGAAAAGCTCCTTCCCGTTCCAACGGTCGCCGTAATAAATCCATTGCCCGTTCGGCGCGCAAAACAGACTCGTGCTCTGCGTATCGAACGTTACTGAGGCTCCGACACCCCTGCACGGGTTTCCGTCGTTTCTCCATTCGCCGAAAATATCGTCTGCCGACCATACGCGCGCCTCGTTGGACATCCAACCCGTCGTGCTCGAGGACATCAGATAATATCTGCCGTTTTCTTTCATCAAAACGGGCGCTTCGCGCATTGCGCCGGGGAACAGACGAATAAAGTCCACCCCGTAGCGAGCCTCTTTCGGATCGGCTGAAAGGAAGGTATACTCCTCGTTGAGCTTGGAGATATAGATCGTCTTGTTATTTTCGCTCGTATACACGACGTAAGCCGTGCCGTCGTCGTCTTGAAAGAGATTCATATCCCTCGCCTCGCCCTTCGAGGTCGGGAAACAGTCTATCTGACCTAAAGGACATTCGCTCAAGCGGTAACGGTCGATCAATCGGAAGGGACCGAACGGAGAATCCGATACGGCGACGCCGGACATGCCCACGTCATACTTATAGTTTGGATTTTCGTCCGTGTAGTCGTCGCTGTGAAACCAAATGACGTAATTTCCCGTCCTATCGTTATAGAGCATTTTCGGGCGCTCGATGACCGCATTTTGATTTAGGACGCGCACGACGTTTTCCTTTTCCTCTTGCGTATAGTCTGCATAGAGAGCTGAAAAATAGGCGTCCGATTGCATTTCTTCCATGCTCGCCACCGAGCGGAGAACGTCGCCGCCGAACGTCCAGTTATAAAGATCGGAAGAATAGTACATAGCGACGCAATTGCCCAAATGACCGCTCCGCTTGTCCTCTCCGACCCAAACGTACATCTCTTGCTCCTCGCCTTCTATCGGAACGGGCATGCGCTGTATCTGCCCGCCGTGCGCTTGAATGAGGTCGCCGTCCGTATCGTACCAACGCGCGCCCGGGCGAAAGCAATCGTATTCCCCCTTCCGATCGATCGCATGATTGTCGTGAACGGGCGTAGCGCAGGAGGCAAATGAGACGAAAAGCAAGAGAGCCGTGATAAAAAAAGCAAATTTTCTCTTCATGTTATCCTCCTAACACACCATGGGCGCCGACAAAAATACGTTTGTCAGCGTGAGTCCTACGATCATAAGCCACTCGCTCGTCTTATCCTTCATCAGTCTTGCAATCGTACAAAAAGCAATTCCGAATCCGTACGGCAGGAGCGCGACCGAAGAAAATCCGCCAAAAAGAGCAAAAAGGGAGGCGGAAAGAAGAAGGAAAAGCTCCAAAAAATACGGAATTTTGGCAGGCGTTTGCTTTCGTTTGCGTTCAAATATCCAAAACCATGAAAAAAACAAGAGGACGCTCGACAAAGCGGTAAGAAGGAGAGCGAGGGATTCAAAATTATCCCCGTGTAAATAGATGAGGATAGACGGAAATAAAAAGCAAGCGCCTGTCAGCGTCACGCAGGAACGAAGGATTTTTTTGACGCTTTCCTTGATTCGGGGGACAAAGAAGAGACACTCTGCCAAAAAGACAGCCGCATAGAATACGAACAAGAAGATTGCCGTATAGGAAGGACTGAACCGCATACCCAAAAAGGCGGAAAGCACGGCGAAAAAGACGGCTGCCAAGTAAAAAAGGTTGCGTTTTTGCAAGCATCTCACCGACATACACGCGATAGAAAGTAATAAAATAAAAACAACGTACATTTTTTCGTAATACCTTTCATGAAAAAGTGCAGAGCGCTTATAAAAGCGCTCTGCCACAGTTTCGATGTTTCTCCCTTGAATATTGTTCAAGGATTTATCGCTTACTTTTTCACGATGGAGAAGCAAGTGGTTACGCTTGCGACAAGGAGTCCCACAACGTATACGACCGTGGACGCGATGCCGAGTTTCATCGTTGCGATGAGCGCGTCGTCACCATTGTGCAGGTCGGAACCGACCCAGATGCCCACGTCGTAAACGTACGCGGAGATCGTGGAGACGATAGCCATACCGATGAGCACGCCCGCCGCAATGAGAGCGAGATCCACCACTACGGATAAGATCTTTGCCGTCACGCCTTCGAAAGAAAACTGGCTGAGCAAGATTGCCACGGCAAACAATGCGATTGCAATGATACTGTAAACGATAACTTCCGTTCCCGCGGTCTGCGTCTGCTGACCGAATGCCTCGTAACCGGCGGAATAAACGAATTCGAACATGATCATGCCGATCAATACGAGGATAGCAGATACGCATAAGCCATAGAAAGCTACTTTCTGTTTCTTAAAAAATTCCATATTGATACCCCCTATTATTCATCTTCCTTGCCGAATGCAGCCAAAGCAACGTACGCTACCGCGCTGAGACCGGTCAAGGTTCCGGTCACTGCAATGCACGCCGTGACGGCATTGTCGTACCACGCCTCGTTTTCAACCGTTTTGCCTGCCTGCAAGCCGTTCATATAGTTCGAGTTGACGATAGCCCAGAGATATCTGTGAATGGAGTTCTGCAGACACTGCTGGAAATACAGATCCTTCTCTACTTCGCTGCGAGCGATGGGACCCTTTTCGTTGTTGTTATCCGTATCGCCGGGAACGAGATTCCATTGAATGTAACCGTTAGCCGTCTGGCTGCCGCCGGTGAGCATACCGTCCGTGCCCGCTGCGATGGAGTCGCGCGCGTTCATGAAGTAACCGGGGTTGACCATGTCGGTTACGAAGAAGCCGTTCCATGCCCATTCCGTTCTGAGAATTCCGGTCATAAGTCCGGTATGTGCGGAGCAGAAGGTGGCGCCGGCTCTGCCGAACGCGCCCATGGACGCCATTGCGTTTTCCGATTCAAACGCATACTGGAATCCGCGGAGAGCGTTTTCACGCGCATCCTGTTCGGTTAAGAAGGGTGCGATACCCGATCTGTTCAAATCGTAGTCGTTGAAGGCATAGTGCTTGGGAGCCATCGTGAGACCCATGGACTTGCCGCCCTTACAGTATACGTCCGTCATGACGCCGAGGAGAATGGGATCTTCGGAATAATACTCGTGGTTACGCGTATTATAAGGAGTTCTGTGGATGTTGGAGCCGGGACCCCAGATCGCCATGTTGCCGACCCAGAGACCGATGATACCGATACATTCGCCGGATTCTTCTACGAGATCCTTATTGAAGGTGGAACCTACGACCACGTTGGTGGGCATAGGACGCATTGCGATTTTACCCCAAAGCTCGGTGGAGTTAGCGCCCGTTGCGTCGTTGTCGTCCGTATCGTATACCGTGTTGTTGGGATTGCGGTCGCCGGACAAGGAGGTCTTTTCGTCGCCGTCATTGCCGTCGAAGCCCATAGGACCGTCGTTCTGATAAGCATCATAAGACATTCCGATCGACTTGAGCGCGAGGAAGGTGGAACCGCCTGCGCACTGGAGGTTTCTCAAGGCTTCGTCGAGCGTTACGTTCTGTGCGAGCGCTACCAAGCGAGGATCGTCGTATTCGATAAACTCGCCCTTAGAAGGCTTTAAGCCTAACAGCGTCATACCGTTCTTTGCGTCCCAAACGACGGGTGTGCCGTTGTTGTCGTTCTCGTTGAGATCGTATACCATACAACGCAGACCGTCTTCCATCTGAGCCGTGGAGGAGAGGTTGTCATGTCTTTCAGGGAAGGTGGCATCCCAGTCGCTACGCGAAAGCAGAGGAAGATTCCATGCGAGCGTAGGATCCAAGTCTTCGAGCTGATTCTGCAAGAGCGCGCCCTTGACGGACTTCGTGATTTCGATTCTCTTGAAGGTTTCTACCTTAACGTCGCCGACCTTTTCCGTTACGGACTTGCCGTCCGCGTCGATGAGACCGCTCTTACCCTGTTCGATCAGCACGTTGTTGACTGCGCCGTGCGCGCCCTGATCGTTGGACGTGGTGAAATAGTATTTGCCTTCGTCGAGGATATAACCGCCCTTTACGCCGTCATGCGACAGGTCGGAATCCCAAGAAGCGAACTTCTCGAAGGAAATACCCTTGAATTCCACGATCTCGGATTCGCCCTTCTTGAGCTCGCCCGTCTTCATGAAGTCGATGAGCTGAATGGCAGATTTCTGAACCCTGGGATTGTTCGTATTCGGTACGGAGACGTAGAGCTGTACGTTATGTTTACCCGCTACGTCGCCCACGTTGGTTACTTTTACCTTCGCGTTGACCGTCTGCTTTGCATGATCTACCTTGAAATCGACGATCTCTTCCGTGAAGTTCGAGTAGGAAAGACCATAACCGAAGGAACGCGCTACGTCGTCCTTATAGTTCCAGTTGGTTCCGTTGAACGCGCCCTTGGCGGAATTTGCCTTGGAGGAAGGATTTGCGATCAAATCGTAGTATCTCGATTCGTCATACTTATAACCGGAGAAGATACCTTCCGTTTCCGCTTCGTACCAAAGAGACTTTTCGCTGCCCTGCTGGAGCTTTCTCTCGTCGCCGTCCTGCGCCGCGTTGGCAAATTCAAAGTAACCGACGTTCTGACCGGTTGCGGTGATGGAAGACTTCGCTTCGTAGGTATCTGCCATGCTGCCGGAAGGATTGATGGTGCCGTCCAAAATCTTGGCGGTCGCCTTAAAGCCGTAAGCGCCGGGCATACCCGTCCAAAGTACGGCGTCCACTTCGCTCTTGCCGCCCGCAAATACTTCATCGATATCCATAGCGGAGGAGGAGTTGATGAGCAAAATAACCTTGCTGTAATTTTCTTTTGCGTATTTGATGATGGCTCTTTCCTGAATGTTGAGAGCGAGACAGTCATCCCCTTCCTCCCACGTCGCGTTTCTGGTGGGGTTATAGGAGACCGCGCCGCCGAAGCCACTGCTCTTGCCGCCCTTCGCCGTCGTTTTGCCGATTTCGCCGGGGAGATAATAACCTGCTTCCTGCGAACGACGACCGACGGTGACGATGGCTACGCCTGACTTCGTGGACTTGCCCTTAAGACCGAGCTCTTCGGTGGTAGGCTCCCAAGTCGCATAGCCCTTCAAGGTGCTTGCTACGACGGCACCGAAACCGGAACCGCAGGTATCCTGCGCGCCGCCGGCGTTGGGCTTATCGATTTTGAGACTGTTGATTTCTTCCTCGGTAAAGGAGGAGGTATCTCCCGCCATGACCGATTTTACGTAAGCGTCCTGATACGCTTTATCCGTTTCGTCTACGATTTCAAAGCCCTGATCCTTGAGTGCCTGCGGCAAAGGAGTCGCTTCGGACACGTTGGTGACGGAGCCCATGGAACCGGAGAAGGCGTTCATGTACGAACGCGCACCGAGAAGAGCGATCTTCTTGTCGCTACCTTTGAGGGGCAGCGCATTGTTGTCGTTCTTCATGAGAACCTGACCTTCGCCCGCCATTTTTTCGGAAAGCGCTCTCGAATACTCGACAACGCCCTTCGCCGTCTTGACGTCGAACGTCTTACCATCTACGCTGACGCTGTCAGGTACGGTATAGTTGTACAGATCCAGTGCGTTCGCAGAAGTTTCATCAGGGACGAAAGAATATCTGGTGTGACCCAAATAACTATCGAGATAGCCCTGATTGGCGTCGACTATCGAACGGGCACCGATGGAAATCGCAAGCAGACCGGCAAAGCCGACGGTTACGCCGCGTGCGATTTGTTTGGTTTTTTTCGTGATCTTCATTTGACCCTCCTTATAAATTCCCCTCATATATAAAACATGAGAGATGACGTGAAAACTTTTATCACATTCACGGCTTTGATTATATCACGCCTTTCATTTTTTTGTTAAAATTTGCATAAATTAACGATGAAAAACCATAAATTAAGCAACCCCCGTCCGAATCTGTCGGACGGGGGTTCCCGTTAAAACTGCGTATCTCCCAAATAGGAAATCAGCTCGTTCATGAAATCCTTTTTGCGCGGCTGGCTGATCTTCAATTCGTCTCCGTTGCGCATCGAAACGATATAGCCCTTCGTAGCGTTGATATGTTGAGGATTTACGAGATAGCAGGAATTGCAGCGCAAAAATCTGCTTTCCTTCAATCGCTCCTCCACCTCCTTGATCGAACCGTTCTTGGTGAAATTGCCGTGCGACGTGACGAAGGTCAACTTATGCCCGCGCACTTCGACATAGTAAATCTGATCCGTCGAAAGATGAACGTAACCGCCTTCCGTGCGCATCGTGATGACGTCCGTACACTTATCCTTACATTTTTCGAGTATCTTGCTCATTCTCCGCTCGATCCTCTCGTACGAGACGGGCTTTATCATGTAATCGATCGCGTCTACCTCATAGCCGTTTATCGCTAACTCCGTCATGCTCGTTACAAAGATCAAGAAGGTATCTCGATCGCGCTTGCGAAGATGGGATGCCGCCTCCATGCCCGTCATGTTGGGCAACATGATATCCATAAACACGACGGCGTATTCATTTTTACTTTCCAGATAGGAAAACGCGTCCGTAAACCGTTCGATCACGAACTTTTCTTCCCGTTCCTTCTCGAATCTTTTCAAAGCGTCCGTCAGCACTTTCGCTTCCATTTCATCATCCTCTACGATGGCAATTCTTATCATAATGTTCCCTCACGCACGTTTAGTATAGCGAAAAAAGGCGTATTTGTCAACGATACGCCTCCTTTCTCAATAGATCTTCTGCAAGAAATTATAGAGTGCGAGATGCCAGTTTCCCTGCGAATGATAACGCATCGGGAATACGTCGAAGGAGATATTCTCCCCTAAAATCAGCCTCTCGTCCGCCGCAATGATAGCCCTGCAATCGGTTACCTGAACGGGGAGCGCGAAATCGAAGTTTCCGCTCGCCACGTACCAGTAATCGATGGAATAATCCTTAAACTCGTCGGAAAGCGCGTGCTCCTTATAATATTCCACGGGCGTTCTGCTCCCGCTGAAGGTACCGAAGGAAGAGAAATAGTCGAGGTTGTCGCAAATTGCCGAATGTATCGTGGTGACGGCGCCTCTCGAGAGACCCGCAAACGCACGATGCTCGCGGCTCTCGATAAAGCCTGCTTTATCGGCGGTTTCGGCATAAGTGGAATACTTGGATTCCACGACGGGCATAAGGTCGTTACGAAGTTCGTCGCTGAACGAATACGTGAGCCGATCCAGATCGTCGGCGCAGTCGTTCTCGACGTAGAAAGTCGGCGTAACGACGATGACGGGTCGAATGATCTTCTGTTCGATCATATTATCGAGCATCACCTTATTCCACTCGTACGTGACGAGCCAGTACGCCTCGTCGTCGCCCGTACCGTGCAGGAGATACAGGATATCGTACTGCGTCTCATCGTTATAGCCGTAGGGAAGATAGACGTACGCGCTCTTTGTGACGGCGCGTTGGTCTGTGGCGTACGCTTTCGTCGCGTAGTCGATCTTTTCCACCCTCCCCTTTTGGGTAGTATCCGTCCGCTCAAAGACGTCGGGCACCTGCCAGATTTCTCTGCTCGCCTTTGTCTTGGCGTTCGATAGAGCGCTGTTGACGCCCCATACGCAGCAGAAGAGAGCGGGAACCGCGAAAAGGATCGCGCCGAATACGCAAATGATCTTATGAACCTTTTCCTTGCGAAGAAGGGCAAAAACGGTGCCGACGATTGCAGCAAGCGAAGTGACAACGACCTGTATCAGCATGGTGATTCCGTACGGAGCGAGCGAAGAGTAACTCGTCAGCGTGATGATCCAAATAGAAAAAACCGCGATGAGCGCATTCAGCGCAGGCAGTTTTCCGAAATGAGCGCCCCACGCGCAGAGAATGAACAGCCCGTAGACGACCAGCATGGTACAGACGAGCCATGGTTCCAAGATAACAAGATACATCATGAAATTGACGGCCGAGAGGATAGAAACGAGGATCGCGTTGATCCAAGTGATAAGCGATACTTCTCCCATTTGTCTTAGCTTTTGAAACATAAACATACCTCCATTCTTCAAGACAATACTTTTATACCGCAATTTTATTATTTTGTCATAAAATCTTCCTAATTTAAGCAATTACATACGTAATTCAAGATTACGTTTCAATCGGAAGAAGGATATCGAGCGTGAAGAGATTGTCTACCGCCTTCACCCCAAGCGTTCCGCCGTATTTTTCCACGATGTCCTGAATACTCCTGACGCCGTAGCCGTGCCCTAAGCCCGTTTTCGTCGTGAGCGGGAATCCGTCTTGAGAAAACTGTATGCCCGATCCGCACCAGTTCTCTATGCGAATGAACGCCATCGAGTTCTTTCGGCTCATCTTGATTTGAATGGCACGATCCTCTTTTACGTCAGATTTCAATACGCTCTCGATCGCATTGTCCAGCGCGTTGCCGAACAGGACGTAGATATCGATAAAGCGAAGTCCCTTCAAAATACTTCCGTCTGCGACGACGTTCAAGGAAATCCCCTTTACGTTACAGTACGCCGCCTTTTCCGTCAAGAGACAATCGAGCGCCTCGTTGCCCGTCTTGTATACGGTACTGTAGCGGTTGACGATATTTTCCATCTCCGAAAGAGCCGCTTCCCGCTCCTGTTTATCCTCTATGTTTTTGAGCGCGACGATCAGATGTTTCATGTCATGTTTGAGCTTTCGGAGAGATTCCACGTTGGTATGGGCGACTTCATAGTACCATTTTGCGCGGTCGATACGCAGTTCCAGCTCCTCTTCATGATCGCGTATCTTTCCGATATTGAAAAAACACAGAAGAATGATAATAAACAGCAACGAAAGCGTGACGGAATAGATTTCATAACCGATGGCGACTTGATTGCCAAAAAAAGCAAGCTGCTCATGACGGACGTAAACGCCGAATATGATCATCACGAGAAGAAACAGCACGCCGACGATCAACGACGCCTTCGGAATATAGGTCACGTCGCGCAATTTGACTTTATCGACGGCATAAAAGAACACGACGTAGACGATCAGATAGATGGACGTAAGGAGCAGGAGTCCGTTGAACGAATTATATTCCTCCCCTACGGGAATGGACAAAAGTCGCATGGTAAACTGAAAGAGATGGTGCGAAAAATTCTGAATGAGCGCCGATAAGATTAAAAGATAAGCCGCTTTGATGCGTTGTGTAGCGAAGGAGATCATCACGACGATTACGGCAAAGGCATAACCCGTCAGAAAATAAATCATATTCTGCAAAAATCCGTTCGCAAAAAAGAGCAGTTCGGGAGTATAGTACAAAGCGGACAAAAGCAGCGTGATCCCCAAAGACAGTCCTAACCTTAAGGCAAATTTTTCCTTTCGCGGTTCGTTGTAAAACATGATAAAAACCGGAACCAAGAGCTGAAAATAAAACGTAATCATAATTACTTTATTCCTTTTTTTCTGACAAATTCCGTCGTGGGATTTCCCGTCGAATAGGTGAGGCGGACGCCCTCGCCGTCGTCGAGCTGACGCTCCTTTCCCGTGAAGTCGTAGGACGGCGAATACCCTTTTCTCCAAGGTCGGCACGCCCAAACGTATCCGCGGAAGGGGTCTCTCGTGCGATTCATGCGCGAAAGGAGCCGATCGTGAAGATCGTCGCGTATCTTGGCGTAATCGGGCTCGTCGATGAGATTTTTCATTTCATAGGGGTCGGTTTCCTCGTCGTACAATTCGTCGCTCGAATTTAAGTTGATACACAGCTTATACCTGCCGTCGAATATCGCGCGGATAGGCTGATAGCCTAAAAAACCGTCCTGTTCCAACTCGTAGCGGAAAAACTCCATAAATACGTCCCTTCTCTCCCGATCCCCTTTTAAGTCGTAAAGACTGTATCCTTCCAGATTCTTAGGAACGGGAAGACTATAGTACTGCAAGATGGTGGGCGCGAGGTCGATATGCGAAACGGGCGTAAGCACCCTTCTGTTGAAAAAGATATCCCCTTTCACGATGAGGGGCACTCGCGTCGTCTCGTTATACATACACGCACCCTTTTGCAAGAGTCCGTGCGCCCGCATCATTTCCCCATGGTCGGACGTAAAGACAACGAGCGGGTTGGAAAGATTTTCCCTTATCGCCCGAAACAACCGTTCGAGCTCGTCGTCCAAAAACATTTGACAAGCCATGATCCCACGATTGAACACCCGGAACATGACGGGCGTGACGGCGAGTTTGAACTTTTTGCGCCATAATTTTTGAATGTGCGGCTTTCCCTTCAAGCTCGCGTCCGTGTTGGGCGCGCGGCGCAATTTCATGCGGGAGCGAGCCATCTTCTTTTGATAGGAAGGCGGACAGCGGCAGGGATCGTGCGGCTCGTCGAGAGAGACGGTCAAAAAGAAGTCCTCCTCCCGACAATTCTCCACAAAGAGAACCGCTCTGTCGATACAGCGATGCGCAAACGTGTCCTCCGCCTTGATATCGCCGAAGAAATGCACGCCCATATTCTGACGGGAACTCTTTCTCTCCTTAGGAGAGGGCAGTTCGTCCAAATAATTTCTCATATCGTACCAGTACGCGGGATCCCACCCCGCCGCGGCGACGCCCTTTCCGAAATAATCCCCGCCGTCGAGATGATATTTGCCGATATAGGCGGCGTGAACGCCCGCGACGGACAATCTCTGCCCGAGCGTGCGCACGTTCTGTCCGAGCTGCATCCCACAGCCGAGCATTCCGTTCGAGCTCGGGTAAAGCCCCGTGAAGATGGCGGAGCGCGCGGGTCCGCAGACGGGCGTGCAGGTGTACGCGTTCTCAAAGACGGCGGCGTCCTTTGCGAAATTTTCCAGATGCTCCGTCTTGCAGACGGGATCGCGATAACAGCTGACCATATTCTGATTGACCGTGTCGCACATGATCAATACGACCTGCCTCTTTGTTTCGCTCATACATTTTCTCCTTTGGACGCCCATTTTCGGTAAATTTTTTGAAGATCGCGATAGGCAAAATCAAAAAACGAGCAAATCGTTTCGCAATACGGATAGGAGCCGTCCCTCTTGCGGTAGCGAAAGCAACCGCCGCCGCACATCCTTTCCCAACGGCAGGAAGAGCATTTTTCCGCCCTGCCGCGCGAACGGGAAGAAAACGCCTTCGCGGCGTCGCTCGCTAACATATCGTCGATTTCGTCCGTGAGGATATTACCGATACGGTACTCCTCCAACGCATAAAAATCGCAGGGATACACGCTACCGTCCGCCTCGACGAGGATCTGCTGATGGCACGCGCCCGAGCAGCCGCACTCCTCGGGGGGCAGTCCTACGGACATGGCACACCAGTTTTCAAATCGGCGGATATACACGTAACGCCCCGCCGCCATATCCTGCTTATAATGGATAAAGAGTTTTTTCAAAAAATCAAAGTACGCCTTGGGCGAAAGACGGGGATTCTCCTCCCCCAACGGAGAGAGGCAAGGTATGTACTGCTGATAGACAAAACCCTGCTCCTTATAAAAGGCGTACAGCTCGTGAACCCGCCGAGCCGTCTCGTCGGTAACGACGGTGACGATATTGTAATCGCACCCCGATTTTTTTAAGTTCTCGATCGATCTCATGACGCGCGCGTACGTTCCCGCGCCGTCGAAACCGACGCGGTTTTTATCGTGCAGTATTTGCGTTCCGTCGAGCGAGACGCCCACCAAAAACCTGTTTTTCGCGAAAAATTCCGCCCATTCCGGCGTAATATCGTAACCGTTCGTTTGAATGGAATAGGAAACGGCAACCCCCTTTTCCTTTTGTCGATCGACTTTTTTTAAGAAATCCCGATAAAAGTCCAAGCCCGCCAACGTCGGCTCCCCGCCCTGAAAGAAGAAGGAAACCTTTTTATCCCCCCGCAAAAGCATCTTTTGCACGAGCTTTTCCACGGTGACTTCACTCATTTTTCCGAAGTTGCCGTTCGCGCGCACGCTCATCTCGTCTCTGTAAAAGCAATATTCGCATTTCATCTGACAAGAACCCGAAACGGGCTTGATCATACAACCGCTCATATATCCCTCTACTTGTCCGTCCTACTTGCTTTTTTAACGATAAGGACAATTCCCGCCGCGCAGGCGGAAAGGACTACTGCATAGCCCAAAAATACGAAAATCTTCCACGGCGCGATACGTTTTTTCACCGTTACGCTCTCCCCGCTTTCATAGCGTTGATTGTTGATGCGCGAAGAGTTTGCCTCGGCGTACAAAACGTGCTTTGCCGCCTTTTGCATATAATACACCATCTCGTCGGACGTATACTCGTCGGTGGGGAAAGCGTTGCTCGGGTGCAGCCAAATATCGTTCCCCGCCTTCAAA
>CAMFEK010000033.1 GCA_945949395.1 uncultured Clostridia bacterium
ATTGTCATCCCCGGAATCCCGGATTTCCCGGCGCTTCTGCCGGCGACCTGCGTGATGAGCTGAAAGGTTCGCTCCCCGCTCCGATAATCGGAAAAATGCAGGCTCATATCGGCGTCGAGAATACCGACCAGCGTGACGGACGGAAAGTCGTGTCCCTTGGCGATCATTTGCGTGCCGATGAGGATGTCCGCCTTGTGCGAGGCGAAGTCCTTCAATATTTTGTAATGCCCCTCGTTTCCGCTTGTGGTGTCGTTATCCATGCGGATAATTTTAGCGGTCGGGAACAATTTGGAAAGCTCTCGGGCGATGCGTTGCGTGCCCGTGCCGAAATAATTGAGCCTGACGCCGCCGCACTCGGGACAGGCGGTGAGCATGCGGTATTTGGTGCCGCAATAATGGCATTTTAAGCAGTTTTCCTCGCTGTGATAGGTGAGCGCCACGTCGCAATGTTCGCATTTTGCCACATACCCGCACTCCGTGCAGATGACGGATTGCGAATACCCTCTTCTGTTGAGAAACAAAATCGCCTGATTGCCGCTCGATAGCGTCTCCTCTAATTGCTCTTTGAGCGCGGTGGAAAAGATGGTGTTATTCCCCCGACGCACTTCCCGGCGCATATCCGTGAGAATGATTTCCGGCATGGGCTTCTCGTTGATGCGTTTTTTTAACCGAATGAGGTTGTATTCCCCTCTCTTTGCTTTGAGATAACTCTCCACCGAAGGGGTGGCGCTGCCCAAAATGAGTTTGCAATCGTTCGTCTCCGCTCTGATTTTCGCCACTTCGAGGGTGGAATAGCGGGGCGCGGATTCGGAAAAGTAAGAGGAATCATGCTCCTCGTCGATGATGATGGCGCCGAGATTTTCCAAAGGGGCGAAGATAGCGCTTCTGGCGCCAACGGCGATCTTTGCCTCTCCCGTGCGCATGCGCTGCCATTCGTCGAAACGCTCCCCCGCGGAGAGTCCGCTGTGCAGGATAGCGACGCTCGAGGAAAAACGGGCGCGGAGTTGAGAGAGCATCTGCGGCGTGAGCGAAATTTCCGGCACGAGAAAGATGGCGCTCCTGCCCTCTTTTACCTGTTCCGCGATGTAGTTCAAATAAATTTCCGTTTTGCCGCTGCCCGTCACGCCGTGCAAAAGCTGAACCGTTTGGGTAGAGGCGCGAATGCTCTTTAACGCGAACTGCTGTTCCGCCGTGAGGAGGCGCTTTTCACCCTTCTCTTCGACCGCCCGATAAGGGACGCGCTGTTTGCGTTCCCGCTCGATGCCGACGATTCCCTTTTCAACGAGCGCCTTTAAGGCGGACGCGGAAAACTTTTTCGTCAAAAAAGCGTATTCCGCCGTTTGCGCCGATAAAAGATAGTCGAAAATCTCCTTTTGCTTGACGGCGGACGCGGAAAATTTCGCCTCGCCGACTTTGAGCACGGCGACTTTTTTATAAATTTCACGCACCTTGCCCGTGCGCATTTCTGCGGGCAGGAAAAGGCGCAGGGAGAGCGCCATGGGCGTTCGATAGCGCTCGGATATCTTTTTGGCGAGCGATAAACATTCCTCGTTCAGCGCGGGGATCCCGTCGTATACCTCCTCCACCCGCTTGAGCTTTTCCATCGGATAAACGGAATCGCTTTTGATCCCCACGACAAAACCCGTGACGTGCGTATTCCCGAAGGGCACCCGAACGCGGCTGCCCTCCTTCGTTTCTTCGTCACAGACGTAATCGAATATTTTATCCACTTCGCTCGTGGCGATATCGACAATTACTTCCGCTATCATGAACGCTTTCTTTTCTCCGCATAAAAGACGCCCCGATCAGCAAGCAACCGGGGGTACTTTTTTCTTTTCATTTAGTCCTTTGTGTAAGTTACTTTGCCGTCCATGATCTCTTCGCAAGCACGAACGACTTCCTTTTCCTTGGAAGGGGCGACGTTTGCGCCGCTGCGGTCGCGCTCGATGATCTGTCTCGCCCGCTTGGAGGCGATGACGCAGAGTGCGTATTTGGAAAGCGCTTCGCCGCTCTCGTCGTTTTCGGCAAGTTTTGCGGTGAGTGCGTCTACGGAAGGATCGTTTACCATATTATTTTTTCTCCTTTTATATAAAACTTTATTGTTAACCTTTTAATTTTGCTCTTTCGATGATGCCGCGAATCTGTTCGACTGCCTGATTTAGCTCCTGATTGACGACGACGTAATCATACGTTTCCGCAAAGGAAAGTTCGTATTCCACTCTGCGAATGCGCTCTTCGATCGCCTCTTTGCTCTCCGTTCCCCTGCCGACGAGCCTGTTTTTCAGCTCCTCGACCGAAGGGGGTACGACCATGATGAGCAGGGTATCGGGGAAAATGCGCTTGGCGTTCAAGGCGCCCTTGACGTCGATTTCCAAAATGACGGATTTTTCCTTTAACGTTTCCACCACGAAGGACTTCGGCGTTCCGTAAAAGTTGCCGAAATGCTCGTCGTATTCCAAAAAGCCGTCTTCTTGTATTCTCTTTTGAAATTCTTCCCGCGTGAGAAAGAAATAATCTTTGCCGTCCACTTCGCCCTCTCTCGGAGCTCTCGTGGTGCAGGAAACGGAAGAAACGATATCGTCGGAGGACAACAATTCTTTTACGATCGTGCCCTTGCCGACGCCGGAGGGACCGGAAATGGCAAGTAAAACGTTTTTCATATTCTTATTCGAGATTTTGAACCTGTTCTCTCACTTTTTCGATCTCGTTCTTCAAGCTCAAACCGAATCGCGTGATCGCTAAATCGTTGCTCTTGGAACAGACGGTGTTGGTTTCTCGGTTAAATTCCTGCACGAGAAAATCGAGTTTTCTGCCCACGATCTCCTCCTCGGCAATCGCTCTGAATTGCGCGATATGCGAAAAGAGTCGGGTGAGCTCCTCGTCGATGTTGCTCCTATCGGTGAACACGGCAACCTCGTTTAAGAGCCGCGCCTCGTCGACGGGTACTTCCTTCAAATAATTTTCCATGCGCTCTTTGAGTTTGCCTTTATACTGTTCGGCGACCAGGGGCGCGCGCTCGGCGACGCTTTTCACGAGCTCTTCGATGGTATTCATGCGGGAGAGCATATCCTTTTTCAACTTTTCGCCCTCCGCCTTGCGCATCCCGTTGAGTTTATCCAAAGCCATGGAAAGCGCTAAATACAGGGCGTTTAGAAGTTCTTCGTCGAGAGAATCCCCTTCCTCCTCCTTTAAGACGTCGGGAACCTTCAAAAGGGAGGCTACCGTGACGTCGTCCGTCAAAGAGGGGAATCTTTCCTTGATCGCCGCCGCCGCGGAAAGGTAGGCGGACGCCTTTTCAAGATCGACGAACATGGTCTTTTTCCGCTCGCGCTTGTCGGTCACGTTGATATAGACGTCGAGGTGCCCCCTTGTGATCTTTTCCCGAATGCGGGCGCGGAGCACGTCCTCGCAGGAGGCGAAAGCCTTGGGTGCCTTGATGCCGATATCGAGGTATCTGTTGTTTACCGTCTTCATTTCGACGGTGATTTCGATACCGCCTTGCTTATATTCGCCTTTGCCGTATCCGGTCATACTCAACATAATCAATCTGTTCCTTTCTTCAAGTTATAACTATACCCATATATTATAGCAGACAAAAAGGCAAAACACAAGTGGTTGAAGGGAAAAAGGCAAAAAAAATTGCAACGATTTTCCTTCGCTGCAAAATTTTTCTTAAGGCAATACGAATCGGGGTTGCCTTACAACTCGTAAACGGAACCGATAAATAAGGGCAATCCCTCGCTCTCGTCGTAGATCATATACAGGAAAGGTCTGTCGAGAAAAATGTTCACGTTCTTTTTGATCACGATCCCGTCCGGATTCCCCGCCGCTCCCGCCATTCCGATATAGGTTGCGCCCGCGGCGGAAACACCCTTCTTGTTGACGTCGATGAACGTCTTTTGCTTGACCTCGTTCACGTACAGGGGAATACTTTCCGTGATCCCCGAAAAATCTGCCTGTTCCGCCTCGAACAAGATGGGCGCGCCGAGGGAAGATATGGCTTCTTTTAAGCTCGTTTCGTACGAATAGGAGAATTTCGGGAGCCGACAATGCGCGTAGTAACGATAAAGATACGTCTCCCCGTCCTTTTCCTCCGTATGAGAGGACATACGGGAGGAAAGGAGATTTTCCATCTCCTCGCCGTCAAAGACGTAATCCTTCAGCTCCCCGTTGGGCAATATCCCCATAAAGGAGAGCCCGTTTTTCAGAGAATAGGAGAACGCCAACGCGTTGCCGCTGTCATAATAGAAGGATTGCGTCCGAAACAGACCGTCCGCCCGTTTCTCGCTTCCGTTCGCCGTAAAGGTCATGGAAGAATATGTTTCCCAAGGCTCCCACCATTCGGATTCGACGAAAACGGTATTGACGAGGAAGAGCATGGTCTCCTCGGCAATTTCCTCAATGATATTCTTTATTTTGCTTTGCGTCTGTTTTTTCACCCAGTCGTTGACGGCGGAAACCGTTTTACGGTTGAACGCGCCCGTATAGATATCCGAACCGAAATAATCGGCGTTGACTTGCAGGAAGGATTTTTTGACGGTAAAATCCTCTATCTCCCGAATCCAAAGGCTGTTCGCCACCTTCACCGTGTCTAAAAACCGCTCGTTATCCGAATAGCGGCGATACAGGTAGAGGGCGAACTGCCAAAGCTCCTCGTCGTACAAGCCGAGAAGGGAAGAGAGCTGCCGCTCTGTTTCCCCGTCCGCCCCCTGCGTCAAGATTGCGAGCGCAAGATAAGCCGACAGGTTGGAGACGAGGGCGTTATGCTCCTTGTCGTCCACCGCTTGAAAGAGATCGGCGGCGAATTTTCGATAGGCGACAGTCGCTTTTTCCGTCTTTTCGCCCCTTCCGTCATAAGAACCCTTCGTCGAAAGCAGGGTTGCCGCCGACGCGATAAAATGGTTGGCGCGGTAGTTTTGAACGAGCCCGACGATGAGCGTGCTCGCCGTTCCGACGGTGAGCACCCCCGCCAAGGTAAGAGAAAGTATTCTCTTTGCGTGATTTCTTTTTCCTGCGGCAGACATACGTTACCTCCTTGCCGTTTTCACTTATTTATCGTTTGACGGGCAAGATTTTTCTCACTTCACGACAAAATTTTCAAAAATGTTTGCTCGTCGATAATTTTGATTCCCAGCTTTTGCGCCTTTTCCAACTTACTGCCCGCCGCCTCTCCTGCTACGACCAACGTCGTGGTCTTGGTGACGGAGCTTTGGCACACGCCGCCGCGCTCCTCGATCATCTTTTGCGCCTCGCTGCGCTTGAGCGTGGAAAGAGAACCCGTGAGCACCACGTTTTCCCCCGTGAACACCCCTTCCGTCCTTTTCGATTCGAGATAGGGCGTTACGCCGAGGGAGAGCAGGGTATCGATTTCCCGACAATTCTCTTGGTCGGCAAAATAATTTTCGATATTTTTCGCCGTGATCTCCCCGATATTTTCCAGTCCGATCAGCTCCTCCGCCGTGAGCGTTTTGAGCTTTTGTACGTCCTGACAATAGGCGGCGAGGTCTTTGCCCGCAACCTTTCCGATGCCGTCGATGCCGATGGCGAAGATGAAACGGTGAAGGGGTATGTTCTTGCTCTTTTGTATGGCGTCTATGAGATTTTTCGCCTTCTTTTTCTGAAAGGAAGGAAGGGAAAGCAGATCCTCCTCCCGCAATCGATACAGATCGGAAAAGTTCTTTACCCCTCTTTCCTCATAGAGAAAGCTCGCCGTCATCTCCGAAAAGCCCTCGATATCCATGCCGTCTTTACATGCGAAGTGGGAGAGTTTTTCCACGATCCTCGCCTTGCAGTTTTTGTTGAGACAGAAAAGGTGCGCCCCGATTTGAGAGAGCGCGCTTCCGCAAGCGGGGCAGACGGTGGGTTTTTCGATCTCCAAACTGCCCTCTTTGTGTTCGGTTGCGCCTAAAATTTCGGGAATGACTTCGTTCGAGCGGCGAATGAGGACTTTGGAGCCGATCTTGACGTCCTTGCGCTGAATATCCCCGTAATTGTTCAGCGTCGCCTTTTTCACGGTGGCGCCGCCAAGTTCCACGGGTTCCAAATGCGCGAGGGGAGTCAGTTTTCCCGTTCTGCCCACCTGCCACACGACGCTCAGAACGGTCGTTTCCCGCTCTTCCGCCTCGAACTTAAACGCCATTGCCCAGCGGGGGAATTTTTCCGTATAACCCATTTTCTCGCGGGCGGCGACGTCGTTCACCTTGATCACGGCGCCGTCGGTCAACACGTCGATCTTCTTTCTCTCCACTTCGATCTCGTCGATCGCGGCTTTCACTTCCTCTTCCGAGCGGCATAGCTTGAAAAAGTCGTACGTCTTAAAGCCTTCCTCTTTCAAAAAGCGAATGCCCTCCGTCTGCGAAAGGCGTTCTCCGCCCGACATATAATTGATATCGTAGAAATAAATTTCCGGTTTTCTCGATTCCGTCACTTTGGGATCGAGGTTCCGAATGGCGCCCGCCACGGCGTTTCTCGCATTTTTCAAAGGTTCCGCCGCCGTCTCGTTATACTTTTCGAGAACGGATAAGCGAATGACGGCTTCCCCCCGCACCTCCAACGTTCCCGTATAGGAGATGGTCATGGGAAAGGATTTTATCGTTAAGACCTGCGCCGTGACGTCCTCGCCTACGACGCCGTTCCCGCGCGTAGTGGCGCGCGAAAATCTTCCGTTTTCGTAAGTGAGGCAGACGGTGAGCCCGTCGAATTTATACTCTACGGTGTACTCCACTTCTCCGCAAGCCTTCCGCACGCGGGTGAAAAAGGCGTTCAGCTCGTCGTCGGATACGCTCTTATCGAGGGAGTACAGCCGTTCGATGTGCGTGTGCTGAACGAAACTCTTTAACGGCTCGCCCCCCACTCTCCGCGTGGGCGAGTCGAAATACACCTCGCCGCTTTCCTTTTCCAGTTGCTTTAATTCATCGTATAATTTATCGTATTCGCGGTCGGACACCGAAGGGTTGTCGAGCACGTAATACTCGTACGCCCAGCGGTTTAAGATGTCCGTCAATTCTCTTTGTCTGTTCATGATATTCCCTCAACGAATGATGGTGAGCGGCGCGAGCGCCGCAGAGAGCTGTTTGACGCCTACCGTCTCGAACTTGACGTCGATGATGGGAGAATTTGCGTTCCCCCTCACGTTCGTGACGACGCCGACGCCGAACTTGGGATGCTTGACCTTGACGCCCTCGCGGAAGGCGGAGACATCGTTCGCCGCCTTGGGCTTGGTGCTCGTTTGGGCGGAGGGCATGGGATTGAATCCGTGCGAAACAAAAGAGGCATCCCTTTTCTCCTCCCGACGGTAACCGGAACCGAAAGAGTTCCTATCCCCGTAATCCCCGCCGTAAGAGGCGTAGGAAGAACTCCTCTCGCCGTAGCGATTTGCGTACTGCGATTTGCGTTCCCGATAGGGATCGCTGCCCGAAAAGGAATCGTAGGAAGAGCTCCTTCTGCCGTAAGAGGTCGAATATCCGTCGTCGTCATAGGAATAATCCCCCTCGTAACGCTTATAGACGTGTTTTTCCGGCTTGATGTGGAGCTGATCCCCCACTTCCTTCAAGAAGAGGGAGAGGGCTGTCGGCTCCCTTTTTCCGTACAGGAAACGGTTTTTGGAACGGGTGAGGAACAAGTTTTCCTTGGCTCGCGTGATGGCGACGTACATGAGCCGCCTCTCTTCTTCCATCGCGTCCTTATCGTCCTTTGCGCGCGAAGTGGGCATGATATTCTCTTCCAAGCCGCAGACGAACACCGTCTTAAATTCCAAACCCTTGACGGCGTGAATGGTGGCGAGCGTGACGTACTCGCTCTCATCCATCTCGTCCGTATCCGAGCTGAGCGTGACTTGGTTGAGATAGTCGGAGAGCGTCGCGCCCTCGTTCAGCCGACAGAACTCTTCGATCGAGTTGACGAATTCGTCGATGTTGGCGCGTTTGGTCATGCTCTCGTCCGAATCGTCGGCGTAAACCTCTTTCATTCCCGTCCGTTCGATGAGCCGCTTTACCAGCTCCTCCACCGAGCAGTCGGGATCCTGACTCAAAATGATGAGCTCCTTGATGAGATCGGCAAATCCCTTCAGTTTTGCCTTGGTTCCCGCGTTGAGGGGGAGAAAATCGAGATCGATGAGCGCGTCGTAGACGGAGAGATCGTTGTCCTCCGCGTAGCGCTGCAAGGTTTCGATCGTCTTATCGCCGATGCCGCGGCGAGGAAAGTTGATGACGCGGACGACCGCCTCCGAATCGAACGGGTTATTGATGATGCGAAGGTAGGCGAGGATATCCTTGATTTCCTTTCGCTCGAAAAACTTAAATCCGCCGAACACCTTGTAGGAGAGTCCGTACTTGGTAAATTCCTGCTCGTAGGAACGCGTTAAAGCGTTGATGCGCATCAGAATGGCAAAATCGGAGAGCTTTGCCCCTTGATTCACCATTTTAGCAATGCACTTGACGGCGTAGAGCGCCTCGTCCGTCTCATTATCCGCCTCGAAAAACTCGACTTCTTTTCCGTCGGCGTTCTCCGTCCAGAGCGTTTTGTCCTTACGCTTGCCGTTGTGGTGAATGACGGCGTTCGCCAAATTCAAAATGGCTTTGGTGGAACGGTAGTTCTGCTCCAGCTTGAACACCTTAGCGGCGGGGAAACTCTTTTCAAAGTTGAGTATATTTTCAATCTTCGCCCCGCGCCAACCGTAGATGGACTGATCGTCGTCGCCGACCACGAACAGATTATGATGCACGGAGGCGAGCGCCTTGATGATATCGAACTGCACGCCGTTGGTATCTTGGAACTCGTCCACCAAAATGTAGCGGAATTTTCCCGCAAGGTAGTCCCGCGCCTCCTCGTTACGCAAAAGCAGGCGCCTCGCTTCCACCAAGAGATCGTCAAAATCCAAGGCGTTATTCTTGCGCAGATGTTCGTTGTATCGGGCGTAAACCTTTATGATATCGTCGATATTGCGGTCGAAAGAATATTCTTTTGCGTATTCTTCGGGGGAGAGCCCCAGCATTTTGGCGTTGGAGATATGCCACTTGATATTTTTCAATAATTTTTCATCGTCGTAGCCGCTCTGCAAAAAGGACTGCTTGACGACGTTCGTCTTTTCCGTTTCCGAATAGATGGAAAAGTTCTCGTTCATGCCGATCTCCTGCGCGTACTGCCGCAGAATGCGCACGCACATGGAGTGAATGGTACACACCCACATACCGTTAATATCCGTAAGCGCGGCGATACGCTCCTTCATTTCGTTCGCCGCCTTGTTGGTAAAGGTGATGGACAAAATGGAGGAAGGCGAAACGCCCTTCTCCTCGATCAGATACGCAATGCGCGAGGTGAGCACCCTCGTCTTGCCGCTGCCCGCGCCCGCGAGCACCAGTACGGGACCTTCCGTCTGCAAGACGGGCTTTAATTGTTCGGGATTCAGATTTTTCAGTAATGTATTCATGACCTTTTCTTTCAAACGTATGGATTCGCAAACGAGCCTAAGAGGAAAGGCTCCGTTTCGCTCATTATATCACAACCGTCGCCCTTTGGCAAGCGGAGAGAGAAAAAACGATCTTCCCAAACGGAAAATCGTTTTTATGTAGCGTTACTTCTTCAAATCAAATTCGCATTCCCGCTTGAACCGCTCCAAAGCGCGCAGATACCGTTCGGAAAGAGACAGCGTGTAGCGTTGGCGCTCCTCGAAGGATAAGGATAAATAATACTCCTTGTCCGTCAGGCGCCCAATGGCGTCGCTGACCTCCCCTTCCGCCAAGAGCATTTGCTTGACTCTGCGGTAAAATTCTTCGTCTTTTTCATCCGTATCCTTTTTGACGGTAGAAGAAAGTTTTTCGGTGTAGTATCTCTCTACTTTTCCTTTGTTGAGTCCGTTCTTTTCGGCGCGAGAGACGATTTCCTGCATATCCGTTTTGGAATTTTCCCAAAAACCGCTTTTCATGCGCTTTTTGGCGTCCCGCGCGAGCATCTTAAACGACTTTTCCATACTTTTCTCCTTTCTCGCTTGACGAAAGACTCCTATAATTTTTCGACATATTGTGACAATCGGGTAAGAAAAAAGCTCGTTGAAAGAACGAGCTTTTGTGTTTCTTTTAGTTCTTATTTCTTTTTCTTGCGGCTTCGGACTTCTTCTTTCTTCTTACGGAAGGCTTTTCATAGAATTCTTTCTTTCTGAGATCGCCGATGATGCCGTCGCGGGAACACTTTCTCTTAAAACGACGCAATGCGTTTTCTACGTTCTCGTGTTCGTTCACAATGATAGTAGACATACTCTTTACTACCCTCCTTCGCTATCGCACTTATTTTTACCTTGCTTATTATAGCAATTCTCCGCGCATAAGTCAACCATATCGCGGGGAATTTTTACATTTTTCCAATCTTTTTTTACAAATCTTCCACCGTGTTGTTCAAATAGATCTCCAGCATATTCCCCCCTTTCTCCAAAGTATCCGTCAAAATCTTCGGCGGTTCGGGATAGACGATCTTATAATCGACTGCCCCCTCTTCCGCTCGGCAGGCAAAAGCGAGTTTTTCGTTCGTGAAATCGAACTGCGCGTCGACGCCGTTTTTGTTCCCCCGCGAATCGAGACGGCACCACAGCCTTCTTGACGGTATATAGAGCGCCGTGAGCGCGTGAATACAGTATTTTTTGTTTTCGCTCAAATCAAACGGGAGCTTTTGATAGCAAACGCCCGCTGGAATACGGTTCGCGCGCAGAAGAGCCGCGAGGAGCAACGCTTTCGACCAGCAGATGCCGACGCCCTCGCGCAAAACCTCCGATGCCTTTACCGTGACGCGGGGATCCTGCGCGTCCCAGGAATGTTTGATCTCGTCGCGGACGAAACGAAACGTCCGTTCGATGAGGTCGAGCTGTCCGAAGGACGCGTCCTTGAGCTCCTCCGCCTTATCCATGATATCTTCGTCTTCAAAATCGATATAAGTGCCGTGTTTCAAATAATCGGACGTTTTGCCGATGATCGTAAGTTCCATTTTTTCTTCCCTCTCGGCGTCCCCTCTCTTTTTCGGACGCCTCTTAAACTATAGACCTTTTTTCGCCCTTTGTCAAGACGGAAAAACAAAATTCGTCCCCGATTTTTCGGAAACGAATATCATACTGTTTTATAAGGTGATTTTGACGATACTGCCGTCGGCGGCACAAACTTCGACGAAGGGAGAGCTCCCGTTCCGCCCGCTTTTCGTTTTCTCCTTGCGTCATTCGCTCGTGCGGGAAACCGTATATAAAGAATAAAAATAATCTTTTTTTGCCATCAATTCCTCAAAGTCGCCCTTTTCATAAACGCCGCCCTCTTTCAATACGACGATCTCGTCGCAGCTGCGCAAGAACTTCTCACTCAAGGTGTGCCTCACCATGATTTTCGTGAGCTCCTTTAAGGAAAACAACGCCTGATTTACTTCGTTCTCCGTGTTTTTATCGAGCGCGGAAGTCGCCTCGTCGACGAGCAGGACGGGCGTATCCCGCAATAAGCTCCTCGCGATCGCGATACGCTGTTTTTCACCGCCCGAAAGCGCGCAGCCGCCCTCGCCGCAAAGATACCCGTATCCCTTTTCCTCCACGAGCCGTTTTAACCCCGAACGCTCGACGGCAAGATTCACCTTTTCCTCGTCAAAGGGAGAAAACATGGTGATATTGTCGTAGACGGAACCGTTGAAGATGAACACGTTTTGCTGAATGACGGAAATGAGATTGTACAGGGCGTCCGTATCGATCGACTTAAGCTCCTTGCCGTCGAAGAGGATTTCCCCCGAATAGTCGGGATAGGAAGAAGTCAAGAGGTTCAAGAGCGTAGACTTACCCGATCCCGAAGCGCCGACGACGGCGTAGCTCTTGCCGCAGGAAAAGGTCAAAGAAAGATCCTTGATCACGGGCTTATCCCCGGGATATGCGTACGTCACGCCGTTGAGGCGAATTTCCCTTTTCGCCGTAACCTCTTTCCCGCGGCGTTCCTCCCCTTCCTCCGCATTCTCCGTCAGCAAGGTAGCGAGCTTGTCGATGAGAGCCATCGACGCCTTTCTCCCCGAAAAGATGGTAGGCAGGGTCGCGATGGGACCGATGACGAAGTTCATGAGCTGAACGAAGATGACGACCGTGCCTGACGTGACGCCCATATTTTTGGCAGCCAGCACGGCGGCGACGAAGAACACGCCGAGCTGCGCGACGAGCCCCGCTAAATTTGCGACGGACGAAACGGCGACGGCGGTCTTATCCCGCTTTTGCGCCGCGGCGGTGAGCGTTTCGTTGTGTTGATGAAACAGCCTGCCGATCGCCTCTTCCGCCTTAAAACTCTTGATGACGGAAAAACCGCTCAAAGCGTCCTTCAAGACGCCCGTATAGCGCTCGTTCCTTTCCGAAAGCGCCTTTTCCGCGGGCGCGAGACGGTTGCCCAGCGCGAGGGAAGCGACGACGGGCAAAAGCGAAAACCCTATCCCGACCGCCGTTAACAGGGGGCTGTACCACAGCATCATACCAAGCGCCCCGATGAAAACGCCGACTTGAAAAATGAGATCGGGAATTTTGGAGAGATACTGCGTATTGATCGCGTTCAGATCGTTGGAAAGCACGGAAATATAGGTGGAAGTGTTTTCCTTGGAAAAGGACTGAATGCGCTTTTTCAGCAAGCGGGAAAACGCGTATTCCCGATACTGCTTTGTCGCCTTTGCGATAAATCTCGTCTTAAAAACGTATTCCCCGAACCCGCAGAGAATGACGATACCGCACAGGAGAATCCCTATTCCCAGAAGAAAGAGAACGGGATAGGGCGCGTTGCCCTCCACCGTGTCCATCATAGCCTTTAACAGCCAGGATAGAATGAGATTCGCCGCGACGCTCAGCAGGGCGACGAAAATGGCAACGGTGAGATTGCCTTTGTTTTTCCTGAAAAATTGCGCGTGCAGTTGCTTTGCTTTCCTTTGTTTTCGACTCACGATAAAACCAACCTGTTCAAAAGATTATCAATGCGCTTTGATAGCTTTATGATAGGGGCGCACGAAAGAAAAAACAACCAACTACCCGTTGCAAAGGGCGCAAATCGCTCAACTATCGGTTGCTTTTTCGCAACCGACGGTTGCATAGGATTTTTTGCATAAAAAAACTTCCCCGAAGGGAAGTTTTTCGTTTTTGATTAGTCCTCTACCGTCTCCATATCGGCGATTCCGTAGGTGATTTGCAGAAGAACGGGATCCATCTGCGTGGGGCAGAGCTGAATGAGCTTGGTGTCGTTTTCGATGACCGTCATGCCCATCGACCAACCCGCCTGCAACATTCTCGAATCGTAGGAGACGAGCATGGGGAGCTGTTCCCAAGGTCCTTCGCCCAAATTATAGTTGACGAGGAACATGCCGGGGTCTCTCAATCCGACCCAACCGCCTTCGGGGAGATTGTCGTCGCCGTCGGCGTGACCGCTCATGATCAGCGTGCCGTTGGGACCGCCGTTCTTCGTCCAGACGACGTAGGGCATATTGCCGAGATATTTCCCGTCCGCCGTCTGCGCGCGCGTGCCCTTGTCGGCGGGATCGCCGAAGTCCATGCCGTCGTCGGATATCTTATAATAGATGCCCTGCCATGCGTCGTTTACGATCTCGTACGCCATGAAGAATTTTCCGTTGGGCAGGCGGGTGACGATCGCCATGCCGGGACGGCGAATGCCGTCGGGGATCGCCACGACGAATCTCTCGTCACCCCACGTTTTGCCGCCGTCGCCGGACGCGATGACCTTGAGCGTCTGATTGAGCGATCGGTCGGTATGCGGCTTTTCGTCCGTGAATACGATCGTGATATCCCCGTAGGCGTTGATGTAGATGAAGGGTTCCCAAACGGGACCGAGACAATCGAAATTATATTCCTTAGGCACGCCGCCGTAAGCGAAGGAAGAGCGGTACTCCCACGTTTTTCCGTGATCGCGGGAGATGTAAAACTGCAATTCCGTGCCGATGAAATCGGGCGGATTGTCGGGAGCGAACGCCTGCAAGGGCACGGAGTTGCCCGCAAAGACGATAGTGCCCTGCGGCAGATCGCCGCACTGTTTGGGAAGCTCGAACAGCACGGGCTGGAAACGAATGCCCCAACCGTTCTTCGTGTCGGCAACTTCGGAGAAACGCTCCCACGTTTTGCCGCCGTCCTTACTGCGCATGATGGGCGAAACGGGCGGTTCCTTGATCGTGGAATGATCAAACGTGGCAAGGAGCGTGCCGTTCTCTTCCCCCGCGTAATGCAGTTCGATGATTCTGGGATACAGAACGCCTGGACCGACGTAGACCTCTTCCTTTCTCGGCGTAAACACGACGCCTGCAAAATCCTTCTTGAGTTTGAGTGCCATAAAAAAAATTCCCCCTCTGAAAATCAAATCTTGCCGTCATTATAACATAAGCGAAAGTTGTTTTCAAGGGGGTTTTGTTAATTTTTCGTTAATTTCTTTCAGGTAATACCTCTTTCAAGAGCGTTCTCTTTCTCTCTCGCCGATACAAAAGAGTGAACGCGACGATCATGACGGGGAAGAGCACGGCAAAGGCGAGCCCTACGCGCAGAGAGTCGGAAAAGAGATCGGACGCGAACCCGACGAGGGAAGGTCCGCCCGAACAGCCCAGATCGCCCGCGAGCGAGAGGAGCGCGAACATGGCGATGCCGCCTTGGGGAATGGCGGAGGCGGCGAGGGAGAACACGCCCGGCCAAAACGCCCCGACGGAGAGACCGCACAGCGCGCAACCGATCAAGGAGAGGACGGGATGATCCGTAACGACGGTAAGGAGATAGCTCGCGATGCTGAGTCCGCCGCAGCCGATCAAAAAGGCGGGGATATTCTTCTGCGTGGAAAATTTTGCGTAGACCACGCGGGAAATTCCCATCAACAGCGCAAAGGAGAAGGGACCGAGTAGGTCGCCGAGCGTCTTATCCACGCCCAACCCCTTTTCCGCAAAGGCGGAAGCCCATTGACTCATGGCAAGCTCGCTCGCGCCCGCAGCAAACATCAAAAGGAAGAAGAGAATGAACGCCTTATTGGAAAGCAAGCTCTTAAACGAAGTCTTTTCCCCGTCCTCGGACAGGGTACGAATGGGGACGAAACAGAAAAACAGAGCGTTGCCGAAGGGGATCGCCGTCCAAAGCAGGCAGAGGAGCTGCCAGCTCCCCCTGCCGAACGCCAACAAAAACAGCGTGGAAAGGAGAATGACGCCCGCAGAGCCCCAACAATAGAAGGAATGCAGAAGTCCCATGGCGGACGTTTTATTCTCGGTGGGACAAGCCTCGACGATGGGGCTGATCAACACCTCCAACAGTCCGCCGCCGACGGCGTACAGAAAGACGGAGACGAGCAAGCCGAGGAATGGCGAGGGCAGAAGGACGGGAAGAACCGCCATGCCGAGCAAGCCCGCCCCCGCAAAGAGGTGCGCCCCGACGACGCCCTTGCGATACCCGATTCTGTGAATGAGCCTTGCCGAAAAAAAATCGACGGAGAGCTGAACGGTGAAATTGAGCGTGATGAGGAGGGTAATCTGCGTGAGCGGAAGGGAAAACCGCTCCTGAAAAATGAGAAACAGCAGGGGCGCGAGGTTGTTGACGATAGCCTGCGTAATATAGCCGAAATAGCTCGCCCAAACGGTGGCGCGATAGTTCTGTATCATAAAAATTACCTTTTACCCTCTCTTCATAAAATCGGAGAGTATTTCACAGGCGATTTTATCGTGCTTGCCGCGAAACATATGTCCGCCGCCCTCGATTTCCCTGTAATCGCAATCTAAAAAGCACTCCTTGCCCCTGCGCGCGTAGGAAACATCCACGATGCGATCCGCCGTTCCCTGCAGGTAAAGAACCTTTCCTTCAAACCCCGAAATCTCCTTATAGACGTCCATATCCATCACGCTGCGCGCGTAATCGCCGCCCAGCTTCATGGGAAAGCGCCCCAACAGATTCGGAATATTTTCGGGATCGAAACGGTAAAACATCATTCTCCCTGCCCGCGCGTCGTCGGGAATACAGAGCGCGGGGTACAGCAGGATCAGCCGTTCCACCTCCCCGTTCAGCTCCTTTGCCAGCAGAGCCGAAACGAGTCCGCCCTGACTGCAACCGAGCAAAGAGATATGCTCGTTCTCGACGTCCTTTCTTTCCCTCACCGCTTTGAATACAGCGAGAAGATCCGCCTTCTCCGTCATGATCGTCATATCCTCGCTCTTGCCCTGACTGCGGCTGAAAAGTCCCCCGCCGTTGAAATCGAAGGTGAACGCGATATATCCGATTTTCGCAAGAAGTTTCGCGTAGGTAAAACACATTCTTTGATTCGCGAGAAAGCCGTGACTCAACAGGACGGCAGGCTTTTTGCCTTCCCCGCTCCCCCATACGCGACCGCGTATCTTTAGCCCGTCCCTCTCGCATACAAACTTTTTGCTTTTCACTCTTTCCCCCCCCCGATAAAAAAAATTCCTAACCCTGAAAATCGGGTTAGGTTGCATCTGGTGGGGGTAAACAGGCTCGAACTGTTGACCTCACGCATGTGAAGCGTGCGCTCTGACCAACTGAGCTATACCCCCATACGAACATTTTAATTTTACTCCTATTTTTTCCGTATGTCAATACTTTTTCCAAAAAAAATTTGCGTTTTTCAAAAATTTTTTTAATTTGTGAATTACGATCAAAAATGTTATGAAATATCATAAAAAGTCGGGTATTGACAAGTAAAGGATAATATGTTACAATATATTCAATAATATCTCAAAGGGGAAAAATCATGAGTACTATAACAGTTGACAAGATAAGAAACATTTGCTTGATCGGACACGGAGGCTCGGGAAAGACCTCCCTTGCGGAGGCGATTTTGTTCAACGGCGGCAGCATCGGCAAAATGGGCAAAACGACGGAAGGAAACACCGTGATGGACTTCGATCCCGAAGAGACGGCAAGGGGCATTTCCATTTCCCTGGCGGCGGCGCATACGCATTGGCAGGGATGCAAGATCAACGTCGTCGACGTTCCCGGCTTTTACGATTTTGCCGGAGAGCAGGAGGAAGCCGTGCGCGCGGTCGGTTCCGCGATTTTGGTCGCCGACGCCAACGGCACCGTTTCCGTGGGCGCGGAGAGAGCTATCGCGTACTGCTTGAGAAAGCACGTGCCCTTGATGATCTTCATCAACGGCATCGATAAGGAAAACGCCAACTACGTAAAGACGGTAGAAGCCTTCCGCGAAAAGTACGGCAGAAAAATCGCTACCTTGCACGCGCCCATCATCCGCGGCAACAAGATGCAGGGTTACGTTTCCGTTATCTCCGGCAAGGCGTATGAATTTAAGCCGGGCGGCAGAATCGAAGTTCCCGTACCCAAAGATATGACGGGCGAAATCGTTTTGCTCAAACAGATCTTGACGGAAGCGGCGGCGGAAACGTCCGATGAGTTCTTGGAAAAATTCGACGAAAACGGCGGATGGCTCTCTAACGACGATATCCTCGCGGGCGTTCGCAAAGGTTTGTTCTCCGGCGACACCATTCCCGTTTTGGGTGGTTCGGCGACGCAGAACATGGGCGTCATCAATTTGATGAACGAGATCGTCTCCATTCTGCCTTCCCCCATCGAGCGCAGACCCGTTCACGCAAGATTGCTCGATACCGATGAAAAAATCGACATCGTATGCGACGAGACGCTGCCCTTCTCCGGTCAGATCTTCAAAACGCTCTCCGACCCCTTTGCCGGAAAGCTCAGCATCATCCGCGTATTCACGGGCAGCTTGAAGGTGGGAGACGTCGTTTGGAACGCGCAGAGCGGCAAAGAAGAAAAAATCAACACGCTCTATCTCTTAAAGGGCAAAAAGCAGGAACCCGTAGACGAGATCGGCACGGGCGATATCGGCGCCATCGGAAAGCTCTCTTCTTCCCTTACGGGCGATACCCTCTGCTCCTTCGAGAAAAAGATTCGCTTTAAGGATATCGATCTCCCCGCCGCCAATTTCGCCATGGCGATCAAAGCCGAACGCTCGGAAGAGGAGGACAAGGTCTTCCAGGGCTTGAACCGCTTAAAGGAAGAGGATCGCTCCTTCGTCGTGGAAAAGAACGCCGAGACGGGCGAAACCATCGTAAGAGGACTCGGCGAAACGCAGCTTGAAGTCATTTGCTGCAAGCTCAAGAATAAATACGGCTGTTCCGCCCTTCTCTCCACGCCCGTGGTCGCCTATAAGGAAACCATTCTCGGCGCGGCGGAAGCGGAAGGCAAGCACAAGAAGCAATCGGGCGGCGCAGGACAGTTCGGCGTCGTAGATATTCGCATCTGTGCGGGCGCCGCAGACGGCTTGTTCGAATTTGTAGACGAGACGGTGGGCGGTTCCGTGCCCAAGCAGTTTATTCCCGCCGTGGAAAAAGGCTTGCGCGAAGCGATCAAACACGGACCCTTGGCGGGATATCCCGTCCTCAACGTGAAAGCCACTCTCTTCGACGGAAAATATCACCCCGTCGATTCCAAAGAAGTCGCCTTTATTTCGGCGGCGAAACAGGCGTTCGAGGACGCCGTGACGAGAGCGACCCCCGTCATTTTGGAACCCGTCTGGTCGTACGAAGTGGAAGTTCCCTCCGATTATCTCGGCGACGTGTTGGGCGACATCACCAAGCGCAGGGGCAGAGTGCTCGGCATGGAGAGCGACGGCGACAAGCAGAAGGTTCTTTCGGAAGTTCCCCTTTCGGAAATGCTCCGTTACACGATGGACTTAAGAAGCATGACGCAGGGCAAGGGTGCGTTTATCGGGGAATTTGTACGCTACGAAAAGGTTCCCGCAGAAATACAGGAAAAAATTATTGCCGCTAAAAGATAAGGCGAGCAAGAGGAAAGGAAAAATCAGGCTGCCGCAAGGCAACCTGATTTTTTTATCCGCTTGTTTTTTACGAAACGTATTGACAATCCGATCATTCCGTGCTATATAATAAGTAGAATAGACAAAGGAGAAATGACAATATGAAAAAGCGTCTAATGATTACACCTATAATTCTTGCGCTTGCCTTCCTCTCCGCTTGCGGCGGTTACGATTGGAAACAAGCAGATTCTTTCCGTCTGCACTACGGAAAGGAGGAGCTACAAGTCTTTTTGCAAACGAAAAACGGCGTAAAAGAACCTTCCGTCTACTTTGACTGCGAGCAAACTCTTTCCCAAATGCGGGAAGAAATCCGATCAAAACCGAGCAGTCAAATCTATCTGATGGGCGACGTGCTGTACCTCGTTCCCGACGGGCAAGAAAACGCCTGTTATCGGATCATGCCGCTTTCGACGGATGACGATCGCTTTGTCGCGGACGGCTCGACGGCAACCCTTACGGTTCAATCCCGCGAACATTACGATTTCGCCTTTCCCTTCCATCTTTTACGATCGGACGAGATTGACGATGAAACATGGAGTTTTTCTCCGCGTGAAAACGTCGCATACGCCGTCAATGGTACTTACGACGAATGGAAAGCGTTTTACGATCTGGTAAAGATCCGTTATACCGCCTACGACGAGGAAAAAAGCCTGCTGACCGATAGCTATTCTCTCGAATCAAAAACGGAATACAAAAATTCCGTTCGCATTTCCTTTACCGACGACGCGGTTTCCTTTTCCTTCGTCAAAGCATAAATTTACAAAAAAACAGGCTGCCGCAAGGGTGACACCATTAGGGAAAACAGGCACAGGCGAATAGCTTGCGCCTGTTTTCTTATCTTTTTACGGTAATTCTATCTCTCCGACGTGCGTCAGACATATCGTTACCGTTCTTTTATAGCCGTCTTCCGT
>CAMFEK010000034.1 GCA_945949395.1 uncultured Clostridia bacterium
CCTGACGGCGCCGCGCGGCAACTGAATCTTCCTCGTTCCGCTACGCTGCACTCAGAAAATTCAGTTGTATTTAACACAGTTTATCAAATTTAGGGGATTTTCGACTGCACTTTTCTTGACAATTCCATGTCCATTATAACAGATATTTTGAATTCGGGCGAGTATTTTTTGTTCTTTCTTCCTTTCTTTCTCATAAAAATATGCACCTCCAAAAGTTAGACAAACTTTTGGAGGTGCGTTTGTTTAACCTCGTGCGAACATTTATTTGTAGTTTTAATCATACCTGCCCGTATATTTTTCTGCGTGAAGAATAACGTAAATATTTTTAGCGTCGAACGGTTTCCCACGATAAAGGATCCCTCACTCGGCAAAACTGATGGCGATTTGTACGAATTTTAAGCGATAATTTTTTAACTTGACAGCAAGACTTTTCTGATACCCAAAAAAGAGAAAGACTCTTGTGAGTCTTGTCGGGTAAAGTTTTGTTTCAATCATTATTTCCCCGTAAAAATGACTTTCGCCTACATTCTACATAAATCGCCTAAACAATATTATATTTATGTGAATAACCGCCTAAACCTATTGACAATCGCATAAATTAGTGATATAATTAGGTGAATCATTAGGAGATTAGGAGAATGAGAAATTTTAATTATAACAAATTAAAGGATATTAAGTGGGACAGTGAAATACTTGGGTTGGTTGCTCAGATTCACGAATATAAAGGCAAACAAACTTTATTCTTAAAGCAAAAACCTGCCACGCTTGAAAAACTTGTTGAGATAGCTAAAATACAAAGCACAGAGGCGTCTAATAAGATTGAAGGTATCGTTACTACGGCTACTCGAATTAAGCAGTTATGCGACCAAAAAACGACGCCGAGAAACAGAGATGAAGAAGAAATTTCAGGTTATCGTGACGCTTTGGCTTTAATACACGAAAGCTATGAATATATTCCGATCAAATCATCTTATATTTTGCAGCTGCATCAAGTATTGTATCGCTACTCACAAAGAGGCATTGGCGGTAGATTTAAGAACACGCAAAACTTTATAGCGGAAATCAAAGAGAACGGCGAGCAAGTCGTTCGGTTTATGCCGTTAGATCCGGTTGAAACGCCCATGGCGATTGACGCTATCTGTGAAAGTTTTAATCGTGAAATGGATGCTTGTGAAATAGATCCGCTTATTCTTATTCCTGCTTTTATCATAGACTTTCTCTGTATTCACCCGTTCAATGACGGGAACGGAAGAATGTCCAGACTTCTTACAACGTTGCTTTTGTATCGAGCAGGTTACGTTGTCGGTAAATACGTGAGCTTGGAGAGTAAAATCGAAAAGACGAAAACAAGCTATTATGAGGCGTTAGAAAAGAGCGATATCAATTGGAACAGTGAAGAAAACGATATAACCGCTTTTATAAAATATATCCTCGGAACCATATTAGCCGCTTATCGAGATTTTGAAGAAAGAGTAACGATTGTAGAAGGTAGGAGCCCTGCTATTGATTTGGTAAGAAATGCAGTAAATCATACGATCGGCAAGTTTACGAAGAGCGATATCATGGAACGCGTTCCATCTATTAGCAAGGCATCGGTTGAAAACGCATTGAAAACTTTAATGAACGAGGGGACTATAGGCAGAGAAGGTAAAGGAAAGGCAACTTTCTATTTCAGGAAAAATTAAAGATACAAATATGGTAAGGGGTATATACGATAGGGAAAAGAAAATCTTTTACGGAATATATCCGTGAAAATTTTGAGAACGAAATTTATCAAAGCGTAGAAGAATATTACAATACCAATAAAGAGCGTCTGAATATATCTCGCTCGTCGCAAACAGCATACCATGCTGTTTGTGTAGCGCTCGCTCGTCCTGCCGATTCCGAATACTTATTCCTGCATTTCAGGTCGTCGGTTCCGAATGACGAAGAAGCAAGAAAAAACCTCCAACCCAAATGGTTGGAGAAAAATCATGTCCGGCGGTCTCGGACGCCGTGCGGAAAAGCGGCGTCCTCGGTCACGCAAGCACGGAATTTCTATGTGCTTGCTCATCTCGCTCGCCGCAAACGGCATACCATGCCGTTTGCGTAGCGCTCGCTCGTCCTGCTGATTCCGAATACCCATTCGTTCGTCTCGGGTCGGCGGTTCCGCTCGGAAAAAAAGCAATAAAAAAATTCTCCAACCGAAAGGTTGAAGAATTTTTTTTGGAGCTACTAGCCGGATTCGGACCGGCGACCTGCTGATTACGAATCAGCTGCTCTACCAGCTGAGCCATAGTAGCAACTCAATGCTATATTATTATAGCAAAATTAAAAATAATTGCAAGCGTTTTGGCTATCTTTTTCAAAAATATTTATAGAAATTCCAAATTCGCGGAAATTCCCATTTTTAACACCTCCTCCGTCATCGCGATTTGCAGATATCTCACGTCGCCTGAAAGAATCGACTGTGCGTTCTCCCGCAAAAGGGGCGTTTCCGTTTTCGACACATAGAAAACCTGATCCAAAATTGTTTTTGTCTGTTCGCCGTTCAGCGCACCGCTATCGATCCGATTGGCGGTTTGATACAATATTTCAATGCAGTCCTTCAGCAGAGAATAACGGTTTTTCTTTGTCTTTTGTATTCTGGAAAATCCGACTTTAATGACGCCCGTATCCTCTCCCGCCTCCCGCAACCGTTCGTTTACCGTCAGAGCGTTGTCCGATAGCGAATATCCCGATAAGATGAGAAATTCCCTTCCCTTCACTTTCAAAATATAGCCCGCGCCGCCGTTAAAACAACAGTCGAATGCGCCTACGGACGTAACTTCTTCCTTTTGATAAATCAAATAATATGCGCAGTTTGTCTTTTCCGTCAAGGCGAAAAAGAGGGAAAGGAAAACCGTACAAAAAAGCAGGAATCCGCTCATCGACATGGTCAGCGTTTTTCTCATACCGTAATGTATGAACGGGGCAAACGGAATATGAAGCGCGTAAGTAAGAAAATCATACAAAAACAATTTTGTAAAAGGGGATTGAAAAATCAGACGCAGTATGATAAAATAATAAAAAGGAAAAAAGATGATCAACATTGCCATAGTAGACGACGAAAAGGAACAACTAAATACGATTCGGGAAAAAACGCAAGCATGGTTCGATTCTAACGAAAAGGTTTGCGGCATCTCCGTATTCGACGATCCGAAACTTTTTCGGGAGAGTTATACGCCCTCCCGATACGATCTCATCTTTCTCGATATCGATATGAAGCCCGTCAACGGCATGTCGATCGCCAAGCATATTCGCAAGACAGGCGATCCTACGACGATCGTATTCATTACCAACCTTGCCCGTTTCGCCCTGAAGGGGTACGAGGTGCAGGCGTTTGACTTTATCGTAAAGCCCGTCGTGGATAACGTGTTCTACTATAAATTGAATCGGATCGTTTCTTTTTGCGAGCGCAGCCAAAAGAATATGATCCCGATCAGATTGCCGGAAAAGACCCTGTACGTGGACGAACGTGAAATCTATTACGTCGAATGTCTCAATCATTACCTCGTCTATCATACGGAAAAGGGGGATTTTACGGAATGGAATACCCTCAAAAAGGTGATGGAAAGCCTGTCTGATACGCGGTTTTCGCTCTGCAACAGAGGATATCTCGTGAATCTGAGCTACGTCGACGCGCTCAAGCTAAATTCCGTCGTCGTACACGAAGAGGAACTTCTCATCAGCCGTTCGAGGAAAAAGGAATTTTTCGAAGCGGTTTCCAAATACAGGGGGAGATAAAGCATGCAAGCCGCCATCGATACGTTTTTTGCCGTCAAGCATATTCCGCTGCTCGTAGTTTATTCCGTTATTTTTTCCTGCAAGCAACCGATTCGAAAGAAGGGATTCCTTTTCGGGATCTTATTATTTCTCGCGTCGACGGTCGGGCTCTATTTCTTGTGGGAATGGATGAAAATGCAATATGAGAACCCATTGTTTTGGCTGATGTCGTTCGGTTACGCTCTTTTGAGCTTTCTCGCCGTGCTGTCGGTCAATAAACTGTGTTTCTACTGCACGTTCAGCGAGGCGACGCTCTATGCCGTCGGCGGCTATACGGCGACTCATTTGGGAGAGACGCTCTCTATTTTGTCGGGAACCGTGCTCAAGGTGGAAGGAATGGTGTACCGCCCTTACAGTTTGGCGTATTTTCTTCTGTTTGTGGGAATCAACCTCGCATTGTACGCCCTCCTGTTTTTCTTCTTTTATTATAGCGTGAAGGACAGAACCTTAAATATCGATCGGAAAAATCTGTTCCCGCCCATCGTGCTCGCGTTTGCGGTTTTCAATATCTTAACGCACTTTACCAATAATTTCGGTTTCGAGGCGGAGCAAAAGATCATCGTCCGACTCTACGATGTGGCGGTGTGCGTCGTGCTTTTTCTGCTCTTATTTTCCATCTTTCAGTCGAGCAAGAACAGAACGGAGCTGGAAGTCGTCAAGGAACTCAATAAAAAGAGTGAAGAACAGTATAATCTCTTTTATTCCACGGCGAGCGCTCTCGACGTGAAGTATCACGACTTAAAGAAGATGCTCACGCCCGTGCTGTCGGGCGAGCGGCTGCTCGAAAAGGAGGATATCGATCCCATTTTGGAAAAAATATCTATTTACGATTCCATGATGGACACGGGTGATAAGACGATCGATCTGGTACTCACCGAAAAAATGCTCTTCTGTGAAAAGAATCGCATCATGCTCATGCCGACGGCTCACGTAGAGCACAAGACGTCGCTCACCAAGGCGGAGCTGTATTCTCTCGTCGGCAATATTTTGGATAATGCGATCGAAGCCGTACTCAAACTTCCCGAAAAGGAGCGCATCATATCCTTTTCCATGAAGGAGATCGGGAATATGCTCTTGATTCACGAGGATAATCCCTTTGACGGTCAGCTTTCTTATAAAAACGGAAAGATCGTCACGAGAAAAAAGCAAAAGGAACTTCACGGTTACGGCTTGATTTCCATTCAAAACACGGTGGAAAAGAACGGCGGAACGGTGAAAATATCGATAGACGAAGCGCTGAACGTGTTTGAAATGGACGTTCTCTTGCTCCTGTCCAAGGACGATTCAAGTAATAAAAACGACAATTCGTCAGGGACTATTGAAGGTTGAATCAATCTGTGAAATAATAAGGAAGGTAGCGATACCTTCTTTATTATTTTATCAGGAGACGAGACGATGAACAAGAAAAAATTTTTTGCGGGAACGACTTCCCTTTTGGCTCTTTTTTCCGCCATCAGCCTGTCGATGACCTCTGCCGCCTTTTATTACAGCGGTTACGTCAACTCGGCGCTCGGACTTGGCGCGACCGTCAATCAGGGAGACGGCAACACCGCTTATTATGAGAGCAGTTACGGCGCGTTAAACAAAGAAAACAGCGATCGCCTTGTAGCGGACGAAAAGGCGCATTGTATTCAGACGATGGAGGAGGGGACCGTTCTTTTACGCAACGAAAATGACGCCCTGCCTTTAAGGGAAAACGAGAGGAGAGTAACCTTTTTCGGCAACTCGGTAAAGGACCCCGTTTACCGCACCAACGCGGGACAGGCAACTTTTGATCCCACCGTCGGCGGAACGCTTTGGGACGCCTTTACCGATGCGGGCTTTTCCGTCAACAAGACGATGTTCGACGCCTACGTCAACAGCTCCGTTTCGAGGGTATCCTCTTCCGTGCCCGGACAGTCCTCCATCGGGGAAGTGGACGTCTCTTTCTACACGGAAGAGTTAAAGCGTTCTTTTTCGAGTGATTATAACGACGTGGCGTTCGTCTTTTTGACGAGGTACGGAGGAGAAGGGGTCGATCTGGACATGTGTGATAAGAGCGGCGTGCCTCTTCTTTCCCTGCATCAGGAGGAAAAAGATCTCTTGAAGATGATAAAGGAGTGCGGAAAGTTCAAAAAGACCGTCGTATTATTGAACTCTCCCTTTGCCATGGATATGGAATGGATCGAGCGGGAAGAATACGGCATCGACGCCTGCCTCGTCTTCAGCGCGACGGGTAATTACGGCTTTATCGGTCTTGCCAACCTGCTTACGGGGAAAGCGGACGTCACGGGGCATCTCGCCGATACCTATGCGACGGACTCGCTGTCTGCGCCCGCCGCACAAAATTTCGGGGATTTCACCTTCGAGGGCAGAGATTCCGCATCCTATAAATATCAGAACAAATACGTCGTCTATGCCGAAGATATTTACGTCGGTTATAAATACTATGAAACGAGATATCACGATCAGGTGTTGGGACTTTCCAACGCGACGGGGAATGCGGGCGTCTTTGCCTCCGAAAACGGATGGAACTATGCGCAAGAGATGGCTTACCCCTTCGGCTACGGGCTTTCCTATTCCGACTTCACGCAGGAGGTCAAGAGTATCGAATGGGACCGAGAAAAGCACAAGGTCGTCGCCAAGGTACAGGTGACGAATAACGGCTCGGCGGTCTACGACGGAAAATCGAAGTCCGCCATTCAGCTCTACGCCTCCCTTCCCTACGAAACGGGGCAGGCGAAAAAATCCGCTATTCAGCTCATCGGTTTTGCGAAAACGGACGCAATGGCGAAGGGGGAGAGCAAGGAATACACCTTGGAGGTTGACGATTATCTGTTTGCCGCCTACGATAGCAACGCCGTCAACGGGAAAGACCCCGATAAGCTCGGCTGCTATGTATTCGACGCGGGAGAATATACCTTTGCCATCGGAAACGACGCGCATGACGCCCTGAATAACATCCTTTCGTGCAAGGGCGTCACCGAGGGGTTGACGGACGAAAAGGGAAATTCCGTTTCGGGAAATGCCGAAAAAGCCGTCCGCGTCACCTTGAAGGATTACGACAACACGACCTATGCGACCTCTCGCGTTACGGGGGAAGTCGTTTGCAACAAGCTAAAGGATGCGGACGTCAATTACTGGCTGAAGGATTCCGTCACCTATCTGACGCGTTCCGATTGGAACACCTTCCCCGAAACGATCGCAACGCTTCCCGTTACGGAGGAAATGGCAGACTATCTTGACGGACAGACTTATGAGATTCCCGCTTCCGCGCCGAGCGCCTCTTCCATGACAACGGGTGAAAGCAAGGATCTCGTTCTGGTGGAAATGAGAGAGGTCGCATTCGACGATGAAAAGTGGGAGGATTTTATCGGTCAGCTCACCACAAGGCAGCTTGCCACCATCATCGGGGATAACCGCGGCAATGCGGCGATTCCGCAAATCGGAAAGGAGCAGAATGCCTCCACCAACGGGCCTAACGGGATCGCGGGTACCTATAAAGCGGGAAACGGAAAAGCCTGCACCCTCTATCCCGACGAAATCGTATTATCCTGCACCTTCAATCCGGAGCTTGCCGTCGAGAGGGGTGCCTTCTACGGGGAAGATTCCCTCTATGCCGGCTATACGATGGTGTTCGGACCGGGCAATAATCTGCATCGCTGTCAATACCTCGGGAGAAATTCCGAATATTACTCGGAGGACGGCAACATGGCGTATACCATGGCATTGCTTCAGGCAAACGAAATGAGCAAAAAGGGCGTCATTACGGGATTTAAGCATTTTGCCTTGAACGATCAGGAAACCAACCGCCACGGCGTCGCGGTATTTGCGAGCGAACAGGCTTGTCGGGAACTGTACTTAAGGGCTTTTGAGGGTTGCCTTTCCGACGGCGCGGGGCTCGGCGTCATGTCCTCCTATAATCGGATCGGTCTCACCGCGTCTCCCGCCTGCAAGGCTTTGCAGACGGAGATACTCCGCGAAGAATGGGGCTTTCAGGGCATCAACATCACCGATTCGGCAAAGGACGCCTCCGATTATTTCCACGCCCGCGAATGTCTGGAAGCGGGAACGGACTTGTTCCTCAGCGATACTTCCCGCATCGATGAACTCGTAAAACTCGTCAAGACGACGGACGACGGGAATCTTCTTTCCCGTATGCAGCTTGCCAACAAGCACTTCTATTATGCGCATTCCCGTTCGATTCTGATCAACGGACTGACGAAGGATAGCAAAATCGAGAACACCGTTTACTGGTGGCAACCCGCCCTGATCGCCGTATGCTGCGTGTTCGGCGCGGCGACCGTGACGACGGCTGCCCTGTACGCGGTGAGCGCATGGAATGAGAAAAAGGAGAAAGAACATGCTTAAAAACAGAGAAAAAGGATTTTACGTTTCACTTTTAGCTTGCGCGATCGGATTCATCGGATTGATTTTGTATATCGTCCTCGACCATTCCGACGCGGATAGAACCTTTTCGCCCGTCGTCTGCGTGATGATCGCGCTCGCCGTGGCGGCGGAGGCGTACGTGATCGTCTGCGGACACTCCCTTTCGGGGCTCGTCGTTTCCGCTTTCTACGCCGCGGGGCTCGGCTTTCTGCTTCGCGCCACCATCGGTCCTTTATCCGACGTGTGGAACGGCGTCAACTTTATCGGTGGCAACGCCTTCATGGGAGTAACCTTCTCAGGGGTATTCCTCGTCTGTATGATCTTAAGTATTATCTCCAACTATCTCGGCGTGGGTAAAAAGAAATAAATAGTTTCAAAATCCTTGTTTTCCTTGTAAGAAGGCAAGGATTTTTTTTGCATACAACTTATGTCAAAAATTCTTCAGGTTATGCCGTAAAAAGCAGGATTTTTTGAGGTGAGTCTTGAAATGAAAACTATGATATGATATAATAGGAATGAGAAAGAATGGAATCGAAAGGGTGTTTTCGTCAATTCTTTTTTGGGGGGAGATGAGATATGATAAAAATTGCGATGGTAGAAGATAATGCAAAGGATACCGAGCGATTCTGTGCGGTTTTGCAAGATTATCAGGCGGAGAAAGGCTTGGAGACCGAGTTGACGGTTTTTGAAAAGGGTAATGATTTTTTATCTGATTTTATCGGGCAGTACGATATTGTCTTTATGGATATTGAGCTTCCCGATGGGAACGGGTTGGAGATCAGCCGCGAGCTTCGCAAAAAGGATAAACGCGTGATTTTGGTGTTTTTGACAAATTTAGGACAGTTTGCCATCAACGGATATGAAGTGGACGCCCTCGATTTTATGTTGAAACCCGTCGAAAAGGATATTTTTTCCGAAAAAATGAAGCGCATTTTGCGCCATTGGAAACGCAATCGAAAATTGAACGTTAACGTCGTGTTGGCGGGCGGTAAAAAAATCATCAAATCGAAAAATATCATCTACGTCGAAGTGCAGAAACACGATATTTTGTATCATACCAAAGACGAAGTGATCGTCGAGCGAGGGGCGTTGAAAAACGTAGAGGAACAGTTGAAGAACGCGCTGTTTGCGCGACCGAACTATTGCTTTATCGTCAACCTTCGTCACATTGTCGGCGTTGACAAGTACGACTTATTGCTGGATAACGGCGAAACGCTGCAAATCAGCAGAAACCGCAAAAAAGATTTTATGAGCGAATTTTCTCGTTATCTGGGAGGGACGATTTAGTGTTTGAATATATCAATTATATCAACGTCATCATCTATTTGGAAACTGTCTTCGTGGCGCAATTGTTTGCCTCCGTTTTGCCGAAGAGAAAGAGCTATCTGCTCCGTTTGCTGCTGAGTACCGTGCTCGGCGTTATGCTTGCATTCTTCTTTCCGCTGATCCCCATTTCTAATTTCTGGGGAAAATGGGCATATTCAATTTTTATGTACGTCTATCTGTTGGCTTTGGAATTCTTTTCCGTCGTCTTTTGCGTGAAAGGTCGTTTTACGGCTTATTTATTCTGCGCCGTAGGCGGATATTCGCTGCATCATCTGGCGGGGACGATTGACGCCATCTTAAGGCCGTTTATTTTTGCGGGCGACGTTCGTTTTTCCGATCCGTTTTACGCTGCGTTCCATTTCGCAATTGTAGTTGTGGAATACACGTTGATTATGTTTTTCTTCTTGCGCAATTCCAAAATGAAATTGGTAATGAGCAAGAAAAGAGTGGTTGTTTTAACGTCGGTCATCATTTTGTTGAACATCGTGTTAAGCTCGCTTGCCATGTTTACCGGGGAAAGCTCTTCCGCCATGGTCATCTCGATTACCGATTTATATAATCTGGCGACGAGTATTCTCGCCGTATATATTTTGTCGGGTATGCTCGAACAGGAATATCTGGAAAAGGAAAACGAAATCATCAACGGACTGTATAAAGAAAATATTCGACAGTACGAGGTCTTCCGCGCGACGCTTTCGTCGTTGCACGACTTAAAGCACAGGATCAACGTGGTGATGGATGGAAAATATGCTCTGACCGAAAGCGAAAAGAAAGATATTTCCGACAAGATTTTCATCTTTGACAGTATCGCCAAAACGGGGAACGATACGTTGGATATCATTTTAACGCAAAAAGTCATGCTTTGTTATCAGTACGGCATCGAGTTTGACTGCATCGTCGACGGGGAAAAGCTGTCCTTTATGGACGTTTACGATTTGTTCTCGCTGTTCGGCAATGCGATCGACAACGCGATCGAAGCGGTTCGTCGTCAGGAAGAGGGAAAGCCGAGGTTAATTTCCTTGACGGTGAAGGGAACGGATCAGTACGTTTCCGTTCATCTGGAAAATACGTTCAACGGGCAAATCAAGATATCGGACGGTATTCCCGAAACGAATAAGGAAGACAAGATGTCGCACGGCTTCGGCATCAAATCGATGTATAATATCACGAACAAGTATGACGGCTCGATGACGATCACCGTCGACGACGATATCTTTAACCTGGATATATTTTTTCAAAGATAAAAATAAAAAAAGTTCGTTTTTTCATAAAGCGAACTTTTTTCTTTCACGAAAATAACAACTTATGTACGGGTTATCCCCCGAGTATGCCAAGGGTATTGCAAAGCTTTTTCTCCTATTGTAAGATAAACGCGTTCAGAGGCAGAACGTCCTCAAAAAATAAAGGAGTGATAAGTTATGGCAAAGATGAGCAATAAAAAGTTCGTTTCCATCATGGCACCTGTTCTTGCGGTTTCCACGGCATTGGTAATCGTCGCCAACGTAGAAGCAAACGTTTGGGCGCAGAGCTTGGACACTTACCTTGGTAGAGGCGACAGAGAAGTCGTCAACGTCGTCGGCGCTGAAAAGTGGGATACGGAATACTATAAAAAAGTATGTCCTACCGCAATGGGCGAAAACGGTTCTTTGATGAACGCGGCAAGATTGACGAAGAAGATTACGGATGAAGGTATCGTATTGTTGAAAAACTCCAACAACACCTTGCCTTTGCAGAAGAAGGCAAACGTCGTTCCTTTCGGCTATCGTTATAAGGATCCCGTATACGGCGGGACCGGTTCCGGTGCCGTAGACACCAGCAAGGACTATGTAGTGACAGCTGTTGAAGGATTGGAAAAACATTTCAACGTGAATAAAGCGGTTTCCAACAAGCTTTTAAGCGATTCTACCCCCGTGAAAAAGATTTTGGACGGCGGACAGGCTACCGCAGGTGGCGGTGCGTTCAATGGGGCAGATCCCACCATCTTCAACTATGAAACGAGCGTTTACGACGGTTTGTTAAACGATACGGCATCCTCCACGGCTATCGTATTTATCGGCAGAAACGCAGGGGAAGGCGGCAATTTGTATGACAAAGAATATTCCGACGGCACGAGGCACGCTTTGGCGTTGACCTATACCGAAAAGGAAACCATCAAGCTGGCAAAATCCAAATGCAAGAACGTCGTAGCCGTACTCAATTCGTCCAACATTATGGAAATCGAGGAATTGATGGCGGGTGAATACGAATGCGATTCCATTTTGTGGATCTCCGGTCCCGGTTCGATGGGCTTCGATTCCTTGGGCGATATCTTGGTCGGCGACGTGAATCCTTCCGGCAGAACGGTTGATATTTGGGATAACGATATCTTGAAGAATCCTTCCATCATCAACTTCGGCGATCATCAGTACGTCAACACCACCGATTTGTCCTTGTGGAACGGTCAAAATGGCGTTTACTACTATGAATACGAAGAAGGGATCTATTACGGATACCGGTACTACGAAACGGCAGACGAAATGGATTCTTCCTTCACTTACGGTGAATTGAACAAGGACGGTTCGTTAAAGACGAAGGGTGCCGTAAACTATCCCTTCGGCTACGGCTTGTCTTACACGACCTTCGATCAGAAAATCACCGGAATGAACGATTTCGGCGATAAGATCACGATCGACGTTGAAGTTTCCAACACCGGCGACAGAGACGGTAAAGAAGTCGTCCAGATTTACTACACCGCGCCTTATACGCAGTACGATAAAGATATGCACATCGAAAAGGCAGTCAAGAATTTGGTTGCGTTCGATAAGGTAGAGGTTAAGGCGGGCAAGAAGGCTACCGTAACGCTGGAATTCGATAAGGAAGAAATGGCTTCCTACTCGTATAAGCACGATAACGGCGACGGCACGAAGGGTTGCTATATGCTCGAAGAGGGGGAATACACCATTACTTTGGGTAAAAACAGCCACGAAGCGTGGGACGCCAAGACCACGACGATCGGTCAGTCCATATTCTATACGAATAGTAATCCCAGAAAATCGGAAATTGCGGCACAGTCTCAGTTGGACAACGAAGGAAATTCCTTGGGCTTCCCGGCAAAGGCTTTGGCGGATAAGGATGCAAAATTTATCGCGGCAACCAACCGCTTCGATCAGATTTCCGATTATATGGAAGGTCCCGAAGCAACCATCTTTACGAGAGCCGATTGGAAGAATACCTTCCCTACCGCGCCCGCTGCAAACAGATCGCTTGCGGAGCAGTACTTAAAGGAAATGCGCGGCTTCGATTATAAGACGGACGCGAAGCTCGGCGAGACGGAGACCTCTAAGGTCTATACGAAAGAAATGCCGAAAATCAAGCAGGACAACGGCATCAGCTTGGTCGAATTGAGAGGTCTCGACTACTACGACGCGCGTTGGGACGAATTGTTGGATCAGTTGGATTATGAAGAGGCGCTCGCGATGATCCTGAAAGCGTTCTGCACGCAGGAGGTCGCTTCTATCGGTAAGCCTGCCACCAACGACCATGACGGTCCTCAAGGCTTAGGCTTGACGGGTACCGGCGGCGGATTCGACACTTGCGCATACTGTGCGGAGCCTTTGGTAGCCGCTACGTTCAACGTGAAGTTGGCATACGAGTACGGCGAAGCGATCGGCGAAGAAGCTCTTCAGAAAGAAGTAGGTATCAACGGTTGGTACGGACCTGCCGCAAACCTGCATAGATCGCCCTTCAACGGCAGAAATTTCGAGTATTATTCCGAGGACCCCGTTTTGACCGGTAAGATCTGCGCGCAGACCGTATCCGGCGCGGAACAGAAGGGCTTGGTCGTTTACTTGAAGCACTTCGGCTGGCACTCCTATGAAGGCGTTTGCACTTCCATGATCGCATGGTGTACCGAACAGGCCTATCGCGAAACGGATATGAAGGCGTTCGAGATCGCCGTTAAGGAAGCGAGAAAGACCATCAACTATATTGCCGATGAAAACGGTACGATCGCAACCAAGACTATCAGAGGCTGCTCCGGCTTGATGGGCGCCGCAACGCATATCGGTACCGATTGGCAGGCGGCAAGTTATGAATTGATTACCGAAATGACCCGTGGCGAATGGGGCTTCCAGGGCGTGTTCTCTACGGATATGGGTCTTGAAGCTATGCCCGGCAACGTAGATAAGCTGCTCCGCGCAGGAACGGACGTCAGAATGCACTTCATGGGATTGAAAACGGCTCTCGATTTCAAGACGCCTACCTTGACCGATGAAAGCACCGCTACTTACTATAACTGCGTCAGAAGAGCGATGAAGAACGTCGGTTACGCTTATGCAAACTCTAATCTGATGCAGGGGGCAGCGCCCGGCGCGATCATCCGCTATAAGACTTCTCCTTGGAGAATCGGTTTGATCGTAGCAGACGTTATCCTCGGCGCGGCAATCGTTGCAGGCGCGGCATGGACGGTTATCCGCGTGGTTAAGAATAAAGAAAACTAATTCATTGACCTCCTCCTTGCGTCAATCCATCATGGAAACGGGCTTCTTCGAAAGAGGAAGCCCTTTTTCTTTGCGCGTTTTCTTCCGCAAAGGGAATTTCGTCGATAGATCTTCGCATTCCCCTTGCTTTTCTTGAGAAACTATGATAAAATAAGAGGCAGAAGGAGTGAATCAAATATGTATAACTATCAAAAGAAAAACATTTTCAAGGAATCGACGGCGGAAAAATTAAAGGAAATTTTCGATTACGCGGAAGGCTACAAGACCTTTCTCGACGAATCGAAAACGGAGCGCGAAGCGGTGAAATATCTCATCGCCGAAGCGGAAAAACAGGGCTATACGGCTTACAATTTGGGTGAAAAACTCAATCCCGGCGATAAAAAGTATTATAACAACCGCAATAAAAATCTCTATCTCATGCGGATCGGAACGGAGAACCCCGCAACGGACGGCGTGCGCATCATGGCGGCTCACATCGATTCGCCCAGACTCGATATCAAGCAGAATCCGTTATACGAAAAGTCCTCGCAGGCTCTTCTCAAAACGCATTATTACGGCGGCATCAAAAAATATCAATGGACGGCGATCCCTCTTTCCTTGCACGGCAAGGTGATGCTTTCGGACGGCAGTTCCATCGAAATTCGCATCGGCGAGGAGGAAGGGGATCCCGTGTTCTACGTGTCCGATCTTTTGCCGCATCTGGCGGCAAAGCAGATGCAAAAGACGGCGTCGGAAGTGATAGACGGGGAGACGCTCAATATCTGGATCGGTTCCATTCCCGACAAGGAAACGGAAAAGGATCCCGTAAAGCAGAATATTTTGAATCTTTTGCACGAGAAATACGGCATGGAAGAGGAGGATTTTTTGAGCGCGGACCTTTGTGCCGTGCCCGCGTTCAAGGCGAAAGACGTCGGTTTGGACAGAGCGCTCATCGGCGGCTACGGTCACGACGACAGGGTTTGTTCCTATCCCGAATTTACCGCTTTGATGCAGTGCCAAGGAACCAAACATACCGTATTTTCCATTCTCGCCGATAAGGAAGAGGTGGGCAGCGATTCCGTGACGGGCATGTCCTGCGATCTGATGACCGATCTTTTGAACGCCGTCGCCGACAGTTTCGGCGTCAATGCGGCGCAGATGCGTTCCCGTTCCATGTGCCTGTCTGCGGACGTAACTTCCGCATACGACCCCAACTTCTCCGACGTTTACGAGTCCAATAACACGGGCTATCTTTCCTCCGGCGTCGCCCTCATGAAGTTTACGGGCGCGCGCGGCAAGTCGGGCAGCAACGACGCGACGGTAGAGTACGTCGGCGCAATCAGAAAGATGCTTAACGACGCGGGCGTCGTCTGGCAGATGGGAGAACTCGGTAAGGTGGATATCGGCGGTGGCGGCACGGTGGCGAAGTTCATCGCCAAGCTGAACATCGACACCATCGACGTCGGCGTTCCCGTCATTTCCATGCACGCTCCCTACGAGCTGATCTCCAAAGCGGATCTTTACGAGACGCACAAAGCGTTCCTCGCTTTCTGCGAAGATTAAGGCAACCCCGCACCATAACAGAATACTTCTTTGCCTTAAAAAAACGGGTAGGCAGTTCAAAGACTGCTTACCCGTAAATTTTTTTCATAAATCCGAAAGAGCAAAAGACGACGACGGAAAGAAAAATGTGCCACGCGGCAACGGCGGAAAGTTCGAGATAGGACAGGATCCCGAGCCTTGTGACGTTGATGCCCGCCGCCAGCCATACCGCGCCGGCTACGGCGAGCAGAGTGCGCTTTTTTACATAAAACGGCGGACGCCTGCTCATACGATCACTTTTGGATTTTTGCCGCATTTTTGAGAGAGATAAGGAGCAGAACGATTCCTGCGCCTAAGAGAATATGACCGATTCCCGCAATGCCCGAGATGGCGGCGCTTGCTCCGGAGGAAAGAGGCGTACCGCAAACCTGAAGGATCCCTCTTACGACCATCATGACGACGGTGAGAGCCACGCCGGAATTGTATACGCCGAAAAAGACGCGGAAAATCTTGATTTCTTCGAGCTTGTTATTTTGCGCGAACAGCGCGACGACGAGGAATACGAGCATGCCGAGCATAAATAAATGCGTATGTACTTTGCTTAAGAGGGTTACCCCTTCAAAGCCCATGAACTTGGTAAATTCACGGTAAAAAACTCCGCCTACCATCGCCGCGATCGCGTAAATAAACGATACGTTCAAATATTTTTTCATAAAAGCACTTCCTTTCATCCGATGCGGTTCTTGACCTCGTTTCACCCGTTCGGATGATTTGATCGTATCGATTATACTACGATACGCCCTCCCTGTCAATACGCCTCGGCGCGTTTTCGGCGAAAGGAAAGAAAATTGCCCCCTTGACAGGGGCGGCAACGAGTGGTATAATGTATGCGTTTGAATAAAAAAGCGAGGTATCGTATGATCGGAAAAATTGAAAATGAATACTTGGTCGTCGAAGCGGAAAGCGCGGGCGCGCAACTGAAAAGCATTCGTTCCAAAAAGACGGGCAAGGAATATCTTTGGCAGGGAGACCCTCAATTCTGGACGGGCAGAGCGTACAACCTCTTCCCCATCATCGGCAGAATGATCAACAATCAATATACCTACGGCGGCAACACGTACGAAATGCTCCTGCACGGATTCGTGCGCCGCAGCGAGCTCGCCTTGACGGAGAATACGGAAAACAGCATGACGTTTTCCCTCTCCGACAGCGAAGTCACGCGCGCGCAGTATCCCTTTGCGTTCCGTTTTTCCGTCACGTATGCGTTGGAAAAAAACAGACTTTCCGTACTTCTCAAGGTGGAAAATACGGGTGATAGGGAAATGATTTTCGGCGTGGGCGGTCATCCCGGCTTTCACGTACCCTTTGACGGCGGCGCGTTTGAGGATTATTTCGTGGAATTTCCCAATGCGGGCGACGTTCGTCAATGCCTCATGAGCGACGATTGCTTTATGACGGGGGAGGAGCCTGCGTATCCCTTAACGGATCGCGCGGTTGCCCTGCGGCACGACCTGTTCGACTGCGACGCGATCGTGTTGAAGAATACGGGCGGGCTCGCTGTCGTAAAGGGGAAACACACGAAAGACGAAATACGTTTTTCCTATCCCGATTTGAAGTATATGGGATTGTGGCATAAGCCCAAGACGCAAGCGCCCTTCCTCTGCTTGGAGCCTTGGTCGGCTCTCCCCGCGTCCGTCGGCAAGGTGGACGCCTTTGAGAGTAAGCAGGATATGACGCATTTGCCCGCCGGTGAGACGTATCAAAATACCTATTCGATGGAGATTGTGGAGAGCTGACGATGTGGTTTGAGGAAAGCGTATTCTATCAGATTTATCCTTTGGGCTATTGCGGCGCCGAGCGCGAAAACGATTTCGGCGAGACGCGCCACCGCTTAAACAAAATCGAAGAGGACATTCCCCGCTTAAAAGAGCTCGGCGTAAACGCCGTTCTCTTCAATCCGCTGTTCGAGAGCGAAACGCACGGCTACGATACGGTGGACTTTTTTAAGATCGACCGCCGACTCGGCACCAACGAGGAGTTTAAGGCGCTCGTCGACGATTTGCATCGGGCAGGGATTCGCGTCGTTCTCGACGGCGTGTTCAATCACGTCGGCAGAGCGTTTGCACCCTTTCAGGAAGTAAAAAAATACAGGGAAGGCACCCCTTACCGTTTTTGGTTCAACGTCGATTTTTGGTCGAACAACAACTATGACGACGGCTTTTCCTATGAAAACTGGGAGGGGCATAACGAGCTCGTCAAGCTCCGTTTGGAGAATCAGGACCTTCAAAAATACCTCCTGGACGCCGTCCGCTTTTGGATCGACGAATTTCACATCGACGGACTTCGCCTCGACGTGAGCTATCTGCTCCCGCCTTGGTTTTTCGAACTGTTGCGCGCCACCGTGCGAGAGAAAAGAGAAGATTTCTTCTTGATGGGGGAGGTTATCCATATTCAGAATTTTGCGCAAAATATCGCGCCGAATCGCCTGGATTCCATCACCAACTACGAATGTTTCAAGGGAATGGTCTCCTCCGTCAATTCGGATAATTTCTGCGAGATCGAGTATTCCGTCAATCGCCTGTTCGGCAATTTTAACTGGTGTCTCTACACGGGCAAACACCTGTTTAACTTCGTGGATAATCACGACGTGCTCCGCGCCTACACCGCCCTTCGGGATAAGCGGAAAATTTTCAACTTGTATCTCTTGCTCTTCACGATTCCCGGTATTCCCTGCGTCTATTACGGCAGCGAATACGGCGCGGAAGGGGATAAATCCGATTTCGATTACAAGCTCCGTCCCCGTATCGACGATATCGATAAGGGTGCGAATCCCGAACTTTACGAGTTTATCAAAAAGCTCGTTGCCGTTCGCAAGCATTCGAAAGCGCTCTCCTACGGGGGGTACCGTAAGATCGAGGCGCAGAACCGCAAAATGGCGTTTGCGAGGGAGGCGGAAAACGAAACTTTCGTCGCCTGTTTTAATCTTTCCGACGCCGAAGAACGCTATCGTTTGGGTGATGGCGAGGCGGAAGATCTGCTCCACGGCGGCACGGTTGCGTTAAGCGAGGTCGTTTTGCCCGCATTCGGAACGGGTCTTTATCGAAAAAAGTAAATCTCAACGAATTTTGCGTTGACAAATTGTGACAGAAATGGTATAATTTCTTAAAACAGTAAGTTCATTAATTTATAAGGAGTCGCGCAATGAAGTACGTAT
>CAMFEK010000035.1 GCA_945949395.1 uncultured Clostridia bacterium
GAGCTACGGGGAACTTTCGTTAAACGCCACGCTTACAGCGGGCGGGAGCGAAGTGGAAAAGGTGAACTTTGCCACGACAATTTCCCTCGACACGCTGATAGCCGAACGGCTCCCCGCCTTTATCGAATTGATTTCGAGCGAAAATCTATCGATCACCCTCACGGGCGAGGCGTCGGGCATAGCGCTCGGCGCGCAGGCGAGCGTGATTTGGCAGGAAGAGCTCGCCGTCGCGGTGCGGCTCACGATAGAGAACGAGACGATCTACCTTTGCTACGGCGAGGGCGTGCGCGTGATTCTTCCCGCGCTGAACACGCAGATCACCTGCACGGCGGAGGAAGTAAACGGCTTGCTGAACGACCTGTTCGGCGGGGCGACGAGCGGAGAACCCGACTACGCGGAAATCGCGGCGACGGTGCTCGAGATTCTCGGCGGCTCCGCGGCGGACGAGGAGGAATTCCGCCTCAACCTTGCGAAGTATATCGAAAATTGCGAAGTGGCGTTCTCTCTCTCGGAGAGCGGCGAGCTGACCGCGCGGGTGGAGGAGTTCACCTATTCGGATATCGCGTTGCAGGCAACGCTCACGATATCGAGCGGGGAGGGCAAGGAAATCGCCCAGCCCGAAACGGAAGGCTATACCGTCGTGACCTATCAGGACGGCAAGGAGCTTTACGATTTCGTCACAAAATGTATCTCCGAGGGTGCGGAAGTCTACTTCACCTACGAAGGGATTGCTGCAACCCTGCTCGTAGACAAGAATGGAACCATGCTTTTAACGCTCGATATGGGCGGCAAGACGATCGAGCTTTGGTGCGATCTTGCGGAAGAGGAGAAAAAAGTCATCTTCTCCGTCGACCAAGTTCACATGAAGATAGAGCTCGACGACCTTTACGCCTTCCTGCGGGGCGCGGCGCAAGAAGTGTACGGCGAGGGCGAGCAGGCGGAAAGCATCGCCTCGCAGATAACCGCTTTGGTGAAGGAGATTCTGAATAAAGATATTCTCTCCCTCTTGAAGATTGAAAACACGCAGGACGCGCTATCCCTTCGCGTGGCGATGCACGAGCTTTTGAAGGCTTTCGATATCCCCATGCAGGGCGAGGCGCTACTCGAAATGAGTTTCGTGCGCACGAATACGCCGCACCTTTGCGTGCAGTTGCAGATGGACGGCTTGGAAAAGCCCGTATCCCTTCGCCTGTATCGCGCGGGCGGCAGAACGGTCATGCCCGTGACGGGGGATATCCTCGACCTCAACCGCGAAGACGTCTCCTTTCACGTAACCTTTGACAGCTATTTGGAGGGCAACAGCGATCCTCGTTTCCACGTTTCGGCGTCCGTTCAGTTGAAAAACGGCAATATGAAGGACGGAAACTGGATCGTGGAGGAGAACGGTCAAAGACTCACCCTGCTCGAACAGTTCAAGCGCCTCTATCTCGCCATCGACCTCACCTTGACGCGGGGAGAGGGGGCAACCGAGACGGACGACGATCTGTATATGAAGATCACCGTCGCGGAGGGCGATCTGTACGTTTCCGCCTCTCGTTATGCGGACGGCGTGGCGGAGAAAAAGCCCTTGCGCCTCTCCATCGGCACGCAGGAGATGGGGGAAATCCTCGGCATCGCCTGCAAGCTCCTCGGCGTGGAGACGGACTTCTTCGACGAATTCCTCAAAGGTAACGAGGTGTTCCAAAACAAACTTTCCGCCTTTATCGGCGACGGCATAGACATAAAAGGCGTGTTGCAGGAACTCATCTTCTCCGCGCTCACCTCTTCGGGCGCAGGGGGAGCCGCGGCGAGCGTGAGCGAACTCATCGTGAAAAATCTCAATTATAATGTGATCACGCCGAATATTCCTTCGGAGAGCGAATACATCAGCGCGTCCGACGCGATCCATCTCGTCGAAATGCTCGTGAATACGGCGGTCTATCAGCCGCAGGGCGAAGAGAACTACGCCGTCGAGACGAGTTATCACGTGGCGGGAGTGATCAACGCTTCCCTCGGCTCCCTCTCGCTCGAAAAGGTTCCCACGCAGATCGGCGTGGAGATTCTCGAAAATGAAAAGGGCGAAACGATCGGCGTGGATATCAACATTCACCTTTCCATCGGCTATTTCCTCGGCGCGATCAACGCCGATACGGAGACGACGATCACCGTTCATATCCCCTTGGGCGGCGAGAGCAAAGTTCTCATTTCGAGAACGACGACGGAGTGGGAGTGGTTCAGCAAAGTGGATAAAACCATCGTACGCGAAATGTCCCTCGATTACTTCTTCTCGCACATCAAGGCGCAGCTCAAATTTATTTTGAATACGTCGAGCCTCATCAACAGTCAGATCGGCGAGGACGGCGATTCTTCCGAGAGCGCGCCGAACACGCTCGACTACGGCAATTATTTGGAAACCTTCGCGCAGACGAACGGCGGATTCCATATCGTGCTCAACGGTCACAACCTCACGAACGGCATTTTGGGCGATCTCGACCTCACGATCGGCTACGGCGGGGACAACACGCTGAATCGCTTGCAGTTCAAGACGAAGATCTCCGTGCTCAACCTGTCCGCCGACCTCTCCTATCCCTCCGCGAGCGAAAATTTCGTGACTTCCCTCGACAATACCGCGCTCTTTGCGGAAAAGGTCAACCTTCCCGCCGAAGTGGACGGCAAAAAGCTGGATTACTGGGAATATCACGTGACGAACGGCAGTCTTTTGGACAGCCACTACGAGACGCCTTCTATCGCGATCACCTTCGACACGAGCGGTCTGCCCGTAGAAGGCTACAAGCGAAAGGGGGACAGCTATCAAAAGACGGTGAACCGCGACCTCGGCTCCGTGTACGAGCTGCCCGCCATCGAGGGCACGATCGAGACGGCGGAGGGCAAAAAGTACTTCGTCGGCTGGTCGACGGACGGCAGGAAAGAGAATATCCTTTCCGAAATCACCGTGCCCCTCGAGGGGATCACCCTCTATGCGGTCTGGGGCGACGTGTATACCACGACGGTCGTTTACGGCGATCGGGAAGATCAGATCATCGAAGTTCTCGATACGAATACGCAGGAAATCATTCTTGCCGCGGACACCGTGATCTCCGCGGATAAGACGAAGTATCTTGTCGGCTGGACGCTTTCGGACGGCAGAGAGGTCGCGCCCGACTTCGCTTTCCTGCCGAGCGGCAATTTGACCGCCACGGCGATCTGGAAGGATATCACGCTCACCCTCGTCAGCGAATACCCGCTCGACGGCAAGACGGAGATACTTCTCTCCGACGGCGTGAAGTACGGTGAAAGCTACGCTTTGGGCTATCAGAATACGCTGACCGAGGACGGGGAATATCTCCTCGCATACTGGACGACGGCGCCGAATGGCGCGGGCGAACGCGTGGAAACGGTAATTCCCGTCGCGGGCAATCTCACCGTGTACGCTTACTGGAAGAATGCGAAAACCTATTATCAAGTGACCGTCGATTTGGGAGGAATCACGCTCTCGGAGCAGGAAGGAACGCTTTGGGAGGCAAAAACGTACGATAGACTGCTGGCGGAAAACGTGGTATTGCCCGAAACGGGTCAATGCAGCGCAGACGGCAAGCACTACCTCTACGCCTGGACGGACGGCGTGACGGAATATCCCCTCGGCGGGGCGGTCACGCCCACTTCGGAGACGGTAACGTATACCGCGATCTGGAAAAAGGTATATGCGCTCTCGGTCGAATCCGAATACGGCGCGACCTATCAAAAGACGGTCGTCGAGGATATCGACAATACGCTCGCGCTCGAAGAGGTCGGAACGCTGTTCGAGGGCAGAAAGATCCTCTCCGCATGGACTTGGAATACGGAAAGCGCGTACGATACGGTGAATCCGATCACGATTTTAGAGGACGTCGCCTTTACCGCGACTTGGGTGGATTATTACGAGATCACCTATCACGATTCCTTCGATACCGTCTATGAAGTGGTGGAAAATAGCGGAACCGCAGGCAAATGCGACCTGCTCGGCGCGCCGGATAAATCCGCGCAGACCGCCGAAAACGAGAAGTATATCTTCCTCGGCTGGTGGTTGGAAAGGGACGGCGCGTGGATACAGGCGACGAACGAAAATCTCGCGCCCGGCTCGACCACTCTCACCGCCATGTGGGCGAAGGTGACGTACGACGGAAGTCTGAACGGCAAGAATACATATAAAAACCATTATTATACACATAGCATTAAAACGCAATTTGAAATAGCCGTAAGCAATCAAGTCGCCGATAAAATAACGTGCGACGTTGTAATCGATTACAAAATCGAGGGTAGTTTTGTAGTTAAAGAGGAATTAAGCGGACAATTAACAACTTCAATTGCCTTTGAAAAAAATGCAAGCGGGCAAGCGTCTGTCGTTTCAAGAGAATTAAGCGCAGAAAACCTGAAGGGAACGAAATGGTGGGGGACAAAGTATGTTGATTGGACTTACACGTGTACGTCGTGGGACTTCAAATTTAATATAAACGGTTAATTTGGAAAAAACAAACTTTTTTGCCCGTAAGGCGATTCCCCATAGGGGAGAGCGTCCTTACGGGCAAGTTTCTACAGGGGCGTTTTCTTTCTCCCCCTTGTCGGCAAAACGCATTTTCCTTTCGCGAAAAATGGCGAAAACCCCTTGTCAAAAGGAAAAAACTGTGATAGAATATCGTAGAAAAACAGGGGAGGAGACACATGGGCGTTTCGGATTACGTCATTTTCATCATACAGACCCTCGGGGCGGTCAGTTTCGCCCTTTCGGGCAGTCTTACCGCCATGAGTAAGCGCATGGATCCGTTCGGCGTCATCGTGATTGCGATCACGACGACCTTCGGTGGCGGTCTCATGCGCGATATCATCATCGGGCGAATCCCGCCCGCCTTCTTTGCGGACTGGGATTGTCGCGTCTGGACGCTCGTCTGCGCGCTCGTGGCGATCCTCGTCGTCTGCTCCGCGAGCGTGAAGGGCGTGGCGCGGCGCATCGTACATATCCAATCGGGGCAATTTTTGAACGTGGTCGACGCGATGGGACTTTCCGTGTTCTGCGTATTCGGCGTAGATTCCGCCATGAATCAGCTCTCCATAGCGCCCGCGCTCACGATCGCCTACAAGGACGTGTTCCTGCTCACCTTCATGGGCTTTATCACGGGAGTCGGCGGAGGGATTCTGCGCGACCTGTTCACGGGCGAGATCCCCATGATCTTCAAAAAACACATCTACGCGCTGCCGACCATCGTCGGTTCGCTCGCTTACGTGTATCTGCTCGCCCTGATCCCGCATCTTTTCGCGATGCTCATCGTGATCGTCGGTATCACCGTCGTCCGTATTTTGGCGGCGAAGTTCCATTGGGATCTGCCGATCGTCTACGCGCGCATCGAGGAGATCGAAAAAGAGGAGGAGGCGTACCGCAGGAAAAAGGAGTGGAGTCATCGCGAGGCGGAACTCATAAACCGCAGCAAAAAGGGGAAATAAAAGAAGGAAAATTGACGCATACTTTGTGCATGAAGAAAGCAAATCGCCGCGGCGAAGGAAAGGGAAACAGACTGTTTTTTCTCTTCTTCGCCGTTTTTTTGGAGTTATTTACCGTAGCGGTGGGGGCGATCACCCTCTCGTCGGCGTTCGCGCTCGCGCGCGCGGCGGCAACGGCGCTCGCCGTCCTCTCCTTACTGCACTTGCAGGGGACGCCCATGCCCTTCGAGTGTAAATATTCATGGGCAGTCTTTTTATTGCTCTTTCCCTCCTTCGCGCCCGTCGCGTACTGGACGCTCTCCCGACCCGTGCTCGGCAGGAAGAAAAAGAGACTGCTCTCGGAAATCTATTTGGCGGGCAAACCCTAGCGCCTGCCCGAGGACTACCCGAAAAAGGGATATCTCTCGTTGCAGACGGGCTTTTTGCCCGAAAAAAGGGATGAGGTGGAATATTTTCCCATGGGCGAACCCTTCTTCTTTGCGTTGAAAGAGGAGCTGAATCGGGCGGAGAAGTTCATATTTTTGGAGTATTTTATCCTCGCAGACGGCAAATTGTGGCGCGAAATCAAGAAAATCCTCTCGGAAAAAGCGAAAAACGGGGTGGAAATTCGCATTTTATACGATGATTTCGGTTCTCTTCGCAGAATTTCGCCACATTTTTGTCGGGAAATGCGGGATTTGGGGATCCAAAGCAAGCCCTTTCATCTGACAAGACCTGTTTTATCCCCCTTCGCGAACAACCGCGACCACCGAAAGATAGCGATCGTCGACGGTAAGACAGCCTTTTTGGGCGGCGCGAATATCGGCGACGAGTACGTGAACGAGGAAGAGCGGTTCGGCGTGTGGAAGGACGCGGGCGTGAAGATCGCGGGCAGGAGCGTGAAGGGGATCACTCTGCTCTTTTTGGAGATGTGGGCGTACGCGGTCGGCAAGGTGGAATCGTTCGAACCCTTTTTGCGCGTGCGCTATCCCGTTTTTGCGGAAGGAACCCTCGTGCACCCCTTCGGCGACGGGCCGCGCCCCGTGTACGGCGAGGCGATTGCGGAAAACCTGTACGCCTCCCTCATCGAGAACGCAAAGGGGAGCGTTTGCATCATGACGCCTTATCTCATTCTGCCCGAACGCATTAAACGCGCTCTCATTCTTGCGGCGATGCGCGGCGTGAAAGTGGAAATCTTTCTCCCCGGTATTCCCGATAAAAAGGCGGTGTACCGTATGACGCGCCGCTACGCCGCCGAATTGATAAATAGATGTGTATATGTGTATATGTATAAAAAAGGTTTTTTACATTCCAAGGTGATGCTCTGCGATAGAAAGAGAGGGATCGTCGGCACGGTGAACATGGATTTTCGGTCGCTGTATCATCACTACGAATGCGGCGTGTACCTCAAGGGAGAGGCGTGTAAAAAAATCGAAGAAGATTTCGATCGTCTGCGGGAGCAGAGCGAACGGCTGGAAAAGGGGAAGATCGGCGTAGCGGAAAGGGCGATCACGTCGCTCGGCGTTCTGCTCGCGCCCTTGCTATAAAGAATTGACGAGCGGGAAGAAAAGAGGTATAATAGAGAAAAAAGGAGAAAAAACGGAATGGAAAAGACGATGAAAGAGTATTTAACGGAGGCGATAATCGCCTTCGACAGGGAAAAAAGTTCGCAGGAGAAATATCTCGCGGCGTTCTTCGCGCTCATCGACGTAGGAATGGCGGAAGAGAAGCTCGAACTTTTGATGCAGACGGGTAGGGGAGACGACGACGCGATCTGTTGCGCGCCCTATCGCGGCGTGACGCGCGGCGGCGAAAAGCTCTTTTATATCTTCACGGAGACGAAGGGCAGAGGATTTTCCGACGGGCTGTCCACCAAAGAGATGACCGTTCGGCAGATCTGCAATCTCGTCGCGGAAAACGACGAGGTGGACTTTGCGGTGTTTTCTTGTCCGACGGGGGAGAGCGTCACCTTTTCCCGCTCGGATATCGGGCTGCTCCTGCAGCATCTTAATTCCCCGATCAACCCGTAATATACAATATATAGGTAGTATGTTTTACATAATACACTACATATAAGAAAAATAGCCAAAAGGAAAGCGGGAGGCGAAAGGGCGTCCGCTCTCTTTTTTTGGAAATTTTTATGAAATTTTTGTAGAAATATTGACGAAATGACATTTTAATGTTATAATATAAGCGAAAATCGTTAAGGGGGGAATACCATGAAGAAAAAACTCACGCTGTATAGCGCGACGGATGTGAAAAAGAGCGTCGGAAAGGCATGCGGCGTTATCGCATACGAAGAGGAATCCCGCGCGGAAGGCGCCGCCGCAAACGCGTGCGGCAGGGTAGGCGTCTACACCTTGAACGTCTCCGCGCTCTCCACGCTCGACCTCACGGAAAAGGACGTACCCTTTTCCGTTATCGTCGCCTATGCGTTAAAGGATAAAAAGTGGAGCGGCAGCTCGCGGGCGGAGCTTGCTGCCTTAAAAGCGTTCTCGCGCCTCGGCGAAATCGACGACTATCATTACGACGTCATAAAAACGTACTCATTCAAGGGTTTTTGCGGAGAGTTGTTGGAAAAATACTGTCTCGGCGAGATCGACGAGGAGACGCTAAAAAAAGTCGCCTGCAAAAAGGACAACGTCGAATATCTCATAAAGAGCGAGCGCGCCAAAAAGCGAGTGAAGGCGGTGACGACGCGCGTGGTCTCTCCGTCCGCTTACTCTATCGAGTTTATTCGGGAACAAAAACAGAGAAAAATTTTGCAACGCGCCAAGATGAATCAAGAACAGGGAGGAAAATAAGATGCGTGCGTATCGTGAGGAAAATAAAGAATATGTTGTAAACGGCTTTGCCGCCATGATGGATTTTGCGCTCCGCGTAAAGCGTAGGGACGCGGAAGAGTTTATCCGTTCGTTTATTCGTGGCGGCGCGGCGGACGGGCTCGGTCGGGGAGACGCTTTTTTGATCGGGCTGTCGGGCGTCGAGCTATACGAAAAAGTGACGGGCGAAAAATGCTTTGAGGAGCACATTTTGCCCGAAAAGAGCGAACTTTTGGATAAGATGCGCGCCGTCGCCTGCTTTCAGTTCGAGAGCGGAAAGTCCTTCAAGGATATATTCCGCGTTCTGCCCGTGAAAAAGATGCTTTCAGAGCCCTTCTCTTGCACGGAAGAGCTCGCCGAGCTGTACGAAAAATCCAACAAAAAACGCCCCACGAATTTGGAATATTTCCGTTCGGAGGCGGGGCTCTCGCAGAGCGAGCTAGCGGCTCTCTCGGGCGTGGATATTCGATCCATTCAAATGTACGAACAGCGCAGAAACGACGTTTCCAAGGCGCAATATAACATTCTAAACGCACTTGCGCGCGCGCTGCAATGCACGGTGAGCGATCTCACCGACGAGGATAACTACCGCCTGCCCAAGGGCGAAGAGGAGGAAAATCCGACGGATACCTTCTTGGATCTTTGTATGCTCGAGGCGCGCAGACGGGAATTTTCCTCCCGCGACCACACGCCTTCCCGCGCGCAAAAGCGGGCGAGGGTGTTCTTTTACGCCTACGGCTACCTTGCCGCCTTCCCCTTCAAAAGGCTCGCCTTTGAAAAGGGCGTGTATTCTATAGACGGGGAAATGCTGAAAAATTCCTTTACGAATTATTTTTATCGCGTTCTCGAGAGTAAAAAGATGAAGGAATCCACCCGCGCGCAGGCGAAAGGGCAGATCGCCGCCCTCTGTCCGAGCGGGAAAAAACTGACGCCTTCCGCCCTCGTGCAGGCGCTCCTCTCCGCGGCGAATATTGCGGAAGATTTATAAAGTATCATTAAGATGTCAGATATTCAATTGCATTACAATAATTTAAGCCCGTACCTACTTCGTAAGTACGGGTGTCGCGTCTTTAAGATCTGTCTCGACGGCGGATTCACCTGCCCCAACCGAGACGGGAAAAAAGGGGTGGGCGGCTGCATTTTCTGCGGCGAGCGCGGCGCGGGCGAGCATTTGCGCCCCTCTTCCGTCTCCGAGCAGATTTCCGCCTATTTCAGGCGGGCGCGCAAGGCGGAAAAGTTCATCGCCTACTTTCAAAACTTCACGGGCACCTACGCCCCGATTGCCGAGCTGAAGGAAAAGTACGACGAGGCGCTCTCCGATCCCCGTATCTGCGTGCTATCCGTCGGCACCCGCCCCGACTGCGTGGACGAGGAGGTGTGCGAGCTGTTAGCCTCCTATCTGCCCCGCGCGGACGTCTGGGTGGAGCTGGGACTTCAGACGGCAAGTAACGCTACCGCCGCTCTCTGCCACCGCGGTTACGAGACGGAAATCTTTCTAAACGCCGTTAATCTCTTAAAAAAGTATCATTTGAATGTCATCGTTCACATCATGCTCGGGCTCCCGAACGAGACGGAGAAGGATTGGATCGCAACCGCCGAGCTCGTTGACAGCGTAAAACCGTTCGGCGTGAAGATACATTCCACCTACGTCATCGAGGGCACGCAGCTGGAAAGAATGTATCGGCGGGGAGAATATACCCCGCTCACCGTGGAGGCGTACGCGGCGGGCGCGTGCAAGGTTTTGCGGCATCTCTCGTCGGATATTCTCGTGCATAAAATCACGGGTGATGCGCCCAAGGACAGGCTGATCGCGCCCCTCTGGAATGCGGATAAGAACGGTATTTTAGACGCCCTTCACGAAGAAATGGAGCGGGAAAACGCCTATCAAGGGGATCTTTTAATAAAAAACCGCCCCGTTTGAGGACGGCGAAATCAAGAGAGGCGTTTCATATACGGAAGGAAGAATGCGAGCGTGACGCCGACGGAGGCGATCTCCGCGAGCGGCGTCGCCCAAAGAATGCCGACGGCGCCGACGGAGGCGTTTAGAAGAAACATCAAAGGGATATCGAAAAGCCCTTTTCGCAGGGTGGAAAGCAGAAGAGATCGCCACTTTTTGCCCGTTGCCTGAAAGACGACGTTTACGGCGTAGCAGATCGCGCAGGTGGGCACCGCGAGCGCGATGATGCGCAAAAAGGATACGCCAAAGGCGACCGTTTCCGCCTCTTCGAGGAAGAAGGAAATGAAAACGTTCGGAAACAGCAAATAAAGTGTCATTGTGATGATAGAGTATATCAGAGCCACGCCGAACATGAACCGAATGCCCGCCTTCATGCGGGCGTAATTTTTTTGCGCGTTATTGTAGGAGATGAAGGGCAACATACCCTGCGTGATGCCCATGCACACGCCGAAGGCGAGCGTGTTCGCTTTCTTCGCGAGCCCGAGCCCCGCCTGCGCCACGGCGCCGTGAGACGCCATGAGGGCGTTTGCGGCGATGTTGGAGAGCATGGCGAGCGTCGTGCCGAGCGCCGCGGGGAATCCGATAAAGAGCACGTTTTGCGGAATGCTTTCCCCGAAAGAGATGTCTTTGGGATTCAGCGTATAGACGGGGTGATCGCGGTGGCGGAGCAGGTAAACGATAAAATAGAGGGTGCTGACGAGGTTGGCAAGCAGGGTGGCTACGGCTGCCGCCGCGACGACGCTATCCTTCATCAGGACGAAGATGAACAGGGGGTCAAAAAAGATATTTAAGATGGCTCCGAGGCTCATGCCGATGCCCGCCTCTTTGCCCGCGCCCGTGCCTCGCACGAGATGCCCGAACAGGTTGGTGAGCAGCGTGGGCGCGCCCCCGACGATCGCCACGTAAAAGAGGTATTCGGAGATGAGATGATACGTCTCGTCCGTGCCGCCGACGAGGTAAATGATGGGTTTTTGAAAGAGAAAGAGGATCAGGGAGTACGCCGCGCCCGTGAGCAGTCCGAACCAGAGGGAGAAGGCGAAGGCGGAACGGGCGTTTGCTTCCTGTCGAAGTCCCAAAAACCGCGCGATCAGCGCGGAGCCGCCCACGCCGAAGAGGTTGGCGATGGCTCCTATAATAATGAATACGGGCATCGTCACATTGATGGCGGCGATGGCGAGCGGATCGTTCACGCGCCCGACGAACCAGGTGTCCGCGAAGTTATAGATGACGCTGATGATCTGCGAGACGATGGTGGGGACGGCGAGCGAGAGGAACGCCCGCGGAACGGAAGCGCTCTCAAAATAATATATTTTCGGTTTGCTTTTCGATTTTTCCATAAAAATTTGAAAACACCTCTTTTCTTTTTTCTCGTTTTGTGATATAATACCACCAAAGCAAGAAAAAAGCAATCGAAAAGAGTCGATCGCGGTCGATTTTCCGATTGACATTACAATGATAGAAAGGAGATTTTTTTATGCAGTTTGATGAATTGATTTCGTTGAGAAGAAGCGTTCGCAGCTATAAGGGCGGCGAGATCACGAAAGAGCAGATCGAAAGAATCCTGCTTGCGGCGCAGGCGGCGCCCTCGTGGAAAAATTCCGAGACGGGAAGATATTTCGTGGCGCTCTCGAAAGAGGCGGTGGAAGCCGTGTACGACGCCCTGCCCGATTTCAATAAACGGAACACCGCAAACGCGTCCGCGTATATCGTATGCGCCTTCGAAAAGGGCAAATCGGGCTTTGCCCCCGACGGGAGCTTCGCCAACGTGTACGGCGACGAGTGGGGGGCTTACGATCTCGGCTGTCAGAACATGATGCTCATGCTGAAAGCTCGCGAGGAGGGGATCGATACCCTCGTCATGGGACTTCGCGACGAGGAGAAGCTCCGCCGTTATTTCGGTATCCCCGATTCCTACGAGGTGATGCCCGTCATCGCGCTCGGCTATCGCGCCGTCGATCCGATCGCGCCCGCGAGAAAGGCGTTCGACGAATACGTCAAAATCAAATAACGTTCGTTTTTTCCCGCCCGTTTTGTCGGCGGGGAAATTTTTTTGGGAAATTTTTGAAAAAGTGAGAAAAAAGGGGCGGCTCATACGATAATAGGGTGAAAAAGGAAAGGAACCATGGTACTGTCAGCATACGAAAAATTTTGTCGGGGAGAGAAAGAGGCGTTTACCGTCGTGACGGAAAAATTCGCGAAGCCGCTCTCGCTCTACGCCTATAAGATCGTGCATCGGCACGATATCGCCGAGGACGTCATGATGGACGCCCTGATGGTGCTCGTCGTAAAGAAGAGACGGTTTACTTCTCAAGAGCATCTGACGGCGTTTCTGTATCGCATCGTGCGAAACAAGAGCATCGATATCGTGCGCAAGCGCAAGCGGTTGGTGCCGTTGGAAGAGGCGAAGGAGCTGTATCTCACCTACGAGGAAGTGAAGGGCAGGGAGTCGTCGGAAAAGTATAAAAGCGCGATGGCGAATCTGCCGCAGGCGTATCGGGAGGCGCTCGTCCTTTCCTTTGAAGAGGGATTATCCGCGGAGGAGATCGCCTTCGTGCTCAAAAAGAGCAAAAAACAGGTGTATAATCTTTTGTTCCGCGCGAAAAATTCCTTTCAAAAATTTTATGGAGAGATCAGATGAACGAATATCATAAGATAACCGAAGAAGTGATGCGCCGAGCAGAGGTGCAAAAACAGAAGGAACGCAAGAGGAAGGCGAGAGCTTGGCGGGGCGGCGCGATCGCCGCGGCGGCTTGTCTTACGGTGGGGTGCTGCTGCGCCATTCCCTTCGAGGTGGGCGGCGTGAACATCGAGCGGTATCGGAACAGCGAATACTTTTCCGTCATCGAGGCGTTGCATTCGCACGTCGATCCCGTCGGCAGAAAGACGAGCGTATTTCAGGAGTTGTTTTCCGGCTTTGGTGCGAATAAGGGAAACGTTACCGGCGACAAGGGCGACATGGGCGCTACGGGCGCTGCGGGCTCCGAAACGACCGGCTCGTCCGGCTTGCCCGGCTATATCGAGACGACGAGAAATCAGACGGAGGGCGTGATCGAGGGCGATCTCATCAAGCGAGACGGAAACACCGTGTACTATCTGCAAACGGCAAATTACAGCGTGGACGGAAAACTCCGCGTGAGCAAATATTTGCTCGGCGAGGGGGAGGCGAGAGAGGAAGGCTCGTTCGTCTATCAAGGCGAGGCAAAGGTGACGGGACAGGGCGAGCTGTTCTTAAGCGAGGATTGCCGGGAGCTGTATATTTTTTCAAAGTGTCATTACAATAGTACGATTATGTCGCTATTTTTGACGATTGACGCGCAGACGATGGCGCTGAAGGAGGAAAGACTGTTTTCGGGCGAGTTCGATACCGCCCGCCTGATCGGGGATAAATTCCTGATTTTCACCCAACAGGCGATTCGTTCCCGACCCGATTATCGAAAGGAAGAGACTTTTCTTCCCCATTCGATCGGCGAGGACGGCACGCAGGTTTTGCCCGCGGAGGACATCGTCCTTTCCGATATGGCGAGAAACGTATATACGAATTTGTTCCTTTGGGACGGGGAAGAGCTCTCCGGCTGTTCCGTTCTCGGCAGGGCGGAGGTCTACGTGAGCGAGGAGAACGTTTATTTCGCGTGTCAAGGGTTGGAAACGCAATATTTTCAGTTTTCTTATACGGAAGAGATCGCGCTGAAAAACAGCATGACGGTGAACGGCTGGCTCAACAATCGCTATTCTATGGACGAATACGAGGGCGTGTTCCGCATCGCGGTCACGCAGTTCGAACAAGGGACGAAAATCAATTCGCTCTACGCGTACCGCGCGGAAGATTTTTCTCCCGTCGGCGCCCTGGAAGGCTTTTGTAAAAACGACGAGAAGATCATGTCCGCTCACTTTAACGGCGATCAGCTCTCCGTCTGCACGGCAAAGCTGAATCAAGAAACCTTTTGGTGGAAAGACCCCGTGTTTATTCTCGATTTGTCCGATTACAATGATATAAAATGCGTGGAATCCGAGGAGATTACGGGATATTCCTCCCATTTATTACCGCTGAAGGAAAGCGATCTGATCGGGTTCGGGATCAGTGAGACGGGGGACGCAAAGATCGAGCTGTATCGCGAGGGAGAGGATCGCGTCGAGATCGTCGATCAATGGGAATCGGAGAGCGCGCTCTCGACGGAGCCGAAAACGTATTTCCTCGACGAGGAGAAAGGACTTGTCGGCGCCTCCCTGTTCGGGAAAACGGGCAATACCGTCGATTACGTCCTGTTGCGCGCGGGGGAGGACGGGTTGGAACTCGTCTCGCTCGTGCACCTTTCGGATGAAAGAGCGTGGCGGGCGGCGAGCGTGCGGGCGGTGCAGAAGGGGAATACCCTCTACGTCTTTATCTGTCCCGTTCACGAAGGGGACGGCGTGTTCGTCATTCCCCTCGATTGACGGAAAAGAGGAATCGGCAGAAATTCTGCCGATTTTTTTATGCCGTTTTGCTTGACATATACCCCATGGGGGTATATAATAAAACGAAAAAAGGAGAAAAATTATGCAGGAAGAAGTTTGTCCGAATTGCTCTTTTAAGACGAAAACGCGCGGCGAGGAGGAGAAGAAGGCGCTCATTTCCCGCGTCAACCGCATCGCGGGGCAGATGAACGGTATCGCTAAAATGATAGAAAACGATAGATATTGCGACGATATTTTAATTCAGCTCTCGGCGATCGACAAATCCATCAAGAGTCTCGCGAACGTGATCCTTAAAAATCATCTGCATACCTGCGTGGTGGAGAACATTCAGCGGGGCAATACGGAAGTCGTCGACGAGATCGCCGACCTGTTCAGGAGGTTTCAATGAAACGAAAATTTAACGTGGAGGGCATGACCTGCGCCTCCTGTCAAGCACACGTGCAAAGGGCGGTGGAGGGCGTAAACGGCGTGAGCGCCGTCAATGTCAATCTTTTGTCCAATACGATGGTCGTGGAGTACGACGAGGTATATTGTACGACTACGATGATAGAAAAAGCCGTATCCGACGGCGGATATCGGGCGTATCTGCCCGAAGAGAAGGCAGAGCCTTCGAAAAAGCAAGCGCGGGAGGGCGGGCTCGCAGAGCTGATCGTGAGCGGAGCGCTGCTGTTTATCATCATGTATTTTTCCATGGGCAACATGATGTGGGGCTGGTGGGCGCCCGAACTATTCGATCACCATGCGAATCCTGCCGGGTTTGCTATCATTCAAATGATATTGACGCTCCCCATTCTCTATATTTACCGCAGATATTTCCTCAACGGGTTCAAGCGGCTCTTTAAGGGTTCGCCGAACATGGATTCGCTCATCGCCGTGGGGGCGAGCGCGTCCTGCCTGTATAGCCTCTTTGCGCTCTTCATGATCGTATTCGCGCAGGGGAAACTTGCGCAGATCGCGGGCGGAAGCGTGGAACTCACGCAATATCAGAAATATCATGACATGGTGATGAGATATCACGACAGTCTTTACTGGGAAGCGGCGGCGATGATCCTAACGCTTGTATCCCTGGGGAAGTACCTGGAAGGGCTCTCGAAAAAAAAGACGACGGCGGCGATCACGAAACTCATGGATCTTTCCCCCAAGCGCGCGACGGTACTGCGCGACGGGACGGAAGCGGAGATTTCCGTCGAAGAGGTGCGCGTGGGTGACATTCTGATCGTACGAAAAGGCTCTTTTGTCCCCGTAGACGGGGTGATCGTGGAGGGCAGCGCCTCGATCGATCAATCGAATATCACGGGGGAAAGCCTGCCCGTATATAAAGAGGCGGGAGAGGAGGTATTCTCGTCCACGACGGTTACCGCGGGGTATTTTCAAATGCGGGCGGAAAAGGTCGGGCAGGACACCTCCATCGCCAACATCATACGGCTCGTCGAGGAGGCGGCAAACTCCAAGGCGCCCATTTCGCGGCTCGCCGATCGCATTTCCGCCGTGTTCGTGCCCGTCGTGTTCGGCATCGCGCTCGCGACCTTTCTCATCAATTTATGCGTGCAGCTCTTTGCCCTGCAGGAAACTGCCGCCGCGGCGTTCGAGCTCGCATTTCGGTTCGCCATTTCCGTGATCGTCATCGCCTGCCCCTGCGCGCTCGGGCTCGCGACGCCCGTTGCCGTCATGGCGGGGACGGGCAAGGGAGCGGAAAACGGACTTCTCATTCGCAACGCGGAGACTTTGGAGAAGGCGCATGCCGTCTCCACCGTCGTGCTCGACAAGACGGGCACGATCACCGAGGGAAAGCCCCGCGTGACGGATTTCTACGGCGAGACGGAGGAGATCCTCTCCGCCGTCATGAGCCTCGAGGAGAGGTCGGAACACCCGCTCTCCCTCGCGCTGACCGATTACGCCTGTAAAAAGGGGACGAATACGCTGCCCGTGGAGGATTTTACCGCCCTCGACGGCAAGGGGATCTGCGGGAAAGTCGAGGGCGTTTTCTACGCCGTGGGCAATCGGAAGATGACGGATTCGCTCTCGCAGGAGATGGAAAATAGGGTGGAGCAGGCGGCAAGACAGGGAAAAACGCCCCTCATCGTCTTTCGGGAGAATTGCGCCGTCGGCGTGATCGCCGTGAAGGACGAGGTGAAACCGACCTCCAAACAGGCGATCGCCGCCCTGCACGCGCGCGGCATTAAGGTCGTGATGCTGACGGGGGATCACAAGGAAACGGCGCAAGCCATCGCGCGGGAGGTCGGCGTGGACGAGGTGATCGCCGAGGTTCTGCCGCAGGATAAGCGGGACGTGGTCGCCTCGCTGAAAGGAGAAAAAAAGCACACGGTCGCCATGGTCGGCGACGGCGTGAACGACGCGCCCGCCCTCATGCAGGCGGACGTCGGTATCGCCATCGGCGGGGGCAGCGAGATCGCCGTGGAGGCGGGGGATATCGTCCTCATTCGCAACGATCTTTTGGACGTCGTGAACGCCATCGATCTCTCCAAACGGACGCTGAATACCATCAAGGGCGGTCTGTTTTGGGCTTTTCTTTACAATATCGTCTGTATCGTCATCGCGACGGGAGCGCTGTATTATCCCTTCCAAATCGGTATTCGCCCCGAATACGGCTCCATCGCCATGAGCATTTCCTCCGTCTCCGTCGTGCTCAACGCGCTCACCATCAATAATTTCCGCGGGCAAAAGAGGAAAAATCATGACACTACGATGATAGAGTTGAAGGTAAAAGGCATGATGTGCGAGCATTGCGAACGCACGGTCAGCGAGGCGTGCCGTAAGGGAAAGGGCGTGATAAGCGCAAAGGCGGATCATAAAAAGAACCGCGTGCGGTTGCAGACGGAAGGCGAAGTCGATCTCGAAGAAATCAAAAATAATATCCGTAAAATCGGATATCGGGTAAAATAGGAGGTATCTATGAAAGAATACGTATTTCAAGTAACGGGCATGATGTGCGGTCATTGCGAGGCGCGCGTGAACGCGGCGATGAAGAATCTCGGCGCCGAAAAGGCGACGTCCGATCATGCGAAAAATCAAACGGTCGTCCTTTGTGAGGATCTGAACGTGGAGCAGGCAAAACAGGCGATCCGTTCGCTCGGCTACGCCGTCGCCGACGACGTAAGCGTAAAAGCGTACGAAAAGAAGGGTCTTTTCGGCATTTTCAAAAAATAATCGCCGTCGGGCGAATCAAAATACCGAAAGCCTGTGGGTTTTCGGTATTTTTGTATAGTAAAACCACGCCATAGTGGCGTGGTTCGGTAGAGGTTTACCGATGAGTAATAGACAAAAGAACTCCGATTTTGTATAATAAGTGGAATTGTCAAGAAAAGTGTAGTCGAAAATCCCCTAAATTTGATAAACTGTGTTAAATACAACTGAATTTCCTGAGTGCAGCGTAGCGGAACGAGGAAGATTCAGTTGCCGCGCGGCGCCGTCAGG
>CAMFEK010000036.1 GCA_945949395.1 uncultured Clostridia bacterium
GAAAGCGAGAATAACAGCGCTCGGCTCTCCGATACGAGGCAAAAAATCGAGTGCTCGGCAGGGTATGCCAATACGATGGAAATCAAAGACACGGGCTATCTCCACATAGACTCGAATTCGGCTTCGCCCCTTTTCTATAATAAAAGAGACGGCATTTTCGGAGCTTTTTATGGCGGAGGTACTTCGGGGTTGATCTGCAGCGAATCGGAAGACTACTGGTACTCGCCCGAGGTTGACGGAGAAAAATCGTGGATCAGCGACGGATATGTGGACGGCGTTTTTTACGGCAACAAAATCCTCGCGTCGAGTCCGAACGTCCGATTATACGTGCAGGAGAAAAAAATCGCGCACTACAAATTCCATATAGTGGGATACATACGGGATGAAAACTGGTCGGAACACGCAGGTGACGTTTACGTGAGCCTGATGCGCTCCAGTCCCTCCGGAGGGAGTGAAGAGCTGTTCAGGATCGTCTTGAATACCGACTCTACCATCGAGGACCGCTCTTATCGAATCGACGATTCAAGGGTTTTTAAAAACAATCACTGTTACGGCGACGCAATTCCTCTCACTAACTGTTCGTTTCTCCTTCCGGAAATCAAAGAAAACGAAAAGTTTTACTATAAAATCTCAAATCCCGACAATAGCGACGATGTATATCTCGAACTAATGCTCAGAATCAGCTTGTATGACAACACGGCGCCGGAAGTCGTCGGTTGTTATGTGCAGAGCGACGTTCAGATGGGCGAAAATATCGGGTTGACCTTGAAATTGAGCGAGCCTATCCACGTTCTCAAAGGCTTTGAAAACGGCAGCTTTCTGGAGGGCGTAATACCGCAGGTAAAAACTGCCCTTAACGGCTCTATTTACGATGAACTTATTTTCAATTACGTCAGCGGAAACGGCACAGACGCGCTCTATTTCGAGGCGGAAATTCCCGAGGGGTTTAACAAACTCATATCCAGCATTCAAGTGCGGGATATCGTCAATATAGACCGAATCCGAGATTTTTCCGACAGAATCGCTCACAATTTGGTTCAACCAACATATGTTAACGCGCGTTGCACGCTCGATTTCAGAACGCCGTCCGTAAGTTTTCAAAGTGATCTTTCCACCGCGGCAAAGCGGCGGGTGGAGGTTCCGCTTACGATCGATAACGTGAGCGGGGAGGCAAGGCTGTACTATACCTGGACGAATAGCGAACAGACGCCGGAAAAATACGATTATACGGTAATGGTACCCGCTCAAAAGTATACCGTAATCGGTCAGAATATGGACGGGATCAAGTATTTGCACGTAAAAGTCGTTTCGGTGTACGGAAAATCCGCGACGTTCATCGGTCCGAAAGCGTATCGTTTCGATAATACGCCGCCTCAAATATCGGCGACGCTTGCTGAGAGTAGCACGCTCACCCAAAAGGAGATCCGCTTGAATGTCTCTGACGGCGCCGAGAATATTTGCGCGGGATTAGGCAAGGTCTACGCGCTCATTTCCCAATATCCGAACGGCGCGTCGTCGAGGGAAGTGCCCCTGTATTCGGGTGCGGGAGAGAATCAAAAGGATATCGTCTACACCGTCACCGCGCAGGATTTGGGGCTCGGTGAAAACGAATACGGCACTTTTTACATAGGTTTCTATGCGGTGGATGTGATCGGCAACCAAACGACGGAAAAAGATATCGTCTATAAGCCCTACCGATTCGATCGGAGAAATTTCTTTCCTACCTCTTTCGTGAAGGCGGAATCGGTGAATGGGGGGAGTAGTATCCTCGATACGATGCCGGACGGCGGGCACGTCGTAGACTGCACGTCAGCTCCCGTCTTATATTTCGAATACGACGAGGTGAACAATCCTATCGTCGAAAGTTTCAAAAAAGCAGACGGAAACAATTATCCGTACGAGTCTATCAACTACGAAGTATCGGGCGGAAAAAAGCTCGTCAAGATCACGCTATCCGCAGGGGAAGCGGGGTATGCGGAGTTATCTCTCAGCGCGACGGACAGCGGAACGAAGAAGATCTCCGACAGCTATTCTTTCTATTTCACCAAAAACGGAGCGGAACAGACGGCGCACTATCAAAAGGTGCAAAACGGCGTTTTACTCATCAACAAGGTGTATCAGCTATCCGAAAACTTCCTCTATGCCTATAAGGACGCCGACGGCGTCGTAAAGACGGCGCAATACGGCAACACGGCGTTGCCCGCCTCCTTCTCCTCGGCGTACGAGGCGAAAAGGTACGTTTATTACCGCGAGCTGCTCGATTTGTACGCGGTGAAAATCAACGCCGCGCAGGCAAGCTGGCTGAACGAGGGCACGACGTCAAACTACGTAAAGGCAAAAAACGAAAGCACTACTGCGGTAGAGGGGCAGATTTGGATACGCTATAAGAGCGAATCCTGGGAATCGTCGTCCTCCTCCAACGCTTGGGTGTATTACTATTACGGACCTTCTGCAAGCGCTCAAATCGACACCAACCGACTCTCCAACAACCTCCTCACGTCGCTAAACACCGTTTCCGACCGTATCGTCGGGTATGGCGCCGAGAAATATCTCGTGGGAGAGGGCAACCTGAACGCTTTGGGAGAGCCTTATCTGGCGCCCGCACAGCTACATATCGCGCGGGAGAGCGCGGAAGCCTCTCTTTCCGGCACCCTGTTTACGTCCGATGTTTCTTATTCCGGTGACTTAGGACTGTACGCGTCTCACGCAAAAGTCGACGGGCAGGAATACGTCATCGCAACCAATCTCCCGCTCACCTTCGGAGAGAAAACCAAGCTATTTTATAAAAGTAAAAGCGCCGATTCTTCGGCGTATCGGGAGATCGTAAAAGGGACGGCAAACTATCTTTCCGACGTGATTCGCGTTTCCGGCGTGTACGAGCTGAAGGAATACGACGAAAACGGCATGAGCGTATTCTCCGTATATATCGATCGAAACGCTCCCGTGCTTTCCGCGATGATCAAGCAATCCAATGGGGAATATCGAAACGTAGAGTTCGACGAACAGGCGCAAAACGTCGTGTATAACGTCGAATCGATCTTGCTCAACGGCATCAGTCCGTTGGAAAAGGACGAATACTCCTACGTCGCCGTCTATAAGTATATCACGAGCACGACAGGTACGCTTTTGCATATTTACAGCATGAGTCAGCTCGAGAACGAGTACGTCATGATTGAAGACGGCAATTATCACATCGAGGTTTCCGACCGTTCGGGCAATTCCTATACGTTCGTGCTCCGAATCGATTCCACCGGACTCATCTGCTCGGTAACCGAGGAACCCAACGTCTATATCAAGGTTGATTGCAACCGTGCGGAAGAGCAGATCGCGTCCTACGAGGTGCTCTGCAACGGTAGACTGGTCACGTCCACCTATTCTCCTTCGGCAAAGTTTACGCAGGGCGGGTTTTACGAAATACATATTCGAGATATTTACGGCAACGAATTCAGCCAATCGATAACCTTCGAGCGCGAGCTTCCCACGGTTTCGTGGAAGTATAACGTGAACGGCTCGTACGTTTCCTACCACGACGACGCTTCGCTTGTCTCGATCATGCAATCGGACGAAAGAGTGTTTGTCGTCAAAACGAGCGTACTCTTGCAATTCACTATGCCCGACGGATGTTCCTTTTCTTCCAGTATCGAGTGGAACGAGAACCCGGTCACGCACGCGCGTTCGATGAACTCGCTTTCGGATTTCGTGCTCGTCGTATGGTATACCCAATACGAGGATCTATACGTAACGTATTTCTGTTCCATCGATAATACCCCGCCCGCCATCACCGTAAACAGAGAGGCGATCCTCTATTCTCTCACGGAAACGCAGGAAATTCTCGATCAGGTGAACGGCAAAAACATCGGAGATGTAATTTCCTATTCCACGATCGGATATAAGAGGAGCAGCGTTTCCGAGCGCCCCGTCTCCAACGGGGAAACGGTTTCCTCTCACGTTATAAAACTCTCCGCCGCCGACGTAAACGGTATCGATCATCTAACGATCTATCTCGACGGAGCGTTGTATCTCGACGAGAGAGAGAATTTCAACAATATCAGTTTGAGCCGATACGGGGAATACGTCATGGAGGCAGCCGATTTCTTCGGCAATATCGCTCGTTTCACGTTCAAAAACAGTAAAGCGGTCTCCTTCGACTACTCCGTTGACGAGAAAGCGATTGATACGAGCTATTCCTGTTACGACTATTTCGAGGGCAACGTTTATAAAAAGGTCGAATACGGCAGTCTCTCCACCGTCATAAAGCTGGACGGGGATATGGAGATCGCCTATAGGATCACGAGCGGGAGCGCGTCGAAAGTAACGGCGTTCTCTTTGGAAAACGGCGTTCTGTGCGGCAAGACCTATCGGGTCCGCAATAGCAATGGAGAAAAGATCGTCGAAGAGATGAAAAGCGCTCCCTACATATCCCTTTCGAGCACGGCGTTTAAGGCGGATGAATGGTATCGCATTTTGACCAAAGCGCAGTCGGGCGCAGATATATTTGCCCGTTACGATACGAAGGGAAATATCTACCTCAAGGTCGAGGCGGATCCCGATTCCGAACCGCTCGTCGTTGAGGGAAGAGTGTATAAGACTTTGGATACAGAGCCTTTCTACTTCAAGACGGAGCTCTCCAAGGGTAAGACGAAAATCACGTTGCTCTCCGAAGATTATAAGGAAATCGAGTCGAATACGGATGAAAAGCTCATCAAGATCAATAAGGGCTTTACCATTTCCAACGATTTCGTCGGGACGGGTAGAGTTCGTTCCGTCAAGGTATATCACTCCGAGGCGGGCGAATTTAGCGATTGCTCTATCGTTTACGACGGAGAAACCTTCTATCAGGCGATTTTCTTCGACGAGGGGATCTATCTCATCGAGGTCGAAAACGTATACGGCGTTACGACGAAGTATAACATTATTCTCTCCGAAAAATTCGTAGTGACCGTAAAGGCAATCTATTCGGATGGGGTGGAATCGGCTTATTCCGTCGGTTACAACGAAACGGTGTATTCGAACGGAAAAATAAACGTAACGGCTTACGCCGACAACGTGAGTGTTTCGGTGACGAAGGACGGAATCCGCGTCAACGCGCCGAACGTCAAAGTGGAGAACGGAAATACGATCGTCATTCTCGAAGGCAACGGAAATTACGTGGTCACCGTGTCCGACGAATACGGAAACACCATCATCCGCAAAGCGGAAATTCTCTTGAGGCAATCCGCCTACACGCAAGACCTCATTTACGGCTTTAACGAGGCGGCGCTCAAACGCGATCAAGGGTATACCAACCAAAAGCTGTCCGTTTCTTCGGAGATTTTGAAAAAGGATGGTTTCGCGTATCTCTCCGTTCGCTACGGGGAAAAGACTGCCGTATTGTTCGATTTGATCTCCGAGAAAAAGACGGAGCTGGAAGAAAAACGGCTCGTCGAGTGTATCGGAACGGAGGGCGACGGCGAGTATACCGTCCTATTCAGAGATAAATACGGGAATATGCTCACGTATCTCATCAAATATCGTAACACGCCTACTTTAGAATTGAGCCGCACGTTGAGAAGTTCTACGAATCAGGAGCCTTGCGACGTGAAAGCCGTATTGACGAACGGGTTATGGTCGAACAACACCTTGCATTTTGAATCCGTCGCGGATGAGTACGTGTTCACCGTCAACGGCAAGAGAACGGAGTGCCCTTATTCCCTTTCGTTCGGTTCGGGCGCGGATGAAGGCAGCTTCGAGTATGCGATCCGGTATACCGACGAATACGGTTTCGTCTATGAATTTACCGCGACGTTGCTTCGAAGAACGCTCGAAATCTCGCTACCCTCTTCGATTGAGAGCGAGCTGATTGAAGGTATTCCTACGACGCGTAGCGGGTTCTCTGTAATTTTCGACGACAGAGCGGTTTGTACCTATTCATTAAACGGCGGTAGCGAGGTCGTTTATGAAAAGGATTCCATCTTGTATACGGACGGTGTTTACCGCTTTACCGCAACCGATTTAGCGGGCAACGTTTCTTCCTATACCGTCAAAAAGGACTCCGCGGTATTCTTCAAGTTGATAGAGACTGCCACGGGCAATCTGATGGTGAACGGCGGGATCGCCTGCACCGATAAAGTTTCCTTCGAGGCGATCGGCGACGACGCCTTTATCGAAAAGGTTTTCCACGACGGTAAGCACCTTGCAGATTATAGCGACGATTCCTTTAATCAGGACGGTATGTGGGAGCTACTCGTTTCCGACAAAGCCGGAAACCAAACCTACTTCAGTTTCTATATCATCACGCATCCGATCAATCGATTCGAGTATACCGCACCCTATCTCTACCGCATCAGCGAGGCATGGTTCGATTCCGGCGACGGAACGAAGATATCCTATATGGAATTTATAACGGGTGACGGAACCGTGTGCGATTTTTCCGAGAACGGAACGTATTCGGTCGTTATGATCTCGAAAGAGAGCGGAAACGCCATCAATTTCAGCGTTACCGTGAACAATATCGCGCCCGTCGTCATGCTCGTCGGGTGTGAAGAAAACGAGACGACGATCAACGACGTCACCGTAAAAGGGTATCGGGTGGGTGATACGATAGAGGTTTACCGCAACGGTAAGTTGGTTCGCACCGTAAAGATTTTGACCTCTACGACGGACGCTCCCGTCATCAGCGAGGGCGGAGAGTATACGATAGTCGTTCGCAATGAGGCGGGCGTCGAAACAAGTCTTTCTTTCACGAGAAAGCATATCCCCAACATTGCCGGAAACGTGCTGATCTTTATTGCCATCTTCGGCGCCATCGTCGTGATCAGCGTGGGAATGTTCTATCGCAATCACTCAAAGACGGACGATTAAAGCAATAACACGGCTTTCCGTGTAAATATAGAAAACAATAAATTTTAGGAGTTTTATTATGTTGTTGAATTTTTTGGCGATTTCAAGTAACGATATCGAAAAGATCGTGAAACCCGTGTTGGACGTATGCAACGTATTAGTGCCCGTTTTGCTCGCGGTTGTCGGCGCGGTAGGGGCTATCTGGTGTATCTTGCTCGGCGTAAAATACGCCAAGGCGGACGATCCGCAAGAGCATGAAAAGGCAAAAAAGGGTCTCATTAACGCCATCATCGGTTTCGTGCTTATCTTTGTTCTGCTCATTATGTTGCGGGTCGGGTTAAGCGTCTTTACCGAATGGTGGAGCAACTATGCCTATTAAAAATTTCCAACGCGTCGCGGCACTCGCCATGATATCGTCTATGTTTTTTTTGAGCGGGTGCTTCGATCTTGGAGAATACAAAGACGAAGAAGAATATTACGCATCCTTCGGCGACGTGGGGCTCATTTCGCAGAGCGGAATACCGACGTACTACTCGATCGAGGATTATTTTTTCAATGAAGATTCCGTAAACGATTTTGCGGGGGATATCGTTCCCGCCGAGGAGTACATCTATTTGACCTTTCGGGCGAACGGAGCTTTCCAATTAGATTCTCTCGCGCTTTACGTCTATACGGAAAGCGGGGAAAATATTCATTACAGCATCTTTATCTCGCAGTCGTTGCCCGTCAACATCCGCACATACGACGCTCCAGCCTTCGAGCAGGAAACGGACGAGGAGGGAAATCCGCTTTTTAATCAGGACGGTACCCCCGTCATGAAAGAGATCGAGTACGGAGATCCTTCCGTTGAAAATGCGGTTTGCGTCGGTACGTTTTATGCGAAAGAAAATAAATGGAGTTCTTTTACCGCCGATTCCTGGAAAACCCCCTCGTCGGAGTCGAGCAAAAAAATCGACGTTCCCAAAGGCGATTATATTCTCGTTCGTTTTGAAAACAACAGCGGAATCGGACGGGACGCGGCGTACGGGAGGGTATCTTTTCGGACGACGAATTTGTTGGTCAGATCTTCCGGTGTGCTTCCGGGATAGTAGAAGGGTAAAATAAAAGCACGTCAAGTTACGGAGTAAATATATGTTTGATTGGTTTTGGTCGTTTCTATACAGTATTTCCAAGACATTGTTTCGGCTCATCGACGGTCTGATGAGCTGCGCCAATATTTTGTGCGGAATAGAACCGGTATCCGTCGGTGGCGAAAGTACGGATTTTTTATATTATCTTTTTTCCAGCGATCAGATTTGGTTTGCGTTTCGAGTGGCGGCATTGCTCGGTACGATCATTCTCGTCATCTTTACGGTGTTTGCCATTCTGCGCGCGATTATAAAGGATAAGCCGGAAGGAACGCCGGGACAAATCTGCTTGAAGGCTTTTAAGAGCTTCCTCATGTTTCTTTTCGTCCCTACGGTGATGATTGCCGTCATGTGGATGGGAAACGAGTTTATGAAGGCGATGTACGCAGCTACGACGCAGGGCTCGACGAGTTTGGGAAATTTTCTTTTTATCTCCTTCGCGCAGGGCGATCCCGTTCACGGATTGCACGAAACGAGCGTCAATTACTTTCTCGAAAACCCGTCTGCTTACACGGATACCGATATCGTTTGGCAGCATATGGATCTGTCCTATTTTGAATTCATGTTCTCTTGGTTGGCGGGAGCCGTCATTCTCGTTTCGCTCGCGTCCTCCATGCTGCTGTTTGTGGACAGAGTGATCTCGATTGTCATTTTATACATCGTTTCTCCCTTCTCCATCTCGACGAGCGTTTTAGACGACGGCTCGCATTTCAAGCTTTGGCGGGATCAGGTCATGGTAAAGTTTATCATGGGCTACGGCGCAGTGCTTGCGTTAAATATCTACGCGCTTATCTGCGGGTTGGTTTCCAATTCACAGCTCGTATTTTTCGAAAATAGCTTTCTCAATTTCTTAATGAAACTGCTCTTGATCGGCGGCGGCGCGCTCACGCTGAAAAAATCCATGGCGCTTATCGGCAACCTCGTGCAGGCAGGCGCAGGATCGAACGAGCTCAGGGACAACGAACTTGCCGTCGGCGGAATGCGCAGGGCGCTCGGCGCGATCGGTGGCGGACTGGCAACGGTAACCGGCTTAAATGCGGCAAAAGGTATCATCGGCAGCGCGATCGATTCCAAAAAGCGCGATATCGGCGAAAAAATGTTGAAAAAGCTGGGTTACGGCATCAGCGATAACAGAGCAAGAGGCTCCGAATCCGGAAAGAATTCCGATAACGAGGAAGGGAGCAATTCTCAGAACAGCGAAAGACCCGATTTCAACGGCGCTAACGGCAATATAGTAAAGGATGCCATACAAGGCTCGAATGTGCAGGATCAGAACGGTAATTCTCAGAACAACCAAAATCAATTCTCGGGCGGTCAAAATGGCAACGGTATGGTCAATAACGCGATCATGAACGGCGGTTCTCGTCCGAAAGAAGAAGACGATGACGATTTAAGATGAGGAGAAGGGTATGCGAATCATTCCCAAAACAGCTAAAGTCAAAATACAGTTTTTTAAGAATATATCCATTGCCGACACGATCATCGCAATCATCGCGTTGGGGCTGGAATTGCTGCTGTTTCTGACAAATCTCGGCGTAGTGAAATATTTGCTCATGGTGGTTTTGTTCAGTTTGGTAGTCGGGTTATATCTTCCCTTCGACGGACAGCGTTTTTATATGATGTTCGTCCATTTGACGAGATATATCTTCACGGCAAAATGTTATCGGAGCGACTATAAGAACGCCTCGACGAGCATGGATCGCTTTATTCCGTTCAAGGACATCAAGGACGGTTATATCGTCTACGAAGATTATTTTGCGGGCGTCCTGCAAATCGATCCCAGAGAGTTCCGCTTGCTTTCCGGTTATCGACAGGATCAGATCATCGACGTATATTTCGGTCGGTTGATACGTTCCATCAGCGGCAAGATGCGGGCTTCCCTCGTCAAGGTGGATCGCAAGCTGGTGTTAAGCGACTATATCACTGCGGAAAAGAAGAAAAGGGATCAGCTGGAAAAGCTCTATGCGATGGGCAGCATCACGCAGGAAGAGCTGTCCGCTCGCTTGAAGGTCATAGCCGACAGAATCGCGGTCTATAACAATCTCAGCGGAGAAAAAGCCATCAAAAAGCCTTTTTATTACCTCGTCGTCTACGACGCGGATAAATCGGCGATAAGGGAAGTTCTGCAAAACGGCATAACCTCTCTTTCCGAGGCGGGCATGACGTCCGAAATATTAAACGACAAGCAGCTTGCCGTCTTTTTGAAATATACTTATACGGATAAATTTGAAGAGAGAGACGTCGATTTTCTCGCGCCCGAAGAGATCATCAACTGGATCAAACCGAGAGAGATCCGTCTGACGACGAAGAGCGCCGTTATCGACGGGGAAGAGGTATTCAGCTATACCGTGAAAAATTTCCCCATTGCCGTCTTAAACGCTTGGGGGTATCAGATTTTCAATATCGAAGGCACGAAGGTGGTCATGAATCTCGAGCCTTACGAAAAGATGAAAGCCGTTAAAATGATCGACCGTTCCTTGCAGGAGCTTGCCAGCCAGAGCGATCAGTCGTACACGGCAAGTTCGCTCATCGATAAAAAAACGCATATCGATACGCTGGTAGACGTTTTACGAATGCTGCAGAACGACAACGAAACGCTGTTTAAGGTCACGCTGCATATCACCGTCTATAACAGGGACGCAAAAGCCGGAGACGCGAAAAAGAACCTGAAAAAGACGATCAAGCGTATTCTCGCCGAGCAGGGCTTTGAGCTCGCCGATAATTTCTGTCGGCAGAACAAGGCGATCGTTTCTTCCAACGTTTCTCGCTACGACGGCTTAAGCGAGTTTGCAAGAGCCATTCACTCCGGTTCCGTTTCTGCGGTATTTCCCTTCGTGCTCTCCACGGTTATGGACGATGGCGGCATCATATTAGGCACCAACGGTCAATTTCCCGTGGTGGTAGACTTCTTCAAGCGCAACAGCGAAAGGGTCAACTCCAACATGGTCATCATGGGGAAATCGGGTTCGGGCAAGTCGTACGCCACAAAGACCATACTCGCCAACCTCGCGGCGGAAAACTGTAAAATCTTTATTCTCGATCCCGAAAACGAATATCTGACGCTTGCCAAAAATCTCGGCGGCAGACTCATCGACGTGGGTACGGCGTCGCAGGGCAGAATAAACCCCTTCCACGTGATCACCACGCTCGAGGCGGACGAGGAGGGGCAGGCATCCAAAGTAAACAATTTCGCCGTGCATCTTCAATTCTTAGAGGAGTTTTTCAGGGTGGCTTTGCCCGGGATAGACGCACAGGCGCTGGAATATCTCAACAATTTGATCGTCGAATTGTATAAAAATAAAGGAATCGGATTCTTTACCGATTTTTCCACCCTCTCCGCAGAGGATTATCCCATCTTCGACGACCTGTATCTGCTGATTCAGAAAAAGCTTTCCGAGGCTACGATAGAATACGACGTGATGAATCTACGGATCCTTTCCAACTTTATTTCAAAATTTGCCAGCAACGGCAGAGATTCTAATCTGTGGAACGGTAAATCGACGCTCACGGTAAAGGAAAATTTCACCGTTTTCAACTTCCAGAGCCTTCTCGCGAACAAAAACGGGGTGATCGCGAACGCGCAGATGCTTTTGGTGCTCAAATGGTTGGATAACGAAATCATCAAGAACAGAGATTTCAACATAAAATACGGCACGAACAGAAAGATCATCGTCGCGATCGACGAGGCTCACGTCTTTATCGATCCCAAATATCCCGTCGCGTTAGACTTTATGTATCAGCTGGCTAAGCGTATCAGAAAGTACAACGGTATGCAGATCGTTATTACGCAGAACATCAAGGACTTCGTCGGCACGCAAGAGATCATAAGAAAGTCTACGGCGATCATAAACGCTTGTCAATATTCCTTCATCTTTGCGCTTTCGCCCAACGATATGGAAGATTTGTGCACGCTGTACGATAAGGCAGGCAGGATCAATAAGGTAGAACAGGACAGGATTGTCAACAACGAACGAGGAAACGCATTTATTATCACGGGGCCGATGTCGCGAACGAATATCGAGATCGTCGCAACGAGGCAGACGCGGCAGATGTTCGGAGAGGGTTGATAAAAAGAAAAATATTCCGCCTCGGTGTAACTTTGGTGTAACGGGGCGGGTATCATCGTATTATAGGAAATTAAAAATAACCGAATACGGGAGAAATCATGAAGGCAGAAGAATTCAACGAAAAATATGGGTTTAACTTCAGTTATAGCGGCTATTTAGCGACGGGTTTCCGCACGGCGGCGCAGAACGTTACCATAACGAGAACGGACGAAAGAATGCCCACGCCGAGGCAGGAGGTAAAGGTAAGGGTAAATCCTTCGCAGGCGCTCTATATCAGATACTTGCGTTCCTATCTTATAACCACGGCGAAATTTCTCCCCATAGCGGGCGGCGGCTTAGCGGAAATTACCAAGGACTTTGAATCGGTGCTCGCCGAAGAGAATCCGATCAGGAAAGCATACGAGGAAATTCCTCCTGAGTTTATTCGAGAATTGCAGAAAGAGGCGCTCGCGTATCTGCCCAAAGACGCCGTCGATTTGCGGCAGAACGTTATCGAAAACGGAGCTCATTCCAAAAAGGTTTCTCAAGCGGCCTATGCCAAGGAGTACGTCGCTGATTGCCTCAAACAGCGCGACGTCAAAAAAGCCGTCGTTACGCTGAAAGCGCTTGAAAAGACGCACGCCGAACGCGGATGGAAATTCGGCAATCTGTTCACCAACATAAGAGAATGGTGGACGATACGCTCTATCCGCAGCGACATAGAAAAGGCAGCCGGCGGCAGGGAGTCCTTTGAAAAGGCGTATGCGCAGCAGCCTGAAACCTTCGATTTGGAAGACGGGCAAAAGCAGGAGATCGAAAAAGCGTGTAACGAGAGAATAGCAGAGCGGGAAGAGGGGAATCGCGAGCCGCTACGCGAGAACGTGCACGTTGCCGAGGCGGAGGAAAGCGTATCCGAAAGGAGCGAAAAGGCGGAAGAGATACAGCCTCTTTCCCCGCAGAAGGAGCTCCTGTAACTTTTTATAAAAATTCGAAAAAAAATTATCCGGTGTACATTTGGTATACTTCGGAATGTATAATAAAATCGTAAATCAATCAGGAGATATGTTTTATGCCGATTCAAACAGTGATAAACGCTTATAAAAAATTATTCGGAGTTACCGATAACGAACAGGCGCGTAACGGAATAGAAGAACATCTGCACGCTATTTCTCAAATAAGAGAAAAGGCGTTTGCAAGGAAGGGTGAAGACCATCATTTAGTGTTTCAGGCGGGATATTTCAATTTTTGCGAAGAAAAGGTGAAGATTGCTTGGACGAAAAATCTCGTTCAGAGATTGTCGGGGGTGGATCTCGACCGCAATACTGCGCAGATTACCGACGAATTCTCCGATTATATGAGGGGACTCAACGCCCTGCTCATGGAAAGAGGCATAGAGGACGCACCCAACGTAAACGATATCTTCGAAGACGGCATGTTCGATGAAGTAGACGACGAAGGAGATTTCGTAGAGGGCTGGCTGAATCAATGGAAACATGACGTTCTCGACAAGGTTCCTTCGGGCAGAATGGGCGCGGCGCAGTTTTATCTCTACGGGCGCGATCTCGAAACGAATAAGGAACCGAGCGTAAAGACCTCGGTGAACAGAGCCAAAGACGGGGTAGCCTCGATCTGTAGTACAGTCAGCTTGGAAAACGCGGCGCAGAAATGCACCCAGGCGGTGGCAACGCTGCGCGCCGTCGAAGAGAAACATGCGTCGAGATGGTTACTATGGAAGATTTTCCATCCCATCGACAATAGAAGGGAAAAGAAAGCGATCGAGGTCATGCGCGAGCAAATCGGTCAGACCTTTTCACCCGAGCAGATCGCCGCGGCACAAGCGCAGTCAAACGCCGAAATGGATTGGATTATAGCGGAAAAGGGGGATTCGTTTCAGCCGTCGAAGGGGAACGAAATGAAGGTCAATCCGCTTGAATCGGAAGGGGATACCCGTCGCAGAGTCGCCGAGGAAATGGAGCAGACCGCGCGGGAAAAGGAAGAGCTCGCCCGAATCGCGGAAGAATTAAAGCCGGTAGCGGAACTCGATTCTTTTATGCAAGGAGCGGAAGAAGCCGACAAGATGGAAGAATTGATGGCAAAAGGCGATGAAGATTATAGAGAATTCACGGGCGATACGTTTGAAAAATCGCTCGACGAAGAAGCAACAACTTTCAAGGCGGAAGAGGACGAAAAAGATATTGCGGACGATTTCGCTGAAATGAAGGAGAGCCTGTTCGTGTCCGAGGCAGAAGAGGATAGGAAGGAAGAGAAAAGTCAGCCGTCCTTTGAGAAGGACGCCCCCGATCTTGCTAAAAATATAAAGTGATGACATAAAAACAAGGAGAAATTGAAAAATGCCGAATCCGCAAAGAGGTCCTAAAGGAAAAGTTTTTGAACCACAACTCAGCCCAGAGGCGAGAGCAAGAATAGAAAGAGAACATAGAGAGGCGGTTACCCGTACCATAAACGAAGCAATGGCAAATATGCCGCTGAACAGAGAATGCGGCAGAGCGCTCGAAAATCTTAATATACTCTGTCAGAAAATCGATATGTCGGCAACTCAGATCGATACGATCAAAAGAGACTTCGCACAGATGATAATCGACGAAGCTCTAAACGGAAAGATGTTCAATCAATCTTATAAGCAATATTACAATAAAATGCTTTCCGACTTGCTTTCGGCAGGCGCGAAGGCGCGGAACGAAGACTTGTTCAAGGTCGCTCCCGCAGGCGGGGCAAATAATCCGATATTTCCCCGTGAAAGCGAGATTACGAATACCTTTGAAAGATTTATGCAATCTTTTTCAGAGAATATGCGCTCGAACGGTATCAGAAGGACGAATTATCTGCCCGAATACGGCGGAAACGACGCAAAGGGCTTGTTTGACGTTCAGATTGCGGCGCAAAAAACGCTTATAAAAGACAGCGTGCAGATGACGTATGAAAGATGTTCCCGCCGCGGGGCGGCGACGGTATCGGAGACTTGCGAAGCGGCGCGCCGCGCCGTCGACAACGCCTTTTTCTACGCCAAGGCTTTCCCGAACCCCTCCGATCAGGGGGTAGACGCAAACGCGCCGGGCATGCGCGAAGCGGGGATTAGAGAATCTTCGGACGTAATCCGCGGATTACAGGAGGTGCATTCTTCCCGTTCCTGGAGATGGATGTTGCGTCACCCGTTCGATTATATACGCGAGGCGGCAACGATACGTTCGTTGAAAGGGATAATGCGCGAACGCGGAGGACTTACGCAGGCGGAAGTTGAGCAAAAGCTGCCGCAGCCCAAGAAAACATACGACGAAGTAAAAAAGAGCTACGACGAAATACACGACAGATATTCCGAACATAAGTTAGCGGAGGCGGAACGGGAGCTGGCGGAGGATAGACGGCAAAGAGAGCTGCAAAGAGAGGTGGAAGGCGCCAAGAACTATTCCAAAGAACAAATCCTCGAAGACGGACTTGATATAGAACAGGTGCACGCCAGAGGCAGAGCCGAATTTGAAGCGGATATCGATGCGTTGGAACAGTTGGAGGATCAGCCGCGCGATCGTTCGTACGACGAACCCGATCAGAACAGCGATCTCAATCTTTCTGAAAACGATAAGGTTCCCATTGAAATAGCCGAAGAACAGGCAGAAGAAAAGAGCGAGCCGATAGCAGATAACGAAAAAATTTCCGCCCCTCAGATAGACATTAAATAAGAAAGGAGAACAATGATGCCGATACCGCAGATTGTAGAAGAAATCAAAGCGCAGAAAGCGCAATCACAAGCCAGGTTGGATTCCGTACCCAAGGATTCTTTTGAGGGGATTGCTGCTAAGGAAGAGGAAGCGATAAGGGCAAGTCGAATCAGATTTTTTTATGCTCGCATGACGCAGGAAATGCCGCCCGAACGGTTGCCCGTTTTGGAAGATTTTGCCAAGAGAGTTTTGGGTAAGTACTATACCAGTACGGTAAATACAATCAGAAGGGCTACAAAATTGACGGACGAGTACGTCGCGCCAAAAATGGGAGACACGCTGCTCAGACAGATCGACGAGGACGGATACGGTGAAATCTGCTCCATCGTCGGAGAAGAGATAGCCGAACGGGCGTGGGAAGAGGCGAAGAGCTATATCCCCCCCGGATACGACCCCACGCCCGTTCATCCGCTGGAAAAGGAGATCGCCGCGTTCAAAACACGTCTTCCCGAGTTGGAAGCGGATGAGGAAAAACGGGCGAAACTTTCCGCCGATCTCGACGAGATCAACGAAATGATTGCGCAAAACAAACCGGAATTCAGCGCGACGCAGACGGATAGAAACGCGGACTACTCCCACGTGCTGGGCGTTCGGGATTATGAAAACGGAACGGAGATTCTGAAAAGCGGCGCGTTCGGGATAGTCGGCGATCATCTGCATTACGACGAGGAGAGCAAAGCTTTCAAATTGCACGATTACGTCGGGAATACGGAATTAAAAAGCGCCATGCAGTCGGTCGAGGTAAAGTACAATCCCGAATACAAGGCGAAAGTGATCGCTATTCTCAAACGCATGGACGAACTCGGTCTCGTGCCCGAAGGGGCGACGGGCGCGGAGGAATCGAAGAAAATTTACGGGTTCCGCAAGCTGGTAGACGCGCAGACCGCGCTCGAAAAAGCCGTCAAAGAGGGAGATACGCAGCATCTTTCTCAACTGAAAGAGGAGTACGTCAGACAGACGGAGAACATGCGGGAACTGTATGCAATGGTCGAGGACGCGATCCCCGGCGATAACCGTTGCGTAGCCAACAACGTAGACAACTTGCGCTCGTCGTTTATTCCTGCCGAATTCAAAAAAAACGTCGCAACGAACAGCAATCTCAATTCGCTGTGGATCACCCTCTCCTTCATCAAACAGAGCGGCGTTTCCATTGAAGAGTTTGTAGATCATCCCATTTCCCA
>CAMFEK010000037.1 GCA_945949395.1 uncultured Clostridia bacterium
CTATTATATCAGATTTTAGGGTGTTTGTCGACTCTACTTACAGTGTAACATTCCATTCTCATAAAAATATGCACCTCCTAAAGTTTGTCTAACTTTTGGGGGGGCATATCATATGCCAGTGGATATTTATTGTCGGAAACTTTTAAGTTGCGTAATTTTTTTATCAATTTATGTCAAAAATCGAAAAAATACCGAGCGTTCGGGTATCATGAAAAAAAGCGTCAGGAGAAAGATATGACAAGACAAGTTGTAAATCCTTATTTGCCGGAGGGAGAGTATATTCCGGACGGGGAACCTCACGTGTTCGGGGACAGAGTGTACGTTTACGGCAGTCACGACAAGGCAAATTCTCTTCGCTATTGTCCGGGTGATTACGTCGTTTGGTCGGCTCCCGTCAACGATCTTGGCAATTGGTCGAATCCCGGCGTCGCCTATCCGCGCAGGGGCGTTCGCAATCGGTTGGGGATACGCTGTATGTGGGCACCCGATTGTTGCCGAGGGCGTGACGGCAGATTTTATCTGTATTACTGTTTCGACTTCGATAACCGAATTTTGGTTGCCGTCAGCGATTATTCGGATCGCGGGTTTTCCTTTTACGGTTACGTTCATCATGCCGACGGTACCTTTTACGGGCAGGGAAAACGGGATATCATGTGCTTCGATCCCGGCGTCTTTGTCGACGACGACGGTGCCGTGTATCTCTATTCCGGCTATTCCGCGAATGAGGATTTAAGAAGAATGTTGAATCGTCGCGGAATCTCCAACGTTGACGGGACGGGGAATCAGGTGATTCGCTTACAAGAGGATATGCTTACGATCGAGGGAGAGCCCAAATCTCTGATTCCGGGCTATAAAAACAGTCTCGGTACGGGTTTTGAGGGACATGAGATGTACGAGGCGTCCTCTATGCGTAAGATAAAGGGGAAATATTATTTTGTTTATTCCTCTCGGTTAAGCCATGAGTTAGCGTATGCGATCAGCAATTATCCAGATCGGGATTTCCGTTTCGGCGGCGCCATCGTTTCCAACGGGGATATCGGTTATCACGGCGCCAAACAAGAGGACGCCTCTACCTATTGGGGAAACGTGCACGGATCCATCGAACGGATCGACGGAAAATATTACGTATTTTATCATCGCCAAACGGGGAAAACCGAACAATCCCGTCAGGGATGTATCGAGCCGATCCATATCAAGGAGGATGGCAGTATCGATCAGGTAGAGGTCACGTCCCAGGGAGCGAACGGACGCCCCCTGTCGGGGAAAGGCTATTATCCCTCGTATATCGCCTGTAACGTAAGGAGCAAGAAAGGGGCGATCAAATGCGCGTACGGACCCTTGAGCAGATTCCGATACGGAGAGCATCCCTGCATCGCCGAATATCAAAAGGGAAAGCAATGTATTCGTAATATGAAGGACGGCGCTTTGGCGGGCTTTAAGTATTTTTCTCTACAGGGAAAGACCGAGCTCACGATCTCCGTTCGGGGCAGCGGCGGAGAAATGGAAATTTATTTGGAGGAGGGAGGGCAACCGATAGGGCGCATACCCTTCGTCAAAAATAAAAAATGGCAAAACGCTACGGCGATTCTTCCGTTCCCCGAAAAAGAGTCCGCTTTATATTTCGTTTATCGCGGAAGCGGAACAATCGATTGGAAAGGTTTTACGATGACTCCCGTCGAAAAAAAATGAAACTGTTTAGATAACAGCAGCATGGAAAACTTTTTCGGGCGACTTATCAGGCTTGAATCGGTTGACGACTCTCTTTCCTCGCTAATCTTTGTCGTCAAGTGCCTTGCCGTAGAATGCGAGGTATTCGATCACGGCAAGCTTTCCCGATATTTCGTCGCAAACCGACGTTGCAAAATTGTAAAAGAAAATCCTATTCGCAAGAATACCGTACGTCGAAAAAATAGAGGACGAATTTTGATGGATTCCTATCCTGATCGCACAAAATAGGGCATTTTCTATCGGAAACGCTCTGTTTTTAATATTTCGTAAAATAATAGTTTTACGAAGTAATTAAGATTCGGAAACAATCGAAGAATAGAAAAAGCCCGTACAGGCTGAAAATTCGGCTTTGTACGGGTTTTCTCTTATTTGATTATCTCGTTCCTACGGGACGCTTTACCGCCGTATTGTCGGTGCGAAAACAATCAGCTATACAGCGCCGGGTTGCGATACGTTGCTCCGTAGCTTTGCAGTTTTCCGATCCGTTCATCCTTGGAAGGATGCGAGGAGAGCAACGTTGCCATAAGTCCTTTGCTTGTCGATTGAGAGAAGTAAGTTTCTTCCAACAAGGCGCACAAGGGGTTGCCATAGCCGAGCTCATAGGCAAATCGGTCGGACTCAAATTCGCAGGCACGGTCAGTCTGCAATACCAGGACTTTCCCGATCATCGTCCAAACGAAGGTGAATCCGTCTAAAAAGATAAAGTTGATGAGGAAAGTGACTTCCGTATAGATCCACATCAGCCAAGAGAACAAAAAGCCAAACGGCTCCGTAATTTACGGAACCGTGTCTTATTGACAGGAAGTATTCCATGCAGAGGTTATTTTCCTCGGCAGATTTTTTCTCGCCTAAATATGAATAAAAATTCTTATTATTGAATAAATATTTTATTTCCCGTTTCTTCTGTTTGACTGTAAAACGGGTGCAACTAATCATTTTTCTAATCTTTTCATCCTTCAAGTTCAATTACCGTTTTTGTCACTCCGTCCTGCGTTCCTTATCCTGCTACCGGTTTAGGAAAATCGTTGTCAAAGAGACGTTCGTTTTTTCGTCCCCTATTTTTTCATTTTTTTGCCGGAAGCTCCCTTTCAAAATCGTGGGAAGAACCGACTTCGGAGATGAATAAATATCGAAAAATTCCATCGTGATCATGAACATCACAAGACTGCGGCGTACGCCGTACCTTTCCTTTTTCCATAGCTCCAAATCCGACCTTTCAGGCGAGAGACGACCCTGACTCGACTATACACTCGAAAAAATAAAGAATCCGACGCAGAGACGAATTTTAAGCCTCAAAAAAAGAAATCACGCCAAAATAACTTTGGTGTGATGGATTTACTTGCGCCGCGAACGCTTTTTCAATTGCTTGAAGTGTTCGACGGACGCTTTTTCGATCCGGTAATATTCGGCTTCGCTATACCCCGATACAGGTATCGTTCCTCAACACCCGAGACAATGTCTGAAATAAAAAAATCTTCCGTCGAGCTATTGACGGAGGCGGGAAAAAGCGGTATAATGATAACGATCCGTGAAGAAAAAAGGAGGATTCTATGATTTACATCAACCGCGAAAGCAGCATCGTGAGGACAAAGGAAATCGAACAGGCGCTCGATTTTATCCGTAAAAACGGAAAGACCATCGAGGACGGCAAGGTCGAGCTGGACGGCAAAAATCTTTATATCAATTTCATGACCTATGAAAGCAAGGAGCGTTCCGCCTGCAAATACGAGGCGCACGAGAACTACATCGACGTGCAGTACGTGATCGAGGGCGAGGAGGCGATGCCCGTGACGACCCGCGAAAACATGAGCGAGAAGGCGCCCTACGACCCCGTGAAGGACGTGACCTTCTTTAACGACGACAAGGAAGGCACCTTCTGCGTGATGAAGGCGGGCGATTACGTCGTGGTCTTCCCCGACGACGTACATATGCCCAAGGTTATGGTGAACGGTCCCACCCGCGTGAAGAAAGCCGTTGCCAAAATTAAAATTTAACCCTTTTTTTTAGAAAAACCGCCCGATCGGATGATCGGGCGGTAATTTTATACGATTTGAATGTCATAAGACGGTGATTTGGCAGGAGCGCATGGTTTCGAGCGCCGCCTCGTGCTTTTTTTGATTCACCCCCGCGCAGAGGGAACCGTAGACAAAAAACTCCGTTTCGGGGTATTTCGCTTTTAGAATGAGGGCGTTGGATACGACGCAGATATCCGTGCAGGTGCCGCAAAGATAGATCTGATCGTAATCGGGAAGCGCCCAGCCGTCGTAGCCGAAGGTGGGTTTATCGACGTAGCTTCCCCCCTTTTCCTCCACCGCGCGCGCGATGGGCGCGACGATGCGCCAACCTTCCGTTCCCCGAATACAATGCGGCACGGGCAGGCGCTTGCCCTCCGCCGTGGCGAGATAGTTTTCTCCGTGCGTATCGCGGGTGGCGATCACGTCGCCGTCAAAATCTTTCACGAGCGCGGCGATCCCCTCCACGACGGCTTGCGCGTCGGGATTTGCGAGCGCGCCCGTCACAAAATCTTCCTGCATATCGATGACGATGAGTAATTTTTTCATAGCGTTTCTCCGTGTTGTTTATGAGAAAAGCGCCCCTGCCGTTCGGCGGGGGCGCAATTTCCCGTTATCGGTTATTTTTTCTTTTTCGCCTCTTTGGCTGCGAGGGCTGCCTGCTGTTTCGCCGCCTTTGCCGCGAGAGCCGCCTGGTACTTGCCTTCTTCTTCCTCGAAGTTCAAGCCCTTCTTATCGCATTTTGCTTTGAGTTCGGCTTTTCTCGCCTCTTCCGCCGCGGCTGCCGCCTCGGCTTCCTCTCTCTTGAGACGGTCTGCGGGATCTTCCCAAACGCCGCCTGCCGCTTCGACTGCCGCCTTCTGGTTGGCGAGAATGGTCTTATGATCTTCGTCGGAATGCTTTTCCACGTTCATAAATATCATGATCACCGCGATCACGAGATAACAAATGGTTTCACCGCCGATGAAAACCCACTTGAGCGCGGTCTGCATGGACGCGGAAGTCAAGGTTACCGCGTTCGCCGCGTCGTAACCCATAGCGCCGATGATCGCAAGGACGATACCGGTAACCAAACCGGTCATACCTGCCATGATCGCGCCGTAGATGGTCATGGTAAAGCCGTCGGTACGGAACTTGTGCTTTGCCTCCTGATGGTCGAGAACGTCCGCAAGGAGGGCTAACGAGAGGTACATGGCGGGGGTAGAACCGAGCGCCTTGATCATGAAGGACGCCACGACGCAGTAGAAGTTGTCGGGAGCGATAAAGCCGATCATGCCGCCGACTACCGCGAGGATCGCGCCGAGGAGAATGGCTCTTCCCTTGCCGATCTTGTTGGAGAGCGGCCAAGCGATGACCATGCCGAGCGCGGTGGGAATAGCGCCTATCGTGGAGAGGGTTCCCTGCAACACTCCGTAGTTCTCAAACCACATAGCCTGCATAAAATAGATCTGCGAAGTATTCTTCATCAAACCGCCGAACTGGTACAGGAAGAAGAAGAGCATCATGATCCACCACAGCTTGTCGCTGAAACAGACTTTGATCTGTTCGCCGATAGGAACCGCCTTTACTTCCGTCTTTTCTGCGATGGCGAAGGATTCTTCGGTGATTCTTTCACGGGTGAAGAAGTATTCCACCAAAACGCCGAGGAAGGTGATGACGATGAGTCCGATAGCAAATACCTTCCACGCGTTGTACGAAGCGATCTGATCGAAACCGTTTTCCGTCCTGACTAACAGCATATCCAAGAAGACGAAGGGAACTACCATCTGGCTGATACCCATAGCGGCGAGAGCCGTCGCGTTGGAGATGGTCGCGAGCAAGGAACGATCCTTTGAATTTCTGGTAGAAAGATTTACGAGCGCGGAGTGGGGGGTGAAATAGCAGGGATAGGCAATCGCAAACCACAGATTATAACCAACCGCTACGCAGACGAGGGTTATTATATTGTTTCCGCCCTCCGTAGGGAGCGGGGAAAGAATAAACAATACCAACAACGCCAACAAGCTGATGGGAACGGAGAGCAAGAGGAAAGGTCTCGCCTTGCCCGCCCTCGTCTTACTGTGATCCATCAAGCGACCGACAAGAATGTTGCCGAATATGACGAAAATCACGGATACGATGGGGAGCATGGACATAAACGCAGGCGCCCACGTGTTCAGATTCAATACGTCGGTCATATATTTGATGAAATAATTCGCCAAAATCGAGTTGGCTAAAAGCGCAAAAGTAGGACCGACTAAATAGCCCAAAGCTCCCTCGGGGAACAAAGTTACATTTGCAGATTTGATCTTTGTCGATAGCAACGGACTATCAAAGATACTCTTCTTATTCGTTTGCATAGAAAACCCCTTTATAAATTTTTACTGTTTTTATTATACTATAAACGCTTTCATTTTGCAAGATAAAAGCCTTAAATTGTTCTTTATTTTGCATAAAATGCCGTTTTCGCGCAGAAAAAAAGAAAATCACGCAAGTAAACAAACAAATTTGTTAAAATTTCAAACAAAACCGCCCCGTTTTCCCCTTGCGAAAAAAAGAAGGGGGATACCCCTTCTTCTATCATTACGATGTCAGTTTATCCCAAAATTTCCTTGGATTTACCCAGCGCGGAGGCGATGACGGCGTCCATATCATAATACTTGTACTCGCCGAGCCTGCCGCCGAATACGACCTTTTCTTCTTCCTTGGCAAGCTCCTTATACTTGGCGTAAAGAGCCCCGTTCTTCTCGTCGTTGACGGGATAATAAGGCTCGTCTCCCGGTTTCCACTCGGAGGAGTATTCGCGGGAAATGACCGTCTTGGGCAGATCCTTCCCCTCCTCGTCCTTGCCGAACTCGAACCACTTGTGCTCGATGATCCTCGTCCACGGCGTTTCGCGGTCGGTATAGTTGACGGCGGCGTTGCCCTGGAAGTTGGGGATATCGAGAAGTTCGTTTTCAAAGCGGACGGAGCGGTATTCGAGATTGCCGAGCGCAAAATCGAAGTACGCGTCGATCGCGCCCGTATAGACGACCTTTTTCGCCAGGGCGTTCCACCCCTCTTTGTCTTTGAGGTAATCTTCGCCCAAACGCACTTCGATGCCCGAAAGCATATTTTCCACCATCTTGGTGTAGCCGCCCATGGGGATCCCCTGATAGAGGGCGTTGAAATAGTTGTTGTCGAAGGTCAGTCGCACGGGCAGGCGCTTGATGATGAAGGCGGGCAGCTCCTTGCAGTCCCTCCCCCATTGTTTTTCCGTGTAGCCCTTGACGAGCTTTTCATAGATGTCTCTGCCCACCAGGGAGATCGCTTGTTCCTCGAGGTTTTTCGGTTCCCCCGTTATCTCCTTGCGCTGTTCGTCGATCTTCGCCTTCGCCTCTTCGGGCGTGACCACCCCCCACATCTTGTTGAAGGTGTACATGTTGAAGGGCATGGAGTACAGCTCCCCCTTGTAATTCGCGACGGGCGAGTTGGTGAATCGGTTGAAGGCGGCAAAGCGGTTGACGTACCGCCATACCTCTTCATTGTTGGTGTGGAAGATATGCGCCCCGTATTTGTGCACGTGAATACCCTCCACCTTTTCGGTGTATACGTTGCCCGCGACGTGATCGCGCTTGTCGATGACGAGGACGGAATATCCCCTATCGACCGCCTCTCTGGCGAATACGGCGCCGTAAAGCCCCGCGCCCACTACTAAATAATCGTACATGAACGACTCCTTTTTGTAAATTTGAATTGTTTTGTTTGTGATTTGTCCGCGCCCACTCATTTCGGGAAAAACGCCCGAAAAATGAGGACTCCGCTATCCCGTTTTGAGAAAGTATTTTTTTGCAAGACAAGGTGGACGGACGTTTGGGAAAGCAGTCGCTCGTCAGACAAGGAATCCGCGTTTTTTCGATGGGAACGTACTATTGCGTACGTGACCGAGAAAAAAGGTAAGGATGACAACGTATGACGAGATGAATGCGACCCAAAAAATCAGCCTAACTTGACCGTCTTACACAATATCTCATACCCAACCTTCATCACCCAACCGCGAATCTTCCAGGGAAGATAATTGACGGCGAGGGCGTAGGAGCGGGTGCGCATCTTGCGATAGAGCTTTTTATCGAAGGCTTTGACCGTCTGCCAGTACTCCTTTAACGCCGCTCTGCGCTCGGGGGAATCCTCCACGCAGGTGAAGAAGATGGTGTTCATGTTGACGGCGTTGATGCAATGCCAAAGATAGCTCTTCAAACCCTTGGGCTGCGCTTTGATCTCGTCCCAGGTGTAAGAAGTCACGATATGTTTCATCACGCGGATCTGCTGATCGTAGCGCTTGGACATATTCTTGAGATTGACGGACTGATCGACTCTGCCGATGAAATAGCGGTAAAGATCCACGTTGAGATAGTACAGCTTTTTCGCGAAGGGCAGAGGGCGAAACGCGTAGAGGTTATCCACGTAGAAGGTGTGTTCGGGCAAAACCGTTCCGCTTTGCCGAATGACTTCCGTGCGATACAGCAGCGCGTGCATCAAGAGCATGTGCGAGAAATGGAAGTTCTTGACCTCCTCCCAGCCGAAAAATCTCCCCTCGGGCATCTTTTTGCCGTAAGCGGAAACGTGGCGGGTGCCCTCCTCCACCTTTTCATAAACGAAGTTGGTGATATACAAATCGGCGTTCTCCCCCTTTTCCACGTGTTCTTTCACGGTGTCGAGGAGCTTTTTCAGCGCGTCGGTATCCACCCAGTCGTCCGAATCGACGATCTTCAGATACAGCCCCGTCGCGTTCTTTACGCCCGCGTTGACGCCCGAACCGTGTCCGCCGTTCTCCTTGTCGACGACCTTCACGATGGTCGGGTATTTTTCCTTGTACTCGTTGGCGATGTTGATGGTGTCGTCCTTGGAACCGTCGTTTACGATGATGATCTCCACGTCCTCGCCGCCCGTCAACAGGCTGTCCACGCACTTTCTCATGTATGCCTGCGAATTGTAGCAAGGCACGGTAAATGTGATGTACTTCATTCGAGTGTTCTCCCTATGTAATTTTATTATGTGTCTACGAGGATAGTATAACATACTTCCCCCCGCATTTCAAGAGATTTGAAAAATTTTTTCTCGAAAAGTGTAATTTTTATCCAAAAAAATGGGACGACCGATAATTTTCGGTCGCCCCTTCACGCATTATTTTGCTTTTTTCTCCTTGGAAAGGAACATTCCCGCCCCCTTGAAGAACTTGCCGTTGAACATGGTGATCATGCCCTGCAGCTGTCTCCCCGAAAGGGAGGTGAATTTGGCGATGCCGCGCACGGGCTGATGCTTCATGCCCATGACGAGGGTGTTCGCCATCGTCTTGTTGCCGATTGCCTTCATAAAGCCGATGGCAAAGCGGATCGCCCAGGAGAACAGTCTGCCCGTCCAGCCCTTTGCGTAGCGGAGATCGTCCACCGTGCAGTTCTCATGAATGACCATGCGGTTCTTCTTGTAGAAGGGATAGCCTGCGGGGGGAATTTCTCTGCCGATCAGCGTTTTGAACTCCTCGTCGGATACGCTTGCGACCTGTCCGCTGTAATAAGAAGGAAGCTCCTGCTTGTCGTAAGGATTGACGGCGCCCGTGCCCTTACGCTCGATACTGCCCGTCAGGCGCACGTCCTGAGAGGACGCCGCAAGGTAAAGCTGATATTCGCCCGCTTCCTCTTCCCACGCGTTCGTCGCCACGTTGAAGTAGCGGAAGGTCTTGTCGTCGAAGGGAATTTCCACCTTCTTGCTCTCGCCCGCGGCGAGTTCCACCTTGGCAAAGCCCTTCAATTCCTTGGCGGGGCGGAAGATCTCCCCGTCCTTCTTGCCGACGTAGAGCTGAACGATTTCCTTGCCGTCCCGCTCGCCCGTGTTCTTTACGGTCAGGGAGACGCCGTTCTCCGTCACTTCCAAATTCTCGTAGGCAAAGCTCGTGTAGGAAAGCCCGTGCCCAAAGGGATACGCCACGGGTACGCCCGCGGTGTCGAAATAGCGGTAACCGATATATAAGCCTTCGCGATATTCCACGGTGAGCTGTTCGCCGGGGAAACGGGAGGCAGACGCGGCGTCCTCGTAAGCGAGGGAGAAGGTCTCCGCGAGCTTGCCCGAAGGGTTCACCTTGCCCTCGATCACGTCGAGCACCGCCTTCGCGCCCGCCTGTCCGGTGAGACACGCGTACACGAGCGCGTCGGTATCCGCCATAAAGCGGGTGTCCACGCAACTGCCCGCCGAGAGGACGACGACCACCTTTTTGCCCGTCGCCTTGAGCGCGCGATAGCACTCCTGCTGATTGAGAGGAAGGGAAATGTTTTCTCTGTCGAGCCCCTCCGCCTCCGTCACCTCGTCGAGACCGAGGAAGAGGAGGACGATATCCGCCTTTTCCGCGAGCGCGACCGCCTTTTTGAGAAGAGCGGGTTTCTTTTTGCCGTAACGGTCAAAGCCCTGTTCGACGCCGACCACTTCGAATCCGACGGAGGAGAGATTGCCCTCCACCGTGTCGAGCTTGGTGGGATTGACGACGGAAGAGCCTGCGCCCTGATAGCGGGGGGTCTTCACGAAATCGCCGACGACGGCGACCTTTTTCGCCGCCTGCACGGGGAGCACGCCCTCGTTTTTGAGGAGTACGACGGATTCCTCGGCGCACTTACCCGCGATGGCGTGGTGCGCGTCCCTGTCAAAGCCGTCAGCGCCCTTTTTGCCCTCTTTCGTGGTGCGCTCGATGAGGTCGAAGATGCGCAGAACGCATTCGTCCACGTATTTTTCGTCCAGCCTGCCCTCTTCTACCGCCTTCACGACGTCGTCGATGCCGTACAGGCAGGAGGGCATTTCGATGTCGCTGCCCGCCTTCACGCCTTCCGCTCTGTCGTTGCAGCCCGCCCAGTCGGAGACGATGGTGCCGTCGAATCCCCAATCTTCGCGCAAAATCTCCTTTAAGAGATGCTCGTTCTCGTTCGCGTACACGCCGTTCACCTGATTGTAGGAGGACATGACGGCGTAGGGCTGACCCTCCTTGACGGCGATCTCGAACGCGGTGAGGTAGATCTCGCGCAGCGTTCTCTCGTCGAGGACGGAGTCGGAGGTCATGCGGCGAAGCTCCTGATTGTTGCAGGCGTAGTGCTTGACGCAGGCGGAGGTGCCGTTCTTCTGAATCCCGCGCACGTAGCCTGCCGCCATCTTGCCCGCGAGATAGGGATCTTCGGAGAAATACTCGAAGTTTCTGCCGCAACGGGGGTTTCTCTTCATGTTCAAGCCGGGGCCGAGCAGCATATTCACGTTCATCGCAGCCGCCTCTTCGCCGAGCGCCTCCCCCATCTCCTCGCCGAGGACGGGGTTCCAGCTGTTCGCCATCGCCGCAGCCGTGGGGAAACAGGTGGCGGGAATGGACGCGTTGAGCCCCAGATGATCCGCCGCAGCGGCTTGTTTGCGCAAGCCGTGAGGCCCGTCGGAAAGGAAGAGGGCGGGAATGCCCAGCTCCTCAAAATCTTTCGTCTGCCAGAAATCTTTTCCCGTCAACAGCTCCGCCTTTTGGCGAAGGGTCATTTTGCTCAATACTTCTTGTCTATTCATCATTTTCGAAAAATCCCTCCATTTCGTTTACCTATATATTATATCACATAATCCTGAGATTTTCAACGGTTTTTTGCAAAAATCTGACAGGATTGCGCGCAGTTTATGCAAAAATAATTACCTTTCTTACCACGAGGCGGTTTTCGTCAAAAAAAACACCTGTCTTATAAAAAGACAGGTGCTACGACAAACTAAAAGGGCTTAGAAGTATCTCTTCAACAATCCCTTGAAGCCGGCTCCGTGACGAGCTTCGTCTTTTGCCATTTCGTGAACGGTGTCGTGAATGGCGTCATAGCCGAGCTCTTTTGCGCGCTTTGCCAGATCGAGCTTGCCTGCGCACGCGCCCGCCTCTGCGGCGGCTCTCATTTCGAGGTTGGTCTTGGTGGAAGAGGTCACCACTTCGCCGAGAAGTTCCGCGAACTTGGATGCGTGTTCCGCTTCTTCCCAAGCGTAGCGCTTGTAAGCCTCCGCGATTTCGGGATAGCCTTCTCTTTCGGCTACTCTCGCCATGGCGAGGTACATACCGACTTCCGTGCATTCGCCCGTGAAGTTGGCTCTGAGACCCTCCATCACCATCTGATCCTCAACGATACCGTCTCCTACGTGATGTTCGCAAGCGAACTTCGCGTCGTCTACGGGGTTAAACTTGGTTGCTTTACATACGGGGCAAACTTCTACGTCGTCGGCGACGATTTCCCCGCAAACAGCACATCTTTTCATACTGTCATACCTCCGAATAAATTTTATTCTGCGTTTGATTATACCATCTTTTTTTGAAAATGTAAAGATACTATAAAAATTTTGAGTGAATATTTTTTTTACTTGCCAAAACTGCGCCCTTCTGCTATACTGATCGACAGGAGGCTATCCCATGTATCAGAAAAAAATCAAAACGGAACTGCGCTGTCCGCTCGAGGCGGGCGTATCCTACTTTTGCGGCAAATGGAAGGTCCGCTTGCTCTGCCTGTTTTCGCACGGCGGCAGTCTTCGTTACGGCGAGATCAAGCAAAAACTCGTCGACGTGACGGACGCGGCGCTCTCCACCGCCTTAAAGGAACTCTTATCCGACGGACTGCTGACGAGAACCGCCTACGAGCAGGTCCCCCCGCGCGTGGAGTATTCCCTCACCGAGATGGGCAGGGACGCCATTCCCCTGCTGCGCAGCCTTTGCGACTGGGCGGAAAAGTACCGCCCGTCCGACGTTCCCGCCTGCCGCGAGGACTGCGGCGCACGTCTTTAAGAAAATTCCTTCCGTAAACTGCCCGCCGAGGGGGTCTCCTCGGCGGGATTTTTTCTTATTGAGAGATCTTTTTTACCGCGATCTCGAACGTTTCGCCGCCGGGCAGGGTGTAAAGCATCTTATCCCCCTGCGTTACGATTTCGCCTTCAAAAAAGTCCTTTAATAGGACGCTCATTTCGCTTGCGATCTCCTCCGCCGTCACCTCTTCTACTCTGTATGCCTTTTTACTTTCGTTCATGATTGCTTTCCTCCGAAATGTTTTGTAACGTTATTATACCCGAAAACCCGCTTTTTGACAAGATTTTCGGGCGCGAATCGCATGGGAGATTTTGTCTGCTCTTGTCTTTGTTTGTCGAATTTTATCGAATGGGAAAATTTCCTGTTTTTTTATGAAAAATCCCCGCGAATTTTCGCGGGGAGAAATCAGGTGACTTCTATCTGTTTGATGGTGACGTCGGTGCCGCGCAATAAATAGGTATGCGCGCTCCCACAACGGGGGCAAATTTTGCCGTGCGCTACGGTGCGATATTCCCCCTTGCAGTCCTCACAGAAGGTGACCGCCTCGTATACCTCGGTGACGAGCTTGCAGCCCTTCATGAGCTCCTCGCGGTTGCACGCCCAGTTCCAACAGTCCTCGAGGTAGTCGGCGAGCACGCCGCTCACCTCCCCCACCTCGATGGTGACGGATTCTACCTTTTTACAATGATTTTCTTCGGCGACCTTTTTCACGTCGCGAATGATGTAAAAGACGATGCCGAGCTCGTGCATGAAAGCCCTCCGAATGTTTTTTGATTTGGAACGGCGGGAGGAACCACCCGCCCGCCGAATTTCGAGCGAAACCCGTTTTTGAGAAAGCAGTCCGTTTGCGTGTGCAAACCCGTTTTGAGAAAGTATTTTTTCGCAAGACAAGGAGTCTGCGGATTTCCCGAAGGGAGCTTACTTACGCGTAAGTGACCGAGGGGAAACGCAAAGACGACACCGTATTGCGGAAAAAGACGAACTCAAAAGGATTTTCCGACGGGAGCTTACTCAGATGTAAGTGTCTCCGAGAAAAACGACGTTCGTCGCCGTATTTGCGGAAAATCCTGCGCACTCGTTTTGGGAAAGCAGTCGCCCGTCAGACAAGAAATCCGCGTTTTTTCGACGGGAACGTACTAAAGCGTACGTGACC
>CAMFEK010000038.1 GCA_945949395.1 uncultured Clostridia bacterium
GGTTGATTTTTTCGGAAAAACCCGATATAATAGAGATACTGAATGCAGGTGTCGCCTAGCGGTATGGCGGCAGCTTCCCAAGCTGTTCCCGGCGAGTTCGACTCTCGTCACCTGCTCCAAAAGAAACAGGGGCGCGGCATGCGCCCTTGTTTCTTTTGGTATTCGATAGAGAAGAGAGTCGAACGCCAAGGGGGAATTTTGCGTTAAGAAAACGATTGATAATCGTTTTTAGCAAAATTAGCCGAGCAATTTGTAATTGCGAAGGCGGTGGTTTTCCGAAGGAAAAGCACGGACTCTCGTCACCTGCTCCAAAAGAAACGAGGGCGCGGCAGGCGCCCTCGTTTCTTTTGGCATTCGATAGAAAAGAAAGCGAACGCCAAGGGGCGCCAAACCTTTTTCGCGGGAAAGAATTTTTCAAGATTATCACAATTTGATATTTGACATTCATTTTTGTGCGGAGTATAATATAGAGTATGGCAAAGCAAAACGGAAAAGTTTTCAAAGTGAAAAAGGATGAGACGGTCGTCTACGAAGGGAAAGCGAATTACTGCTTTACGGGGCATTACGCGCACGCCATCATGGGGGACGCGATGCTCACGGATAAGCGGTTCCTCTTCAAGAGCGATCTTACGCTCACGAGGGAGGATAAGTATCTGGAAATTCCCATCGAGGAGATCGATTTCGTTTCCAAGACGGGTATTCCCTTGCTCACGAGTAGCTTGTATATTTGCTGTTCTTCCCATACGGGCAAGAATTATCGCGTGATCGTCTATCACATGAAAAAATGGCTGAACGCCTTTCAAAAGGTGCTATCCAAGTAACGGCGTTTTCAGCGTATGCCATCGGGCGCGAAAGAGGAGATAGATACCGAAAAAGGGTATCTATCTTGTTCTTTCCAAAATCGTTTAGAAAAAATACCAATTATATAAGGAGTATTTCAATGGTCAAAACTCTTGCCAAGAGCATAAGAGAGTATACGGGAAAAACCGTCGCCACGCCCATGGTCATGATCGGCGAGGCGGCGATGGAGATCTTTATCCCGTACGTCATGTCTCTTCTTCTCACGGTCATCGACCCGAGCGACGCCTCCGAACATTCGGCGTGGCTTCAAGTTCTGGTAGAGAGAATCACGTCAACGCAGATAGGGCAGGTGGCGCTTTACGGCTTTATCATGTTTTTGATGGCTTGTCTTTCCCTCTTATTCGGCGTCCTCGGCGGAAAACTCGCCTCCGAGGCGAGCGCGGGGTTCGTGGCGAATTTGCGAAACGATATGTACGCCAACATTCAGAATTTCTCGTTTGCGAATATCGATAAGTTTTCCACCTCTTCGCTCATCACCCGTCTTACGACGGACGCTTCCAACGTACAGATGTGCTTTCAGATGATGATCCGAATGCTCATCCGTTCGCCCATGCTCTTTCTCTTCGCGTCTATCATGTCTTTCAGCATAGCGCCCGATATCGCGTGGATCTTCATTCTCGCCGCCGCCGTCATGGCGCTTGGCGTGGTGTTTATCATCAGCCGCGCGACGCCCAACTTCAAGCGTATGTTCGAGCGTTACGACGGTCTCAATCGCGTGGCGCAGGAGGACCTCGTCGGCATCCGCGTCGTGAAATCCTACGTGAGAGAGGATCACGAGATCGAAAAGTATCGCGACGCCACCCGGCAGGTATACCACTATTCTATTAAAGCGGAAAAGTGGCTCACGGCGATGACGCCCGTCGTGCAGGGCATCATCTATATCGTCATGATCTTAGTGCTCGGATTCGGCGGCAGCCGAATCATCAACAACACGGGGCTCACCGTTCCCGAGCTCACGGCGCTCCTCTCCTATTCCACGCAGATCCTGTCCGGTATCATGATGGTCGCCATGGTCTTGAACTTCTTCGCCATGAGTAAAAATTCCGCGGACAGAATCGCCGAGATCCTCGAGGAGAAGTCTACTCTCACGAACGGGGAGAATCCCGTCACGGAAATGAAGGACGGCTCCATCGACTTTAACAACGTGAGCTTTTCTTATAAAAAGGACGGCGAAGTCATTCTCGACAACATCGATCTGCATATCGCCTCGGGCGAGACGATCGGCGTGATCGGCGCGACGGGCTCCGCAAAATCCACTTTAGTCTCCCTCATTCCCCGTCTGTACGACGTCGCGGAAGGCTCCGTCAAGGTCGGCGGGGTAGACGTAAGGGATTACGACTTGAAATATCTTCGCGACAACGTATCCATGGTTTTGCAAAAGAACGTGCTCTTCAGCGGCTCCATCAAGGAGAATTTGAAGTGGGGCAACGAGTTTGCCACCGACGAAGAGATAGAGTCCGCCGCCGTCGCCGCGCAGGCGAAGGAATTTATCGATTCCAACGGTCGCGGCTACGACTACGATTTGGGTCAGGGCGGCGTAAACGTATCGGGCGGTCAAAAACAGCGCCTTTGCATCGCCAGAGCCCTCTTAAAGCATCCCAAAATTTTGATTTTCGACGATTCGACTTCCGCCGTCGATACCAGAACGGACGCGCTGATCCGTCAATCCTTAAAGGAACAGTCGCCCGAGGTGACGAAGATCATCATCGCGCAGAGAATCGCTTCCGTGCAGGACGCCGATAAGATCCTCGTTCTTGATAACGGCAAGGTCTCCGCGTTCGGCTCGCACGAAGAATTGCTGCGCACGAGCGAGATCTATCGCGAAGTGGCGGAATCGCAGATGAAGGGAGGTGACGACAATGGCTAATATGCACGGTCCCGGCGGCAGAGGTCCCGTTTCCATGAAGGGAGCGTTTGTCTTCCCCGAAGGCATGAGCGAAGAATTGAAGGAAGCCGTTTCTTCGGGGCGAAAACTCACTCCGGCGGAGAAGAAGGCGTTGAAACCCTATAAAAAACACATAAAAAAGGTTCGCTCGGGCGGGGCGAAAAATCCCATGGAAACCTTCAAGCGGCTCATGGGCTTACTCTTCAAAAAGCACAAGGTCAAGTTCTTCCTCGTTTGCGTGCTCATCTTATTCAGCTCGCTCGCGTCCATCGCCGGTTCCGCCTTCCTCGGGTTTATCACGAAGGAATGTCTCGACCAACAGCTCGCCGTGCAGGGCGGCGCCGCGCCGCAGTTCGGCGGCTTAATCGGGCTGTTGATCGCGCTCGCCGCCGTCTATCTGATCGGCGTCGGCAGCACCTTCGCGTATAACCGCATCATGATGTACGCCGCGCAGGGTACGTTGAAAGATTTGCGCGACGAGATGTTCGCACACATGCAGACGCTTCCGCTGAAATTCTTCGACGCGCACACGCACGGCGAGCTCATGTCTCGCTACACCAACGATACGGACACTCTCCGTCAGTTGCTTTCGCAGACGATCCCGCAGATCATCTCCTCCGTCATCACGATCGTAGGCGTGTTTGCGGCAATGCTCTTTTACAGCCTCACGCTCACCCTCCTCGCCCTTTTGTTCGTCGTCGTCATTCTGTTTTTGACCAAGACGATCGGCGGCAAGTCCGCCACCTTCTTCCTGCGCCAACAGACCGCGCTCGGCAAGGTAAACGGCTATATCGAAGAGATGATGGAGGGGCAGAAGGTCGTTAAGGTATTCAATCACGAGGAAAAGGCAAAGGAACAGTTCTTCGCTTTGAACGAGGAGCTGCGCGAAAATATGACGAAGGCGAATATCCTCACCAACATCGTCGGTCCTTTGATGAATAACATCGGCTATATTCAGTATATCGTCATCGCCATCGTCGGCGCGGCGCTCGCCATCTATTCGGGCGGATCGCTGCTCTCCCTCTTCGGCTTGTTGAATCCCCCCGCGGCGGATTCCAGCTGGCTCGCCGTATATCTCGGTGTGCTCGCCGCTTTCCTGCCTTTGGTGAGAAGTTTCAATATGCCCATTCAGCAGGTCGCGCAGCAGTTCAACGCCGTTATCATGGCGCTTGCCGGCGCGGAACGCATCTTCGAGATCCTCGACTGCAAAGAGGAGGACGAGGGCGGCCCCGTGCGTCTGGTGAAGGGCGAGCTTGACGAGGGTGGATTCTATAAAGAAAACGAAAAGGGCTCCCTGTGGGCGTGGAAGGTGCCGCACGAGGGCGGCGGCAGGCATTACGTGGAACTCAAAGGGGATATCCGCTTTGAAAACGTCGTATTCGGCTACGACGAGGACAGAGTGATCCTAAACGATATCTCCCTCTATGCTAAGCCCGGTCAGAAAATCGCCTTCGTCGGTTCTACGGGCGCGGGCAAGACGACCATCACCAACCTCATCAACCGTTTCTACGATATCCGCTCCGGTTCCATCACCTACGACGGGCTGGATATTCAGAGCATCAATAAGGCGGATTTAAGAAGATCGCTCGGCGTCGTTCTGCAGGATACGCACCTGTTCACGGGCACCGTCATGGATAACATTCGCTACGGCAGACTGGACGCGACGGACGAAGAATGTATCGCGGCGGCAAAGCTCGCCAACGCAGACTTCTTCATCTCCCACCTGCCCGAAGGCTATCAGACGAAGCTCACGGGCGACGGAGCCAACCTCTCGCAGGGACAGCGCCAGCTGCTTTCCATCGCGCGGGCTATGGTCAGCAAATGTCCCGTTCTCATTTTGGATGAGGCGACCTCCTCCATCGATACGCGAACGGAAAAGCTCATCGAAAAGGGTATGGATAAACTCATGGAGGGCAGAACGGTGTTCGTCATCGCGCACCGCCTGTCCACCGTGCGCAACTCCAACGCCATCATGGTTCTCGAACACGGCGTCATCATCGAGCGCGGAAGTCACGAACAACTCATCGCGCAAAAGGGCAAGTACTATCAGCTCTACACGGGCGCGTTCGAGCTCGATTAAAGAATACGCGCAACTCTCTCGGGGGTTGCGTTTTCTTCTTGACAATCGCGCGTGGAACGTGTAAAATAAAGACAATATCATTTACGAGGTCAATCACTTATGTCAGAATGTACGCACGACTGCTCTTCCTGCGGAGAAAACTGTTCTTCGCGCAAGGGCGGCATTTCTAAAAAACCCCTGCGCGACGGAGCTGTCGTTCGCAAGGTCATCGCCGTCGTATCGGGGAAAGGCGGCGTGGGAAAATCCATGACGACTTCCCTTCTCGCAAGCTATTGCGCGAAAAAGGGCTATCGCACGGCAGTCCTCGACGCGGATATCACGGGTCCTTCCATTCCCAAAATGTTCGGCGTCACCGAACACGCTATGGGGGACGGGCAGGGCGCCATCTATCCCGCCTATTCCAAAGAGGGGATTCAGATGATGAGTATGAATCTTCTGCTTGAGGAGGAAAATCAGCCCGTCGTTTGGAGAGGCTCTCTCATCGGCGGTTGCGCCGTTCAGTTCTGGACGGACGTCGCCTGGGAAGAAGTCGATTATATGTTTGTCGATATGCCGCCCGGAACGGGCGACGTGCCCTTGTCCATCTATCAAAGCCTGCCCGTGGACGGCATCGTCGTCGTCACCACGCCGCAAAGCCTCGTGAAAATGATCGTGGAAAAGGCGGTCAACATGGCGAAGATGATGAACGTGCCCATTCTCGGCATCGTGGAGAATATGAGCTATCTCGCCTGCCCCGATTGCGGCAAAAAAATCCAACTGTTCGGCGAGAGCAAGGCGGATCTCCTCGCGGAGGAATTTGCCATTCCCGCCGTGGCGAGAATGCCCATCGATCCCTCTTTGGCGGAAAAAGCGGACGCGGGAGAAATCTATCGGGCGGACGGTTCCGCGCTTTCCGACGTGTTCGCGCAAATCGAAAACGCGTAAGGGAAAACGGGAGGTTTTTTATGGGGAAATTATTGTCGATCATCGTCGCGGCGATCGGCGTCATCGGCGCCGTCGCGTTTATCGTCATCGATATCGTAGCTCCTTTTGTTAATATCTATATCTGCTGCGCCGTGGCGCTCGCCGTGGTGCTTATCCTCGCCATGTGTTCCATACTCATCAGTATGCTTTCTCGGATACACGGCGAACTTTCCCGCCTCGTGCGCAACCGCAATAACAAAGAAGATTAAGGTTTTTTCTTAAAATTCGGACGACTTGATGAAAATCGGGTCGTCTTTTTTTTGATAAACGCTTGACAGGCGTTTTTTTTCGCGTTATAATAAATCAATCGTTTCAAAACAACTGTTTTTAATAAAAGGAGGTTCGTATGCCGCCCAAAGCAAAATTTACCAGAGAGGAAATACTGCAAAGCGCCCTTCAAATCGTTCGCCGCGAGGGAATGCAGGCGCTCACCGCCCGTCGGTTGGGAAAGGAGCTCGGCAGCTCCGCCCGCCCCGTCTTTACGGTCTTTGACGGCATGGAGGAGGTGGAGGCGGAAACCGTGAAACAGGCGAAAGCTCTGTACGCATCGTACGTGGAGGAGGCGCTCGGGCAAACGGAAATGCCCGCGTTCAAATCGGTGGGGCTGCAATACGTTCTGTTTGCGATCCGCGAACCCAAGCTCTTCCAACTGCTGTTCATGACGGAACAAAGAGAGAATCTCTCCGTCTACGCCGTTCTTCCCGCGATCGAGGAGAATTACGATACGATCCTGCGTTCCGTGCGGGAGGGGTACGGGATCGACGAAAGGCAGTCGGAGGCGCTTTATCGGCACTTATGGATCTACACGCACGGGATCGCCGTGCTCTGCGCGACGAGGCTGTGTTCCCTCACGATACAAGAGATCGGCTGTTTGCTCTCGGAGGCATGCCGAGGGTTTTTGCGGGAGATTCGGGAGGGAGCGAATAAGGAATCTATAGGATAATCCCGCCCGTCGCGGCGGGAAAAAGGAGTATAAAAATGATACGTTTGACGGGAATTAAAAAATCCTACGGAAGGGGAGAAAATCAAGTGCTCAAGGGGATCGATCTGTGCGTCCGAGCGGGGGAATTCGTCGTCGTGACGGGTGCCTCGGGATCGGGAAAATCCACCCTGCTGAACGTGACGTCCGGGCTGGAGCGCGCCGACGCGGGGAGCGTGGAATACGACGGAAGGGATATCGAAGCGCTCTCCGATAAAGAACGCACCCGCTTTCGGCGGCAGAACATCGGATTCGTCTTTCAGCAGTATTATCTGCTGCCGCACGTCAGCGTGGAAAAGAACGTGCAGATGGGCGCCGACCTCGTCGGCAATCGGGATTATCTTTCCCTCATCGAGGCGGTCGGCTTGCTCGAAAAGAGGAGGAAAAAACCGACCGAGCTTTCGGGCGGAGAACAGCAGCGGGTGTCCATCGCGCGGGCGCTCGCCAAAAAGCCGAAGGTGCTCTTCCTCGACGAACCGACGGGTGCCCTCGACGAGGGGACGGGCAGGCAGGTTCTCTCCCTCATCGAAAGGTTACAGCGGGAAGGAAAATTCACGGTCATCATGATCACGCACAACCAAAACGTGGCGGATATGGCGGACGAAGTCATTCGCATGAACAGCGGGCGCATCGTGGAGCAAAGGCGAAATTCGCTCAAGAAAACGGCGTATGAGATCGGGTGGTAAGGGTATGGTCATCGGACACAAAGATATGAAAAGGATGCTCGGCGTGCTGATCGTGGCGGCGTGCGCGAGCTTTGTCTGTTACCTGTTCCTGTCCTATCGCCTCGACCTGCTCGCCATAGACGGGACGTTGACCGATCCCGAACAGATCGCCTACTATCAGGCGCAGCTTTTGATGAGCGAGATCATTTGTCTGGTGACGGGCGGTTTGCTCGCCGCAAGCGCCATGATCCTTCTGCTGTTCTGTATCAAGAGTACGGTGGATGCGCATAAAAAGGAGCTGAAAATTCTCAAGGCGTTGGGGTATTCCGACGGGGAGCTTTCCCTCGGCTTTTGGCTGTTCGGGCTCGGCGTGGGGCTGGGGTGCGCGCTCGGTGGGGCGGCGGCTCTCGTCTATCTGCCCAACGTATTTTACCGCACGTTCGACGCCCTGCCCTTGCAGCCGCGCTTTCATGCGGGACTTTTATGTCTGCTTGTGCTGCTCCCCACGCTCGTCTATGCGGCGCTGTCGGTTCTTATGGCGTACTCGACCTTAAAAAGACCGCGTGCCGAGCGGGCGAGGCGGGCGCCAAAGGGGAGAAGAAGGGAAAAGAGGAGCTTCTTGCGCGAGCTGGAGCGCGCCACGGTGTCGAACAAAAAGGTGCTGGCGTTTTTCATCGCGTTTTCCTGCTTTTGTTTTTCCGCCATGACGCAGATGTCCTTTTCCATGGAGGAGCTGGCGAGCAAGGATATGGCGATCATGATGCTCGTCATCGGACTCGCGCTCGCCTTCATGAGCCTGTTCCTCTCGCTCTCCGAGCTGGTCAAGGGCAACGCGGAAAGTCTCGCGCTGCTCAAGGCGTTCGGGTATACGGGGCGGGAGCGTTGTTTTAGCGTGTTCGGCGGGTATCTTCCCTTCTCCGCGCTCGGCTTTGCCGTCGGAACGCTCTATCAATGGGGACTTTTGAAAATCATGATCACCTTCGTCTTTCGCGGAATGGAGGAGGTCCCCGCTTATGCCTTTGACTTGAAAGGATTGTTCGTGTCGCTGGCGGCGTTTGTCGCCGTGTACGGCGTCGTTTTGTGGTGGTATCTCTTAAAGGCGCAGCGGGCGTCTTTGAAGGTTGTCATGGCGGAAATCTGATAGAGGAAGGCAGAGAAAGTCAAGAAAACTCCTCTCTATTCGGGTATTCTATTATCAGGAGGTTGAGAAATGGATTATAGCTACGGCATTCAACGGGCGCTCAAATATCTGGAAGAACATATCACGGAGGAGATCGATTACGAGCAGGCGGCAAAGTGCGCATACTCGTCCTCCTTTCATTTTCAACGGGTGTTCTCCGCCGTATGTGGCGTCTCCATCGGGGAGTACGTGCGCAATCGCAGGCTTTCTCTTGCCGGCAACGAGCTTGCGGGCGGCGGAAAACGGGTGATCGACGTCGCGATGAAGTACGGCTACGATACGCCCGAAAGTTTCGCGCGCGCTTTCCTCAAATTTCACGGCGTCTCGCCGTCCGAGGTCAAGGCGGGCGCCCCGCACAGGATCTATTCTCCGCTCTCCGTGAAAATCACCATTACAGGAGGTAAAAGCATGGATTACAGAATCGAGAAAAAAGAGGCATTCCCCGTTCTCGTCAAGAAGAAGCGTTTCCCCAAGGATAAGGAGATCAACGGCAAGGAGATCCCGCAGTTCTGGACGGAAAGCATGAGCGACGGCACGGTGGAAAAACTCATCCCTTACGTGCATCCGCAAAATATTTTTGGGGATAGCATCATCGGTATCGGACTGGAGTACAACGAGGGGGAAACGGACTTTCCTTACGGCATCGGCTTGCACTATAACGGCGCGCCCGTGAAGGAGAAGGAGTTTGAAATCGTCACCATTCCCGCAAGCACCTTTTTGGTATTTCCCATTCAGGGTCGCATGCCGGATGCGTTTCACGGCGTCTACGAATATCTGTTCACGGAGTTCTTCCCGAACAGCGAATATATGCCCTCGGGCATCGAAATCGAGGCGTATCCTTCCGACGACGTCCGCTCGGAGGAGTACCGTTGGGAACTTTGGTTCTCCGTCGTCAAAAAGTAATCTTTTTTGAGAAAAGCAGACCGCCGCGTGATCTTCACGCGGCGGTTCCTGTCTCTTATCGTTCGGGAAATACCTTAAAAAGTTTTCTGTAATTTTCGTCCTCTTCCTCGTCTTGGGGAAGGGTGGGAATGAGTCCCGTGCATTCGGTTGCGGAAAATACGTTCGCGTCCTCTTCGTCAAAAATACTCATGCCTTCAGTATGGCAAGAAAGAACGCATTTATTCCCGCGGCGGGGGAATTATTTCGCGTAAAGCTCTACGAGATTCAAAATCACCAAAACGGCTTTTTCCATGGAGGAGACGGGGATACATTCCTTCACGGAATGGGCGTTCAATCCGCCCGTGAAAAGGTTGGGGCAGGGCAATCCCATAAAGGAGAGAGTGCAACCGTCCGTCCCGCCGCGAACGGGCAGGATAAGAGGCTGAACGCCTGCCTTTTCCATGGCTTTTTTCGCGTTCTCCACTAAATGGAAATGCTCCTTGATCACTTCGTAGCAGTTTTGATACTGATCCTTTATCTTCACGCTCACGCAAGGTTCTCCGTATTTTTCTTTCAGCGCGCTCACGCAATCGAGAATGAACCGTTTGCGCTTTTCAAAGATTTCTTTGTCGTGGTCGCGGATGATGAGTAAGATTTTCCCCGATTCCACGCCCGAGGATATGCTCTCCACGTGATAAAAGCCCTCGTAGCCCTCCGTCTTTGCGGGAATCTCGTCCTCGGGCAGCATCTTCAAAAAGTCCGACGCCATCAAAGAGCAGTTCTTCATCTTATTCTTGGCGCTGCCCGGATGAATGTTGACGCCTTGGAAGGCGACCTCCGCCTCCGCGGCGTTAAAGGTCTCGTAGCCGAGCTCTCCTTCCATCTCGCCGTCCACGGTGTAGGCGAAATCGCAACCGAATTTTTTCACGTCGAAGAACAGGGGACCTTCGCCGATCTCCTCGTCGGGCGTGAAGGCGATGCCGATTTTTCCGTGGGGAACTTCGGGGTGCGTCAGCAGGTGTTCAGCCGCCGCCATGATTTCGGCGATTCCCGCCTTGTCGTCCGCGCCGAGCAGAGTGGTGCCGTCGGTGGTGATGACGGACTGTCCTTGAAAGCGTTCTAATTCGGGAAAATCTTGTGTGCTGATGCAAACGCCGTTTGGCAAGAGGATGTCTCCGCCCTCGTAAGAAATTATCTGCGGCTTTACGTCCTTGCCCGAGCAGACGGGTTCGGTGTCCATGTGGGCGATAAAGCCGATAGCGGGCTTATTTTCTACGGTTGCGGGTATTTCGGCGTAAACGTAACAATGCTCCTCATCGAGGGTAACGTTGCTTGCGCCGAGCGAACGAAGCTCCTCAACCAAAAGGCGGGCGAGGTCGAACTGCTTTTGCGTGCTGGGGTGTTTTCCCGAAAAGGGATCGGATTGCGTGTCTATCTTTACGTATTGAATAAATCTTTCCGCGACGGTCATATTGCTGTCTCCTTGTTTTTTTATGTTCTTGTTTTTCTATATTATAGTAAAAGGAAAAAGCCTTGTCAACGGGTATAAAAAGTTTTCTTTTGCGGATACTCTTGTAAAAAGGAGTACAGACATGAAAAGAAACTTAAAAATAGTATGCGCGTCCCTTCTTGCGGGGCTTGCGCTGTTCCCCTTCGTATCCTGCGGAAACAAAGCGGGCGATATGGCGGAGGATTTTAAGATCAGCTTAAACGAGACCATGCTCGAAATGAACGTGGGGGAGACTTACGAACTGAAAGTCACCATTTCTCCCGACGATCCCGTGGAAAAGCGGGTGGACTGGTCGTCCTCCGACGAGGGGGTGGCGTCCGTGGAAAAGGGTACCGTCACGGCGAAATCGGAAGGGGAAGCCGTCATCACGGCAACCTCCAACGGCGTGAGCGATACCTGCAAGGTCACCGTTCGACCTTCTCGGGCGGAAGAGGACAATTTGCCCGATCGGGAAAACGGCAACTCGAACGACGAAATGCCCGGCGGAACTACGCCTGAAAACGGACCCGAAGGGAAATGACGGGAGGAACTTGCGCCAAGGAGCGTCGGATGAAAATCCGATGCTTTTTTTCTGCCTTCGTTGACTTTTTTACTTCAAAGTGCTATCATAATACGAAAGGAAGCTACGGAGGACGAAAATGTCTTATATTCAGGACTTATCGGCGAGGTTCGGCGTCAACGCCGAGGAGAGAGGGGAAAAGGGCTTTCCCGTCTTTGAGAATAACGTAAAGGGGAAAGGCGTCTGTCTGTTGGCGGATGAAAACACCGAACGGTATACGTCGGATATCCGTTCCGAGCTTGAACGAAACGGAAACGCCGTCTCCCTCTTCGTTTATCCCGAACGCGAGCCCGTTGCGGACGAAAAAGCCGTAGCCTTGGCTCTTCATGTGAGCGAGAAGAGCGACTATATCCTTTCGGTGGGCGCAGGCACGCTCAACGACCTCGGAAAATATGCGGGATTCCTTTCGGGGAAAAAGAGCGGCGTGCTCGCAACCGCCCCGTCCATGGACGGCTTTTCTTCGGGTGTCACGCCTCTGATCGAAAAAGGGTTCAAGATTACGAGAGCCGCGCAGGCGGCGAGCGACGTTCTCATCGATTTCGATATTCTGCAAACGGCGCCCGCCGTCATGACGGGTGCGGGCGTGGGGGATATCCTCGCCAAATATTGTTCGTTATCCGACTGGAAAATCTCCTCCTTATTATATGGAGAGGAAATTTATGCGAATGCGGAAGAACTCATGCGGGAGGCGCTTTTCGCCTGTACGGAAAATATTCCGAAAATCCAAAAGGGGGACGCCGAAGGGATATCCGCATTGATGAACGCCCTTCTCGTTTCCGGCTACGCCATGCAGCTTGCGGGCAATTCCCGCCCCGCCTCGGGCGCGGAGCATCACATGAGTCACTATCTCGAAATGGACTACTTAAAGCGCGGAAAGCGGATTCCTTTGCACGGCGTCAAGGTCGGGCTCGGAACGATGGTCTCCCTTTTTCTGTATCATAACGTATTCCGTTTCTCTTTTGCGGGAGAAGAGGAGGTGCGCGCCGTGGCGGATTCTCTGCCGTCGGAAAACTTCGTGGCGGACGCCCTGCGCTCGTTCGGGTGTCCCGTGAAATTCTCCGAAATCGACGTTGGCAAAGATACCGTAAAAGCCATGCTCTTCGAGGCGTACAAAATAAGAGATCGCTTCACGATTTTGGCTCTTTACAATAAGCTCGGCTTCATGGATCGGGTCGCCGATGAGATTATCGATCTGTATTATTGATATGCGCGCAGGAATTTCAACGGCATCGCTGTTTCTAAGAAAAAATAACGAGGAATGCTTTTCCCTCTTTCGGGAACTCTGCGTCGATTGCACGGAGGTGTTCTTCACTTCTTTTTGCGAGTATTTTCCGTCGTTCGCCTCTTCTATGGTGAAGGAGCAAGGGGATATCTTCGTCAATTCCGTCCATACGCTCACGACGAACTTTGAACCGCAGCTGTACGCCGTGCATCCGAAAATCGAAAAGGACAGTTTCGACTGGTTAGATAAGGTGTTGCGTTCCGCTCAGATTTTAGGCGCCAAGTATTATACCTTTCACGGCGTCGCGCGCATCAAGCGAAGTTCTGCGTATAACGATTTCAAGCTCTACGGTCCGCGCACGCAAAAAATAATCGAAGTCTGCAAGCGGTACGGCGTGTCGCTCGCTTACGAGAACGTGGAATGGAGTCTGTATAACCATCCCGGCGTGTTTACTTCGTTGAAAGAGTATTGCCCGGACCTAAAGGGCGTTCTCGATATCAAACAGGCGAGGATATCCGGCTACGACTATCGGGAATATCTGACGGAGATGGGCGGCAGCATCGCGCACGTGCACGTTTCGGACGTTCGCGCGGACGGAAAAATGTGCCTGCCCGGCAAGGGGACGTTTGATTTTGGCGAGCTGATAGACCGTCTCCAAGACGTCGGTTTTGACGGATGCGTTCTCATCGAGGCTTACGCCAAGGACTACGGAGATATTCTCGAACTGAAAGAATCCTACGAATTTCTGCAAGAACTTCTCTATAAAAAGAGTTAGTAAAGATTTTGAATTTTTTTGTAAAAAAAGGTTGAAAAACAGTTGACAAGGAAAAAGGGATGTGATAGAATAAGCAAGCTGTCCGAAA
>CAMFEK010000039.1 GCA_945949395.1 uncultured Clostridia bacterium
GGTTTCTCCTTGAAACTGTAAAAAAAGTTTAACACATATATTCTATCATACTTTATGATAAATTGCAAGAGCTTTTTCAAATATGTGAGTTCAATAGTTGATTTTTATGATATTGCAAAGTATAAAGTTCGAAATATCTGCCTTTTTTCTTGAGAAGTTCGTTGTGCGAACCCTGTTCCAGAATTTCGCCGTGTGACAGTACGATGATATTATCCGCGTGCTGTATCGTGGAAAGTCTATGCGCCACCATGAGCATGGTGCCGATATTCATCATTTTTTCAAGGGAGTCTTGAATGAGAAGTTCGGTTTCCGTGTCGATATTTGCCGTGGCTTCGTCCAAAATCATAACCTCAGGCTTATGAATGATGGTTCTGGCAAAGGACAGAAGTTGCCGCTGTCCCGCCGAGAAATTGTTTCCTCTCTCCCGAACTTCTTCGTTTAAGCCGCCTGCGAGTTTATGGATAAACTTGTCGGCGTTTACGTATTCGCAGGCCTTCATCACTTCCTCGTCGGAAAAACTTTCTTCTCGCAAAACGATATTGCTGCGAATGGTGCCCGAGAACAGGAACACGTCCTGAAGCATCTGCCCGAAATGTCTTCGGAGAGAAGAAATCTTGATTTTGCGGATATCGATTCCGTCGATGAGAATTTCCCCTTTCTGGAAATCGTAATTGCGGCAGATCAAGGAAAGGATCGTGCTCTTGCCCGAACCGGTGGAACCGACGAATGCTACCGTCTGTTTGGCTTTTACGGAGAAACTGACGCCTTTGAGCACCCATTCGTCGGGAATATAGCTGAACCAAACGTCCTTAAATTCGATATTTCCCTCGACGTGATCCAGCTCGATAGCGTCCTCCGCGTCCTTTAATTCCGGGTCTATGTCGAAAATCGTAAAGATTTTTTCCGCGGAGGCAAAGGCGGACTGCAATACGTTAAACTGTTCCGCGAGATTCTGAATGGGGTTAAAGAAGGTGGAAATATACATATAGAAGGATACGATGACTTCGCTCGTGATGGTCTGACCGAGGAAATGAACGTCATCGATATAACCCTTTGCCCCCAGGAAAAACAGACAGAGCACGGAGGAAATATACAGCATATACACGAGGGGACGGAAGATACTGAAAACGAGAATTTCCTGATTTCTCGCCTTTTTGAGATAACCGTTCTTCTTTTCAAAGTCCTCTACCTTTTTGTCCTCACGGTTAAAGATTTGAATGATCTTCATGCCCGAGATATTTTCGGAAAGGAAGGTGTTGATATCCGTCGTGCCGTCCTTCACCTTACGGTATGCCTTGCGGGAAAACTTGCGGAAGATGAGAGTAAACAACACGATAAACGGTACAAAACAAAGAACCATCAAGGTAAGCTCGTAGTTCAGCAGCAACATGGCGACGAGAACGCCGATGATGATGAAACTGTTTTTTACGAGGTTTACGAGTACGTTGGTAAACATATTCGAGATTGCATTCGTATCGTTGGTGACTCGGGTAACCAGCTTACCGACGGGTATGGAATTGAGTTGATTGTGCGAGAGACGTTCGATGTGCGTAAAGAGATCCTCTCTTAAATGGGAAATGATTTTCTGACCGGTCTTTTGTAAAATGATAGCCTGAAAATAAGTTCCCAGAAGGGATACGATCAGAATGACGCCGTAAGCGATGAGATATTTGACGAGCGCGGGGATCTCGAAACTGTCTTTGACGACGCCCTGGATTTTACCGATCAAAAAGGGCGAAAGGATATCGTAGGAGATAGAAAGAATCATGATAAAGCCTACGATGACAAAATTCAGCCAATAAGGCTTTGCGTATACGATAAGGCGTTTTAATAGCTCCCCGTCCTTCATGTTGCGCTCGAATCCGAGAGCTTTCTTCTTGTCCTTGATGAGCGCATACGCGAGGATAAAGATAGCCGAAATCAATCCGATTATGCTCCCGATAATCCATAAAGGATAATACTCCTGAAACATATTATTTCTCCTCCTCCAACTTCTGCAAATCGACCATAACCTTGTAGGAAGGGCAATTTTCGTACAGCTCTTCATGCTTTCCGACCGCTACGATTTTTCCCTCGTTCAAAAAGACGATCTTGTCCATATGTTCAATGGTGGAAACGCGATGTGCGATCAGAATCGTAGTTTTTCCGACTCGATTGCTCTTTAATCCGTCCAAAATGATTTTTTCCGTAGCGGTATCGACGGCGGAAACGGAATCGTCCAAAATGAGAATAGAGGCTTCCTTCATGATAGCTCTCGCGATAGAGATGCGCTGTTTCTGCCCGCCCGAAACGGTAACGCCCCTCTCGCCTAAAACCGTTTGATATTTGTCCTTAAATTCGGAAATATTATCGTGAATGTCGGCGGTTTTGGCAGCCTGCACGACGAGTTCGGACTCGTTTTCCTTTTTATCGCTCGCAAAGGCAATATTGTTTTCGATGGTATCGCTGAACAGGAAGTTATCCTGTGGAACGTATGCCGCAAAATCGCGTACGGTCTTGATGGGGATACGGTTGACGTCCTTATCGTCGAGAAATAAGGTTCCGTCCGGTACGTTATAGGTGCGGAGAATCAAATCGACTAAAGTCGTTTTTCCCGCCCCCGTTTTTCCGATGATGCCGACGTTTTCGCCCGCCTCAATCGTGAAGGAAATATTATCCAAAACCTTCTCTTCCCGTTCGGGATAACGGAAAGTCAAATTCCTAAATTCGATTTTTCCGTTGATTTTTGCCACGTTTTCCACGTCCGCCCTGTCGACGACGTCGGGGCGGGAATCGAGAAGCTCTCCGATACGCTTTAGGGAAGCCTTCCCGCGCGAGGACATTTCGATGAGTTGAGAGATCGCCATGATCGGCCATACGACAGCCGTAAAGTAACCGATAAACTCCATCAGCTCGCCGGCGGTAAAAACACCTTGATGCGCCAAATATCCGCCGTAACCCAAAATGATCAGGATGACGGATTCCACGAATAAAGTGACGCACACTTCGAAGAAGGTTGCAAATTTCACGAAGGACACGTTGGCGTCTTCGTTTTCTTTATTTAATTTTTTGAAGGCCAAAAGCTCCTTTCCCTCCTTGACGAACGCCTTGATGACGGCGATTCCGGAAAAACTCTCCTGTGAAAAGTCGGAAAGACGAGAGAACGCCTCCTGCCGCATCTCCCATTTTTTTTCCAAAAAGAAGCTCACCGAGAAGCCGGCAAGGCAGAGGCAAATCATGGGGATCATGGCAAAAAGAGCTAAAAGCCAATTCATTTGTATCATTTTAATGACAGAAAGGATGCCGAGAAACAAAGCGTCGAAGAACATCATCAATCCCCAGCCGAAGCACTCGTTGATCGTATCGAGATCGTTGGTAAAGAGGGACATCAGATTCCCAACCTTGTTCTTGGAATAATATTCTTGTGACAAATGACGGCAATGGTCGAACATTTTGCTCCTGAGCTCTGCCTCTACCGAGTTTGACGAGCCAAAAAAACAAATTCGCCATAAAAATCTACCGAAAATCATGGAGACGACCACTAAAAACATGGGGGCACAGATATGATCGAGGACAAAGCTCATATCAAACGGCACGGTTGCGCCGTTAAATTCCACTACGCCGTTATTGATGCCGTCAATCAGCATCTGATACAACTCGGGGATCTTCAATTGCATCGTGTCGACGAGCACGAGAGCAAGCGCACCGATAATAAGTACCCAGGAATATTTCAGATAATAACGATTCAGATATTTTCCGAATACCATAAAAACTCCTTAACGTTGAAAGGAAGAGCAATTTGAAACGGTAATTGCTCTTCCGATATTTTTATTGAATTGATAAAACTGTATTACTTAGCGTATTCTACGCCGCGGAATTCACGAATGACGTTGACCTTGATCTGACCGGGATATTCCAGCTCTGTCTCGATCTTCTTGGCGATATCCTTTGCGAGGAACAATGCCTTGGCATCATCGATAATTTCCGGCTTTACGATCACGCGGATCTCGCGCCCCGCCTGAATGGCGTAACACTTATCTACGCCCTGGAAACTCGATCCGATTTCTTCAAGCTTTTCCAAACGCTTTACGTAGTTGGTACCCGTCTCGCGTCTTGCACCGGGACGAGCGCCGGAAATGGCGTCTGCCGCCTGAACCAAAACGGCTTCGATCGTTTTCGGCTCGCAATCGCCGTGATGCGCCATGATGGCGTTTACGATATTGCCGTTTTCCTTGTATTTCTTGGCGATGTCGGCGCCGAGCTGGGTATGCGTACCCTCCTGTTCGTGGTCGACTGCCTTTCCGATATCATGAAGTAAACCTGCTCTCTTGGCAAAGTTTACGTCAAGACCGAGCTCTTGCGCCATCAAACCGGCGATCTGCGCCACTTCGATGGAATGCTTGTACACGTTCTGACCGTAACTCGTTCTGTATTTCAAAGCGCCGATGAGCTTGATGAGCTCGGGGTGAAGCCCGAAGATACCGACTTCGAACATAGCGTTTTCGCCGTCGAGCTTGACCTGCTGATCGATTTCTTTTCTGACCTTTTCAACCGTCTCTTCGATTCTTGCGGGGTGGATTCTTCCGTCGCTGATGAGGCGTTCCAAAGCGATTCTCGCAACCTCTCTTCTCACGGGATCAAATCCGGAAAGAATGACGACTTCCGGCGTATCGTCGATCAAAAGTTCGATACCCGTTGCGTTTTCAAGCGCACGGATATTTCTGCCCTCTCTGCCGATAATTCTTGCTTTCATATCGTCGTTAGGCAAAGCGACCGTGGATACGGTGATTTCAGACGCCTGATCGGCGGCGCAACGCTGAATGGCAAGAGAGATAATGTTCTTTGCGTTCAGATCAGCCTCGTCCTTGGCTTTCTGTTCCATATTTCTGACTTGTAAAGCTACGTCGTTTCTCGTTTCATCGAGAATTTCATTCGTCAACAACTGTTTCGCTTCTTCTTTGGAAAGTTGAGCCACTTTTTCGAGCTCTTGGATCATGAGTTCGTGCTGATGCTCGATCTTTTCCTGAAGGCGTTTTACGTCCTCTTCTTTCTTTAAGAGGTTGTTCTTTTGCTGTTCGAGAGATTCCAACTTTTTGTTGTACATCTCGTCCTTCTTGTCAAGAGAGTCCTCTTTCTGCGTCAGACGATTCTCCTGCTTTTGAAGTTCAGCTTTTTTCTGTTTGGTTTCTGCCTCAAAATCTTTTCGTAATTTAAGATCCTGTTCCTTAGCTTCGAGAATTGCTTCCTTGCGTTTTTGCTCGATTTCGGCTTCTGCGGCGGCGCGCATCTGCTGGATCTGCGCTTCTTCCGTGCCGAGCCGTTTAATTGTACTATTTTTTTGCGCGTTTTTTCCCAAAGGAATGCCGATCGCCATAATACCGATCACAAGTGCAATAGCTGCCGCGACAACCGGAATGATAATTTCGGTTGCCGATACAAGAAACAGGGTGCTTAACATCATCATGTTATTTAGCCTCCTGCATAATTTTTAATAATATAACAGACTGTTTTCACAGTACATTTTATCATCTTATCTATTTTACATCATTATCCCGTTTTTGTCAAATGTTTGGAAAAAATTTATAATCAAAATGATAAAATATTAGGCAAAATGAAGAAAAGCGATGATAAAAACTATCATCGCTTTCGATATCATTTTATTCGATAACCTGAATCCAACCTTCGGGCGCCTCGATTCTACCCATTTGAATGCCGGTGAGCGTATCGTAGAGCTTTTGAATGGTGGGGCCCATCTTTTCCATGCCGGAAGGGAAATAGATTTCGTTGCCGTGATCGTAAATTTTTCCTACGGGAGAGATGACGGCAGCCGTGCCGCAAAGACCGCATTCGGCGAAATCCTTGACCTCGGAAAATTCTACGGGTCTTTCCTCTACTTTCAGACCAAGATAATGCTCTGCTACATAACAAAGACTTCTTCTCGTAATAGAGGGTAAAATACTGTTTGATTTCGGCGTGACCACCGTTCCGTCCTTGGTGATAAACAGGAAGTTTGCACCGCCCGTCTCTTCTACCTTGGTTCTCGTTGCGGCGTCGAGGTACATATTTTCGTCGAATCCCTCTTCATGGGCAGTCACGATTGCGTGCAAGCTCATGGCGTAGTTTAATCCGGCTTTGATGTGACCGGTTCCGTTGGGCGCGGCGCGGTCGAAATCGCTGACTTTAATGGTAATAGGCTTGGCGCCGCCCTTGAAGTAAGGACCTACGGGCGTAGCGAAAATTCTGAACTGATATTCACTGGAAGGTTTTACCCCGATAACGGGACCTTTGGCGAACATATAAGGACGGAGATATAAGGTTGCTCCGCTACCGTAAGGAGGAACGTAAGCAGCGTTGGCGGCAACGACCTTTTTCACGGCTTCTATAAACTTATCTTCGGGATAAACGGGCATTTCGAGTCTCTTTGCGGAATCCGCCATACGGGAAGCATTGAGATCGGGACGGAAACAAACGATCTGACCGTCTTTCGTTCGATACGCTTTCAAGCCCTCGAAGCAGGACTGCGAATATTGAAGAACGCCTGCGCATTCGTTGATGACGACGGTCTCGTCCTCGGTCAAAGTACCTTCATCCCATTTTCCGTTTTCAAAATTGGAAACGAATCTAAAGGGAGTTTTGTGATAGGCAAAACCGATATTGCCCCAATCCATTTCAACTTTTTCCATGATCATTAAGCTCCTTGTGTTATACGACACGTTAAAATACAATATCTATTATAGAACATAATTTTTTAATTGTCAATATATGTTGTTTGATTTTTTTATAATATAGACTTATACAAGTTATAAGCTAAGCGAATGTTTCAAAAAATCCTTCAATAAATCTCTGTAATGCGAGACGATGATCTGTTCCTCTTCTTCGCAATAATAAATCTCCCCTATCCTCGGCGAAGCATTTTCCCGTTTTGGCGTGATAAGACAGGGAATCCAACGGCCATCCGATATGCCGATGCGGGGAAACGACGTTTTTCATAAGAAAGGAGGAGCTTTTCGCCATCTCTTCATTTTGATAGGAGAAGATTTTTCCTTTGCGATAGACGGAGAATCCGTCGAGATAGTAAGCCGAAACGCAGCCGCCCAACGAGGTAACCAAAGCGGAATAATAAGAAATCATCTCTTCGTCGCTTAAGCGAACGCCCCGAGGCGTTCTTCCGTGCAAGCCGGGTTGTCTGCTATCAGAAAAAGGAATTTCGGAAAAATATAATCCCGAATCGTTACAGATAACGGTATCGAAGTATTTCCCGTAAAACGCAGCCTTGAGGCTTGCGTTTTCCTTCGGCGTTTTGCCGCATTCGGAAGGTTCTTCCCGAATGGATAAATCCCTCAATGTGAGAAATGTCAGGTTTTTGTCGCCTAAAATATTTTCAAAGCGCTTTACTTTGGATGGATTTGTCGTACCGATCAAAATCTTCATGATTTTCCCTCATAGATATTTCTCGACGGCTCTTCCCCATATTTTTCATGATAATTTTTTCGGGAAGTATTTTACTGCACAGATGCTCATATTTGACAAAGAGGGAGCATACGGAAATATCCTTTCCCCTATTCGCGTCCTTTAAGGCGAGCGTTACGACTTTTTCCGCAGGCACTAATCCGGGAAATGCGATCTTTTTACCGTTTCCTTCCTTTTGGAGCATATCCGTATCCACCCAACCGGGACAAACTGCCGTGCAGGTAATTCCCGTCTGTTTTAACTCGTAATTCAAAGCTCTGCTGTAATTTTTTACGAAAACCTTGCTGGCGGAATAGATATTGATATAGGGATTCGGCTGAAAGGAAGCCGCGGAGGATATGTTTAAGATCCTGGAGCCTTTCGACAGGAAAGGAATGCACGCCTGACACAAAAGAACAACGGCTTTGGCGTTGATTTCGATCGTTCGGGAAAGCTCTTCCCGCGTGAAATCGGTGTATTTTGCCATCTTCGCCACGCCGGCGCTGTTTACTAAATATCGGATATCGGGCTTATATTCCTCTATCTGAGAAATAAACCTTTGCAGTTCCGATTCTATCCCCAAATCGCAGACAATCCCTTTTATTTTACTCCCGTAGCGTTCCTCTAATTGTTTTAATTTAAGAAAATCCGACCGACAAGATATCGTTCAGCGCCTGCGTGAAGAATGCGGATTTGATCTTTTTGTTCGTTTTTGAATGTAATAGGCAAAATCCGCCGCGCTTATTTCCGTATATGAAAAAAAGTTGCGTTAAACGCAACTTTTTTTATGGCGCAGAGAAGAGGATTTGAACCTCCGGATAGCTATTAACCATCACACGATTTCCAATCGTGCTCCTTAAGCCACTCAGACATCTCTGCAAAACTGCTTTATTCTCAACAGCTTGTTTATTATATAACAGCTTGAAAAAAAAAGCAAGTTTTTTTAACGACTTTTTTGAAAATTTTTTAGAGATTTTCCAATACTTTTTTACGGAACTCCCTGGCGGCAACGCTGAGGGGGTGCGTGGGGTCCTCTACCATGCAAATGTAGCGTTCGGGAAGTTCTTCTTGAAGATCCACTTGAAACACTTCTCCCGCGGCGATCGCTTTTGTCGCCATCTCCTCGGGAATATAACCGAGCCCCAAATTTTGTTCCACCATGGGCAAAACCATGTCCGCCGTCGCGGGCTCGATGTCGGGATTCAGGATAATATTGTGTTCTGCGTAAAAATTTTCCATCAGTTTTCTCGTCTGCGTGCCTTTGGCAAGGCAGATGAGCGGATAGGAGACGATGTCGGACAGGTTCACTTTCTTGTTCTTTAACTCCGAAAAGGCGTTTCCTGCAATCAGAATATCGCGGAAACTTTTTAAGTTGAAGGCTTTCAAGGGTTTTACGACGTCGGCAGGCGTGGAAACGACGGCGAAATCGACGACGCCCGACTTCAATTCATCGATTGCCCTCCCCGTGGAGCTGTTTTCAATTTTCATTTTCACGCCCTGATATTCGCCTCTGAACTTGTTGAGCATATCGAAAAGATAACAATGCAATGCCGTCTCGCTCGCGCTTAAATATACGGTGCCCTCCTGTAAAGATATAGATTGCATCAATTCGTTTTCACCTTTGAAAAACTGCGCGCAACCTGCGGATACGTATTCGTAGAGAAGTTGCCCTTCCCGCGTCAGCTCCACGCCGTTTTTATTGCGAATGAACAGACGGCATCCAAGCTCATGCTCGAGATTTTGCACGGAGTGTGTGATGGCAGGCTGACTCGTAAAGAGAACTCTCGCCGCCCTGGTAAAATTTTTGTACTTTACCACATAGTAAAAGGTTTTGTAATATTCAAAACTCACACTCATTTGTTTATATCTCCCATAAAAAAATTGAATAATTAAGGTGCGTTTTATTATTTTACTTTATAGATCAAAAATAGTATAATGGATTAGTCTTTGAAAGTCAAGATAAAAAACTACTTATGCAACGGAAAAAAATATGAAAAATTTGAGATCGCTTGAAAAAAAAGAACTGGAAGAACTTCTGAAAGGTTACAACCAAAGATTAAACGAGCTGAAGGCTTTGAATCTGAAATTAGACCTTTCCCGCGGTAAACCGGATAAGAATCAGCTCGATTTAGGAGTAAACATTCTCGATGCGGTGAATGCGCAATCCGATTTTTCCAGCGAAAACGGAATGGATACCAGAAATTACGGCGCTTTGGAAGGAATCCCCGAAGCGAGACGTTTGATGGGCGAAATGCTCGGCGTTAAAGAGGAAAACGTCTTGGTAGGCGGAAATTCCAGCTTAAATTTAATGTATGACAGCCTTATGCGCGCGATGGTATTCGGCGTAGCCGGTTGCACGCCCATGTTGCGGCAAGAAAAGCGTAAGTTCCTCTGTCCTGCACCGGGATACGACAGACATTTTCTCATCACGCAGGATCTCGGCTTTGAGTTGATTCCTGTAAAAATGACGGAAGACGGTCCGGACATGGATGAAGTGGAACGCCTCGTTCAGGATGAGACGGTAAAGGGCATTTGGTGCGTTCCGCAGTACGCCAACCCGACGGGATGCGTATATTCGGATGAAACGGTGAAACGCTTTGCCCGTTTATCCCCTGCGGCGAAAGATTTCAGAATTTACTGGGATAACGCTTATTGCGTACATTTCCTCTATCGTGAGGAGCATAAGCCTTTGTTGAATATTTTAGAGGAGTGTGAAAAGGCGGGAAACCCCGATTTGGTCTATGAGTTCACCTCCACTTCGAAAATATCCTTTGCAGGCGGCGGAATTTCCTGTATGGCGTCTTCCGTAGCCAATATAAAGGATGCCGTCAAACACATGAAGTTTCAGACGATCGGACACGATAAAGTCAATCAGCTCCGCCATGTGAGATATTTTAAGAACCTCGACGGAATTATGGCGCACATGGAAAAGCAGGCAAAGCTTCTCCGTCCGAAATTCGAGACGGTTTTGAGAATGTTTGACGAGGCGTTCGAGGGTGAAGAGATTTGTTCTTATACGAGACCTCTCGGCGGTTACTTCATTTCCTTTCAGGCAATGAACGGTTGTGCGAAGGCGATCGTCGAGGCGTGCAAGCAAGCGGGCGTCACTTTGACGAACGCAGGCGCTACCTACCCCTACGGCATCGATCCGAACGATTCCAACATTCGTATCGCGCCCACTTTTGCAACGGAAGAAAATATAACGACAGCCGTTGAGATTTTCTGCATCTGTACGCACGTCGTAACGATTGAAAAACTTTTGAGTGAATAAAAAATATCCTCGAAGGGTCCGCCTTCGGGGATATCTTTATTATAAAACAAATAAAATTCCGAGCGCTACCATCAGAGCGGGCACGGAAATAATGCCGCAATAAAAGATAAAGGTATAGAAATGTATGGGGATATGCTGTTTCTTTAAGAGATTTAGCCACATAATGCCTGCGAGCGCGCCGATCGGCGTGAGAAGAGCTCCTAAGTTGGAGCCAATGATCGTGGCGTACACGGCTTTTATGGAATTTTGATAGGATAAAACAGAGCTGAACAGAACGCTCATCGGAATATTATTGATGAGATTACAGGATAGATAGGAAGTGATTCCGTATTGCCACACGGGATTTCCTGTGAGGAATGAGGCTATCTTTTCGCTGATCCCCTGTTCGTTCAACGCTAAAACGATCACGAACATGGAAAAAACGAATGGAATCAATTCATAAGGACCTCTCTTTAAGGTGGATAGCAGATAGGCGTTTTTCTTCTTCGTCAATAGATTGATAATGAGACTGCACACAAACAAGGAGACGGCAAGAGATAAAGCGATGATCCACATCTCGAGATTTATGTAGGAAGAAATCGAGAGCAAGGCGATACAGACAACTAAATGTACGATGCCGACGATGAGTCCCGGTTTATTTTCGATGATCATCTCATTTGTTTCCTGATAGATGGGTACTTGGAAGGAACGCCTGAACAATACATACAGAATACCGCAAGAGAGCAGCCCGCTCGCAATCGTCGGCAAAAACATCGTTTTGATGTAGCTGAGGAAATCGATACCATAGAAAGTTGCCAAATAAATATTCGTCGGGTTGCCGATGATGAGGAACATACTCCAGGTGTTTGCGCCGATAAATTCCGCAATGAGATACGGAATGGGATTGATTCTCGCCTTTTTAGAGAAATAGCAGATAAACGGCGTAAAGGTTAAAATAACGATATCGTTCGAGGTGACGATCGTCAGGACGGACACCATGGCGTAAATGCCGAAAAACAATTTGGTTTGAGAGTTTCCGAGTTTTTGCAATAACTTGTTAGCAAGATAGGAAAAAAAGCCGAGTTCATCCAGGCAAATGGATAAAAGCGTCATGGAAAGAAATAGAATAAGAATTTTAACGGGATTGACGGCGGTTTGACTCGTGAATCCTTCCCAAATGGTTTTGAAGTCAACTTGACGAAAAACTATCATCAGGATAGCACCAATTAAGGATATCATCCAATATGTTGCAAAATTTTTATGCATGACTGTAAGGGAGGGCTTAAACAGTACTAAAAGAATCAAACCGAAACAAGTCAATAATGTAATGATAACAGCAACCATAAAACTCTCTTTTCTCTTTTGAAATAATGATTTAACAGAATACGGGCGTAATTATATCACCGTATTTTACTTTCGTCAAGAATTCTTGATAGGCTATCAGATCTTTTCGAATGCTTGTTCAATCGCAAGCTCCCGCAATGCTTTGCCGAGTTCTTCTACGTGAGCGTCAAACCATACCAAGAGATTAGACGACAACTTCGCTTGTTGCAGATAGATCGATCGGTTTTTCGACGGAGAATCAAAATATTGACCGTAGAAATCGCAGACGGCAGTAAAATAAAAGAACATTTGCGCCATATTTTCCAAATCATAGGAATTGAGCTTTCCGTTGATGCAATACGTCCTTACGTAATCTGTAAAATCAGGGATATCGATCTCGCCGTTCATACATAAGGGCGAGGCGTATACGTAGAAACGGATGATCTCCCACACGATCGGATGCACGCATACCGTCGTCCAGTCGATCACGCCGTTAATGCCGTTCTCGCCGCAGATGAGCTGCGTGATCATAAAATCTCCGTGCGTATTTGCACAAGTGAACTTTTCAAGTTTGAATTGATACGGCGGAAAATGCTCCAAAATCCTCATGTTGGAACGAATATCTTCTACTATTTCATCCTCTCCGTTTTCAATGGCTTTTTGTAATGTGTTTTGATATCCTTTCAAGGCGGATTGCGGCGTTCTGTATTTGAAAAAATCCGAACCGATACCGATCGGTAAACTTGTGAAATCCGCTAACGCCCCGTGTATTTTGGCGCGCATGATTGCTGATTCACGCATGAGCCATTC
>CAMFEK010000040.1 GCA_945949395.1 uncultured Clostridia bacterium
GAACGGCTTTAAGGACAAGCTGAAAGAAAAGCTCAAAGCGGGATTTTCCTTTATTTCGGCGCGGGCGCAAACGGTTCAGGCGTTAAGCGGAGAGAGCGCCGCCCTCATCGGAAAGCCCAACAACATTTTAGGCGTGGAGTATACAAAAGCGCTTCAGTTCTTTCACTCTTCCATTCAGCCCCTGCCCGTCAAGCGCGTCGGCGGCGGGTTTAAGGATAAAAAATTGCAAGGAGAGCTCTCCTCCGCCTCGGCGATACGGGAACACATTCGCGAGGCGGATAAAAGGACGGTGAAACTCCTGCGCGCCTCCCTGCCAGACGACGTATACGCCGACCTTTCCAAAGCAAAGCAAACGAATTTGAAACAGCTCACCGTCTACTCCCTGCATACGAAGACGCCGACGGACTTAAAGAAGATCGTCGGCTGCAACGAAGGGCTGGAAAATCGCTTTATAGCGCTCATAAAGGATACCGACGATTACGACGTGCTCGTAAACAAAATGACGAGCAAACGGTATACTTCGTCCCGTCTGCGGCGTATTCTGCTTTCTTCCTTCCTCTCCTTTACGCAATCGGACATCGAGGACGCGCTGAAAAGCGAACTGTATCTGAAAGTTCTCGCCGTAAAAAAGGAGTCGAGCGAAGAAATGCTTTCCGCTCTGCACGAATCCCCTTATCCCCTCGTCACGAGAAAAAAAGACGTCGAAACCTTAAAAAAACCCGCCCTGCATTGTTTTGAAAAGGACGTACATGCCAACGACCTATACAATTTTTTGACGGGCGAAAGACTGAACGAGTACTTTACGCTGTTCGTATAAGAAAAAGGGCGAATAATACGCCCTTTTTGTCTTTTATCTTTCGACGCGGAACACGCACGCGGTGCGGGAAGGCAGGAAAAACTGAAATACCTTTCTTTTTTCTCCTTTTTTGGCAGAAGGGAGCGGCTCGTAAACGCGCGTCCCATCGACGCGACCAAACCCCCCGTATTTTTCCTCGTCCGTATTCATGATACATTGACAGGACTTCATTTTCCCCGCGGGAATCTCATACGTTTCATACGTTTCTGTCGGGTGAAAATTGAACACGAAGAGAAGATCCCCTCGCGTAAACGCCATGATCTTATCCGAATTATGATCGTAACAATACTTCGCCTCCTTTTTATGGAAGGCGTTTTCTTTGGCAAGACGGATCATATCCCGATCGAACGCGTTGAGAAGCTCGTACTTTAGGTAATGATTGTCGACGAGATTCCATTGACGGCGGCAATACTGAAAACTACCGCCGTTCCCTTCGCGGGGGAAGTCGATCCATTCGGGATGCCCGAATTCATTGCCCATAAAGTTCAAATACGCCTGTCCGCCCGCCGAAAGGGTGACGAGTCGGAGCATCTTATGTAAAGCGATGCCGCGATCGATGACGGGAGAATGACAGATCTTGTTCATGCCTTCGTACTGCTCTTTATCGAGCATGCGGAAGATCGTCGTTTTATCCCCCACGAGCGCCTGATCGTGCGATTCCACGTATTGCACGGTTTTTTCCTTGGGGCGGCAACCGGAAAGCTGTCCCCAGATATAACCCATACCCCAGTCCTCGTCCCTCACGTTTTTCAGATGATTCACCCACATATCGGGAATCCCCATAGCCAAACGGTAATCGAACCCGACGCCGCCCCATTCGATGGGGAGACACATGCCGGGCATGCCGGACATATCCTCGCAGATGGAGATCGCCTTGGGATTCACTTCCTTGATCAGCTCGTTCGCAAATTGCAAATACGTGATGGCATCCGTCTGCGTATTCAGGGAGAAATAGCTCCGATAATCGCCAAACGATCCCCCTATGCCGTGATCTTTATAGATCATGGAGGTCACGCCGTCAAAGCGAAAACCGTCGAAGTGATATTCCGTGAGCCAGTATTTGACGTTGGAGAGCAGGAAATGCGTGACTTCGGGTTTATTGTAGTCGAAGAGCTTGGTTCCCCAAACGGGGTGTTCCCCCTCGTATCCGTCGTGGAAATACTGATAGGAGGTGCCGTCGAACTCGTTTAAGCCGTCGCCCGTATTCTTGATGGCGTGCGAGTGAATGAGGTCTAGAATCACGCGGATCCCCATCTCGTGCGCCTTGTTGACGAGATATTTCAGATCGTCCGGCGTGCCGAATCGGGAGGACGCCGCAAAGAACGCGGAAACCTGATACCCGAACGAGCCGTAGTACGGATGCTCCATGATGCCCATCAGCTGCACGGCGTTGTATCCGAGCGCCTTTACGCGCGGCAAAATATTGTCGGCAAATTCGCGGTAAGTCCCGATGCCGAGTTTATCCTGCGCCATGCCGACGTGAGCCTCGTAGATATACAGCGAATCCTCGCCCTCGAAATCCTCGTCCGTCCATTGAAATTCGGATAGAAAGATTTGCGGGCACCACGTGTAGTCGACGGGATTTTGCACCACGTAATGCGCATACGCGGGATTGCGTTCAAGCGCCTTCCCCTGATGCTTTAAGAGGATTTTATAATGACAGCCGTGAAAGAGCTCCTCTTTCGGCAGGCGAATCTCAAACACGCCGCCCCCGATATTCTTCATGGGATGAGAGGTGCGGCTCCAACCGTTGAAATCCCCCATGAAATACATCTCTTCCGCGCCGGGCGCCCATTCGCGATACACCCAGCCTTCCGCGCTCTTATGTACACCGAAGTATTCGTAACCGTTCGCGAAATCGATGAACTTTCCCTTTCCTACGAGATACTTCTTCTTGTCCTTATAATTCTTCATGCGTTGCGTCAAATCCCTTTCGTAGGGGAGCAACTGTTTGTCGAGTTCTATTATCTTCAGCATAACCTTTGTCCTCACTGTTTTTTATCCCAACCGCTTTGCGAAATCCGACAATACAAATGCGCCATTTCCTTGGGCGATTCCTGCATGCCCTTCCGTTCCCAAAGAAGAAACACGTTATACAAAGCGCCGGAAAAATAATAGCTTTCGTATTCTCTGATATCTTTTTTCTCCTCGACCGACCTCGCCTGCTCGAAATAATAGCGGTCGATGATGTCCTTGACCATATAAAGAAATCCCGCCCTTTCCAAAAGGGCGAAAAACTCCTTTTTCTCTAAAAAAAAGGAAAACAGATTCTCATAATATTGAGGCAACGAGCAAAAAATGAGAGAACCGTTCTGCATGATAAAGCGTTGCGACAGCTTTTCGATCCGATATCGCAACAGATCCTCTTTGCTCTGCGCGTTTCGATAAAACGCCATGCGGCTGACCTTCGCTCTCTCCGAAATATCCGTGACGGAAATCTCCTCAAACGGCTTTTCTTTCATGATGCAAATCAAGGCGTCCGACAGTTTATCCTTTGCGGTTTCCTGTTCTTTCACGTTCCCCTCCATGCGTTACATTTGTAACGCATTAGATTATAGCATATCGAAGAAATCCTGTCAACCCAAAAAACGGGAAAAATTTTTGAAAAAGATTGAAAAAACACTTGACAATCTCTTTATGAAAAGATATAATGATTAAGCTGTCGGTTGGTGATAAGACGATTGACAGATATACATGATTTGCAGAGGAGGAAAATCTTCTGTAAACAGTTTATTGAGGCATAGCGCAGTTTGGTAGCGCGCTTGGTTCGGGACCAAGAGGTCGTGGGTTCAAGTCCCGTTGCCTCAACCAAAAATAACGGATAGTCGAAGGCTATCCGTTATTTTTTATGCTTTGGAATTGCAACGGGGCTTGAGGGGGGAGCCGCGAGTGGGAACGAGCGTTTTGCCTTACGGGCATGAAAAAAGGATAAAGAAGAATCGGCAAAACAAACGATTGATAATCGTTTGGCGGGGCACGCTAAAGGCGCAAGTCCCGTTGCCTCAACCAAAAATACGACGGTTTACAAAAACCGTCGTATTTTTTATTGGTAGCAAGCGATACGGACGGCAGGAGAAAGATCGCCGCCAACTTCCTTTACAAAGGACGGAAATTTGACTGCCGCCCGGCTAAATTGCCGTGAAACAAAAGGCACCCTGAAACATATAATGGATATGAACCGTTTTCGAACGGGAATACAAATTATGGATGAAATACAATGGGTGTAACAAATTATAACAAAAAATTAAGCACACAACAAATCTCTTGCGGCGATTCCTTCAACGTTTGCCTGTCTTTGACGGCGGAGCCCGATATTACCTCGAACCCCGTAGATATCGTACTGATTCTGGATCGTTCGGGCAGCATGGCGGGCAGCGCGCTCGCGAACCTGAAAAACGGCGCAAAGACGTTTGTCGACATCATATACGCCTCCACGGGCGGCATGGGCGGACAGATCGCGGGCGGAACGCACATCGGGATCGTCAGCTTTGCTACTACGGCGACGCAGGACGAGGGGTTGATTACGGACGTTCACGACCTGAAAACGGCGATCGACAATCTGTCCGCGGGCGGCTCGACGAATCACGAGGACGCCTTTCAAAAAGCGTTGACCCTTTTACGAACCTCTACGGCGAACGAAAGGATCATGATCCTGTTTACGGACGGCTTTACCACGGCGGGAGGAGATCCGACCCCTATCGCGACGCAAGCCAAAGCGGAAGGTATCACCATTTACGCCATCGGGCTTTCGGGACGCGGCGGCATCGACGAGCAGGCTTTGGAAGACTGGGCTTCCGACCCCTCTTCCTCCTACGTGGTGATCACCCCGGATGACGAGGAACTTGAAAAGATATTCAAGGATCTGGCGGAAAACATCTCCAAGCCGGGCGCGACGGATATCGTCATAACGGATAAAGTATTGCCCTGCTTTACCATAACGGCGCTGTCCTCCCCCACCAAGGGCAAAGCGACGATGTTGGACGCGAACACCGTAGAATGGAGAATCTGCAAGCTGGGCGTCAGCGGCAGCGAAGGCGCGCACTTTGAATTTACCGTGCAACACACGGGAGATTGCGAGGGCGAAACGGAAGTCAACGAGTCAATTTCTTACAGCGACGAAGAAGGAAACGTCGTGCATTTCCCTTCGCCGACGCTGAACGTGGACTGCAACACGCCGATTACGGAGCCCTGTCCCGATCCCGTGGAGCGCACGGCGTACGGTTGCCAGGACACGGTAGAATTTGACGCAGGCGAGATAGAATTGCAATCGGTTGGACGAATCGTGATGGTAAGCTTCACGCTGCCGAGAGTCTGCCCGAACAAGCGGGTTGCCGCGGCAATCATGTTAGACGAAGTGGACGAAGCGGGCAACGTATACAAGCGCGGCATAAAAATGCTCACGATCCCCGCGCATACGCAGAGTTCCTGCCGCGACGTACTCGTCCGTTGCATGAAATTCGTTCTTCCCGAGCAAATGGGTATCTGCGGCGAGCCAAAATTACGGGTAAGAGTGATCGCCCATTATATCGACAACGATTTTGAATGTTGCGATTAAGGAACAAAAAGAGTTCATGGATCCTTTCCATGAGCTCTTTCCTTTTTGTCCCGGTCACCTCTTTTGTGTTGTTATCATATAATATAATACTTACTTTTAAGGAGCAAACAATGTTCAATTACAGTTCAGGCAATAATTATTCGAATAACAATTCTAATTTCAGAGGCAGTATGGAGGACTTCGAAACGCTACAAAACGCGCGGAAGGATCTCATCGGCGAATGGGAGGCGATTATTCAGTACGACGAGCATTTACACAATACGAACGTCAGCGCCGCCAAAAGCACCTGGGAAAACATAAGAAACGAAGAGCTCGTTCACGTCGGCGAACTGTTGGGTCTGCTTTTCTATTTAGCGCCCTACCAAAAGCAATACATAGAAGAGGGATTCGAGGAGTTCAATAAACGGGGAAACAAATAATCCGCACACCCATCTGTTTTTCATACATCATTCGGCAGGTTGACAAATTTTGTCAACCTGCTCATTTTTCAAGGCGCAAGGCGTATATTTTTGAAAATGCAAACGGATTTTGCTTGACTATTTCGGGAAAAAACTGTAAAATATAAAAGTAATCCTTCTTCAAAAAGGAAAATTACAATCGTTCGGGGAGTAGCGCAGCTGGTAGCGCGCATGGTTCGGGACCATGAGGTCGCGTGTTCGAATCACGTTTCTCCGACCACATAAGAATAATCCGAACACTCTCTTACTCGGAGAGTCGTTCGGATTATTTTTTATGGAATTTATGAATATTAACAGAAAGTCATCAAGCGTCGCCCCCTTTCAAGCGCGTGAAACCGACGCTTATAATTGCTTTTGCATAAAATATTCTTTCAGAAGCCGTCCGTCCTTTAATCGGAAGGCGTTAGGACGCTCGCCAACGACCTTAAAACCGTATTTTTCATAAAGCGCTCTCGCACGGTCGTTGCCTTCCACAAATTCAAGCTCCACGATTGTAATTTCCGGTTTTGCCGACGCCGCGGCTATCAGCTCCGCGAACATAGCCGAACCGATTCCAAGATTCCAGTACTCTTTGAGAATTGCGATTGCAACGGTTGCTCGGTGGGACGTTTTGATGCCGCCCTTGAAATCGATCTCACAGTTACCGACTATTTCGCTATCGATATAGCAAGCAATTGCCAACGTGCTTTTGGAATCTCGGAGATTTTTCACCCACTTTTCTTCACTCTCAACAGTCACCCCATCCCATTCCTCAGGATAACGCACGAGAAAATCCGTCTCTCCGCAAGCCTTCTTGATATAGTCCAACATCTTGTTTGCGTCCTCGATACGCGGGGTTTTGAATATGGCAGTTCTGCCGTCCTTTAACGTAATCTGTTTTTCTTCAAAAATCATACTCTCTCCTATCCATTCTTTTCCATACCGATACGGCGCACGGTTGAGATGATAAACTGCCATCGCCGAAGTCCTTTCATAAAAACTGTTGCATGAATATAGCACAGTTTTGCCTTTCTGTCAATATATTTTGGAAATTTTTTCCGACGATCCAACCAAGTCCCTTATTCCCGCCGCGTGCCTTTAACCCGTGCGTCAAAAAAACGACCGAGTCGTTTTCCCTTTACTTAAAAAGAGAAAAAGCCATCACGACGGCGCCGAGAACGACCAACACGATACCCGTTGCGCGGTTGAGCGTTTTTGGCGCCGCCTTGTTTGCAAACACGGCGGCGATCCTCGCCCAAATAAAAGTGAAAACGACGCAGAGCGCGAGTATGAGCCAGTCGGGCGAACCGCCGATCGAAAAATGAGAAATTGCTCCCGTGAGGGCGGTGAACGCCATAATAAACACGCTCGTGCCCACGGCGGTTTTGAGTTCGTAGCCGAGAACGCTCGTGAGGATCAAAAGCATCATCATGCCGCCGCCCGCCCCGACAAAACCGCAGATAAAGCCGATCATCATGCCGCAGACGATCGATTGCACCACTCTCTTTTTCGCGGAAACGGATCGCATGGTTTCCTTCGTCGTCATGACGGGTTTTACGATGAATTTAACGCCCAAAAGGAAGGTCATAAACACCGAAAAGTTCCCCATCGTCGTGGACGGCAGGAGGCTGGAAACGTAACTGCCGACAACGGTGAACGCCAAGACGCTCGCCATCATGATCAAACCGTTTTTCACGTCGAGATTTTTATTTTTGCCATAGGTATATGCCGAAACCGCGCTGGCAAGAACGTCAGACGATAAAGCAATCCCCACCGCCATATACGGGTCCATGCCGAGAAAGGTTACGAGCATGGGCGTTATGACCGCCGCGGCGCTCATTCCCGCAAAGCCCGTGCCGAGCCCCGCACCCATACCGGCAAAAAACGTGACGATAATTTTAATCAGTAAATCCATTGTTTCTTCCTTCTTTTCCGTTCAATCGATAGGATAAAAACGCAAGGTCTGTCCTTACTTTTCGGACAGACCTTCTTTTTGCCTGATAAAAGTATTATAATACGAGGGAAGGAGCGGAATATACTCTTGCCGCAAGTTCCTGGTTGAGCATATATAAGCCCTTGGGATCCGAACCGAACAGCTCCATTTTAGAGATCATATTGTTCGCGTTCGTTTCCTCTTCGCCCTGTTCCTTGACAAACCAGTCGAGGAACTGCATGGTGCGGAAATCTTTCGCCTCGTAGGCTTCCGCGTAGATATTGTTGATCAGCGAGGTTACGTATTTCTCGTGCTCAAGCCCCGCTCTCAAAACGTCCATGTGGCAGGTTAATTTCTTGTCCGGCTTATCGATAGCTTCCAGCGTCACCTTTTGATTTTCATTCTGCAAATACTGATAAAAAAGCATTGCGTGATCGCGCTCTTCCTGCGCCTGAATCTTATACCAGTTGGCAAAGCCGTCGAGTCCCGCCTCCTCAAAATAATTTGAGAAATCGAGATACAGGTAAGCGGAATAAAATTCCTTGTTGATCTGCTGATTGATCAGCTCATGTACTTTTGCATTCATTTTGGATCGACCTCCGTATTCAAAAAAATTTTTTTATCAAAAACGCCCCCATACTGCAGATACGGAGCAACGTTCTCTTACGCCGCTCAACGAAACGTCCTTTCCGCAGACATGCGCCGCGATCGTGACGGTTTCTCGTTACGTCGGGAAAACGGCACGCTTTTTTGCCCTTCTCCCTTACAAAGAATGCCCGAATTCTTCATTCGGGCGATTTTTTAGAGTTCTTCTTTGATCTCCTCCGGTTTTTCCGTACCGTTATTTTTATCCTTTACCGCCTTGATATTGCTGATTCCGTATAAAATTCCCGAAAGAATGATCATGCCGCAACAGCCATAAATGAGACCGTTGGAAATCTGAGCGGGAATACCTTCCCAGAAGAAGTGAAGGAGCATCATGGCGAACAGGAAAACCGTCGTCAACTTTCCGTGCCAGTCAGCGCCGTGAACTTTGTTGGTCTTGTTGATACGAATAATGCCCGTCAAGCCGGAAACCGTCTCCTTGATGACGAGGAGAATAAAGGGACTCAACATGTGCGGAAAGCGCGTAAAAAGACAAAGCATGGTCATTGCCTGCGTCAATTTATCCGCGATCGGATCGAGAATCTTCCCCAAATCGCTTATCATGTTGAATTTTCGAGCAATGAAACCGTCCGCCGCGTCGGTGAGAGCGGAGATCACGACGACAACGCCCGCCATGATATAATTCTTCGCGCCCCAGTTCAGCCATGCGATGAGCGGCACGAGAAGCAAGCGTATCAGCGATAAAAAGTTGGGGATCGTTAAAATGTCTTCTTTTGTAAAACGAATCTTCATAATTTTCTATCAATATTATACCCGCTTTTTTTGCCCTTGTAAAGTGTATTTTATCCGTGTTTTTACGATAAAAAAATTTATTTTCGCCTTTTATTAAGCTTATTTTACAATATAAAGCGTTTTTTAGGTACCCTCGGACGTTTTCATCCCCGCGCGGCGCTCGCCGAAAAATCGTTTTATCGATACCTTCCCCTTTTTACGGAGCCCCCATTTATAGAGCTCGCCGAGCGGAACGAGGAGCAAAGAAAGAGCGACAAGAAGGGCGATCGTCGGAAAGGAAAGAGGCGTCAAGCCGAAAACGGATGCGAGAAAAGGAACGCGGCAGAGAAGCACGCTCAACGCGCCCGCAAGAAAGACGGTAAAAAGCAGCAACTTGTTTTCGAAAAACTTCTTTCCGAAAATACTAACTCGCTCGGTGCGAACGTGAAAGGCGTAGAAGAGTTCGGAAAAGGACATGGACAGCATGGCAATCGTTCTCACCGCGACGTTTCCCCACAGAGAAAGCGAAAACGCGAATACCGCACCCGTCTTCACCGCCGCCAACAGCCCGACAACCAGGACGAGCAGCAGAAAGGAAGGTTGGAAAATCGTCTTTTCCGCGCGTTCCGGGCTGCGTTCCATGATATCTTTCTCCGCCTTCTCCGCGCCGAGGGCAAGGACGGGAAAGCTATCCGTGATGAGATTGATCCAGAGCAGCTGCGTAGACGTCAAAAACAAGGCTTGCGGCATGAACAGCGTTACGAAGAGAATAGACAGAACTTCCCCTAAATTCGTAGCGAGGTAGAAAGCCACCGTCTTTTTGATGTTGGCGAAAATTCTTCTGCCCTCGCGCACCGCCGCGACGATGGTGGATAGATCGTCGTCGGTGACGACGATATCGGACACGTTTTTGGCGACGTCCGTTCCCGAGCCCATCGCCACCCCGATATCCGCCTTTTTTAAGGCGGGCGCGTCGTTCACGCCGTCGCCCGTCATGGCTACGACCAAGCCGCTCCGTTGAAAGGTCTCCACGATGAGCCCCTTATGCTTGGGATTGACGCGGGCAAACACGCGGGAGCGCATGATTTTGTTTTGCAGAGCCACGCCTTTGAGCGAGTCGAGCTCCTCGCCCGTCATCACTTTATCTTCCGTAGAGGCGATATGCAGGCGCCGCGCGATAGCGAGAGCGGTGTCCTTTTGGTCGCCCGTAATCATGATAAGGACGATGCCCGCCCGTTTTGCCTCGTTGACCGCCGTATAGGCGCTCTCCTTCGGCGGGTCCATGAGCCCGCAAAATCCGCAAAAGACGAGGGATTCTTCCTGCATTTTCCCCTCGTAATCCCGCTTGGCGAATCCGAGAACGCGAAGAGCCCTCTTCGCCATCTCAGAAGATTCCGAAAGTATTTTTTGCCGAATCGTCTCCGTCATCGGCGTCGCCTTTCCGTTTTCGCAAAAATAAGCGGATCTTTTTAAGAGAACTTCCACGCTGCCCTTACAAAAAATCTCGCTGCGCCCGCCGCCCGTCACGGCGACGGACATCATTTTTCGCTCCGAATCGAAGGGGATCTCGTCTATTTTGCGATACGCCTCCTCCCTTCCCTTTCCCTTTTGATAGCGCAAAAGTGCCAACTCCGTCTCGTCGCCCGTCTCTTCGTTCTTGATACTGTTACAGGTTCGCATGATGGAGAGAATCTCCGCGTCGTTGCCGTAAAAGCAGACTTCCTGAACCTGCATTTTATTCTGTGTGAGCGTTCCCGTTTTATCCGAACACAACACTTGACAACAGCCCAGCGTTTCCACCGCCTGTAATTTTCGGACGATGGACCGCTCCGCGGAGAGCCGCTGAACGCCCAGCGCCATCAAGATGGTGACGACGGCGGGCAGTCCTTCGGGAATGGCGGCTACGGCGATGGCGACGGAGGAGGTAAAATTATTCAAGATATCGATATTGCGGAAAAAGATCCCGAATACGAAGATAAAGCAGGCGATCCCCACCACCAGATAGGAGATCACCTTTCCGATCTTATCGAGCGCCTGCTCCATGGGAGTGGGTTGGACGGTGGCGGTGGAGACGAGATGAGCGATTTTCCCCATCTCCGTCTGCATACCCGTCGCCGTGACGACGGCGGTAGCGTTCCCCTTGGTGACGAAGGTGGAGGAAAAGAGCATATTTTTGCGCTCGGCGATGGGCATTTCCTTAGAAAGCATCTCCTCGCTTTTCTCCGCCTGCGCACTCTCGCCCGTCAGAGCGGATTCGTTGACCTTGAGATTTTTTGCCGTCAGAATACGGCAATCCGCCGTGATCTTATCCCCCTCTTCAAAATAGACGATATCTCCCGGCACCAGATCGACGCTGTTACGCAGCACGACTTTTCCATCGCGAAGCACCTTGCTGTTGCAGGAAGAGAGCTTTTTCATCTTCTCGATGGCGTGATCCGCCCGATACTGTTGCAGAAAGGACACGACGTTATTCAACAGTACGATACATACGAGTATGAGCGTGTCGACGATCTCATTCTTATCCTTCGTTATAAAGGAAATGACGGCGGATAGAAGCGCGGAGATCATCAACAAAATGGTCATGAAATCCTTAAACTGCGAGAGAAACTGCAAAAAGAGATTTCTTTTTTTCTTTTCCTTCAGCTCGTTCGCCCCGTAAAGGCTTTTTCTCTCCGCCGCCTGTTTTTCCGACAAGCCCGAAAGCGAACTATTCACTTCCTGCAATGTTTTTTCCGTGGAAACCCGATAAAACTCCATGTATTCCCCCTTCCGATTTTACCTCTTATCTTATGCGGCGGGAAAGGGAAATAGAAATGAAAAACCGCCCTTTGCGAAAAAGGACGGCTTTTCAGCGCAGAGCGCCTGAAAGTATAGCTTTCAGGCGCCCTTTTAATCTTCTTTGGTGAAATTGTCTTTAGAAACTCCGCACAGGGGGCAGACCCAGTCGTCGGGAATATCCTCCCACTTCGTCCCCGGCTTAAAACCTTCCGATTCCGCGCCGAGCTCTTCATCGTATACGTAACCACATACATTACATACGTACTTCATTGCGCGACTCCTTATAAATTAATGAACTTACTGTTTTAAGAGATTATACCATTTCTGTCACAATATGTCAACGCAAAATTCATCAAGATT
>CAMFEK010000041.1 GCA_945949395.1 uncultured Clostridia bacterium
TAAATAAAATCGATCTGGTTGGGGTTGGTATCATACTTTTCCAGAATGTCGCAGAGCGCGTTCGTGGAAATATTACCCTTCATGCGGTAATTGTTGATGATCCCGTTTAAGATTTCCGTTAATTTTTGATCGGATACCATTTTTATTTTGTCCTCCGTTTATTTTCCTGTCAGAAAACTTCGCTATTTTTTCAATGCCGAAGTGAGTTCGGTCAATTTTCGTAAAAGTTCTTTTTGCTCCGCCTCATTCGCGCTATGGCGCAACCGCTCTTGTACGACGTGCATTTCGATTTTTTTCCTATAAGTCTCGAAGATATCGAGGCAATCGCGGAAATACGCCTGCGCGTCCGCGCCGAGCAGCTTATCCTCCGAATACAAGTCTAAAATGACGTTGAGTTCGTCGTCCGATTCGTCCACCAGCTCGAAGATGTGGCTGGGGCGAACCTTTTCCCCCGCCCTTTCGCAATCGTTGATATACTCGACGAGCTGCCTGTGCACGTCATTCAGGGCAAAATCCTCTTTCAGGCGGTAATCTTTGGCGTAATCCATGCCGAAGAGCTTTGCCGCGAGGATAAAGCGAGACGCCGCCACGACGTTGTTGGGGATATTTTTCGTCCACGCGGGCTCTTTGAGGAATTTTTCCTGCTTTTCCTCCGCGGGGAGGAAAGAAGAAGGCTCCGCCTTCGTATTGTTCAGATCGGTCGTGAGCGCCGTCACGGAAAGTCCCGTCTTTCTGCTCAAATTGCGCACGAGCTCCTCCCGCACGGTCGCCTCCCGCTCCCCTTGAATGATCTTGAGCGATTCGGAAACGAAACTTCTCTTTTCCTCGGGTTTATCGAGATCGAACCGCTTATCGAGCGTATACAATCGATAATCCACGATGGGCATCGCCCGATCCAGACACTCTTTATACTTCTCCGCGCCGTAATTTTTGATGACCTCGTCGGGGTCCTTGCCCCCGTCGATGGGCACGATCTTCACGTTGAGATTTTCCTGTCGGAAAATATCGATGCCCCGCATATCCGCGGCTTGTCCCGCCGAATCCCCATCGAAACTGATGAGGATATTTTCGGTAAACCGCTTGATGAGGCGAGCTTGATCGGGCGTTAAGGAAGTGCCCATGCAGGCGACGACGTTATAAAATCCCGCCTGATAGACGGTGATGGCGTCCATATAGCCCTCTACCACGATCACGTTATGAATAGGTTGCGCCTTTTTGAGCTTTTTTAACAGATTGATATTGTAAAGAACCTTGCGCTTATTGAAGAGCATGGTCTCCTGCGTATTTTTATATTTGGCGAAATCCTTGTTTTCCAGCAATCTTCCGCCGAAGGCGATCACCTCGTCGAATTGATTGATGATGGGAATGACGAGGCGTTCCGCCTGAAAATCGTACAGGGTATTGTTTTTCCCCTCCGCGCAAACGCCCGCGGCGAGGATATCCTCCCGCCGAAACCCCGAATCGAGCAGATACTGCGGGAGAGAGCGAAAATCGAGCGACGCGCCGAACCCGAATTTTTTGATGGTGCTCGGTTGGATCTTTCTCCTCGTCAGATATTCCACGTGCTTGTCCGCCCGCCCGCCGTAGAGATTGTTGCGGTAGAACTTGGCGGAAGAGAGCATGATTTTCAGCATAGTCTCCTTTTGTTTCCGCTTGCGCATCAACTCTTCCGTGTCGAAGTTGGAATCGGGCACGGTCATCTTCACGCGGTCGGCTAAAATCTTTATCGCGTCCATAAACTCGACGGATTCCATCTCCTGCACGAAACGTATCACGTCGCCCGAAACGCCGCAGCCGAAACAATGATAAAACTGATCGCTCGCGTTGACGGAAAAGGAAGGTGTCTTTTCGTGATGAAAAGGACAGCACGCCCAATAGTTGTTCCCCTTCTTTTCCAGAGAAACGTAGCCGGCAACCACGTCGATTAAGTTGTTTTTCGCTTTCAGTTCGTTCAAGAAAGCGGGATCGAAACCGGTCAAATATTTCCTTCCTTAAAAATTGATTTCTCCGAGCGCAAAATTCCTCGGCACGAATAGTTTTTCGAATACGGCTATCGCATAGCGATCGGTCATAGACGAGATATAGTCGCAGACGACGACCTCGATCGGATACCGCTCCAACAAGCCCTTGTACTGTTCGGGCAATTTATCCTTATTTTTTCGGAAAAATTCAAACATCTCGGAAAGCATTCTCTCCGCGCTCTGCTGAATCTGCTCGTTCGCCTTCGCGTAAACTTCCTGAAACATGAATTTTCTCAAATGATCGGACGCCTTCTGCACCCTTTCGGACATCTTTACGAAGTTTTCCCCGTTGGAATAGGAAAAGATATCCGTAATGGCGGTGTTGATGCGACCGCTCGTATCTCTGCCCAAAATCTCGATATCCTCCTTCGGCAGATCCTCCGTACGGATGATCCCCGCGCGCACGGCGTCGGCGATATCGTGATTGATATAGGCGATGCGATCGGCGAGCGAGACGCAGACGCCCTCCAGCGTTTCCGCCTTTCCCGAAGAGGTATGATTCACGATCCCGTCGCGCACCTCGTGCGTGAGGTTCAACCCCTTGCAATCCTTTTCGAGCACGTCGACGACGCGCAGGGACTGTTCGTTGTGCCGAAACCCGTAGGGGGAAAGCCTGTCCAATACCCTTTCACCGATGTGTCCGCAAGGGGTATGCCCGAGGTCGTGCCCCAGCGCGATTGCCTCGGTGAGATCCTCGTTGAGGGAGAGGCACCTGGCGATGCTCCTTGCGATCTGACACACGTCGAGCGTGTGCGTGAGTCGCGTGATGTAGTGATCGCCGTCGGGCGAAAAGAAGACCTGCGTCTTGTTTTTCAGCCGCATGAACGCTTTGGAATAGATGATTCTGTCGCGATCCCGTTGAAATTCCGTTCGCAGGGAACAGGGCGTTTCCTCCCGTTCTCTCCCCTTGCTCTCAAAGGATTTTTGCGCATAGGGGGAGAAAAAAAGGCGTTCTTTTTCGTAAGTGGATTGTTTCATTTGCGTGATCTCCTGTTACAAAAGAAGATTACGACGAAACTTTTTCTTTTTCCTTTTTTTACGGAAAAATTTTTTGATAAAATCTATTTTTCCGAGCTCGTATCTTTACACGGAAAAACCGCCGTTGACGGGCAGGACGACGCCGTTGCAATACTCGTTGTCGATTAGGGAAAGGACGGCTTTCGCCACCTCTTCCCCCGTGCCGAACCGCCCTGCGGGGATATCCGAACAGAGTTCCCGCTTTTCCTCAGCGGAGAGGTGATCGTTCATGGCGGTATCGATGACGCCGGGCGTCACGCAATTGACGCGAACGTTCGAGTAGCCGACCTCTTTGGCGAGCGCTTTGGTCAATCCGATAAGCCCCGCCTTGGTCGCCGAATACGCCACCTCGCAGCTCGCGCCCACTTCTCCCCATACGGAGGAGACGTTCACGATGTTGCCGCCCCCCAAAGAGAGCATCTTTTTTACGGCCTCCCGACTGCACAAAAAGGCTCCCGTGAGATTCACGCCGACGAGGGCGTTCCAGTCCTGCAAGGTCGTGTCCTGAATCTGTTTTACGACGGACACGCCCGCGTTATTGACGAGCACGTCCACGCGGCGGAGCACGGAAAAGAACGCCTTCACCTGCGCCTCGTCGGAAATATCGCACTTGACGAAATTGACGCTCGGCAAAAGGCTCTTCGCCCGCTTTGCGCTCTCGTCGTCGGCGTGATAGACGGCGTAAACGAGGTAATCCCGCTCGCTGAGCGCTTTGGCGATGGAAAAGCCGATCCCCCTCGTTCCGCCCGTGACGAGGGCGACTTTCATAGACAAGAGAGCACCTCGAGCGCCACTTCCTCCACCGTCTTGCCGTCCGTATCGACGACGGCGTCGGCGACGTGCTCGTAGATAGCGGCTCGCTCGGAAAGCAACTTTCGGATCCTGTTCTTCATGGATTCCGGCGTAGATTTTGCCAGCAAAGGTCGGGAATTGTCCTCGGGCGAAAGGCGGTCGTACAGCGTGTTCTCCGTCGCGCGGAGATAGACGATCTTGCCGTTGTTGCTTTTGATGACGTCCACGTTTTCGGGGCGCAGAACGAGCCCGCCGCCCGTGGAGACCACGAGGTGATCCCCCTGCATGATTTCACGGATCGTGTCCGACTCGATATTGCGGAAGTGCTCCTCCCCGTAATATTCGAAGATATCGGAAATTTTTCCATGCCGCCCGACGATCACGTCGTCCGAGTCGAACCAGCAACGACCGGATAACGATGCGATTTTAATTCCTACGCTCGTCTTGCCGACGCCCATCATACCGCAGAGAACTATATTCATTTTATAACCATCCTTTTGACGAATTAACCTTTTCGGTGAACAATCGCCCATTATGTTATTTTACATTATAACAAAGCTGAAAAAATATATCAAACGATTTTCGCCGCCAAACGAAAAAGAATGCAAAAAAACGGGGCGCTGAAAGCGCCCCGCCTCCTTATCCCTTCAAAAGATATTGTTTACGGATTGTATTTTTGAGGGTTCTTTTTGCTGTCGACTCCTCTTACGACGAGCACGACCGCCATGCTCAAGACGAATGCGGCGACGACGATATCGGCTGCGACGAGACCGATCATCCAAGGAGACGTCGTGTAGTAGACGACGGCGCCGGGAGCCGCGCCCTGCATCCAGTTGGAGTTCACGATCATGTACGCGATGTGGTGAACCGCCTCTCTCATCGCCCACTGTGCGGAAGGACTGGTCGTGTCGGTCGCGTTGATCTGCGCGAACCATAAGATCATGTCGTTGCCGGCTCTCAAAGTCTGATCTCTGCGCGCGGGACTTCCGCCCGTCATATCGGAGATGACGGCGCCTTGAAATCCCCATTCGTTGCGGAGCGTCGCGGTGACGAGACCGTAGCAGCCGCTGGAGAAGGTTGCCCCCACATAGTTGTAGGAAGTCATGAGAGCGGTAGCGCCCCTGATCACCTTGGTTGCGTGCGTGCCTTCGGCGTCTGCGATATATTCGATGCTGGAACGCGCCTCCTTCACGGCGATTTCAAAGGATTTGAGATAGATCTCGCGCATAACCTGTTCGTTTGCCCATACGCAAATGTTCGCGCGGTTGGAATCGTTATCGTTCAGAGCGAAGTGCTTCATGTAGCAGGAGAGACCCTGTTCGGTCGCGCCGCTGATCATGCGAGCCGCCATTTTTCCTGCCAGAACGCCGTCCTCCGAATAGTATTCGAAGTTTCTACCGGAGAAAGCCGTTCTGTGGGTATTGAGACCGGGCGCATACAGACCGGTGCAACCGATCGTGATCGCTTCCTGACCGATCGCTACGCCGTATTCGTAAGCGAGGTCGGCGTTGAAGGTTGCCGCCACGATGGGTTCGGTGGGATAAGCGCAGGTCGAAAGGTTATCCGATCCGAAAGAGGAGCTGAGAGTGAGACCTTGAGGTCCGTCGAGCGCCTTGGAAGCGCCGAGACCGATCTCGTCGAGAGGGCTAACGGCATACTGATCCTTGAACATCAGGGTGATGAGCTGGGCGTTTTCGTAATCGATCTGATCGAGCAGGTCGTTCCAGCTGGAATCGTAGTAATCCACGCCGCGCAAAGAGGTGAGGGAAAGTCCGTTATCCGCCTTGGATACGGGCGCCTCTGCGTGATAGACCTTGCTGCCCTCCACGTTGCCGAGTTCCGTGTCGGTGTTTACGTCATAACTCTGCAATTTTTCTACCACCCAGTCGGGCGCGAGTTTTTCCTTTTCGCCCGCGATGAGATTGCTCACAGCGAGTCCGTTTGCGGAACTTCTCGTGAGAGACTGCACGCCGTCGGAAGTCATATAACGGTTGCTGTCCTCGAAGTTGTTGGTTGCCGCGATAAAGCCGAGCGTGCTGTCCGCCTGCGCTCTCGCGGGAACGGACGTGGGATTGCCGTCCTCGTCGAGAAGGGCTTGACCGTTCTTTTCGCTCTGACGGGGATTAGAATTATCGAACCAGATGGTGCTGCCGATATGGAAAGATCTGGAATCGAGAACCTCGTGGGAGTTCGCTCTGATCGAAATGGTATATTCCCCTTCGTCGAGCATATAGCAGCCCTTGGTGCCGTCGCCGTTGTCGTGCAGGTAAGAATAGGACGCCATATCGTCGGTATTGAAGATAACGGTGACCGTCTGCTTTTGACCGGGCGCGAGCGTTTCCGTTTTCGCAAAGCCTGCCAGGAGCGCCGTGGGCTTTTCGATGAGGAGCTGTTTGTCGAGTTCCGTATAGGGAGCCGTCCAGTACACTTCCACGACTTCCTTGCCGGCTACGTCGCCGGTGTTGACGACTTCCACGGAAACGGATACCTTATCGGCATTTCCGGAAAAAGAGGTGATCTTCTGCGTAAAGCTCGTGTAGGAGAGACCGTACCCGAAGGGATATACGACCTGTCCCGCCGTCTTGGTACTGCCGTCCTCGTTGAGTTCGCCGTAGGTAAAGGAGAAAAGCGCGGTATCGTAAGCGGTTTCATAGTACTTGTAACCGAGATACATACCTTCCTCGTATTCGATATAGTTCATGGGGTTGGTCGCCTTGCGGGCATCGGAATACTGCTTTGTCTGCATGGGAGCGAGACCGTTGGTATTCGTGTAGATGAATCCGTCCACGTCGCCGATATTCTTATAGGTGGGATCTGCCGTGAGATCGCGAACGTAAACGTCCACCGTTCTGCCGGAAGGATTCACGTCGCCGACGAGGATATCGGACAGGGACCGGAAGCCCTTGGCGCCGGGACCGCCGATCCAGAGAATCGCGTCGATGTCGCTATCGTCGGCAAGGGAGCCGAGCTCCATGGCGTTGGAGGAGTTGATGACGACGACCACGTTCTCGCACGTTTTTTTGGCGAGTTCGATGGTTTCCTTCTCCTCGGGCATCAAGTCGAGCGCGTACTTCACCTCGCTCGTGGGAGAAGGATTTTTAACGGATGCAATGTTGCCCGCCGTCGTGCCTGCGGCGCTCGCGTGGACGTCCCCTACCATGTTATAGGGAATCGACCAAAGATCGTTGTTTTCGCCGCCCGCTCTGCCGAGGAATACGACTGCGGTGGATTGTCCGCTTACGGCGGAGACGTCGTAAACGCTCTTGTCGAATTCGTAGATACTCTGATCGGAGCCGTTGAAGCTGTTCGTCCAATCGAAGAAATACAGCACGTCGTTGCCCTTGGAGGTATCGTAGTAATATTTCTTCACGAAAGTGGAATCGTTGACGGAAGAGAAGGTATCCGCCACGGAGAAGTTGGAAGCGAGCGCCTTTTCAGGGTTGACGACGTAATCGTCCGTCGTGATCACGCTGCCCGAACCGGAACCGCCGTAAAAAGGATTATAGTAGCGATAACCGAAGGGCGCCACCTCGCTGTTTCGTTTAAGCGGCAGAACGCCGTTGTTCTTCATGAGAACGATGCCCTCGTCTGCGATCTGCTTTGCGACCTTCGCCGCACCGTTTTGAGACCCGTTCTCCCCCGAGGTGGTGGAAAAACTCGTCTTATAGTAGTTCGTATCCCATGCGTCTACGCCTTCGGGATTTTCCACGACCTTGTCGCCTCTGCCCAGATAGGTATCGAGCGCGCTCGAATAGTAATTCATCAGCGTCGTCGCGACGATCATGAGCGCCGTGAGAAAACACAGGACGGGGATCCAGATGACCATAAATTTCTTATTGCTCATCTTCAATTTTGACATCAATACATTCCTCCTAAAATATTAAGATAAATCTTATCTTTAGGCAAGTATAGTATACCGTTTTCGAAAATGCAACGGGCGCTTCGTAAGGTGCAAAAACCGATTCGTAGTCCGTAAAAAAAAGCCTTATTTCTCACAATAAGGCGTTTTTTTATTTCCCTTCCTTCAGGAAGAAGAGGATATCTAAATTGAAGATTCCCTCGCTCGGCTTGATCTTCATCTGCCCTTCGTAGCGCTCCACGATCGCCCGCATGCTCCTCATGCCGTAGCCGTGAAAAGCCTTGTCCTTTTTGGAGGTGACGGGAAGATCCCCCTTCATCTCCACGATTCCGTCGTAGCTGTTATCCAAATGTATGCTCATCATATTGCCCGAAACGCTCACGTTCATGCCGATCACTCGCCGCTCCCTCTCTTTCACCTGCATGACGCTCTCTATCGCGTTGTCGAGCGCATTGCCGAACAGCGTACAGATATCCACGTCGCTCATAAAGGACAGTTTTTTGGCGTCCGCGATACAGGAAAAGCGGATATCGTTCTTCTCGCAATACAGACATTTTTCCGTCAGAATGGAATCGAGGGTAGAATTTCCCGTGACGACCGTCGTCTCGTAGATCATGATGGCGTTTTCGATCTCCTTCAAGCTCTTTTTTCCGTCGACGGATTCCGTCATGCGGCGAATCCCCGCGATCTGATGCTTGAGATCGTGACATTTTTGATTGATGATATCCACGTTCTCCCGCCACATGGCATACTGCCGCTGTTCCTGATACATGAGCCGCTCCGCCGTATTCTTCTCCTGTTGCAGAACGCTCTTATCGAATACGTTGAACTGCACGAAGAGCAAAAATACGCAACAGAGGAAGGCGTATATTCTCGCGATGGTGTTGGAAGAATCCGTCGGCAAGAAATACATGCTTAAAATATACGTAATGGCGATGGTGCCCAAAGAGATCGCCAAAATGGTTCTGCTCTCAATGGCGATATCCTCTCCCCGCCGAATACGGCGAATGAACAGAAAGTAAGCGCCCGTATAGGCAATCGCCATCAAAATAAAGGTGACGAGATACCATTTCGGCTCGTGAAAGGAGTTCCCGATCAGGTTATTGACGGCAAAAGAAAGGTTATGTAAGGCGTTTTGCATGGCGTAGGCGGAGGAGCCGTAAAAGAGGATCTCTTTCAGCCGCACCTTTACGGACAGCCCGAACAAGACCAAAACGAGAATAAAGACGAACAAAAAGAAGAGATTAAACCACCCGCCGATGACAAAAGCGCCCGAAAGGCTATAAAGATCCGAGAAAAAGCAATAGATGAGGATATTAGCCGTCACGGCTGCCGCCGCGGGGAAATACCAGAATTTTCTGCGCTTTAACACCGTGCCGAATAAAATAAAGGGAACGAGCAGTTCCGTGAAAAAATTCGTGCAAAAGGAGATGAAAGGGAGAATGACGACGTTCCACATTTACAGATTCCCCCGATAAGAAAGAAGTTCTTCCAAAAACCCCTTTTTCCGCGATCGGCTGATGGGCAGGGACTCCCCCGCGATCTTGACAAAGCCGTCGTAAACGCCTTCCACGTAGCGCAGATTCACGAGATAGCAGTAATTGCAGCGCGTAAAGGAGTGATCCTTCAATTCATTTTCCACCTTCGTCAGGCTCCCCGTCATCTCCACGATACCTTTTTGAGAATGTATGAAAATGGAATGATTCATCACCTCGATATAATAGATGGAGGAAGTCTGCAGCCGCTCGATGCCGCCGCGCGTAGACACGCAAAAATCGTATTCGGCGTATTTTTCGCAATGTTTTTCCGCCTTGGCGATCTTCGATTGAAAGATATAATAGGAAAGCGGCTTTACCACGTAGTCGATCGCGTTCACCTCATAGCCGTTGATGGCGTATTGCGACAGGTTGGTCGTGAAGATGAGCGCGACCACCTCGTCCTTTTCCCGCAAGCGCTTGGCTACGTCCAGCCCGCTCATATAGGGCATTTCGATATCCAGAAACACGAGATCGAATCCGGGGCGATATCGTTCCAAAAACGAGAGCCCGTCGGGAAAATATACGATTTCCATCGGCTTTCCCGTCTCTTTCCCATATTTTTGCGCAAACGCACGCATCTCTTCCGCAAAATTTTTATCGTCGTCCACCAGAGCAATACGCATGATTTTCTCCCCCTTTTTCTTGATTATATCACAAAACAACAAGATTGTCCATATCGTTTTTTTTCATGAAACGGACAAATTACGAAAAAAAACGACCGATTACGAAGTGTTTCTTCCGTTTCGCCCCTCTTTTCGTTTACGAATCGACAACAGTCAGAATCCTGCTATGGCGGGATAAACAGCTTCCGCCACCGCGACGCGAAAGGAACGATTTTGTTGCGTTCTCATACCCTCAAAACTTTACAGGCGATGAGCCTTGTTTTTAGGAGGAAAGCATCGCGTCGTTTGTCTTTCCTCGCCAACCGTCCGTCCTCCCCTTTGGCTCGCCCTTTTTCCATCCTGTTTGCCCTATTTGTTAAAGGGCGAGGATATGCCTTTGCCCCATCGGCATCTTGTGATCGCCGCGACCGTCCTGCTCGTTCGTTTTTCTCCCTGCCACCCTATCAAAAACGCAACTTTTCTTACCTTTTGATGACGCTATTTGAGTTAGCCGAAAATCCATTTGAGAAAACAGTCTTGCATTTTCCCGCAAACGATACTATACTGTTTTCAATTTCAATCAAGGAGTCAACCATCATGAAAAGAACCATCGCTCTTTGCGGAGTTTTAGCAGCCCTTTTCCTGTTCGGCGCCTGCGGAAAAATCGATCCGGCGGATTGCAAACATGAATCTCACGACGAACACGCCGTCTGCACGAATTGCGGAAAAACGCTTTCTCATAGCTTTTCCGACGGCGAATGCACCGTTTGCGGAAAGACGACGCCGTTCCTGTGGAAATCGATAGCCAAAAACGAAACGTTGATGTCCGCCGTCACAGCAGGCACGGCTCACGGCGGCACGATCGAACGCATCACTTACGAAACGGAAGCCTATAACATAGAGGCGCTGACAGGCGAAAAGAAAACAATCGAAAAGCACGCCTATGTTTACCTTCCTTACGGATACTCCGAAACGGAACGATACGATCTTCTCGTTCTTCTACACGGCTCGTCGGATTCCGAAGGCTATTGGTTTGCGCAAAACGAATACGATTCTTCCGATCTCGGCAAATATTTCAATATCGGTAATCACACCAAAGACCTGCTCGACTACCTCATCGAAAGCAAGCAAATCAAGCCGACCATCGTCGTAACGCCTACCCTTTACAACGAATACGATAATTATAAAGCCGAAAACAGTGTTGTCACGAAACAGCTTGGAAAAGAACTGACCAACTATCTTCTTCCGTACATGGCAAAGAATTATTCCACTTACATGAGCGGATCCACTTCCGCCGAAATGATCGCCGCACGCGACCATATCGGCTATTGCGGATTCTCCATGGGAGGATTTACGGGAATGGAATCCGTTTTATCGTACTGTCTGCCTTACTTCTCTTATATCGGCACGTTCAGCGGCTCGACATTCGATCCGGACGCCGTAATCCATGGCATAAACGGCGATATTGAAAAGTACCCCGTCAACTACTGGTATTCCTCCTGCGGCACTCAGGACGGTACGGTAAAATACGCTGATTCGAAAAAGAGCTACGAAAGCATCGTAAAAGGCGTTCCCGCCCTACAAGAAGACGAAAACACCTCTTTCGTATCCATCGCCAACGCCAATCATACCTACGAATGCTCCCTCACTTCGCTGTATAATGCGTTGCAGGTATTCTTCCGTTAAAAATTTATGACATCTCCTCAGACAAAATCCGAAGCGGATCGAAAGATTCTCTTCGGATTTTTCTTCGGCAAACGCCCTATAACGACGAAAAAGCGGAAATCGATCCTTCGATCTCCGCTTTTTTGAATTTATTTTCTTCTGATTTTATTCCTGCCCGGGAACGTGTTGTATCGATCGGGGTACCACACCGAAGAAAGCTCCTTCACCGCGTCCCTCGCGGTGATGGGCTGATCCTCGTTATCGGTATCGATCAAGGTATACCGATCGTTGCCCATTCCGAGCTCTTTCATGTAGGAAAGTTGCCGCAAGCCGTGGCGGGATTCCACTCGCTTGATCAGGTGTTTGCCGCCGCCGTTGGGTAAGCCGTAAAGGATATCGATACAGGCGTTATCCGCCGCAAGGATATCGCTCGACGCCAAAATGCCCACGTCCGGCGTGACGACGGGTTCCGCATCGGGACCCTCGCAATCGCAGGAGACGGACATATTCCGCATCACGTTGATATAGGCGACGCGCCCCTGAAAGAAATCGATTACGGATTTCGTGGACTCCGTCATTCGCTCCATAAATTCCTCTTTGGAGATACTCCATTGTTGAGAGGAGTTCGGATACGTGTGTATTTCCGCCTTGCCCACTCTGCCGTCGGCGCAGCCGATCCCGATGTTCTTATTCGCGCCGCCGAAACCGCCCATCGTGTGTCCCTTA
>CAMFEK010000042.1 GCA_945949395.1 uncultured Clostridia bacterium
ATCCCGCCTTGACTTCCGCCTCGCTCTCGCCGTTGATCATATCCCCGATTCCCTCGGCGGCGCTTAAAGACATCTTACCGTTCAAGAAAGCCCGTTTGGTAAATTCGCCGCGTTCGGCGAGTTTGGCGCCGCACCGCAGACAGGAGCGCAGAACGGCGCGGGTGATATTGACGCCCCCGTGGCAATGAAATTCTACGACGTCCTCGCCCGTGTAGCTTTTCGGCGCTTGAAAAAAGACGCACATGCCGAAATCGGAAAAACTTCCGCAATCGATATCGCCGGGATACATTCTGTACGGCTCAAATTCCGTTACGGGGGTTTTTCCGACCGGACGGAAAATGCGGGAAGCAATGGTTAACGCCTGATTTCCGCTCATTCTGATGATAGCTACCCCGCCGATTCCGGATGCCGTAGCGATTGCTGCAATCGTATCGTGAAACATGATCGTTCGTCCTCTCTGGTTATAAGTAGAAATTATTTTGCTTTGCCGAAAAAGGTAAAAAATAAAAAACTCGGCGATATTTTTCCGCGCTGGAATAACTCACGCTTATAATGTTCTTTTATTATAGCACATAAAACGGCGTTTTGCAAGTCCTGAAAACGCCTATTTAAGAAATATTCCGATAAAATCCCGCGCGAAAAAAACGCGCAAGGAAATCTTGCGCGTTTTCATAACGATTATGTAGTTATTCGATGGTGATCAGCGAATCGGGATCGAGATCCTTCAAGAAATCGGGGAGATTGTCCGACGCGGCGACTTCCTCCTTTGCCTCTTCCTTTGCCTCCTCTTTTTCCACGTAGGTGTCCTTGGCGTAAAGATAGCTCTCCCGCTCCGTTTCCCCGTTCTGCTTGGCGATCTGTGACATCAAGGTGTCATAATCGGGCAGGTCGTCGAGGGAATTCAAGCGAAATCTCTTTAAGAAGTTGTCCGTCGTGGCGTACACGATGGGCTTTCCGACGGTATCCCGTCTGCCGCACGGCTCGATCATTTCCAGCTCTAAGAGCGTCTTGATGGCATAATCGGAATTGACGCCGCGAATCATTTCCAGCTCCGTTCTCGTAATGGGCTGTTTATACGCGATGATGGACGCACATTCCAAGATGGTCTTGGTAAATTCCTTTTCCTTGATGGGATTGAGCACGCGCGCCACCTCCTCTTTATAGACGGCGTTGGTGCAAAGCTGAATTTTTCCGTTAAAGGTAAGCAGTTGTATGCCGCTATCGGGCGGGAATTTTAGTTTGATCTCCTCTACCGCGTCCTTGACGTCGGACATATTTACGTCGAGCTTCTCGGCAAGATCCCTCACCGCAACGCTCGCGCCGGAGGCGAATAAAATCGCCTCAATTATATTCGTCAATTTCTCCAAAAGAATCGTCCTCCTTGGCTTCGGGATTTAACGTGATCTCTATCTCCCCGAAAATCCCGTCCTGTTTCACTTTAATAAACTGATGTTTCAATAGCTCCAAGAGCGCTTGAAAGGTCGTCACGATTTCCGCCTTGGTATAGTCGGCGTCGAATAAAGAAGTAAACGTCGCCTTGCCGTTCTCTATCAACGTATTCCGAATGAGAAACAGCTTATCCTGAACGGTGTATTCGTCCCTCGGAATCTCCTTGACGCCGTTTTCCTCGTTTCGGATACTCTCCCTCTTTAACATGAGCGCGGTAAACGCCTTCAAAAGTCCGTCGAGCGTAAAATCCTTGTAGACGACTTTTACCTCGCCGACCGACTTATCCGGCTTTTTATAAAAGGAACCTACCGTTTCCATTTCCTTCAGCTTTTCCGCCTCTTGCTTGATGAGCCGATATTCTTCCAACGCGAGAATGAGTTTCGCCTGCTCGTCCTCTTCCTCGTTTGAATCAATTTCCGCCCACTCCTCTTCCTGCGGAACGAGGCTCTTCGCCTTGATATTTACGATGGTCGCCGCCAAATTCAAGTAGGCGCTCGCCTTATCCATGTCCGGTTTCGGCATATTTTTTACGTATTCCAAAAATTGATCGGTCACTTTAGAAACGAAAATATCCCGAATCTCGATCTCTTCCTTATGAATGAGAAAGAGCAAAAAATCAAGCGGACCCTCGAAATCGTCTAAAACCGTATTGTAATCGACGTCCGAATCGAATTTTTCCAAAGAATACTTTTCGCTTATCATAATATCAGACCGAAGATCAAATCCCAGAATTTATAGATGGGGAATCCCAAAATATTGCGGGCGAAAGAGAGAACGTAACCGAGAACGTCGAGATACCCGAAAACAGCGATTCTGGAAGAGAGAAGGTCGCAAAGATAGCTTTCGAGAACCAGCCCGATGAGGATATAATATCCGTATTTGCGGAGGAAGGCAATCACCTTGCCCCTACCCCGCGTCAGTCCATCCAACAAATTGAATCCGTCGAGCGGATAGAACGGGAGCAGATTGAATACGGTGAAGGAGAGCGAATAGATATAGCAATAGGTGACGACTTCGTAGATGAGCTTCTGCAAATAATTCGTCATCGGCAGATACGTCGCGACGAGAAGGAGAATCGGGTAGAAAAAGAACGCCATGATATAATTCATGACAACGCCCGCAGATGACGTTAAAATGATACCTTTTCTCTGATTTTTGAAGTTATAAGGGTTGATGGGGACGGGTTTTGCCCAACCGAATCCGACGAGGACAAACATGATAAGCCCCGGCAGATCGAAATGATTCAAGGGGTTTAAGGAAAGTCTCTTGTTGAATTTGGGGGTGGGATCCCCGCACTTGACGGCGACGAAAGCGTGCGAAAACTCGTGCATCGTGAGCACGATCGTCACCGCTATGAAAACCGCTATATAATGAACTGCAATATCCATCGTCCTCTATACTCCTGTCGATAAACTTGACTATCAGTATAACACAGGCGCAAAAAAAAATCAACTTTCTGACAAAGATCAGACGCCGAGGAAGGTGAAAATATCTAAAATAATCGGTGAAATATTCGGATAAGCCGCTTCGATCGTTTGACGGATGTACGCCACTTGAAATATTACCTCTCCGTTGTTCGTGGAAAACGCCACGGTTGCGATCGCCTTTCCCCCGTAAGCGATATCCCTCGCCATCGCAAAACCGCCTATCGAATACACGCCGACCGCCAAGCCGCCGAGAGAAAAATAACCGAGCGCAACGCCGCCGAGTGCGAGTATGCCGACCGCGATTCCGCCGGCAGCCACGCCGCCGCCCGCGATGCCGCCCAAGGAGAGCAAAAGCCCGAACGCGAGAGCGCCGAAAGAGATCAGCCCCAAAGACAGTACGCCGCACGAAAAGAGTCCCGCGGAGAGCAACCCGATCGAGAGGACGCCGCTCGCCACGTTTCCGATGGCGATGATGCCCTTCGCCCGACATTTGCCCAAACCGAAGTGAATATGTATCAAGGGGACGCCGTTGATCAGCTTCTCGCTCTTGTATTCGTACTCAAACCGTTTTTTCTCCTTCGTTTTCTCCTCGTAACCGACCAGCTCGTTTACCGATACGCCGAAATAATCCGCTACCGCTTTCGCCTTGTTTAAGTCGGGAGAGGTTTCCCCGAGTTCCCACTTGGAGATCGTCTGACGGGTCACGTCCAGCTCGTAACCGAGCTCTTCCTGCGAAAGTCCCTTCTGTTTGCGCAGGCGCATCAGATTTTCCGAAAAGTTCATAACTGAACCTCCTTTTTTCTAATATTCTATCATGAAAATGATATTTCCGTCAGCCATAAGGAGCGGGAAAAACGTCAATTTTCGTTAACATAGGAAAATCCCGACGAAATCATTCGGCGGGAAGTAATATTATTTTAGGGAATCGGGCAACACGTCGCACCTCACGACGTCCTCATACGACTGCCGCTTGACGATGATCTCCGCCTTGCCCTCCTTCACGAGAATCGCGGCGGGCAGAGGGGTCCTGCCGTAATTTGTCGCCATCGAATAGTGATACGCGCCGGTGGAGAAAACCGCGAGGATATCCCCCGTCTCCGCCTTGGGCAAGGAAACGTTGCAAGCGATCACGTCGGCATTATCCGACGATTTTCCCGCAAGCGTCACGACCTCGGTATTCTTTTCGTTCGCCCGATTCGCGAGCAGGGCGTCGTATTTCGCGCCGTAGAGCGCGTAGCGGGGATTGTCCGTCATGCCACCGTCCACGCAGACGTATTTGCGGACGCCGGGAATATTTTTGATGGAACCGACGCGATAGAGCGTGATACCCGCTTCCCCCACGAGGGATCTGCCCGGCTCGAGCATGAGATAGGGTCCATTGAGGCGATACGCCGCGCACTTATCCTTTACCACCTGTAGAAGCTCCCGAATACGTTCGCGATAGCCTTCCAGCGTGATGCGTTCGTCCTCGTCCGTATACCAAATGGGAAATCCGCCGCCCAAATTCAAATATTCCGTTTCGAAATCGTTTTTATATTTCATCTCGGCGATAAATTTCATGCAGACTTCCGCCGCCGACAAAAACGCTTTTCTGTTTTTGATTTGAGAACCGATATGATAATGATACCCGATCAAAGAAACGTTATCCTTTCCGAGCGCAAACGCCGTCATCATTTTCGCCGTTCCGTCCGCAACGGAAAAACCGAACTTACTGTCCGAGGAGAGAGAAGACGTTACGGTATCGGGAACGGGATTGATGCGGAGCATGATATCCTGCACGATCCCCCTCTTTTTCGCCATATCGTCGATCGTTTCGATCTCCGTGTAAGCGTCCACGACGACGCACCCCACGCCGCAATCGAGCGCGTAGGCGATCTCATCCTTCGATTTATTGTTCCCGACAAAGCTGATCGTCTTGGCGGACACGCCCGCCTTGATCGCCGTGTACAGCTCTCCCCCCGAAGAGACCTCCAATCCGAGCCCCTCCTGTTTTGCCATCGAACAGAGCGCCATGCAGGGAAACGCCTTAACGGAATAGAGAACGGCTCCGTTGCCCGCATATTCTTCCAGCAAAGTGTCTCGATATACGCGCATCATCGCGCGTATCGCCTCTTCGTCGTAGACAAAGAGGGGCGTTCCGTACTGCTCGGCGAGCTGAACGCAATCGGCACCCCCGAAAAAGAGATGCCCTTCTTTGTCGATTGTAAACCGTTCCTGTTTTTCCATGGTAACCCTTCAAACGTTTTTCTTATATTTTACCAAAAGAAAAAGAAAATGTCAATACCTTTCAAAAATTCCATTCGGCTGCCGTGCGGCGAACGATATCGCCGTAACTCGCCCTTTCATCTCCCTCGAAGGCGACGGCGTTGACCCTCGAATATTCTACGCCGTTTTTGAAAATAACGATCTCCCCGATCGCATCCCCCCGTTTGACGGGCGCTTTCACGGAATCGTTTAATACGAGCTCGAAACTGATTTCATCCTCGCTCTTTCCCTTCGGGGAAAATACTCCCTTATTTTCTTCGGACGAGATTTGGATCCATTCCTTTTTCCCGCCGCGAACGGCGACCTTTTCCCCTAACGGGATATCCTTATCGAGCACGATCCTGTTGGTAAAATTCGCAAACGCGTGGTCGAAGAGCTTTTCGGTATCCTGAAATCTCCCCTTACTCGTATCCTCTCCGATCACGACGGCGATCACGCGCATATCCCCCCGCTTTGCCGTGCTGGCAAGGCAAAAGCCCGCCTCCGAGGTAAAGCCCGTCTTGCCGCCGTCAAGCCCCTGATAGGTGCGGATGAGCTTATTCGTATTCGTCATATCCGTCGTTTTGCCGTCGGGGTGCCGAAAGGGTTCGTTCCAAACGGAGCAAAGCTCAAAATACTTCTCGTGCGCGATGAGATCGTCGAGCATATACGCCACGTCGTGCGCGGTGGAATACTGAGGCTCCTTGGGCAGTCCCGTACAGTTGGCGAACAGCGTATCGTTCGCCCCAATGCTCTTCGCCTTCTCGTTCACGCGATCGACGAACTCGCTGTCGCTCCCCGCTATATACTCCGCCATCGCCACGCAGCTGGCGTTTGCCGAGCAGACGGCGATGCTCTTCATCAGCTCTTCCGCTTTGTACGAGCTGCCGCTCCGCAAAAACACTTGAGAGCCGCCCATAGAGGACGCGTGCGCGCTGACGGGAATCATCGTATCGAGAGAGAGTTTTCCCTCGTCGATCGCTTCAAAGCAGAGCGAGAGCGTCATGATCTTGCACATGCTCGCGATGGGCAATCGCTCATCGGCATTTTGCGAAAAAATCTCCGTTTTACTGTCCGCGTCCATCAGATACGCCGACTTTCCGCCCACGCGCATCGCCTCCGCCGAGGCGCTCTTCTCCGTGGAGAAAGCAAAGCAATTCAAGCAAGCAAAAAAGGATAATATTAAGAAAAAACGGTAATTGTGTTTCATACTCCTAATATTATCCATTTCAAAAAAATCATACCTTAATGCCCGAGCATATTTTCAATGGCGATGCCGTACCCCCTCGTCGGGTCATTCAAAAAGACGTGCGTCACGGCGCCGATGAGTTTCCCGTCCTGCAAAATAGGACTTCCGCTCATGCCCTGCACGATGCCGCCCGTGCGATTCAAAAGATCTTCGTCTGACATCTTGATGACATAATTTTTATTTTCTCTATTCTTTTTATCCACTTTTACGATACTGATCTCGTATGATGCCGGCGTCGTTCCCGACAGACAGGAATAGATGGTAGCCTTGCCGATGTGCGCATCCGACACCTCCGCCGTGCTCACCGTCTTTAACGTTTCAAAATCAAACGTAGGCGAAAACTCTCCGTATATCCCCGTATCCAGCACGGTGTCCGCTTTTGCGATCGGCTTGTCGTTTAAGAACAACCCCTTCAGCTCGCCCGCCTTCCCCCTGACGCCTTTATTGACCCCGACGACGGAGCAGAGATAGACGTTCTTATCCGCAATCGAAAGAGAGCTCTCCTTTTCGTCGACGACGGCGTGTCCCAGGGAGGCAAACCGATGGTCGTCTTTTTCAATGTACGTGACCGTACCGATTCCCGAAATGCTGTCGCGAATGAGTATGCCTAATTTATATTTTCCGTGCATATCTTTAACGGGCGTCACGCAGATCTCCATCTGTTCCCCGTTTCTTTCGACGGTAAGTTTCATCTGTTTGCCGTCGGATTTTTTGAGCGCGGCGGATAAATCCTCCGTACTGCGGATCAAGGCGCCGTTCGCCTTCAAAATATTGTCCCCGATACGAATGGGGGAATCTTTGGCAGGATTCTCGCTGCCCGTTTGCGTGACGACCTCGCAAAAACCGACGACCTTCACGCCCTCCGTAGACAGCAAAAAGCCCGCCGCCATTCCCCCGACGTATACTTCCCTGCTTTTATATTCCGTTTCTTCAGCCTGTGCTTGTTGAACGGGCGCGCCGACGTGCATAAACAGACAGAGCGCCATCGGCACCGCACAAAAAGACAGCTTGCGTAAATACCTTATTTTCATAAAGATAATTTGTGCAAGCTGTTTTGAACTATTCTGTTAAGCAAGTGTATTTTTGAGGGAATTTTTGTATTCTGTCCCGTATTTTATCATCTCTTCCGCGTGCTTCACGGCGAATCCGTTTTCGTCCTCTCCGCCGAGCAGGCGAACGACTTCGCGCACCTTGCCCGCCTCGTCGAGCGTAGACACCTTCGTGAGCGTCTTTCCGTTCTCCTCCTTCTTTTCGATATAGAGCTGATGGTCGCTCATGCAAGCCATCTGCGCGAGATGGGACACCGCGATGACCTGCGTATCCTTGGCGATCTTGGCGATCTTTTCCGCCACGACCTTAGCCGTCTTGCCGCTGATACCCGTATCGATCTCGTCGAAAATATAGGTGGAGATTCCGTTGATCCCCTTGCATTGCGTCTTGAGCGCGAGCATAAAACGACTCATTTCGCCGCCGGAAATGATCTTGCCGAGCGACTTGGTCGGCTCGCCCGCGTTGGCGGAAAACAGGAAACAAATCTCGTCCAGCCCGTCGCCCGTGGCGCGGGGCGCGTCGGCGAGAGAAAATTCCCGAAAAGAAACTTCAAACGCAGGTTTTGCGATGTTGAGCGTCTTTAATTCCTCCACCACGTTTTTGCATAGCTCTTTCGCCTTATTTTGGCGTATCGAAGAAATGCTTTGACAGGTTTCATAGACGCTTTTTAAGAGTTTTTCCTGCTTTTGGGAAAGCCGTTCAAACTCTTCGTCGCAATGGGTCAAAAGCTCGTATTCCGCCCTCGCCTTTTCCAAATATTGCAAAATTTCGGAAATGCAATCGCCGTACTTGCTCTTTAAGGATTTTATTTGATCAAGTCGAGATTCGACCTCGTTCGCCTCCTCCTCGTCGAAGGAAAAATCATCGCTAAAGTCGGAAAGCGTGTCTCCGATATCCTCCGCCTCGGATAACAGCTCCTCCATGCGGGACAAAATCTCCTCATACTCTCTTCCGTACTTCACGACGGACGCTATCGAACGCCTTGCCTGTTTGAAGGCGTCGATCGCCCCCCTCTCGCCCGTAAGGCAGGAAACGGACTCCGAAAGCGCGGACGCGATCTTCTCACTGTTTATGATCTTATTCCGCTTGTCTTTGAGTTCCTCTTCCTCCCCTTCCTTTAACGAGGCGGATTCGATCTCGTCGATCTGAAATCTGAGAATATCGATGCGCTTGTTTCTATCCTGCACGTTCCCGCTAAAGACGGAGAGTTGCTTTTTTACCTCTTTCGCCTCGGCGAGGAGAACGAGTAACTTCTCTTTCTCCCGCACAAGCTCCTTTCCGCACAACCCGTCTAGCACCCTCAACTGATTGCTTTCCTTGCATAAATAAAAATGCTCGCTCTGCCCGTGCACGTCGACGAGACAACTCGTCACTTTTTTGAGCATGGATAAGGATACGGGATTGCCGTTGATCTTTATGCTGCCCTTTCCGTCAAGATTGTATTTTCGGGTGATGACGATGGTCGTATCCGATTCGATATCGAGCTCGTCGAGCTCTTTCAAAACGCGACTGTCTTCTTCCACCTGAAATTCGGCGCAGACGGAGCATTCCCGTTCGCCGTAACGGATCATGGAGCGGTCCGCTTTGGCGCCGAGCACAAAATTGACGGAATCGAGAATGACCGACTTGCCCGAACCCGTTTCTCCCGAAAGAATATTAAGCCCTTCCCCAAAGTGTAAAGTAGCGCTGTCGACGAGCGCTACGTTTTTAATGATCAAACCCGAAATCATACTTTTCCCTTCAGCTTAAAAAACCGTTTAACCTCTCGACGATGGCGTTTGCGTTCTCCGTCGTATCGCACACGATAATGACCGTGTCGTCCCCCGCGACGGAACCGAGAATTTCCGAGTAGGACAACTTATCGATGACGGCGCCCGCGTTGGCGCCGTTACCCGAGAGCGTTCTGACTACGACGATATTGTTGGCGTTGCGAATGGAGAGCACGCTCTCTTTGAAGAGATTGCGCATCTTTCCCGAAAGCCCCACTTCGCCTTTGCCCAAATAAATGTAACGGTAACGTTTTTCCACGCCGGAAACCTTGATGAGGCGCATATCCTTGATATCGCGGGATATCGTCGCCTGCGTGGCGAGAATATCACGGGCGTTCAGCTCCTGACAAAGCTCTTCCTGTGTTTCGATTTCCTTCTCGGAAATAATTTCTAAAATTTTTGCCTGTCTTGCGTTTCTTTGCATATTTTATTTCCCGAACTTCGAATTGATCTTTTCAAAGAAGTTCGAATCCCCCCCTTGTATAAAGTCTGCCGTAAAAGCCGCTTTTTGAACGATGATCTTATCGCCGTACGCCGCCTCACAAAAATATTTTCCGTCGCAAAAGAGCAACGCCTTGTCCCGTTCACGGTGAACCGTGATGGAAAGCTGTTTGGAATCCGAATAGACGATGGGTCTGCTGCGCAGAGAAAACGCACATAGCGGCGTCAGCATAAACGCAGGCACGTCGGGAGAAAGAATGGAACCTCCCGCCGACAAGGAATACGCCGTAGAGCCCGTCGGCGTGCAAACCACGAGCCCGTCCGATAAGATATCGTCCACGAATTTTCCGTCCATTTCCGCCCGAAATTCTATGAGCTGTTTTGCGGACGGCGCCAACGCGTTGCGCTGCAAGGAGACCTCGTTGAGCGCATACGCCTTTTTCTCCCCGCACCGCACTTCCATGATGGTGCGCTTTAAGACGGTATAGCGGTTGTCGCAGATGAGAGAGACTACCTTATCCGTGTCCTTGCTCTCGTATTCCGTTAAAAAGCCGAGGGTGCCGTAATTGATGCCGATGACCTTCGTGCCGCTTTTCGCCGCATAGCGAGCGGCGTGGAGAAGGGCGCCGTCCCCGCCGAGCACGATGACGATATCCTTTTGCGCGATCTCTTCGTAGGAAGAGAGCACCTGAACGCGAATTCCGCGTTTTAAGAAATCTCCCTGAAGATGCGTGACGACCGTCTCGTCCTTTAATTTTTCTTTTTTATAAATAATTCCGATATTCATGCAAATATTATACAATATATTTTGCATTTATTCAAGATGTTTTTGGAAAATTTTTTAATGAATTTCTCCTGCGCGGCGCAAAATTTCTTCCTTGGGAATTCCTTTTCCTTTCGCTTTTAAGAGCATTACGACATATTCGATATTTTTCTTTTCCCGAACGGGCGCGTTCACGATATTGAGCGGCGAAAGTCCGCAGCTTAAAGCAAAATCGTAAATCGAGGAGATAATCTTTGCGTGCGCCTGCCGCTTCACGATTCCGCTCTTGCCGATATTCTTATTCTCGCATTCAAACTGCGGTTTTATGAGCGCAAACGCGATTCCGCCCTCTTTCAAAATCTTCTCCGCCACGGGAAGAATGAGTTTCAACGAGATAAAACTGACGTCTATCACAAGCCCGTCGAGCGGGTCGGGAAAATCCGCCGCCGTCAAAAACCTCGCGTTGGTGTTCTGCATCTGCACGATCTCTTCTCTTCCCGCCAAAGACGGGTCGAGCAAGCTCTCGCCGACGTCTACGCAATACACCTTTTTGGCGCCGTTCTGGAGCAGACAATCGGTAAAACCGCCCGTAGACGCCCCGATATCGGCGAACACGAGCCCCTTGACCGAACAGGAAAATTCTCTTAACGCCTTGCCGAGTTTATAGCCTCCGTTCGAGACGTAATACTCGTCGGGCGTCACAAATTCGATTTCGTCCGTCTCCTTGACGTCGTCGGAGGGCTTGATCTTTTTCCCGTTTACGGTCACGAGCCCCTTCTCGATCGCCTCCGCCGCCTTGGTTCGCGAAGAAAACTTTTCCGAAAAAAATTTATCCGCTCTCATAGTTCCCTCACCGTCCTTGCGATCTCCTCCACGCTCAATCCGAACTCATCCATCAATTCCGCGACGCCTCCCTGCGGGATAAAACGATCGGCA
>CAMFEK010000043.1 GCA_945949395.1 uncultured Clostridia bacterium
TCGTCAGCATTTTCGCCGTATCCTGAAAGAGGGTTTTATCGTCGTCTTCACAGCCGAAGGCGAGCGCCTGCACGGAAGGGATCGAGGAGAGAATTTTCACGGCGCCCCTCGCGAACAGCTCGGCGGGGGCGGTGGCAAAGAGGGCGGGCAGCTCGATAACGGCGTCCGCGCCGTTCAAAACGGCGTGCTTTGCCCGCGTGTATTTATCGAGAACGGCAGCCTCTCCCCGCTGGGTGAAATTTCCGCTCATGATCACAAGCATTTTGTCGGCGCCCGATAATTGCCTTGCTCTTTGCAATAAGTATTTGTGTCCGTTGTGAAAGGGATCGTATTCCGCCACGATCGCGCAAATTTTCATAGATTTTATCACCTGTATTTTAGAAATTCACTTTACAATTTTCCAACTTCGTTGTATAATAGAACAAGATTGATAGGGGAAATTGTCTCTATAATGTATTATACACGATTTCTCGCAAGAAATAAAGCATCGCAAGGAGAAAAATTATGTCAAATTTGCTGGAACAGATCAAGGAAAGAGCGAAAGCTAAAAACAAGACCATCGTATTGTGCGAGGGTGAGGACAAGAGAGTGATCGAGGCGGCTGCGCAGATCACGAAAGAAGGCATCGCAAAAATCGTTTTGATCGGCAATCAGGAAGAATGCGCCGCCGTGGCTCCCGAGGTCGATCTCACGGGCGTTACGCTCATCGATCCGCTCACCAGCGATAAACTCCCCGCTTACGCTTCCATTCTCTACGAAGCGAGAAAGGCGAAGGGCATGACGGAAGAGGAAGCTCTCGCGCAGGCGAAGGACAGAACCATGTTCGGCGCTCTCATGCTCAAAGCGGGCGACGTCGACGGCTACGTATCCGGCGCTTGCCATTCCACGGCAAACACCCTCCGTCCCGGTCTTCAGGTCATCAAGACGGCTCCCGGCACCAAGATGGTATCCAGCTGTTTCGTCATGATCGCGCCCGAAGGCGGCAACGCCTTTGCGCCCGAAGGAGCTCTCGTATTCGGCGATTGCGCGCTCACGATCTGCCCCACCGCAGAGGAACTTTCGGAAATCGCCATTTCTTCCGCGCAGACGGCGAAAGATATCGCGGGCATCGATCCCAAGGTCGCCATGCTCTCCTTCTCCACGAAGGGCAGCGGCAACGATAAGAAGTACTTCGACACCGTCACCAAGGTTCAGCAGGCGACGGCTCTCGCAAAGGAAAAAGCTCCCGAATTGAAACTCGACGGCGAATTCCAGTTCGACGCCGCTATCGTGCCCAAGGTTGCCGCTTTGAAGGCTCCCGCAAGCGACGTGGCAGGCAAAGCCAACGTATTCGTATTCCCCGACATCAACGCCGGCAATATCGGCTATAAGATCGCGGAGAGACTCGGCGGATTCATGGCGGTCGGTCCCATCTGCCAGGGCTTTGCGAAACCCTTGAACGATCTCTCCAGAGGCTGCTGCATGGAAGATATCGTAGCGACCGTTGCCATCACCGCCTTGCAGGCAAAGTAAGTTTTTGAAAAGGATATACAGACGTTATGAAAATTTTAGTTATCAACGCGGGAAGTTCTTCCCTCAAGTATCAGCTCATCGACATGGAGACCGAAGCGGTCGCGGCAAAGGGTCTCTGCGAAAGAATCGGCATGGAGGGCTCCAAGCTCACCCATAAGGCGAACGGACAGGCTACCGAGATTCTTTCTCCTATGCCCACGCATCAGGAGGCGATTCAGCTCGTATTGAACGCTTTGACGGATGAAAAGATCGGCGTCGTCAAGAGCCTCGACGAGATCGGCGCGATCGGTCACAGGGTCGTTGCCTCCGGCGAATACTTCGATAGGACGACTTTGGTGGACGACAAGGTGATGGAACTTCTCGAAAAGACGGTTCCCTTGGCGCCTCTGCACAATCTCGCCGCCATCACCGGCATCAAGGCGTGCCAGGCGGTAGTTCCCGACAAGCCCAACGCCGTCGTATTCGATACCTCTTTCCACGCAACCATGCCCGATTACGCCTATATGTACGGCGTCGCTTACGAGGATTATAAAAAGTACTCCATTCGCAAATACGGATTCCACGGCACCAGCCATAAGTACGTATCTCAGGAATGCCTCAAGATTTTAGGCAAGCCTGACGCCAAGATCATCACTTGCCACCTCGGCAACGGTTCTTCCATTACAGCCGTCAACGCGGGCAAGTGCGTGGATACCACCATGGGCTTTACGCCTCTTGCCGGTATGCCCATGGGCACGAGATCGGGCGACGTCGATCCCGCCGTCGTGGAATATCTCTGCAAGATGAAGAACATGACCGTCTCCGAAGCGACCACCTATCTCAACAAAAAGTGCGGTATGCTCGGAATTTCCGGTCTTTCCTCCGACTTCAGAGATCTCGAAGCGGCTATCCGCGCGGGGAATGAAAGGGCGATACTCGCCGTGAAGATGTTCTGCTATCAGAACAAGAAGTTCATCGGCTCCTATGCCGCCGTCATGAACGGCGTGGACGCGATCGTGTTCACTGCAGGCGTAGGCGAAAACACGCCCGTCGTTCGCGAATGGACGCTCGAGGGTTTGGATTATCTCGGCGTAAAGCTCGACCTTGAAAAGAACGAGGGCAGATGCACGGGCAATTACAAGGAAATCTCCGCGGACGATTCCAAGGTGAAGATCTATATCATTCCCACCAACGAGGAACTCGTCATCGCGAGAGAAACGGCAGAATTGCTCTGATTCTTCTAAAATTCCTCACGTTTGTCAGCTTTTTGCTTGAAAAAAAGTTGACAAAGCTTTTGGAATATACTATAATTTTATAGTCGGTTTAATAATGATCATCGATATCAAAAAGCACATTGCACAACAGAAATTTTCCGGTGCGCTGGAAATCGATTACGAAGCGAATCAGGATCTTATTTCCATTCCATACGTCGAGTATGAAAAACCTTGTAAGGTCAAGCTCGAATACTGGATCTTGGAAGATAATTCCGTCGAAGTAAAAGGCACCGTGACCTGTTTTCTGTCAGGTTCGTGTTCCAGATGCCTCAAACAAACCAAAACCTCCTTTACCGAGCGGATCGATGCTTACTTTGTTCCGAGGGGGAAGAAGGTGGATGAGGAGGATTTTGAATACGACGGCAACGAGGTGGACTTTTCAAGTTGCATCGACGACGCTATTCTGTTCGGTATGCCGTTTGTGATCCTATGCGATGAGAATTGCGAGGGGATCGCCTACGAACCTTGAATCGACGGATCAATTCAAATAAGAAATAAAGTTAAAAGAGGTGTATAAAGATGGCAGTACCTAAAAGAAAACAGTCCAAGCAGAGAACCAACACGAGATTCGCTAACTTCAAAGCTACGGCGGCTACGCTCGTAGAATGTCCTCATTGCCATGAGCTTAAAGAAGCTCATAAGGTTTGCGCAAAGTGCGGTTATTACGACGGTAACGAAGTAGTTGCGCAGGACGAAAAGAAGAATTAAGTAAAATGAAAAAATGACGGATCGCATCTTTGCGGTCCGTTTTTTCGTGCCGACAAACGCAAAACTCAGCAAAAACTGTCGAGTAATTTTTTCTCTTTTTTGATACAATGAATACAACACGAAAGGAGGTGGTAGCGTGAACGAGAAGATTTTGGCGGTACAGCAGATGCAGGATTATATTTCGTCGCACGTCGCGGAGGAAATATCCCTCTCGGAACTGGCAAAAACGGCGAACTTTTCGCCGTGGTACGCCCATCGGCTGTTTCGGGAATTGACGGGCGTATCTCCCGCCGAATATATTCGCCGACTGCGCTTGACGGAAGCGGCAAAACGCTTAAAGAGCGAAAAATGCCGAATCACCGAGCTTGCCATGGCGCTCGGATTTGAAAGCGTCGACGGATTCACCCGCGCGTTTGCTCGAGAGTTCGGCTTAACGCCGAGAGAGTATAAGAGACGTCCCGTTCCAATCACGCATTTCATCGCCTACGGTGTTAAATTCAAAGAATCTGTAAAGGAGATTACTGCAATGGAAAATGTAAGAAACGTATTTATTCAGGTGATACGAAAGCCGGAACGCAAGGTCATCATCAAGCGCGGCGTGAATGCCGCCGAGTACTGGGATTACTGCAACGAGGTGGGTTGCGACGTTTGGGGAACGCTCACGAGCATGGATTCCCTTTGCGGCGAGCCCGTTTGTCTGTGGTTGCCTAAAAAGTATATCGCGCCGAACACCTCTGTATACGTGCAGGGCGTCGAGGTGGATATCAACTACGACGGAGAGATCCCCGAAGGCTTTGACGTGATCGTTTTGCCTGCCTGTGAATACTTGTCCTTCCAAGGCGAGCCCTTTGCCGAGGAAGATTACGGCAAAGCGATCGCGGCGGTGCAACAGTCGATGGATCGATACGATCCGTCCGTCATCGGTTACGAATGGGATAGCGAGAATCCCCGTATTCAGCTCGAACCGAGAGGCGAGAGGGGATATATCGAACTCAAAGCCGTGAAGGAGAGAAGGTAAACCGAAAAAATTTTGACGAGTCGGGCAGGTACGCTGCCCGCTCGTTTTTCGTTTGATTCGTTTTCGGATAAAACGAATCCGTAAGCTGTTTGTCGATAAAGGGCGGGCAAAGGATACGTCGGGTTTCGACGGCGTTTGACAAACAAAGTGAAAATTCTCCTTTGTCTTTATGGTATATTCGGCATAAAAGAGGGGAGGATTTTTTCTATGCAGGAACTGTTGCTGTTGGACGATAAAACGAAGTCGATGGTGGAGGAGTACGCGCCGAGTCGGAAAACGCTTGAAAAACTTTCCCGCACCTTTGCGCTCTTTTCCGACGTGACGAGGTTGCGCATCATCTCCGCGCTCTGCGTATCGGATATGTGCGTGACGGATCTTGCGCGCGTGCTCGAGATGAATCAGACGACGCTTTCTCATCAGCTGAAATTCTTGCGCGACAGCGCTCTCGTGACGACCTTTCGGCTCGGAAAAATCGTATTCTATCGCATTGACAGCGAAAAAGTGGATAAAATGATGCTCTCTTGTATGGATTTGGCTTGCATTTCTTAAATATTTGAAAAATACCCTTGCAAAAAGTGCAAATACGGGTTATAATAGTTTCGGATAAAATGGCAGTACTATGAGCGTATTACAGGAAAAGTTAAAATTACTGCCCGATTCTCCGGGCGTATACATCATGTTAGATAAGGACGGCGTCGTCATCTACGTCGGCAAAGCAAAGGTCTTAAAGAATCGCGTCCGTCAATATTTCCACAACAATGAGAAGCCCGAAAAGGTCGCCGCTATGGTCGCCAACGTCGCCGACTTCCATTATATCATCACGAGAAGCGAGATCGACGCGTTGGCGCTCGAAAACAATCTCATCAAAAAATATAAGCCCAAGTATAATATTTTACTGAAAGACGATAAGACGTATCCGTACATTCGCGTGCATACGAACGAGGAATTTCCTCACGTGTCCATCACCCGCAACATCAAAAAGGGCGGGAAATATTTCGGACCCTTCATGGGCGGCATCAGCTGTAAGGATATCCTCGAAGTCGTTGCGAGCGTCTATCAGGTGCGGCTGTGCGACACTTCCGTTTCGCAAAAACCCAAAAAGCCCTGCTTGAATTATCACTTAAAGCGCTGCCTTGCTCCCTGCGCGCACTACTGTTCCAAAGAGGTATACGACGAGCGCGTGAAAAAAGTTCTCTCCTTTTTGGACGGGAATTACGAGGAGGCGGAGGAGATTTTAACGCAAAAAATGCTTTCCTTTGCCGAGAGTGAAGAATTCGAGCTCGCCATGGATTATAAAAATAAATTACAGATGCTCTCCAAGCTCAAGCTCCGCCGAATCACTTCCCTGAATATGTGCATCAATGCGGATATCATCGCGATCGAAAGCAACGGCTTGTATTCCGCCGTCAACGTTCTTATCACGAGAAAGGGTATCATGCAGGGCGGAAGCAACTTCGCGCAGGAGGAAGCGTCCTTGACGGATGGCGACGCGCTGACGGCGTTTATCGTGCAGTATTATTCCACGCACGAATTGCCGCAGGAGATCATCACCGACGAATACGTCGAAAAGGGGCTTTTGGAACAGTTCTTCCGCGACAATTTCGGAAAAAAGGTGGAGGTCGTGTACGCCAAGCAGGGCGTCAAGAAACAGCTTTTGGATATGGCGCACGGCAACGCGAAAGAGTACCTCGATAAATCCATCGATAAGATTCGCCATAAAAACGACATGACGATAGACGCCTGCCGAAAACTCAAAAAGGTACTTCAACTCAACAAGTATCCCAAACGCATGGAGTGTTATGATATCTCCAACATTTCCGGCGTGGATAAGGTGGGCTCGATGGTCGTATTCGTCGACGGGGAACCGGAAAAGTTCTCCTATCGCCGCTTTAAGATCAAGACGGTAGAGGGGGCGGACGATTTTGCGTCCTTGCAGGAAGTCTTGCGCCGCAGACTCTCAAAGCTCGGAACGGAGGAAGAATCCCGTTTTGAAAAACCCGAACTCATCATTATCGACGGCGGCAAGGGTCAGCTTTCTTCCGTCAAAGAGATCTTTGACGAGATGAATATTACGGATATCGACCTCATTTCCCTCGCCAAAGAGGAAGAGGAAGTCTTTACGCTCGGGCGAGAGGAGAGCGTTCGTATCGATCACAGAGATTACGCCTTGAAACTTCTGCAACGCATTCGCGACGAGGCGCACCGATTTGCCATCACCTATTTCCGTTCCCTGCATTCCAAGCGCACATTAGAATCCGTGTTAAACGATATCGAGGGGATCGGGAAAAAGAAACGCATCGCCCTCATGGAAAAATTCAGAACCATCGATAAGATCATGGACGCGGACGTCGACGAGCTTTCCGCTTGCGAGGGGATAGGTCCCGAACTCGCCCTGCGTATCAAAAATCATTTTGAAGAGAAATTATGAAATACCCTTTGATACTCTCCGACTTCGACGGCACGCTCTTGCGCTCGGACAGAACCATCGGAGAGAGAACGAAAAAAGCTATAGAAAGACACGTCGAGCGGGGTGGGATCTTCGCCGTCTGCACGGGCAGAATGGTCGCGTCTATCCTGCCCGAAGTGAGAAGTTTCAACTTATCCGGTCTTGTCGTCTCCTTTAACGGCGCCGTCGTGACGGACGTAAGGACGGGGGAACACCTTCGTTTTGACGGGTTTTTGAAGCGTGACGCCGTTTCCGTGTGCGAGAGGCTCGAAGAGATCGGCGTTCGCATTCACGCGTACTCCGCCGATACGCTATATACCAACTACCGCGACCGTCTTTTAGCGTATTATGAAAGGGCGTGCCGCATACGGGCTGTGCAAGTGGAGAAGCTATCGGATTTTTTAAGAAACTCGACTTTTTTGGTGCATAAGATCGTCGTCATGATCGAGGAAGAGAAACAGCAAGAGCTTTTTCTCCATTTGAAAGAACTGCTCGGTGAGGATTTTTACGTGACGACGAGCGCAAGCATTCTCATCGAGATATCGCCCAAGGGGCAAAATAAGGGGAGCGCCGTCGACTTTTTGTGCGATCATTACGGGCTCAAAAGGGAGCAAAGCCTCGCGCTCGGCGATCAATTAAACGATCTTCCCATGCTGACAAGGGCGGGCATGGGCGTCGCCGTCCGAAACGCGGTGGACGCGTTGAAAAAAAGCGCAGACCTTGTAACGGTAACAAACGATGAAGACGCCGTCGGCGTAATAATAGAAAACTACGGAATGGGGGAAAAACAGGAGAATGAATGATTTTAACGTAAGGGAAACGATAACCGTCCCCAAATTCGCGAGCGCGCTGAATTTGGAAGTGTTGTACGCCGGTCGCGGCATGATGACGCTTTCCACCAAAAACGTGACGAGACCGGGACTTCAGTTGGCGGGCTTTCTCGCCTGTTACGATTTCAGCCAGATCATGGTCGTCGGGCTTACGGAGTATGAATTTATTCGCGGCTTTTCTCCGAAGGAAAGAAAGTCGAGAATCAACAAACTGTTCGAATACGGCGAAGTGCCCTGTATCATTCTGACGCGCGATCTTCCCCTGTTGCCGGAAATGATCGCCGCGGCGAGAAAGTATTCCTGCCCCGTATTCCGCACGAGCAAGCTCTCCACCAACCTCATCAACGATCTGTTTATCTATCTCAACGAGTTTTTGGCTCCCAGCACGAGAATGCACGGCGTTCTCCTGGATATTTTCGGCGTGGGCATTCTCATCACGGGGCATAGCGGCGTGGGAAAGAGCGAGACGGCTATGGAGCTCATCAAGCGCGGTCATCGCCTTGCCGCGGACGATTCCGTCATGATACGCAACGTGGCGAACACCCTATACGGCTCCTCGCCCGAAAAGATTCGCTACTTCATGGAACTTCGCGGGATCGGCATCATCAACGTAAAGAATATGTACGGTTCGGGTTCGGTTATGGACGAGAAGAGAGTCGAGCTCGTCGTGGAGCTGGAAAACTGGAATCCCGACAAGGATTACGACAGGTTGGACGGCAACAGTTATACCGAAGAGATTTTGGGTATCACTTTGCCCAAGCTCATCATTCCCGTCACGCCGGGGCGAAATCTCGCCATCATCATCGAAGTGGCGGCGCGAAATTTCCGACTCAAGGAAATGGGCTACGACGCGGCGAACGAATTGATCGCAAGGACGATCGGAAGATAAAAGCAAACGAAAAAGGGAAGCGGAAGCTTTTCTTTTTTCGCGCGAAAGAGAAAAAAATCATGTTGGAATTATTAGTGCCTGCGGGCAATGAAGAAACGGCAAATTATGCCATCGACAGCGGAGCGGACGCCATCTATTTAGGGCTTACCGCTTTTTCCGCACGCGCGAGTGCGGAGAACTTCGACGAGGAAGGGTTAGCGCGCATCTTGCGTCGGGCGCACGCCTTCGGCGTCAAGGTATACGTCGCCATGAATATCTCGGTGAAGAACGCCGAGCTGAATATGTTTTTACAGACCGCCGTGAAAGCGCACAACATGGGCGCGGACGCCATCATCTTGCAGGATATCTTTATCGGCAAATATCTGCACGAAAAGTATCCTCAAATGGTATTGCACCTCTCCACGCAGGCGGGCACCAACAACCTTTACGGGGCGCGGCTCGCCAAAGAATACGGCTTTTCCCGCGTGATCCTCGCCCGCGAAACGCCGATAGAGGAAATCGAAGAGATCGCGTCCTTCATGGAAACGGAAGCGTTCATTCAGGGCGCGCTCTGTACCTGTTTTTCCGGACAATGCTATCTGTCCGGTTTTGCGGGCGGCAACAGCGGCAATCGCGGTCGGTGTAAACAGCCCTGCCGCAAAAAATATTCTTACGATCGGGCGGGTTACGAGGAAAAAGCCTACGCGCTCTCCCTCGCCGACCTTTCCGTCGGCGAGAATATTAAAAAGTACGTTTCGGCGGGCGTCGTCTCCTTCAAGATAGAGGGCAGAATGCGCCGTCCCGAATACGTGGCAGCCGCCGTGAAGTATTATCGCGCCCTTTTGGAAGGATCGGATAGCAGAAAACAGCTTTCCGCCCTCAAACGCACCTATAACCGCAATAACTATACGCAGGGGCTCGCCTTCGGACAGGATAAGCGGTTTCTTTCCCGCGATATTCAAGGTCACATCGGCGAAAAGGTGGGCGTCGTCATGATGCGTAACCGCCGCGCGTACTGCGAAAGCAATTTTCAATCACGCAAGGGGGATTGTTTCAAGATTATTCGCAAAGGAAAAGAAGTGGGCGGCGGCATCTTCGAGGAAAAGGACGGCAGAGGCTTTTATCTCTCCTCCCGCGCGAGACTGCAAAACGGCGACGGCGTTTTCGTCACGACGGACACCGCGCTCAACGAAAGTCTGCTGAAAGGGGAGCGGCGTTTGCCGCTGACGGTTTCCGCCCGTTTTCGGGAAGGGGAGAGAGCCGTCATCTCGACGGAAAGTTATACGTTTATCAGCGAGGAAGTTCTGCAGTCGGCAAAGAGCAGACCGCTGACCAAAGAGGAGCTGAAAACCTGCTTAAAAAAGAGCGAGTGGTACGACGCGGAGTTTGAGGAGATCGTCGTGGAGGGGAATATGTTTATCCCCAAATCCGCCCTCAACGAGATG
>CAMFEK010000044.1 GCA_945949395.1 uncultured Clostridia bacterium
GCACGTCATCGTGGGGGAGCCCGTGGAGTTTTCCGAATATTACGATAAAAAACTCACGGAAGAGATCTTGAAGGAGGCGGATGAGAAGTTAAAGGCTCTCATCTTGCAACAGCGATACGATCACGCCGCTTACCTGCGGGAAAAGAAGAAAAAATGAAAGTGATAATCGGCAAGCACGGCGGGTTTTGCAACGGCGTGAAAAACGCCGTGGACACGGCGATGACGATCCCGACGGAGAACACGTTCATTCTCGGCGAAATCGTCCATAACGGTGACGTGCGCAAACGGATCGAGGCGCGCGGCATTCGCACGGTGGAGACAATAGACGAGGTGCCCGAGGGCGCGACGCTCGTCATCCGTTCCCACGGGGTGGAAAAGCGGGTGTACGAAGAGGCGGAGAAAAAGGATATCGAGATCGTCGATCGGACTTGTCCGTTCGTCAAGCGCATTCACGATATCGTGTATCGGGAGAGCGGTTTGGGCAAGACGATACTCGTTATCGGAGACGAGTCTCACCCGGAAGTGCAGGGGATACTCGGCTGGTGCCAAGGCGAAGTATACGTGAGAAACGCCGTCGAGGACGATTACTCTTTTTTAGACGGCAAAAAGGTCGCCGTCGTGGTGCAAACGACCTTTTCAAGAGAAAAATTTGACAAAATTATTAAAAATATTAAGAAAGATGGTAGAAAAATAGTTGATTGTTTTCGAACAATTTGCTATACTACTATCAGTCGTCAAATGGAAGCGGAAAGCATTTCGCTCGAATGTGACGCGATGTTGGTTATAGGCGGGCTCAATAGCAGTAATACAAACAAGCTTTACGACATTTGCCGTAAAAATTGTGAAAATGTGTTCAGAATGAAAAACGCAGATGACTTAGACTATCAGGTGTTAAAAAATTTTAAAAAGTTGGGTATCGTAATGGGTGCAAGCACCCCAAACGAGCAAACTCAGGAGGTTCTCTTAAATATGGAAGGTATCGTAACAGAAGAAAAAGCAACGACGATGGAAGAAGTCGTTGCACAGATTGACAACGGACAAAACAAGTTCAGAAGAGGTCAGCTTATCAAAGCTATCATTTCATCCGTTAACGACGAGGGCGTTGAAGTTTTACTCCCTACCGCCAAGAAAGAGATTCTTCTCGATAAGAACGAAGTAGACTGCGAAACTTATTCTAAAGATTTGTTCTCCGGCAAGATCGGCGAAGAGATCGAACTCATGGTCATTGCTTTGAACCCTGTAAAACTTTCTCAGAAGAAGATCAAGGAAGTTGCAGCGGAAGAAGAATTTATCGCTACCATCGAAGCAGGCAACGAATTTTCCGTTGAATGCACCGGTTTCAACAAGGGTGGCTTGACCGCAAACGTAGGTTCCTACGCCGTATTCGTTCCCGCTAAGGAAATCAGAAGCGGATTCGTGAAGGAAATCGATAAATACGTTGGCAAGAAACTTCGCCTCAAGGCGTTGGAAGTAAAGAAGGATTCCAGAAGAAAGGAAATCATCGCTTCCCAGAGAGTGATCATTGAAGCGGAAAAAGCGGCAAGAGAAGAAGCAAAGGCTGCGAAAGAAGCAGAGTTCTTCAACTCCATTCACGTCGGTGACGTCGTAGAAGGTAAGGTAGAAAGAGTGACCGATTTCGGCGCATTCGTATCCGTCAAGGGCTTTGACTGCCTCGCTCACATCTCCGACCTCAGCTGGAACAGAGCGGAAAGCGTAGAATCCGTCGTAGAAATCGGCAAGACCTACAACTTCAAGGTTTTGAAGGTCGACGTGGAAAATAAGAAGGTTTCCATCGGTTACAAGCAGCTCCAGGCTCAGCCTTGGGATCTCGTTGCCGAAAAATATGCTGTGGGCGACGTCGTTCACGGTAAGGTCGTAAGAATCGTTGCGTTCGGCGCGTTCGTTGAAATCGAAAAAGGTATCGACGGTCTCGTGCACGTTTCCCAGATCTCTCACGAATGGTTGGAAAATCCCACTTCCGCGCTCACCGTAGGTCAGGAAGTTGACGCCAAGATTTTGGCTTTGGAACCCGAAACCAAGAAGATGACTCTCTCCATCAAGGCTTTGGAACCCAAGCCCGAAAACGTTCAGAGACGTTCCAAGAAGGACGGCGAAGAAGGAAACGAAAAGCCCAGAAGACAGAGAAGAGACAACAGAGCGTCCGACGAATACAGAGGTTGGTCGGATTCCGAAGAGAGCGGCGCATCCATCGCAGATCTTCTCAATCTCTCCGAAAACAAATAATTTTATAAAAAAAGTCAAAGGATCCGTTTGAAAACGGGTCCTTTTGTTTATGTATAATTTGTAAAAAAAATAAGGAGTTACTCTTATGCAGAAGCAAGGTAATATTAAAATTTCAAGTGAAAATATGATGCCCATTATCAAAAAATGGCTGTATTCCGATAAGGACATCTTTTTGAGAGAGATCGTGGCAAACGGCGTGGACGCGGTAACTAAGTTCAAAAAACTCGTCGATATGGGAGAAGCCAACGGCGTGGAAGGGGAAGAGTATCGCATTCTCGTCACGGCGGACGAGGCGAATAAAACGCTCACCGTAGAGGATAACGGAATCGGTATGACGGCGGAGGAAGTGGAGAAATACATCACGCAGATCGCATTTTCCGGCGCGAACGACTTCCTCGCCAAATACGAAAAGACCAACGGCGACGGCATCATCGGACATTTCGGTTTGGGCTTTTATTCCGCGTATATGGTTTCCAAGGATATCGAGATCTTCACCAAGAGCTATAAGGACGAGCCTGCCGTTCGTTGGGAATCGGACGGCGAATCCGTATACACGTTGGAAGAAACGAGCGACGCGCCCGCAAGAGGCACCAAGATCGTCATGCACATCGCCGAGGGCGAGGAAGAGTTTTTGAAAGAGGCGAATCTCCGTCAGCTCCTCAATAAATACTGCTCCTTCATGCCCTATCATATCTATTTGAATTTCAAGGAAGGGGAAAAACCCGTCAATAACCCGACGCCCCTGTATCTGAAAAATCCTTCCGAATGTACGGAGGAGGAATATAAGGACTTCTACCGCGACACCTTTATGGATTACAACGAACCCTTGTTCTGGATTCACCTGAACATGGAATATCCCTTCCGCTTAAAGGGTATTTTGTACTTCCCGAAGGTCAAAAAGCAGGTTGAACTCGAAAAGGGTCACGTAAAGCTCTATTGCAATCAGGTATTCATCGCCGATAACATCAAGGAGGTCATTCCCGAATTTTTGATGCTCTTAAACGGCGTGATCGATTGCCCCGATATTCCTTTGAACGTTTCCCGTTCCTTCTTGCAGAACGACAGACAGGTACAGAAGATCAGCAAGTATATCACCAAAAAGGTTGCCGACGTACTCAACGATCTGTATAAGAACGATCGAAAAAAATATGAAACCTGCTGGCCGGATCTTGCAACCTTTATCAAATTCGGCTGTATCAAGGATGACGACTTCTATCAGAAGGTAGAGAATATCATCGTCTATAAAAATCTGAAAGGCGAATATAAGGCGTTGAAGGACGAGTTCGGCGAAGAACTCACCGACGAGGATTCCAAGAACGGCAAGGAGGCGAAGGCGGTCTACTACGTCTCCGACGAAGTACAGCAGTCGCAGTACATCAAGCTCTTTGAGGACGCAGGGCTGGACGCCATCGTTTGCGATACGCCGATCGATCCGCACTTCATCAGCTACATCGAATATAAAAATCCCCGTAAGGTTCGTTTCCTCCGCATCGACGCCGATATCGACGGCGCGTTGAAGGCGGAAAACGGCGTGAGTGAGGATAAGGAGCTGGAGGAGATCTTCAAGGATAAGATCGTCAACAAGGCGGTCAAAATCAAGGTCGAAGCGCTGAAAAACGAAAACGTCGCCGGCATCATCAACGTGGGCGAATTTATGCGCAGAATGACGGAGATGAACAGTTTCTACGGCATGAGCGATAAGGACGCGATAAACGATATGAACCTCATCGTAAACGCGAATAACGCCGTCGTTCAGAGCTTGAAGGGCATGGACGGCGACAAGCAGGCGTTCGTCGTCAATCAGATCTACTACCTCGCGCTGCTCTCCTTCAAGAAACTTTCGGCGGATGAGCTCAAGGACTTCACCGACAAGTCCATGGAACTTCTCGCCGCGTATACCAAATAATTAAAAAAAATTTTTCTCCCGGACAGGAAACTGTTCGGGTTTTTTGTTCTAAGAAGAAGGTCTTTCCCGTACAATAGAACAGATGTTGAACTTCCTGACGGACAACTTAAAACAGGCGCTTACGCATATCAACCTGAACACCCTCTACGAAATGCGGCTGAGGGCGGGCAGAGAAGTCAAAGTGAACGTCGGCGGAGAATATCTCTATCTGACTGGCAACGGAACTTCAAAATTCGCCCGAAACGCCTGCCGAATCGAAAGGGATGAGATAGACGAGATCCTGTCAAATGCCTGTCAGAAGTCCGTATATTCGGTGAGCGAGGAGCTGAAACAAGGTTTTGTCACAACGGAACGGGGCGTTCGCATCGGAATCGGCGGCACGTTCGTCACCGAGGGGGAAAGGGTGCTTTCGGTACGGAATTTTTCCTCCCTCTGTATACGCATTCCGCATACCGTCGACGGGTGCGCCGAAAAGATTATAGAGGTATGCTTGAAGGAGCTCTCTTCCGTTTTGATCCTCTCGCCGCCCGGCATGGGGAAGACGACTCTTCTCAAGGATATCATAAACCGTCTGTCCGATCGATACAATTTGCTCGTTGCCGACGAGAGGGGGGAGCTGTGCGAGAAGGGGACGATGGCGGACGCGATACGCTTTGCGGCGAAAAGGACTGCGTTTTCCTGCGGTTTGCGCGCGATGCGACCGGATATGATCGTGACGGACGAATTGACGGACGAGGACTATCCCGCCGTGAAAAAGACCGTTCATAGCGGCGTTTGCGTGATCGCCTCCGCGCATCTTGAGTCGATTGATCTCGCGCCGAAAAATATCTTTGATTTTATCGTTTTACTCTCGTCGAAACGGGTGGGAAAGGTCGAAAGAATTGCGGACAAGGCGGGGAATATGATTTATGGCTAAACTTTTTTTAAGCGTCGCCATCGTCTGTTTCACTTGCTTTCTCGGATGGTTTTTTTCCATGAAATTCAGAAAAATCAAGGACTTTTATTTGGATTTCTGCGATTGGAATGATAGATTTTTGACGGAATTGCGGTATGCGCGGCGACCGCTCGGCGAGATCATCGAGCAGATCCCGAACAAGAGAGAGTTTTATCGCGAGATAAGAGCGTGCGTGATGAAAGGAGAGAAAGCGTCCTTATCCTTTCTCTCGGCGGAGGAGAAAGCGTATTGCGAAAATTATTTTTCCGCGCTCGGCAAGGGGGACGCCCTCTCGCAACAGGGATTTTTTTCGGCGCAGAGCGAAAAGCTCAAACAAAGAGGGGCGGAGAGCGCCGCGACGGCAAAAAAGCAGACGGAGCTCTACGTCAAGCTCGGACTCTTAGGCGGACTTGCTTTGGTGGTGATATTGATATGATGGATTTTAGTATTATTTTCAAGATTGCGGGGCTCGGCATTTTGATAACGGTCGTCTGTCAGGTTTTGAAAAAATCCGATCGCGACGATATCGCCACGCTCGTCAGCCTGATCGGCGTCGTGTTGGCGCTTACGGTCGTCATCTCTCTCGTGGGCGATCTGTTCACGGCTGTCAAGTCGATCTTCGAGTTGTACTGATATGGTTCTCATACAGATTATCGGGTTCGGCTTTGTCACGGCGCTTGCGGCTCTGCTGTTAAAGAGCACCAAACCGGAGCTCTCTCTCGCCGTCACGATCGTCGGCGGCATACTCATTCTGCTTTCCGCGTTCGAGTTATTGGAGGACAGCCTCTCTATTTTGAAGAAGATCGCCGAAATCAGTTCGCTAAGCAGCGTATTGATAAAGACGCTCATTAAAATAGTAGGAATCGGCTATATCACCGAATTTTCGGCGGGAATCTTACAGGATTTCGGGAGCAATTCGGTTGCGGATAAGGTCGTGTTCGGCGGAAAAATCATCATCTTCACGCTCACCTTGCCCATCGTGGAAAAACTTTTGGAATTGGTGCTTTCCTTTTTGTCGTTGCTATGAAGAAATTGTTTTTGTGCTTAAGCGTCCTCTTGGTTCTCCTGTTTTTTCTGCCCGCCGTCGTAGGACGGGCGGAATCGGAGTCGGAGGGGGAGGAACGTCTCATGGAAAACGTCGAGGAGCTGCTAAACTCTCTCGATACGAAGGAGCTCGAAGAATACCTTGCCTCGCTCGATATCGATACGTTCGACGGCGTTTCTCTGCGAGAGAAGATTGTGCAGCTGATCAAGGGTGGGAACGTCTCGTACGACGATTTGTTTTCTGCGGTGTGGGAACAGTTATGGGAAAAAGGACGGGAGACGATAGGGGTGTTCATCACGATCCTGTGCGTCTGTATCTTCGACGGTGTTATCCTTTCCGTCAGGGGAAATTTTTTGAGCGACGGCATTTCCGACGTCGTGCATTACGCCTGCTTTGCCTGTATTCTCTCGCTGTTGTTCCTTTTTTTGATCCCGCAATTTTCGCAGACCAAGCAAACGGTCGAGGAGCTCGCGCGGCAAATGGAACTCATTTTCCCGCTTCTCATCACGCTGATGGCGGGCGGCGGGGGTACCGTCTCCGTCGCCATCTATCGCCCCGCCGTCGCTTTTTTGTCAAACGGTATCATTCAGATGATACAAAACATCATTTTCCCCATGGCGATTTTGCTCATCGGGTTCTCTGTCGTCGGGAGTATTTCCGGCAAGATCAACCTCGGCGGCTTCGTTAAATTTTTTTCGGGCTCTTCCCGTTGGTTGATGGGGATCGCGTTCACGCTGTATTCCGTCTGTCTCACCGTGCAGGGCATCGCCTCTTCTACCTTCGACGGGCTCTCCCTTCGCGCGGCGAAATACGCGATAGGCAGCGGCGTCCCCATGATCGGCGGGTTTCTTTCGGGCGGGATCGATCTCGTGTTGGCGGGCAGCATCCTCATAAAAAATTCGCTCGGGATCGTGGCGATACTGCTTTTGTGTTTCACCGTCTTGGAACCCCTCTTGGGATGGATCGTCTTTTCTCTTTTCTTAAAGCTCACGTCGGCGTTGGCTTCGCCCATTGCCGACGCGCGCATCAGCGGATTTTTGGAAGGGCTCTCCGCCAACGTCGGCTATTTCATCGCGGGATTGCTTGCCGTCGGGTTTGCCTATTTTGTAACGGTTTTGCTCTTTATTTGTTCTTCGGGGGTTATCGTTTAGTTGGTTGCGACATATATTAAAAGCGTACTCGGTTGTATCTTTCTTTTGGATCTGATCTGTATCGTTCTGCCGTCCGGTAAAACGGGAAAATCGGTGCTCAGCGCCTTCAAACTCGTCACTTTGGTCGTGCTGTTTACGCCTATCGTGATGATAGGAAAGCAGTTGAATTTTACCTATGAGAAGGAAAGTAGCGCAATCGACGATACCTATCTTCTCCGAACGGAAGAGCTGCAGGCGGAAAGATTCGTCATGGACAATTTTCTTTTGTCCTGTCGGGCGGAGAGTTCTCCAACCGATATTCGCCTCGTCTTTTCGGAAAAGCCGAGCGAGGAGAGCGGGATAGCGGACGCGATCGAGATCTTGCTTGGGAAGGAGGTCGTTATCGATTATGAAATTGACGGATAAAAAGGTAAAGGATCTGTTGAGCGTCCTTTTGATCGCGTTGCTTGCCCTGTCGTTGCTGTTCTTTTCTTACAAGATCTTTTTGACGGGCGAGAGCGACTTGGGACTTTCCGAGGAGGAAACGAGGCTTTGCAGTCTGCTCAAAAGCATGGACGGGGTGGGCAGAGTCACGGTCAACGTCAACGCCGAGGGGGAGGAAAAGCTCGTCGTCGTGGTGTGCGACGGGGCGGAAAGCTACCTCGTGCGGGCGGATATCCTGCGCGTCGTGGCGAACGCTACGGGCGCCAAAACGGAAAATATCGTCGTCTATAAAATGGCGTCGGATAAATAAATTTTATAAAAGGAGACAGTATAACTTATGAACAACAAAAAGAAAATCATCATTATGAGTTGCCTTGTGGGACTTCTCGCCGTCACGGCAGTATTCAACTTCGTGCTTTCCGGCGCGCAGGTGACTTCCCTCAACTCGGATTCTTCCGTTTCCACGGCGAATTATTTCACCACCTATCGCAGCGAACGGACGAATACGAGGAGCGAAGAGCTCGTTCAGCTCGATTCGGTGATCGCGCTCTACGACGCGGGGACGGAAAAATTCGAGGAGGCGACGGCGGCAAAGCTCAAGATCGTCGGCATGATGGAAAATGAGCTCGCTTTGGAGACCATGATAAAATCCCTCGGCTTTTCCGACGCGGTCGTTTCCATCGGATACGATTCGGACAACGTAAACGTATTCATCAATTCTTCCGAACTATCCTACGACTCCGCGCTCTCCATTTATCAAATGTTGAAGGAAGAATCGGGCGTGACGGCGGGAAACGTCATCATCATGCCCGTCTATTCGGCAAGTTGAGAAGAAAAAATCCGCAAAGAGGCGAGCTTTTTGCGGGTTTTTTCTTTAACCCGTTGACATTTGCTTTTTGCTATGCTATAATGTACATAACGAAAATAGGAGAAAAGAATCATGGCAAACGTCAGATATAATCCAAATGCAAAGCAAAACGGAAAGGTCATTTATAACGAGGGTATCGTAAACGGTATCACGAGCCTTGCCGTAAAGGAGGTCGAGGGCGTAGAACTCGTTTCCGGAAAAAAGGGAATCCGCCTCTATTTTGAAAAGGACGGCGTATACGCCGATATTTCCGTCGTCGTAAAGTACGGCTATAATATTCCCGAACTCGCGTTCCGCATTCAGCAGACTATTAAGCAGACGGTGGAATCCATGACTGTATATAAGATCGCTCGCGTAAACGTCCATATTCAGGGCGTCGAGTTCCCCGAAATTTCTGCCGTTCTTCCTCCCGCAATGGAAGCGAAAACGGAAGAAAACGCTTAAATCAGGATAAGAAAACGAAAATTCCCTTTTCTGTTTCGGAAAGGGGAAATTTTACTTAACGATAGGAAATTTTGTTTTATGAGAAGTGATGCAAGAGAAGTTGCGTTGAAAGTTCTTTTTGCCGAAAATTTCGGCAGCGATAATCTGGAAGAACTCAAGAACGCATTGACGAAAAATTTGAAACCGGCAGACGCCGCTTTTGCGGAAACCCTCCTGAATTTGGTTCGCAGCCATAAAGCCGAACTCATTCAGGAGATCGACAGCCATATCTTTAATTTCAAGGAAAACCGCCTTTACAACGAAGATAAGTGTATTTTGCTCATCGCGATGGCGGAAATCAAGTATCTCGACGATATCCCGCCCGTCGTTTCCGTAAACGAGGCGGTCAATCTCGCAACCAAGTACTCCACACAGCACAGTCCCGATTTTATCAACGGACTTTTGGCGGGGGTGATCAATCCATGACGAACATTATCGACGGTAAGGCTTTGAGCCGAGAGATCCGTGAGGAGCTGAAAGAAAAGATCTCGGCATATCATAAAGAACACGCACCTATCGGTTTGGCGGTCGTTTTGGTCGGCGAGGATCCCGCCTCCCGAATTTACGTGAAGAATAAGATAAAGGCTTGCGAGGAAGTGGGCATTCGCTCCTTTTCCTACGAGCTTCCCGCTACGGCATCTCAAAAGCAAGTGGAGGAACTCGTTGGCTCGCTATCGGAAGATGACGCCGTTACGGGCATTTTGG
>CAMFEK010000045.1 GCA_945949395.1 uncultured Clostridia bacterium
AGGAAAACGACATGAAGGCGAAACTCATCTTACAGGTTCACGACGAACTTATTATCGATTGCCCCATCGAAGAGGCGGAAAAAGCCTCCGAAATACTCAAAAAAGGCATGGAAGAAGCCGTTTCCCTTCGCGTGCCGCTGACGGTGGAAGTCAGCCGAGGAAACAACTGGTATGAAGCAAAATAACGTGAAAATCGCCATTACGGGCGGGATCGGGAGCGGAAAGTCCGCTTTTGCGAAAATCATCAAACAGCTCGGATATCCCGTTTTTTCCTGCGACGAAATTTACAAGACGCTGCAAACGCAAAGCAAGTACCTTTCCCGTATCAGGCAACAGTTCGGAGATCAAGCCGTCTTAAACGGCAAGCTAAACAAAGAATATCTATCCTCTCTCGTTTTTTCGGATCAGGAACAGCTCAAAAAGTTGAACGAACTCGCGCATCCGCTGATCATGAAACGGTTGGACGAAGAGATGTCAAAATATCCCTTATCCTTTGCGGAAGTACCCCTTTTATTTGAAATTCACGCGGAAAAACAATTCGACCGTATCGTTATCGTGACCCGCGACGAAAAGGCACGGCTCTCCGCCGTCATGGCGCGAGACGGATTGACGGCAGAGCAGGTTCTTCAGCGCATGAAAAATCAAATCGATTATCAAGAAAAAATGAAAATGGGATATACTGTAATCGATAACGACGGAGATATGGAATCTCTGAAATGTAAGGCGGTAACTTTTTTACGTGAAATTCAAAAATAAACTCTGTATCGCGATCACGCTCCCCTTTCTCTTTCTTTCATTATTCTTTTATAAGATATATGCGGTGAGCTACCCCAAGCCCTATCGGTCGGAAATGCGCCGTCATAACGGCATCGATGAGAATCTCGTTTACGCCGTGATCAAAGCGGAGAGCGGTTTCCGAAAAAATGCAAAGAGCGACGCGGGCGCCGTCGGGCTCATGCAGATCATGCCCGCAACGGCTTTTTTCGTCCGTCAGTTATACGCTTTGCCGGATGGCGATCTGTTCGAGCCTTCTTACAATATTCTCATCGGCACGCATTACCTTCAGTATCTCTTTGAAAAGTTCGATTCCCTAAAAACCGTGCTGGCAAGCTACAACGCGGGCGAAGGCAGAGTGTTGTCCTGGTTAAACGATGAACACTACTCTACGGACGGAAAAAATCTCTATCATATCCCTTTTGAAGAGACAAAAAATTACGTAGATCTCGTGGAAAAAAATTATAAAATTTATCGTTTTTTTTATTAAAAAACAGTTGACATTTTTTTTTAATTATAGTATGATATAAAAGCTCTCGAGTGAGAGCAAAACCTCATAAATGTGAGGGTGGCGAAATTGGCAGACGCATACGTTTGAGGTGCGTATGGATTATTCCGTGTGGGTTCAAGTCCCATCCTTCACACCATAAAAAGACACTGATTTTATGAAAGATCAGTGTCTTTTTATACAATATGAAGTATTGCTTTACAAGATGGTGAAACCTCTGCTTATCGATGGGTAAGCAGAGAAAAACTTATGGAAATGAATAATGACGAATTGGTCACGCAACGAATGCAAAAATTTATTCCCGAACTGCGTCGCTGATTTTCAATATATCAAAGTTTTTCATTTGTTTTATATCATCATAATGATAACATAAAAGTTCGCGCTTTGAGGCGCGAACTTATTCTTTATAAGGTTTTCAGCAATTCCGTACAGCCATATAAAATTTCGTTATAGGTAACGGAAAACTCGCCCGTATACCACGGATCGTCGATATCCCCACCCTCCTTGGTATAGGAAAGCAGTTTTTTGATCTTATTGTCGGGATCGCCCCCGTAGAATCGCAACATATTTCGGATATTGCTCTCCTCCATGCCGATCAGCAGATCGAAGTTTTGATAGTCCTCTTTCGTAATCCTTCTCGCCCTTTTGCCGATGCAGGAAATTTCGTGACGGGAAAGTTCTCTCACGGCAGGAGGATATACGGGATTCCCGATCTCTTCCGATGAAGTTGCGGCGGAGCAGATATAAAAATCCTTTTCTCGCCCCGCCTTTGCGACAAGATCTTTACATATAAACTCCGCCATCGGAGAACGGCAGATATTGCCGAGACAGACGAATAAAATTTTATACATGTTTCCGCTTCCTCTCGATTGCGCGGTAAACCAACCACACGCAAAGACCGATTGCAAAGCCGATCAACGCGCCTGCGAGAACGTCCGTAGGGAAATGCACGCAGAGATAGATGCGGGAAAAGGAAACGAGCGCTGCAAGAATCAAGAACGGCCAGCACTTCTTTTTATCGTAGAGAAACAAAACCGTGCACGCGGCAAAGGCGGCGCCGGAATGACCGGAAGGGAAGGATGAATCCGTCGGAAGTCTCAAATGAATGGACGACACGAAATCCGCAAGGGTCGTATCGATTACGTACGGTCTCGTTCGGTTGACTGCTTGTTTCAGCACCACGTTGACGATCAAAAAATCAACGGCAAGGGCGATAAGAACCAGAAACCCCGCCTTTCTCGTCTTTTTGAAACAGAGAAGAAGAATACCGAGCGCAATCCAAAACGCGCCGAATTCGCCGAGATAGGTAATATACTTAAACAACTCGTTAAAAAACGAATTCCCGTGCCAGTTGTCGTTAATCCATTGTAAAATCTCAAGATCCATATTTATTCCATCCTTTCGTAAAAAAAGACATATACTTATCAAGAAGTATATGCCTTTTTCGCCTTAATTATTTTCGGAAGCGTTTACTTCTTCATTTGCTTTTTCTTCGGAAGGCATTTCCAGAGCGGGAGCAACCGTTTGTGCCGCGTTCCCGTTCTTGATGCTTTCATAGAACGCCGCCATTGCCGACTGCATATAAGGAAGTACCCAGAAATAAAGGATACCGAAGGTCAATGTCGAAAGAATGCACCAACCGATAAAGGATAATTCCAGACAGAACAATCTCCATTTATTTCCTTTCATCATTTCCATGGACGCTTTTCTCGCGTCGTTGGGGTTCATATCGGGGTGATCGGCAAGAATGTAATAGCTCATGCTGTAAGAAAGAGCCTTTACAATGCCGGGGATAACGAGTAACAAGCTCCAAAGGAAAATAAAGATGAAGTTGAGAAGATACAAAACAAAGGTATTGACGAAATTTTTGAATCCATAGAATAAGTATTCAAACTTGGTCTCCTGCTGACGGATAACCGTAAGGGAAACGATGACGTAACCAACCGTTAAGGGACCTTCGATCAATATGAGTGCGATTGCGCCGACTCACACGAAAGAAAGAGCGCTGCATGCACCGAGAATCAAAGAGTACACCAACGTGATAACGGCGAGAGTGCCCCATTTTCCGCTGAGTTTACCCCAGGCTTCGTTTCTGAAATCTTTTGCTTTTAACATAATCCTACTCCTCTAAAAATTAAATGTTATTGATAATATATTCTACATAGCGAGCCGCTATGTCAATACCCGTAACGTTTTCGATCCCCGTAAAAAAGGCATTCGAATTCACTTCGCACAAGACGGGCTCCTCCTCTTTTCCGATCAAAAGATCTACGCCGCAATAATCGAGATATAAGACGCTCGCCGCCTTTTCCGCAATTTTAATAAAACTTTCCTTCGGATTGATATTTTCCCCGACGCCGCCGATCTCCACGTTCGAACGAAAATCTCCATCGTTTCGCCTACGCATACAAGCAACGGCTTTTCCTCCTATTACGATGATACGAATATCCTCTCCTTTGTGGAAACCCAAATATTCCTGATAAAGATGCGGAACGAATTGAAGTTCTTTTTCCGTTTGGAGGAGTTCTTCTTCATTGCGAATGAGAAATACACCTTTCCCGAGCGATCCGAAAGAGGTTTTCGCTATCAACGGATAAGAAAAACTCTTTTCGACGCGGGATAAAAAGATTTTGGAGACTTCCTTATTTTGCGTATAGCACAACATGGAAGGTATCGTTTTCGGCATCGGAACGCCGTGATCCGCCAAGGCGAGGTAAGTGAGCATCTTATCGTCGCACAGTTCTATCGCCTGCGCGCTATTAAAGCATCGGATCCCCACGCTTTCGAGCATTCGGGAAAGATACTTATCCTTATCGAGAAAAATTACAAAGTCCGGCTTTTCCTCTAAAAAGATCTTGCCGTCCGACACGCCGTAATGCAAATCGTATGGTTTTACAACCTTACAATCCACGCCGCGCTTTTTTAACTCTTCGCTCAATCTTGTCGACTGATAAGATATTCCCTTTAAGTCCGCGTAAGCGTTAACGACGATGAGCCCTTTTTTCATATCGTTTAGGAAACGACGCGAATGACGGATTCTACCTTTACGAAATCGCCGAGCGCGTTGATCTTGGCAATCGCATTCTTTACGCTGAATTCTCTCGTTTCGTGCGTGATGAAGATCAGGGAAACCATTCCGTTTTCATCCTTATCGTCTTCCTGAATCATCTTGACGAGGGAAATGTTATTCTTGGCAAAGATAGAAGAAATCTTTGCGAGCATACCCGCTTTGTCCTCAACGGAGAGGCGCAGGTAATAGGAAGAAGCGAAGTTGGTGACGAATTTCACGTCTTTTTCCGCCGTCGCGTTGTTCTTGAAGGTGGAATAACGGATATCTTCGTGCGTAGCGGCGAAAATCACGTCGGAAACGATCGCGCTGCCGGTAGGAAGAGCGCCCGCCCCTCTGCCGTAGAGCATAATATCGTCAACGGCGTCGCCGTGGAGCAATACGGCGTTGAAAGAATCGTTTACCGCCGCCAAAGGATTAGAATCCTTGATATAAGTGGGATGTACTCTCACTTCAATGCCCTCTTCGGTATTTTTACCGATGGCGAGAAGTTTAATGGTATAGCCGAGCTGTTTGCCGTATGCGATATCCTCTTTGGAAATTCCCGTAATGCCTTCGCGGAAAATCTTCGTATAAGGAACCTTGGTATGGAAAGCCATGCTCGAGAGAATGGACAGTTTATAGGTGGAATCGTAAGCCTCTACGTCTGCGGTGGGATTCGCTTCGGCATAACCGAGCGCCTGCGCGCTCTTCAATACGTCTTCGTAGGAAGCGCCCTCGTTGCTCATTTTATCCAAAATATAGTTGGTCGTACCGTTTACGATACCCATGAGGGAAGTGATCCTATTCGCCTGTACGCCGTCCAAGAGGGTACGAATGATGGGCACGCCGCCCACACAGCTCGCTTCGTAGTAAAGACCGCAATTGTGTCTGCGCGCCGCTTTCTCAAGTTCGTGGGAGAACTTGCAAACGAGTTCTTTATTGCTCGTGACAACGGATTTTCCGGCGTTCAAAGCGTCTAAAACGAAAGTTTTCGCTATGCCGATGCCGCCGATCACTTCGATGACGATATCGACGTTGGGATTGGAAACGACTTCCTGAATGCTACCGGCAACGCACTCGTCGGGAATGCCCAGGGAGTGGATGCGATCCCGATTGAGCTCCAAAACGCACTCGACCGTAAGATCGATCCCTTGCGTTTTTTGGTAAAACTCTCTTTTATCTCTTAAAATCTCATACGTTCCGCCACCGACGGTACCGAGACCTAAAATAGCTACGCCGACTCTTTTCATATTACTTATCCTCCGAATTGTTCAAATAATAAAGATACTTTAAGCCTTCCAGCGTAAGAAGTTTATCGACTTTATCGATACAGTTCACTTCTTTTGCGATAATCTCCGAAAAGCCGCCCGTTGCAACGGTAATCACTTCATCTGTTCGCAATTCTTTTTTAATTTTTCTAACGATATATTCTACGAGGCCGGCAAAGCCGAAAACGATGCCCGCCTGCATATTGGTTACGGTGTTTTTAGCAATCACGCTCTTGGGCGCCTCAATCTCGATGCGGGGAAGTTTCGCTGTACCGTTTACCAAACTTTCCAACGATCCTTTGATCCCCGGAGAAATCACGCCGCCGCAAAATTCCTGTTCACGGCTTATAATATTGAACGTCGTCGCCGTGCCGAAATCGATCACGATCATCGGCGTGTCCTTTTTTCCGTAACGAACGATCGCGGAAACGCAATTTACGATTCTGTCGGCTCCCACCTCCCGCGCGTTATCGCAGCGAAGGTTGAGTCCCGATTTGAGCCCCGGCGCCAGCTGAAGCATGGTGACGTGCAGATATACGGAACACATATGCAGAATGGTATAATCGAGTGACGGCACGACGGAAGAGAGGATCCCCCCTTCGATCTCCTCCGCCCGAATATTTTTGACCCCTAACATGCTGATAAGCTGCGTGCCGTACTCGTCCGACGTCTTTTTACTGTCCGTCGCGACGCGGAAGGATACGACGAGCTCGTCCTTATCGAACACGGCATATTTTATATTGGTATTTCCGATATCTACGCAAATAATCATAATTTATCTCTTTAATTTCTTTTCAACGACGCTTTCAACCGTTGCGATGGCGGGCGCAAAGATGACGTTTACCACAATTTCCAAAACAAGATTGATCCAAATGATGCCGAATACCGTGACGAATACGACGCTTGCGCTCGCTTCCGTACCCAGAAAAGCCGCCACGTCGGTTTTCATAACGACCATGCCGAGCATATAGATTGCGGTGTTCAACACGGCAACGAGTATCGATGCCGTATAGACAGCAACCGTCTTATTCTTCTTTACGATCACGTTATAGATCAAACCGGCAACAAAGCCTGCAACCGTCGTTTTTCCGATACACATGACGGTCAATATGACGGGGCTTGCCTGAAAAAGAAACAGGGTAGAAGGCTCCCTTCCCATAACCGCGCAGGTGATAAACGTGATAAGTCCGGAAATCAGCCCTAAAAAACCTCCGCCGAGAGCACCGAAAAAGATACCGGCGAGCACGATCGGGATCAAGCTGAAATTCAGCGTGACGCCGAATACGGGTATGGCGCTGGCAAAGAGCTGCAGGACGATGACGAGAGCGACAAGGATCGCAAGGATAGCGACGTTTCTTGCGGTGAAGAAACTTTGCTTGTTTTGATTCATTTTTTACCTCCATCGGACTTTTCTCTTGGGAAAATGTCCGTGTACAATATGTAATAGATTCTTAAAGTATCAAACTGCCCGAGAGCATATTTGTACTTTCCAATATTATACCTGCTCTTTCAAAAAAAAGCAAATGATTGAACGAAAAAGTATCATTTTTTCTTAAGAATTCATACAATTTACTATAACGGTCCTGTAAAATATTCATTCTATTACATAATATGCAGGATCATACAGGAGGAATTTTATGGATCTTTTTTCGGATTGCAATAAAAACACGTTTCTTTTATTTCTTCTCGCCGCCCTTTTGTTATGCGGTTCCGACAAAAACATTTTCTCGGGATGTTCCCTGCCCATTCTTCTCGCCATCGGATACTGTCTCTATAAAAACGGGACGCTCTCCGATATCTTGAAACCCAACAACTGCTGCTGTAACTGCTGATCAAACCGCAAAAAATAAAATCCGTCTTTTCAGACGGATTTTTCTTTTATCGATGCAGCAAATACCATTGAACAGCAATGATCGTCTTTGCGTCGCGAATCTCTCCCTTTTCAATCATCTCTACCACTTCGCTAAGAGGCAGGTACTCGGAATTCAAAAATTCTCCCTCGTCTAAATGGACGCTTCCTTCCGTCACCTCCTCGGCGTAATAAACGTATATCTTTTCATTCGTATAGCCGGGCGTCGGATAGAAGGTGAAAAGGTGTTTGACGCTCTTGGCTTTGAGCCCCGCTTCCTCCTCCAACTCGCGAATGGCGGAAACCATGGGATCCTCCCCCGCGTTCAGTTTACCCGCGGGAATCTCGTAAATAGCCTCGCCGTAAGCGTAGCGGAACTGTTTGACGAGAAGAACTTTGTTCTCCTTTACATAAAGGACGCAGGCACCACCGGGATGATCGACGATTTCCCTCTTACAGGGTTTTCCGTTGGGTAACATTGCGTCGTCGACGCGCACGCGAATGATCTTTCCGTCGTAAATAACGTTCTTTTTGACAGTCTTTTCCGTAAGTTCCATTTTTATTTCTCCTCGAATGCAGCGATACATTCATACATTTTATTCAAGCTTTCGCTGGAATATTTACAGTAGAGCAACAGATAGTGATATCCCCATAAAATCGCCTTTACGGTAGCGATCTCGCCCGCCTTAACGTAACGGCAGATCTCGCCGAGCATATGTAACGCGATGCCGCATTGACGGGGGGAAATATCAATCTCCTCTACGGCGAGTTTTTCCTGATCTAGCAACGACAACATCTCCTCTTCGAATGCCGCCTTTCGCTTTTGCAGAAGAATATCCTCTTGCGTCTCGACTTTCGGTTCCGAAAAAATTTGCTCTTGAGAAGATTCTTCCTCCGCCTTGGATATCGGCGTTTCTTCCACGCCGTTCTTTGGGTAATCGTAGAATTGAAAGGGTTTCATAAAGGCGTCGTACACGGTATTGCGAAAGGGAATCATGATCTGTTCGCAAAAGGCGATATAGCTCTTTTCAAAATCCCCTTCCGAACCGAAAAACCGCATCAAAAAAGCATCGAAGGAAATCTTATCGATTACGATGTCGATTTTGTCTTTATTGATCTCGACGAGCAGGCAGAAAAGAAAGGCTACCTTCTCCCGCGGATTTTCGGGAAGCAAAATGATCTGCTTTAATCTTCTGCCGTCGAACGTGGAAGAAAAGCATTTGGTCTTTGCCATCTTAAACTGATATCCGTCCACGACTTCCTCGAAGAATTTCTTTATCTCCTCGCTGGCGGCTATCGTCTTGAAAACGACTGCGAGCTTAGACTTCGCCAGAATAAAATTGGAACGTATCATGTCGTTGCACGCGCAGACGAATAAATTGACAGCCTTCTCCTGTTGCTCCATCATCGTAAAAACTCCAAAATTAACT
>CAMFEK010000046.1 GCA_945949395.1 uncultured Clostridia bacterium
ATCTTCCCTTCGATAAAGACAGCCAAATCGTCAAGCGGGAGGCGAGCTTAAAACTGACGGACGACCTTCCCGTGTTGGACGGCGCAACGGCGCTCTTGCCCGTGTATTCGGCGATCGTAAACGCCGTCTATCCCGAAAGCTCCTGCTCGTTCGACGGGGAGAGCTTTTCTCCCGAAAGCAAAATGCAGTATCGCAACACCGTCGGGGCGTATCGGGCGATCGTGGACGGCGGGGCGGATATCGTCTTTTGCGCGGCGCCTTCCAAGGCGCAGTTGGAGTACGCCGAAGAGAAGGGCGTTTCCTTAAAGCTGATCCCCATCGGCTACGAGGCGTTCGTCTTTTTGGTGAATGAAAAAAATCCCGTAAACGATCTCACGCAGGAGCAGATCAGGGGGCTGTTTTCGGGGAAATATACCAACTGGGCGCAGGTTGGCGGCGCGTCCCGCCCCGTGAACGCGTTGAGCAGACAGGAGGGCAGCGGCTCGCAGACGAGAATGGAAAAATTCATGAACGGCGAGCGTATTCGCAAGAACCCGCTCTCCATCGTCGGCGGCGCCATCGGCTTTTCCTTCCGCTACTACGTGGAGGGGATCGTGGGCAACGGCGGCGTCAAGATGCTCGCGGTGGACGGCGTGGCGCCCACGAGAGAGAATATTCAGAGCAAGAGCTATCCGCTCACGAATAACTTCTACGCCGTCGTGCGGGAGGATTCTTTCGAAGGCAACGTAAAACTTCTCGTGGAATGGATCTTGTCCGAAGAGGGGCAACAGATGATTTCCGAGAGCGGCTACGTGGGACTATAAGCAAAAAGAGAGTCGGTTTCTTGAGAAATCGACTCGTTTTTATTGAAAAACGTCTCCGCTTGTGCTATAATGGGTAAAAAAATGAGGAAGAAACCATGAGTCAATTTGCCGAGCTTACCGTTCACACCACCACCGAAGGGAGCGAACTCATCGCCGATTGTATGTGGAATTACACCGATTTCGGCGTAACCATTTCGGACGTGAACGACATCATCGATTTACAGAAAAATAAAGACACTATGTACTGGGATTACATCGAGGAAAACGCCGTCGATACGGCGAGAAAGGACGTTTTGGTCAAATGCTATCTGCCCTTGGAGACCGCCGACGAAACGCGTCGGCTCGTCATGGGCGAGATCCGCGAAATGGCGGAGCGCGGCGCGGGCGCGATCGACTTCGGTTCTTTGGAGGACACCAAGCGCATCGTGGACGGCGACGAGTGGATCGAGGTGTGGAAAAAGCATTTCCGCCCCATTCATCTGGGTCGCATCGTCGTGGTGCCCGAATGGATCGCATACGAAAAAAAGGAAGGGGAAGAGGTCGTCTTGCTCGACTCCAACATGGCGTTCGGCACGGGCGAGCACGAAACTACCTCCATGTGCGTGGAGTATTTGCAGGAATACATTCGGGAGGACTCCGTCTGCATCGACGTGGGCTGCGGGAGCGGCATTCTCGGCATTTCCGCGATCAAGCTGGGCGCGAAAAGGGCGTACCTCACCGATATCGATCCCGTCGCCGTGGACAGCGCCAACCATAACGCGAAACTCAACGGCGTGGCGGAAAAGACGATTGTCGCGCACTCCGACCTTTTGCGCGACGCTCAAAACGTGCAGGGAGATATCATGATGGCGAACATCACGGCGGAGATCCTCGCCATGCTCGCCCCCTCCATTCCGAAAAACTTAAAAAAGGACGGGGTGCTCATTTTAAGCGGAATCATCGCCGACCGCCTCGATCGGGTAAAGGAGGTCTACGCCTCCGTCGGCATGCAGGTGATCGCGCAGCGGCAGAAGGGGGAATGGTTTGCCCTCGTGCTCACGCGCGCATAAAAGGAGCGAACGGACGGGTATTATGTCAGAAACAAAACGGTTTTTTATCGATCAAATCGCGGAGGAAGTGCTCCTGGAAGGGGAGGAATTTCTCCACGCCAAAAACGTGCTCCGTATCGGTGAGGGGGACGAGATCATTCTTTTGGATAACAGCGGCAAGGAATATTCCGCTATCGTCTCCAAGGTGGAAAAGCGCAGCATGACGGCGCACGTCATCGGCGAGCGGGAAGGGGACAAGGAAGCTCCCGTTCCCGTCAAGGTTATCTTCGGCTATCTCAAAAACGCCGATAAAAACGAGTTCGTCGTGCAAAAATGCACCGAGCTCGGCGTAAAGGAGATCGTCGTGTTCTCCTCCAAGTATTCCTCGGCGTACATGAATGAAAACAAGCTCGAACGGCTCAACAAGGTGGCGCGGGAATCCGCCAAGCAGTGTATGCGTTCCATCGCGCCCGCAGTCACCTATTGCGACAATCTGTTGTCCGCCCTTCGCGCCGCCGACGGCTATCAGAATAAACTGTTTGCCTGCGAATTTTTAGAGCAGTCGGACTTCTCCCTGAAAGGGCTTTCGGGCGCTACCGCCATCGTGGTGGGCAGCGAGGGCGGCTTTTCCCAAGAGGAGTTTTTGCTGTCGAAAGAGCTCGGCTTTGTCGGCGTTTCGCTCGGCAAGCGCATTCTGCGCGCGGAGACGGCGGCGGTCGCCCTGTGCGCCGTCGTCTCGTATGAAGTCGGCAACCTCGAAAGGTAAGGAGATTTTTCATGAAAGCAGTAGTATTCACGCTCGGCTGTAAGGTGAACGAGTGCGAGAGCGCGTCTTTGATCCGCGGGCTGGAAGAAATGGGCTACGAGGTCTCCGACGAGCTGGAAGAGGCGGATCTGTACATCGTGAACACCTGCGCCGTCACGGCGGAGGCGGAAAAAAAGAGCCGTCAGATGATCGCCCGCGTCTCCAAGCACGCGGAGAGCGCGAAAATCATCATTTGCGGCTGCGCCTCGCAAAATCACCCGCAGGACTTTATCGGGAAAAAGAACGTCGCCGTCGTCACGGGGGCAATGCAAAAGAGCAAGATCCTCTCCCTGTTGCAGGAGACGGGCAACTTCGTCTCGAACGAGGAGCTCGTGTTCGACGAAATGCTCCCCCCCAAGCACTTAAAGACCCGTTCGTTTATCAAGGTGCAGGACGGCTGTAACAATTTTTGTTCCTATTGCATCATTCCCTACCTGCGCGGCAGAAGTCGCTCGCGGCGCTTGGAATCCGTCTTGCAGGAAATTTTTTCCGACGGCGCGGACGAAATCGTTCTCGTCGGCATCGACCTGTCCTCGTACAACGACGGGGGAAGGACGTTAAAGGATCTTCTTTCTGCGTTAAAGGACTCTCAAAAGCGCATTCGCTTGGGCTCGCTCGAGGTCAACGTGATCACGGAGGAGCTGCTCGAGGCGGCAAAGAGCATGAAACGTTTCTGCCCGCACTTCCATCTTTCGCTGCAGAGCGGCTCAAACGCGACGCTAAAGCGCATGAACCGCCATTACACGCGAGAGCAGTATCTGGAAAAATGCGAGCTCATCTATCGCTATTTCCCTTTCGCTGCGATCACGACGGATATCATCGTCGGCTTTTCGGAGGAATCCGAGCAGGATTTTGCCGATTCCCTCTCCATTGTGAGCGAGGTCGGATTCGCGCACGTGCATTGTTTTCCCTATTCCGTTCGCGCGGGCACGGTGGCGGCAAAGCGCTTTCAAGACCTTCCGCCGGACGTAAAAAAGAAACGCCTTGCTCTTTTGAGCGAGGAGGCGGAACGCGTGAGCGCGGACTATCGTAAAAAATTCATCGGAAAAACCGCCTTTGTCCTTCGGGAAGAGTTTGCGGACGGCTACACGCAGGGTTACACGGAAAACTATATGCGCGTCTATATAGAAGGGGATATCGGCGACAAGCTGATTCCCGTCACGATTAAGGAATTGTATCAAGACGGCGTCTTAGCCGTAAAATCAGATAAGGAGTAATCAACAATGGAAAACTGTATTTTTTGCAAGATCATCGCAGGGGAAATCCCTTCACCCCGCTTTTACGAGGACGACGATTGCATCGTCATCAAGGACGTAGAACCCAAGGCGAAGCTGCACTATCTCTGCATTCCCAAGGTTCACTATCCCCTGCTCACCTCCCTCGACGAGGAAAAGGCGGACGCGCTCAAAAGAATCTTTTGTAAGATTCCCACCCTTCAAAACAAGCTCGGGTTGGACGGCGGTTACCGCATCATCATCAATCAGGGCGACGACGCGGGGCAGACCGTTCACCACCTGCACATTCATCTGCTCGGCGGTGAAAAACTTTCCGATTTTTGAGGTATAAAATTCCCCGTGCGGGCAATAATCCTCCTTGTCAACAGGACAAGGGGGATTTTTTCTATGTTTCGTGCTCTCAAGGTATTGCTTTGTTTTCTTTTGAGCGCCGCCGTCGTGCTCTTTTTCGTGTTTCTCGATTCCCGCCCGCCCGTATTCCCCGAAGGGGAAAATTATACCTTCTGCGTGGGGAGCTATTCCTCGCAAGCCAAGATGATTTTGACGAACGGTAACGCCCGCATTCTCCGCTTTCTTCTTTCCGACGTGCGCGGGGAGAGCACCGTATATATGGATAAGGATTGCTCGGAGCTGCTCGCGTTCTATCAAGCCGTTCCCGTCTTGATAGAAAATTGCGCGGGCGTTCGCAACGAGTATTATTATTCCCCGTGTTTTTCGGGCGGCGTTTGGATAGAAGGGGCGCTTATCAACCTTCACGTCGCCTATCGGGAGAACACCGTCTGTATCGGCACGCCTGTCATTTTCGGGGGGTATTAAGGCAACCCCGCATCATGTCATGGTGCGAAGTTGCCTTAAAAAGCAGGTATAAAACGTTTTCGTCTCGTCAATGCTTTACATAGCTTTCAGGAGGAGTAATATGAAAGAAAAGATTTTTGGAAAACCTTTTACGAAAAAGAAGAAACTGGCGATGATCCTAACCCCCGTATGTTCGTTGTTGCTCGCAGGCGCGCTCATCACGACGGCTGTCCTTTTAAGAAGGGACGACGGCGGCATTTCGTTGGACGGAAAGCCCTCTATCGAAAATCCCGACGAGAACAAACCTTCCGATTCCACGAATCAAACGGATCCCAAGGAGGATAAGACGGACGCATCCGACCCGAACGATACCGACGTGGGCAAGACGGAGGACAAGACGGACGGCGAAGTCACCCCTCCCGTATCGGGCACCGTGGCCTCCTTTGCCGATCCCCTCAAGCAGATGAATATTCTGAACACCTTCGGATTCTACTATAATGCCACGCTCAATACCTACTATGAGCACAGCGGCGTGGATATTTCCGCCGAGGCGGGCGACGAGGTGTATGCCGCCATGGACGGCACCGTATCCGCCATCTATACGGGCGACGTTCTTTTGGGGAATTCCGTCTCCCTCGATAACGGCGAGGGCATCGTCGCCGTGTACTATTATATCGATCCCGCGGAAACGCTCAAGGTCGGCGACAAAGTCGGCAAGGGGGATCTTCTCGGAACGGTATCGGCGCCCACGGGCAACGAATATAAGGACGGGGCGCACCTGCACATGGAAGTATTTGTAAACGGTGTCCTCACCGATCCGGAAAACTATTTCGAAGCGACCGAAAAATAAGGTTCTTTTCGGAAAGGACAAGGCATAAAATAATCTCTGAAAAGTTCTTTTCGGGGGTTATTTTTTATGAAGAACAACAAATGGTTCGCCTTGCTTTCACTCTTTTTTTTGCCGTATCCCTTCTCTGCCTGCGGGGAAGAAAAGAGCTCGCGTTACGATCTGACCTGCGAGTATTCGGCGGAATCCCGTTCCCTCAAAGGTACGCTGGATTTTACCTATTATAACGATACCAAAGAGGAACAAAACGTCCTTTGGTTTCAATTATATCCCAACGCCTATCGCGCCGACGCGACGTATTCGCCCGTCTCTCTCATTCATAAAGCCGCCTATTACGACGGCGAATCTTACGGCGGAATCGAAATCTCTTCGGTGGAGAATTGTCGCACCTACGAGATCGGCGGCGAGGATAAAAATATTCTGTTCGTCACCTTGCGTGAGCCGCTCAAAAGGGGGAGAACGTCGAAAATCTCCATTTCCTTCACCACGACGCTCGCCTGCGTCGAGCACCGCCTCGGTGTCGCGAAAGAATCGGTGAATCTTGGCAACTTCTATCCCGTCCTCTGCGGGTACGACGAGGGGAAGGGCTTTTACGAGTGCGTGTATTATTCGGACGGCGATCCCTTCTATTCCGACAGCGCGGAATATTCCCTCTCCCTCTCCCTGCCGAAGAGTTATCGGTTGGCTTGCTCGGGCAATCAGGAAAGGCGGGAAGAGGGGGATAGGGCGCAGTATCTCGTCACGGGAAAGAATATGAGGGATATCGCCTGCGTCCTCTCCGAGAATTTCCAAGTGCTCGAGGAAAAGGTGGGTGATACCCTTGTGCGCTATTACTATTATAAAGATGAGAATGCGGAGCAGACGCTCTCCGTCGCCTGCCGTTCTTTGGAATATTTTTCCGAGCAATTCGGCTCTTACGCCTGGGATACCTACACGGTGGCGGAAACGGGGTTTTGCTTCGGCGGCATGGAATATCCCGCACTCTCCCTCATCTCGGACGGCGTGGAGGGCACCGCCCGCTTGGAGACCGTCGTGCACGAAACGGCGCATCAATGGTGGTATGCCATGGTGGGGAACAACGAGTGCGAACACGCCTGGATGGACGAAGGGCTCGCCGAATACTCTACCATGCTCTTTTTTGACGATCACGAGGAATACGGCGTAAAAAAAGAGGACATGGAAAACGTGGCGCGAAACGCCTTCCACTCCTTCTGCGGCATCTATCGGCAACTGTTCGGCGAGGTGGACGTAAAGCTCGATCGGCATTTGTCCTCCTTCGTCAGCGAGTACGAATATACGAATATCACCTACGGCAAGGGCAGCCTTCTCTTTTGTTGCGTGGAGGACGCCGTCGGGAAGGAGCGGGTGCTCTCTTCTTTGAAAAAATATAAAACGGCGTACAGTGGAAAAAACGCTTCGCCCGATCAGCTCGTTTCCTGTTTCCCCGTTGGCGCAAAGGCAATCTTTACATCCTTTTTAGACGGCTCGGCGGTAATCTGATAATATTTTTCATGCAAAAAAATTTATGAAAAAAGGGTTGCAAAAGAGAAGGGAAAAGATTATAATAACATTATCGAAAATATCATATATTTTAGGAGTTTAACGATGGACGCAGGGCCAAATAACCGATGCACAATCAAGAGAATAGGATGATCTGTACGTTGCGATAGTATTTTACGGGTTCGACCGACTTTTTGCGTACAGTATTTTCCTGTACGCTTTTTTGTGCCGCAAAACAAAAAAATTCAAAGGCGGAAAAAAATATGGTAAAATATTACAAGACGGATAGCGGATTTGCCATGAAGCAGATCTCATCATTCAAAGATAAGTGCTGGGTTGATCTGGTCAATCCTTCCGATGACGAAATCGAAGACGTCGTCGCCGAAACGGGTATTCCCGAAGAAATGCTCAAAGCCGCCCTCGATGAAGAGGAGAGCGCGCGTAGCGAATCGGACGACGGAAACGTCATGTATATCATCGACTGTCCGAGCATCATCGATACGGACGACGGCGACGGCTACACGACCGTGCCTATCGCCCTTATCTATAATAAGAAGTGTATCGTGACTGTTTGTCTGTACTCGAATCCCGTACTCAACGATCTTACGTCCAACCGCGGCGAAAAGGCGCCTACGTCGGAACCCGTTCGCTTTTTGCTGAACTTTATGATCGCCAACGCAAAGCGTTTTTCCCTCTCCCTGAAACAGATCGAGAGAAAATCTCTTCGTTTGCAGGCGGAACTTCACCGTTCCATGAAAAACAAGGAACTCATTCAGCTCTTGGGACTGGAAAATTCCCTCGTATATTTCTCGACCTCTCTGAACGCGAACAGCGTCGTGCACGGCAGACTTTCCAAGTCGAGCGAGATCAAAAATAACGAGGATTATAAGGATCTCTACGACGACGTGATCGTCGAAACCAACCAGGCTCGCGAAATGTGTAATATCTATCGGGATATCTTGAAGACGACGATGGACGCTTTCAGCTCGGTCATTTCCAACAACGTGAATAACATCGTCAAGACGCTCACCATCATCACGATCGTGGTGGCGATCCCCACGCTGATCGCGGGGCTGTTCGGCATGAACGTCGACCTTCCCTTCGGCATGGCGTTAAAGGGGGACTGGTGGGGGATCGAATTTTGGATCATCTGTCTCGTCTCTCTCGCGCTCACCATCGTCACGGCGTTCTATCTTACCCGATATACCAACTCCGTGCGCACCAAGGCGCCCAAAACGATCAAGAAGAAGAGAAGAGGTGATCAATAATGCCCTTTTTGCAATACAAATGTCCCGTCTGCGGCAAAGAATTCGACGAGCTCGTAAAAAAATTCGACGATACCGTTCTTTGCCCCGCTTGCGGCGGCAAGGCGGAACGCAACTATTCGGGTAAAATGTTCACGCAAACGGGAAAAACCGCCGTGAAGTGTACGGGCAACTGCAAAACTTGCTCGGGCTGTAAGTAAAATCAAAGGACTTTGTAAAAAAAGTCGAAATTTTTTCAATTTTTTTTCGAAAAACAGTTGACATATAAAAAACAAAGTGCTATGATATAAAAGCTGTCGACGAGATAGCGCCAACCCCTCTCTGTAGAGAGGAGAAAAATGAAGAACAACAACTGCATAGCAAGTATAAAGGAAAAGACGAAAAGAAAGTAATTAGGCAATGAAGTAAAGCTAATTAAAGGT
>CAMFEK010000047.1 GCA_945949395.1 uncultured Clostridia bacterium
AGCATGGAAGTTCCGATGCCCTGCGAAATGAGTCCGCCGATCTTATTTTCACGGAAGGAGGTCACGGCAAACCCGATCATGTGCGCAGCGCAACCAACCGTAGCCGCGCCGCCCGCGAGCATCAATCCCACGTCGTCCGCCGTTGCGGAGGCGCATACCGCCACCCAAATCGCCGCCGAAGAGGTCGGCATGGTGAGGAGAATCCCCATCACGACGGAAATGATCAGTCCCATCACGAAAGGTTGCGCCAACGTTGCCAAAGAAATGAGAACGCCGAGCTGATTGACGAGCCAAATAAACGGATAGGCGAGCCAAACGCCGCCGAGCGCGAGCAACATCATGCCCAACGGAACGAGAATGATATCGAGTTTCGTTTTACCCGCATACAGCGAACAGATCTCTATACAGAACATGGTGACGACGTACGCGCCGATCGGATTACCGGGAAGACCGGCACCGACGCTTACGGCAAAGGAGCCCGCGATGAGCTTATCCGCCCATGCGCCGATAAAGCCCGCTACGCCCGCGGAATATACCACGAGTTTTTTATGCCCCAACGCGTGTGCGATTCCGACGCCGATACCGACGCCCATCATAGTCTTTGCGATGGCGGCGATATTCTTTAAGATATCCGCAAAGAGGTTCTCTCCGCACCACCCCGCGATCTGCGCGAGAATGGTACCCGCAATGAGCGTGACGAATAACCCCTGCGCCATTCCCGAAAACGCCGTAATAAAACAGCGTTTGGGAAGTTCTTTGAAATAATCTTTCCACGTTTTCTTCGTGGAAACGTCCTTTTCCGAATCTGCCATAGTACAACTCCTAATTTTTTGATAATATTATATCACTATCCTTCAGAAAGTCCAAACGGATAACTATAATAATTTTTTATACATTTTCCATTGAGGCAAGACGCTCTCCACGACGGCGTAAAACGCCTTGGAATGATTTTGATACACGAAATGGCTGAGCTCATGTACGACGACGTATTCTATCGCCTGTATGGGGCGCTCGACGAGCTTTTCCGCATACGTAATCCGACGTTTTTTCGGCGTACAGGAGCCCCACATAGACGTCACGTTCTTTACGACGATATCGGGATAGCTCGTATATCGACAAAAAAACGGATAATACTTTTTTGTCAGTTCCGAAAACACTTTATGCCCTTCCCGCCGCCGAAATTCCTGCAAGATTTTCGCCTTATAAGAAACGTCGTTCTCTTTCGTCTTTAGCAGAAGAACGTTCTCCTGCAAAATGACGCCCTCCTCTTTCGACGGCACCACTTTCAGAAGGTATCTTTTTCCCAAAAAAAGAAGCTCTTCCCCGTTCTCGTACGAACGGTTATTTTCCGAAAGGGTACGCTCCCGCATCTTTGCTTGCGCGCGCAGAATAAATTCTGCATTTTTCCGCACGAAATCTTCCACCTGCTTTTGACTTACCAAACGGTTTGCCGAAACGGCAACGCTCGCGTCTTTTCGGATTCGCAGATTTACGTTTTTAACCTTTTTATAAAAACGGATATATTCTATTGTTCTTCCGTCGTATCTTACGATTCCCGTCGTCTGTTTCATATTCCTTTCAAAAAAATCCGCTTTGTTTCAAGCGGATTTTTTATTCAATGCAAATTCCATAAAATATACGATCTGTTTTCTCCACCAACACCAGTCATGGCAGACGTCGTAACCCCAGTAATCCACCCATGCGCGAATGCCTTTTTCCTGCAACAGCGCGTCTAACTTACGGGTGCTCGCCAAAAGATCTTCTTCCCAGGCGCCCTGCCCTACGCAGATGATGATCTGACTATTGTTATACATCTCTATATACGGATGGTCTTTCGGCATGTTCGTGAGGAAGGTAATGACGGAATTATGATATAAAATTTCGTCCATATAACTTCCGAAGAAATGGCACGCCTCGTAGCCGCCGCTCAATGCGATGATCTGATCGAATAGATCAGGGCGGCGGAAGAAGGCTATCGCCGAATGAATCGCGCCCATACTGCAACCCGTAACCAGTGCTTTTTCGTGGTTTCCGGTGATGTTTGCCACGTAAGGATACAATTCCAAAGTGATATAGGAGAAATAAGCCTCCTGTTTTTCACTCCGCTCGCGATTGTCGAGCATAAATCCCGACCAGCTCTCCTTATCGATGCCGTCCACGCAGATAAGGCGAAGTCTGCCGCTTTCGATATACGGTTTTAAGACTTCCACCATGCCGAAATTCTCGTAGTCGTAGTATCTGCCGTCCTGCGAGGGAAAAACGTAGCACAGTTTGCCCGTTTCCCCGTACGTCTTAAAAGTCATATCCCGCTTCAAATAGCTGCTATATGACGTATAGAGTTCTACTTTCATCTTTCTTCTCCTTTTTCCAAAACGAAAGAAACAAATTCTTCCACGTCCTTTTTCTCCTTTAGTTTCGCGATATAAAAGAGATTTCCCATATCGTCGGAGAGAACCTCGGGCGCTCTTTCTTTGGTGATGATGCTCTTTTCATATCTCTCTTCGATCTCTTTCTCGCTGTGAACATAGGTATACCGATCCCTTCTCGCCACGTAAACGCCGTAATACTCTTCTTCGGCTTTCTGCAATAAACGCCGATCCGTCGTGATCATGTCCGCCCAAATCCGATAGACGTCCGTAGAATGGGCGTAATTCATAATATCGGGCGTATAGCCGCCCGCTACGCGCAAGTTGGCTTCCAGGGCGACGAAATCCCCCTTCTTTCCAAGACCCTTTTTGTAGGCGTTGAGACGGAAAAATTCCAAATGCACGAAACGGCTCTTGACGCCGAAGGCTTTTACCGTTTTTCTGCCGTAGTCCTTCAATTGCTCTTCCACTTCTCCCGCAATATAATAGGAGAAATCCAAGCATTCATTGACCACGTCTAAAACTTTCGGCCAAGACGTCATGGACTCGAATAGCGGCTCGCTCTTGGAATTGATGACGGCGTCGTAGGAATAGATCTCTCCGTCGATAAATTCCTCGATGATATATGGATTCTCGTCCTTTTCGGCGAAAAATGCGTCGAGCTGATTTTCGTCTTTTATTTTATACGTTTTCGACGCACCCATGCCGACTTCCGGCTTGACGATGACGGGATAGGAAACTTCCCCGATAAAGGCGAGAGCCTCCTCTCTGCTTGAAAACTTGGCACATCTTGCAGACGGCACGCCCGCCTTTTTATAGAGTTCCTTCATGTAAAATTTACTCTGTAAACGAGAGAGTTCTTCGTAGCCGTAACCCGTCTTGATATTGAAATCGTCGCGCAGGCGAGCGTCCTGACGGAGCCAGTATTCATTGTTGGATTCTATCCAATCGATCTTTCCGTATTTGAAGGAGAAGAACGCGACGGCGCGGAATACTTCGTCATAATTTTCCAAAGAATTGACGACGTAATACTCCGTCACGGATTGACGGAGCTGCCAAGGCGTTTCTTCGTAAGGAGTATCTCCGATTCCCAAAACGTTTACGCCGTTTTTCTGCAAACGGTCGCAAAAATTCCAATAAGTATGCGGAAAATTAGGAGAAATAAAAATAAAATTCATACAATACCTCCTTTGTGCTTAAATATTTTAACAGAAAACGTCAAATCTGTCAATCGTTGCGCCATAAAAAAACGGACCTGAAAAATCAAGTCCGTCCTGTTAAACGTTAAAGAGAAAAGGGTCCGTTTTCGTCGTCATCGCTTTTCTCGCCGTTACTGCCGAATTCCGAAAAAGGCTGCTCCGAGGAGGTCTTATTGCGATGCAAGGGCTGACCCGTATAAGGATCGTAATTATAAGAGCTCGAGTTGTTCTGATTGCCGTCTCTGCGCGCGTAGTAATCGTAGGGATTCGAATGCGCGTTCCGATATTCCTGCTGTTGACGAATATACTCCGCCTGTTTTCTTTTGACGTATTCGTTGTAATCCACCGCCTTGTTGTTGCGCATCGCAAAGATGAAAATTCCGTGAATGGGAACGCCGAAAAATATCTCCGCGATAATACACCACATGGTGATCGACATGCCGTTGCGAGCGGAATATTTACGGAACAAATTGACGAGCGCGATGATAAAGAGAACAAAGAATACCAAATCGAAAAGTTGGCTGAAATAAGGCATGATATTGTTAAAGACCTCAAGCCCGTTATTCGTGAAATGAATGCTCTGTATTTCCACGCCGTAAATGACTTCCGTCGTGACGTACTGCACCTCGGCGAATACGTCGCTGTACGTCGCCAAAACCTCAAAGACGAGCCAGGAAGCTCCCGTCAGAAACGCAAGAATTTCGGAAGCCAACAGCCAACCCTGAATCTTTTTGATCTTCTTTCCGCAAAAGGGACAATCCCCCGCGAGGCGTCCGATGAGGTAGGTGTTGGCAAAGGGAACAAACGCCTGCCACTTATGGCTCGCGGATTGTTTTTCCGCCATGCCGTAAAGACCGATCCCCTGCAAAATAAAAAGAATCAGATAAATTCCGACTGCGGACAACACGATAGCGTACAATTTCATCGAAAGCCCCATGGTCGAAACAAAATATATCATTTTCTCAAATAAGCTGATAAAATCCATTCGTAACGATTCCTATTACTATTTTTATTTATTATAAATCCTTATTGTGTTTTCGTCAAGACGGAAATGTGAAATTTCGTTAACTTTCATATTCGACGGAATAGAGGGTGAGCCCTTTTGCCGGCATAGTCCTACCGATCAGCGAGCGATCCCCTTCCTGCAAAGCTCGGGTGAGGCGTTCCGTCGAAAGGCGACCGGAACCGATCTCAAGCAAAAAGCCGACGATACTGCGAACCATATTATAAAGGAACCCGTTCCCCGTCACGAAGATATCGAGATCAGTTCCGTAGCGGGAGGGTCTCTCCTCCATGCGTATTTCATACACGGTGCGAACCGTCGTTTTTACCTGCGACCCTGCGGCGCAGAACGCCTTAAAATCGTGCTCGCCCTCTAAAAGTGAGGCGGCTCTCTGCATGAGCGCGCGATCGAGCGGCAGAGAATATTTCACAGCGTACCGCTCTTTGAGCGGCTGCGTCTTATCCGACAGATACAGGGAATATCGGTACGTCTTTCTCTTTGCCTGACGGTTACAGTCAAAATCGTCTTGGGCGCGATAGGAGTATAATATTTTCACGTCGGCGGGGAGCTTTTGATTGAGGCATTCCCCGAATTTTTCGGGCGGAATGGACGATTCGGCGTCGAAATGGCAGACCTGCCCCAAAGCGTGAACGCCCGCGTCCGTTCTGCCGCTCGCCGTGACGCGAACGGAGTGTTTTAATACTTCCGACAACGCCTTTTCGATTTCTTCCTGAACGGTGCGTCTGTCCTTCTGACACTGCCAGCCGTAAAAGGAAGTCCCGTCATAGGATACGACAAGTACGATCCTCATGTTACACCAACGCCGCAAAGAATACCTTAAACAGGATAACCCCCGTCAAGATGAGAGCAATCAAAAGCAGGCAAACGGCGTCCCGCCAGGTAAAGGTAAGTTTTTTATATTTCGTTCTCTCCTTACTGCCCGAATAACATCTTGCGTCCATGGCGTCTCCCAACTCTTCCGCCCTGCGGAAGGAAGAAATGAGCAAGGGAATGAGAATGGGAATGAGCGCCTTTGCCCTCTTCACCAAAGAGCCCGATTCAAAGTCGGCGCCCCTCGCCTTCTGCGCGTTCATGATGCGTTCCGTCTCGTCCATCAGCGTGGGAATAAAGCGGAGCGCGATACTCATGATGAGGGCGAGCTCGTGTATGGGTAACCGCATGAGTTTGAACACGTACAAAAGACTTTCCAAGCCGTCCGTCAAGGAAACAGGCGTCGTGGTGAGCGTGAGAATAGAAGAACCCATAACGAGCAAGAAGAGCCTGCAAATGAGGAATATGGAATAATAAATTCCTTCCTTATAAATATTGATAAACTTCCAGTGCAATAAAGGGTCTCCCGATCCCTTATAGAAGAATACGTTGAGAACCGCCGTAAAGACGAGCAGGAACAATACGCCTTTGACGGAGCGGAGCACGCTCTTAAAGGGTACCTTGGAAAACACGACGGTTACAACGAGACCCAAAAAGCAAACGGCAAGCCCGTAAAAATTCGTCGCGACAAAGATCGCTACGATATAGGCGATGAGAAAGATGATCTTCATGCGCGGATCGCATTTGTGCACGAAGGATTCCGCGGGATAATACTGACCGAACGTTACGTCTTTCATACCTGCTCCTCCCGCTCTCTATAATACTGCAAAACCTTTTCGCAAAAATCCCTCTGCGTATAATCCGAATCGATGACAATCCCCTTTTCCCTTAAAAGCGCCGTGAGCTTTGCCGTCAAAGGAACATCCAAGCCGAGCTGACGAAGTTCGTCCTCCCGCTGAAACAGATTTTTCGGCGTATCGACAAACTTGACCTGCCCTTCGGAAAAGACCGCCGCCCGCGTGCAGTTTTCGCTGATCTCGTCCATATCGTGCGAAACAAAAATCACCGTTTTGCACCATTCCCGATGCAGTTTATGCAACAGCTCCATGATCTCCTTTTTTCCGAGCGGATCGAGCCCCGCCGCCGGTTCGTCGAGGACGAGAACCTCCGGCTTTGTCACGATGACGCCGGCGATCGCCACTCTGCGCTTTTGTCCGCCCGATAAATCGAAGGGCGAACGGTCCTTGATTTCCGCATAGTCGAGCCCGACGATGGTGAGGGCGTCTTCAACCGCCCGTTCGACCTCTTCTTTCGTCATTTCGGGGCGAAAATTCTTTAAGCCGAACGCGACGTCCTCAAAGACGTTTTCCGCGAACAGCTGATATTCGGGATACTGAAACACCATGCCGACTTTGGAACGGAGCTCCTTAAAGTCGGTTTTTTTATCGGTAAGGTCGTAATCGCCCACCTTCAAAACGATTTGCGGCGGGGGCGTCTCTCCCTTCTTCAACTTTTTCGGCTTATATTTTTTCTCCGCGGAAGGAACTTTCAAAAGGGCGTTCAGATGCTGAACGAAGGTGGATTTTCCGCTCCCCGTATGACCGATGATGCCGAAAAATTCCCCCTCTTCGATGGTGAGAAACACGCCCTTCAACGCATAGGTTGCAAACGGAGAGGAAGGGCTATAGGTAAACGTTAAATTTTCCGCTTGGATACGCATTCTTCAATCTCCTTTGCGAGTTCTTCCAGGCTCACGGTGGCTTGCACGTCCATGCCGCCGGCTCTGAGCGCTTTGGAGATGGCGCTGACGGCGGGAAGGGTTAAATTATAAGTTTCCAGATCCTCTTCGCGGGAAAAAATCTCTTTCGGAGCTCCCTGCATGACGATCTCTCCCCGATTCATGACGATGGCGCGGTCGGCGAGAAGCGCCTCTTCCATAAAGTGCGTGATCATGATGACGGTGAGCTTTTCCTCTTTGTTGAGCTTGAGCACCACGTCCATCACTTCCTTTCTGCCCCTCGGATCGAGCATGGCGGTGGATTCGTCCATGATGATGATCTTCGGCTTGATGGCGAGGACGCCCGCTATCGCGATGCGCTGTTTCTGACCGCCCGAAAGACGGGTGGGCGTGCCGTGGCGGAAAGCCTGCATGCCTACGGCGTCGAGCGCGTAGTCGATACGTCTGCCGATCTCTTCCCGTTCCACGCCGATGTTTTCGGGACCGAAAGCGACGTCGTCCTCCACGATAGAGGCGACCATCTGATTGTCCGGGTTCTGAAAGACGATCCCGACGCTCTTTCTCACTTCAAAGGTGTTTTTCGGATCGGATACGTCCATGCCGAATACGGTGATTTTTCCTTCATCCGGCTCGAGCAATTTATTGATGAGCCGCGCAAGCGTACTCTTTCCACTTCCGTTATGACCGAGTATCGCCAAAAACTCCCCCTCTTCGACGGAGAAGGACACGTCTCTTAACGCGAAGGCGTTTTCCTCCGCGTCCGAGTAACTGAATTTTACATTTTCAAAATTGATCGCCTGCATTTCTCTTTCCTGAACGTCAAAATAATTTCAGAGAAATTATAACAGAAACTTTTTCTCTTGACAAATATTTTGCCATGAAAAGCAAATGAAAAATTATTCTTTTTTCTATCCTGCCCCTGCTTAAAAATTTTTTGAAAAAATTGTCGTCCGTTCTATTGACTTCGGACGGTAAAAGAGGTAAACTATATATAAGCGTAAATTTATATTTTTCGTTTAATACAAAAATCTAAACATATTTTATCGGAGGTTTAATCGATGAAAAAGATGACAATGGACGGCAATACCGCCGCGTCACATGTTGCTTATGCGTTCAGCGAAGTAGCAGCCATCTATCCTATCACTCCTTCTTCCCCCATGGCAGAGTCCGCCGACGAGTGGGCAACTGCAGGAAGAACCAATATGTGGGGACAACAGTTGAAGATCGCCGAAATGCAGGCTGAAGGCGGCGCCGCAGGCGCTGTACACGGCGCGCTCTGCGCCGGTGCGCTCACCACCACCTACACCGCATCTCAGGGTCTCCTTCTCATGATTCCCAACATGTACAAGATTTCCGGCGAACTCATGCCCATGGTCATGCACGTTTCCGCCAGAGCCCTCGCCGCTCACTCCCTGAACATTTTCGGTGACCACAGCGACGTTATGGCTTGTCGTCAGACCGGTTTCGCCATGATGGCGTCCTCCTCCGTTCAGGAAGTTATGGATCTCTC
>CAMFEK010000048.1 GCA_945949395.1 uncultured Clostridia bacterium
TGCGTCAGTCTGGAATTATAACGGCTGTTGTCGTCGTAGATCAGATTCTCGCGGTAATAGTCCGCGGAGGATTTTTTCAGCAGAATATTGCGGCTCTCATCCTTCTCCTCGCGGCTCTCTGCGACGGGAGCGGAACGGAAGGAAGTTTCCCCGTACGGTCTTATCGGTTCGGGGCGAACGGGCGCGTAGGGGCGCGGAGAAACGCCGTAACCCGAATAGGGGGTAAGCCCGTCCTCGTCTGCGGGCGGAAAAGATTCCTGCCCGTAGCGCTCGCCGTAGGCGTTATCGTGCGCGGCGACGTAAGCGTCTCCGTAATTTTCGCCGTAGGAAACGGGCGGCTCTTCCACCCTTCTCTCCTGCACGGCGCGCTCCTGCGCGGCGCGCACCGCCTCGCGGGCTTTGGGATTTTCCCGCACGACGTTTTTCCGTTTGGGAGCGGGATCCTCGATGATGACCTCGCTCTCATCCTCTTCGGGCAATACGACCTTTTCCTGTCTCTTTTGCTTTTTCGCGCGGGGCATAAAGGAACGCACGGTCAGATAGCCGAACGTGACAGTGATGAAAGAGAGCGCCACGGCGGCACCCGTCGCGGTGAGATATCGGCTGAAGAAATACGTCGTCAATCCGCCGATCACGCCGAAGAAGGTAGAATCCCCCACTTCGCCGTCCACGTTTTCCGCGGCGTGGAAACAGTAGGAGATATATTCGGACAAACTGCCTTTCGCACCGCTTTTATCCAACAGGAAATGAACGAGCGTGGCGAGAAAGAATACGGTGAGAGAAATTAATACCAAAGAACTCCTTTTGACGGGCAATTTTTTATCGATGAGCGCCAGGACGGAGAAGAATACGACGGCTATCAGAGAAGGAAAGACCATATAGCCGAAAACGCCGAGCGCAAAGGAATCGATAAAATCGCCAATCGCGCCGAATACGTCCCGCCAGCACAACATGACGAACGTCAGTATGCTGAATGCGATAACCGTGAGAAGCAGCGTCTCTCGCAAAAATCCTCCCTGCCCGATATTTTCATTTGTTTTATGATTTTTCTTTGTTGCCAAAGTTATGATCCTCCCATTTTTAATCTTTATAATTATAGCATAAAACGAACAAAATTTCAACGGGTTAGCGCAATATTTTTCAGAAAGCGGATAACTTTTTTCCGTTTAGAAACCCTTTCGCCGATTCAGTCCGTCGCGCGCCAAAAAAAATCCCCTGCAAGGGACTTGCAGGGGAGAAAAGATGATTTACTTGGTTTCGCTGTACTTATCTTCCTTATTCCAGGAATAGAGCTTTCTGATTTCCGCGCCGACCTTTTCGTTGAAGGTATCCGCTTCCATCGCGCGCTTCGCGTTAAAATGCGCTCTGCCGCTCGCTTTGTTTTCCGCGATCCACTTGGAGGCGAAGGTGCCGTCCTGAATTTCCGTGAGAACCTTCTTCATCTCCTTCTTGGTTTCGTCGGTGATCAATCTCTTACCCGTTTCGTAATCGCCGAATTCCGCGGTATCGGAAATGGAATATCTCATCTTGGCAAAGCCGCCCGCATAGATGAGGTCGACGATGAGTTTCATTTCGTGAATACATTCAAAATATGCGTTTCTGGGATCGTAGCCCGCTTCTACCAAAGTTTCAAAGCCTGCCTTCATCAAAGCGGTAACGCCGCCGCAGAGAACTGCCTGTTCGCCGAAGAGGTCGGTTTCCGTTTCGCACTTGAAGGTAGTTTCGAGAACGCCCGCTCTCGCGCCGCCGATACCGAGCGCGTAAGCGAGACCGATGTCCATCGTGTCGCCGGAAGGATCCTGATATACGGCGATCAGATCGGGAACGCCGTGACCTTCCACGTATTCGCTTCTTACGGTGTGACCGGGGCCCTTGGGCGCGATCATGAATACGTTGACGCCTGCGGGAGGAACGATCTGCTTGAAGTGAATGTTAAAGCCATGCGCAAAGGCGAGGTACTTGCCGTCTTCCAAGTTGGGAGCGATGTCGTTCTTATAGATATCCGCCTGCTTTTCATCGGGAGCGAGGATCATGATGATATCCGCTTTCTTGGTAGCTTCGGCAACGGGGAATACTTCAAAACCTGCTTCTTCTGCGATAGGCCAGGTTCTGCCACCCTTGTTCAAGCCGATGATAACCTGAACGCCGCTGTCTCTCAAATTGAGGGCATGCGCGTGACCCTGGGATCCGAACCCGACGATTGCGACCGTCTTTCCCTTCAAATAGGAAAGATCGCAGTCGGATTCATGATACATTCTTGCCGTCATAGTCTTGTCGTCATAAATTTTATGTGCCATAAAAAATCCTCCGAGATTTTCAAACATTTTATTTATTGCCCTTCATTATACCCCTCGAAAAGATTTTCGTCAAGCAAGTGAGAGTTTTTTTTGAATTTATTTTGTTTTTCTTCCCGAAAAAATTGATTTTTATGCGATTTTCTTTTATAATATCCGAAAATATAAAAAATCAGGTACTTTCTTATGAATCTTCATTATTCACTCTCCGTCCTGACGGCTTTAGAATCGGATCCCCTCTTTTCTTCCTTCCGATCGTTTGCCAAAGAGAGGACGGAAGAGAGCTATTCCGCCTTTTTATGCGAATTGTTCCGCCACGGCGCGCAGGACAATTTTTCCGCTTACGTAGCGGACAAAATCCTTTACGACGTCAACGTGTTCTCCGTTTCCGCCGCAAACGGGAAAGAGGTTTCCCCCTATATCAAAAAAGCTTATCGCAACGACCTTTCCGCCATCTACGCCCTTTTGCTCGGCAATGAACACGAAGAGGATTATTGCACGGGCAGGGCGAGCGATCTCTTTTTCGCCGACTGGGGCAACGATACGACCATAGACAATCTCACCGCCTTCTATCGGAAATACGGCTACGGCGAATTTATCCGCTACAAGGCTTTCCGCTACGAGGACGGGAAATTAAAACCCATCGATTCCGTTTCCCCCGTTCGGCTTTCCGATTTGAAAGATTACGAATCGGAGAAGAAGATCATCGGCGACAACATCGAAAATTTCCTTTCCGAACTCCCCTTTTCGAATATGCTTTTGTACGGCGCGAGAGGCACGGGAAAATCCTCCACCATACACGCCATGCTCAATCAATATTACGAAAACGGCTTGCGCCTCGTGGAGCTCTCCAAGGAAAACATGCTCTCTTTACACATTTTGAAGGGCGAGCTGTCCGATATTCCCTTAAAGTTCATGATCTATATCGACGATCTATCGTTAGGCGCGGGAGACGAGAGGATCTCTTCCTTAAAGGGTTCTTTGGAAGGGAGCGTGGAAGGTCACGCCCCGAACGCGATGATCGTAGCCACCTCCAACCGCCGTCACATCATCGACGAAAAATTCTCCGCGCGCGAGGACAGCATTCACGCGGAAGATAACGAGCAGGAAGAGCTCTCCCTCTCCGACCGATTCGGCATTTCCGTCCTGTTCGCCACCACCACGAAAGCGCAATATCTTTCCATCGTCGATCAGCTCGCCGACGATTTCTCCTTAAAGACGGATCGGAAAACTCTGAACGCCCTCGCCGAGCGTTGGGCATTGCAAAAGGGCGGCAGATCGCCCAGGCGCGCCAAGCAGTTTATCTCTTTGGTTTTCTCCTGCGAGCAGAGAAACATTCCCATCGAATTTTGAAAAAAGGAGAGATCGCTTCCCCCCTTGACCGCAAAACGGCATGAAAAAAGCACCGTGCATAATTTGCATAGTGCTTTATCTATTCAGTTCTTTCGCGAAACCGTTTGCAGTCGATTGCAAAATGCTTTATTGATTTGATTATTTTCGATTCTTAAAAAAGTTTGCCCAATACGGTTGATCTTTATCAAAAATTTCTTTTTGCTCATCTGTTAGCTTACTTGGATAATCACTAAACAAGTTATAATCTATTTTCCCGTCAAATGAAAAAACAAATTCACCGATATTTTCATTATTATTGTCCCACCAAATAACCATTCCTTTTTCTCTTTGGTACGATTTTTGTTCCCTCACGGAATAAAGATACTCATTCTTCTCATCGGATTCAACTATCATTTCATCATTTTGCATAACCATCTGTCCCCTTTCGTTCATCGCCTTCTAATGTATTGATATACTCACGCAATTTTATAAACTTAGGATTATTATACAATGAATCAATTTGAATTGCAACACTTTCCCTCGATAAAACTATGACGAAAAATTCTCCGCGCGGGAGGACAGCATTCACGCGGAAGACAACGAGCAGGAAGAACTCTCCCTCTCCGACCGATTCGGCATTTCCGTCCTGTTCGCCACCACCACGAAAGCGCAATATCTTTCCATCGTCGATCAGCTCGCCGACGATTTCTCCTTAAAGACGGATCGGAAAACTCTGAACGCCCTCGCCGAGCGTTGGGCATTGCAAAAGGGCGGCAGATCGCCCAGGCGCGCCAAGCAGTTTATCTCTTTGGTTTTCTCCTGCGAGCAAAGAAACATTCCCATCGAATTTTGAAACAGGAGCGCTCGCTCCCCCCTTGACCGCAAGATGGCATGAAAAAGCACCGTGCATAATTTGCATAGTGCTTTACTTATTCAGTTCTTTCGAGCAACCGTTTGCATTCGATTGCAAAATTCTTTTTTAGTACCACATTACCGTGGCTTTGTCTCTTCCAAGTTCAAGAGCTTCTTTTATCGCGCTATTAAAATGTCTCTTAAAAAACACAGATTCAGGAGTATCGTTTTCCGCATATTCATCAATGGTATATTTTCTTGTTTCAAAAGAATACCTCGCTTTTCCCCATTCGCCGCCGTCGCAGGAATAATCAAACGATAACTCATCCTCATTGATCTCTTTTAGATTTCTTATTTTTAACATTATTGACAGCCTCCTGGTAATTATATTTTTTACTTGCTTCTTTATGTGCCTCGTCTTGCGTCATGCCAAATCCAAAAAGTTTTCTCTTTTTACTTGATATTTTAACATATTTTTGTAGTTTTTCAATATCTTTTGATAAGATTGACGATTTTTTATCAGCAATATCGAATTTCCCGCGATACGACCTCCCGCACGCGAGCCCCCCCGTCCCGTCGCGGGGAAAAGATTCAGTGCCTTTGAAGGACTCCCTTCAAAGGCGCATATTATCCATGCGAACGGGTAAAAAAGTCCTTCCGTCCTTAAAAATTACTACCGTTCCAGCCCCAGTTTTCCACGCCGTGATAGGTGACGTATACCTTATCTCCCGAAACGGCAAGTTCCTCTTGCAATATCTTGCAGATCTCGGCAGTCATTTTTTCGGTATCCCGCGCCGCGGGCTGACCGAATAAACTTACGGACACGTACGCGCCCCTTTGCAGCCTTTCCCCTGCAAAGTACAAGGTATAGGCGTCGACGATACCGACCATGAGATAGCTCTCGGGCTTATGCAAAAGAGACACGGCTTTGCCGAGCTTGGTTTTTACGGCCTCCTTCTTTTCCTCGGAAATTTTTTCCGACAATTTTACGTCGATGAATGGCATTTGCTTTTCCTCCTTTTTTAGAAAGTATAGCACGCCGCCCGATAAAAGTCAACGGCTCTCCTTTGACAAAGAGAGCATTTTTTCATAAATATCGCCGGCGCCCAACGCCAAAATCAAATCCCGACGGGTAACGGACGAAAGAAATTCCTTGATCCCCTCTACGGAATCGGCGAAGGGAACGCATAGCTCTTTGGCGAGCCGTCTGCCGTCGCCCTGCTCGAAGTACTTCTCCCGCGCGGCGTACGTCTGAAAGACGAGCGCGTTCTTCCCGCGCAGAGCCTCCACAAAGCCCGAAAACAGCAAGACGGTGCGCGAATAGGTATGCGGCTGAAAGAGGATAAAAAGCCTTCCTTCGGCTATTTTTTCGGCGATTGCCACGCTCGCGGCGATCTCCGTGGGGTGATGCGCGTAGTCGCACACGATCGTCGCGCCGCGGTAGCTCCCCGTCCGTTCAAATCGACGGCGGACGCCCGAAAAGCTCTCCAACCCCGCCCGTATCGCATCGCCGCTTATCCCGTAGCGACGGGCGACGGCGCAGGCGGCGAGCGCGTTGAGCACGTTGTGCTTGCCGAACACGTTTAGCGTAACCCTGCAAAGCGCCCTGCCCCTTTCGAGAATCGTAAAGCGATATCGCTCCCCTTCCGAAAGGAGATCTCCCGCCGTGTAATCCCCTCGTAAGAAGGAAAAAGAGAGGGCGCCCTTCGCCCGTATGCCGTGCAAAACGATTTGATGCTCGGCGCGGGATAAAAATTCCAGATAAGTCTCTTCGAGCTCCCGATCCGAAGCGTAGCATTCCCCGTGATCGAGCTCGGTGTTGAGCAGAACGGCGGTCTCCCCGTACAACTTTAAGATATTCTTTTGATACTCGCACGCCTCGCTGATAAAAAACTCGTCGCCGCCCGCATAGAAATTGCCGAAGAACAGGTCGTCTCCGCCTAGATGCAAGGTAAATCGTTTGCCCGCCGCTGCAAAAATATGCGCGATCATCGCCGTGGCGGTGGTCTTGCCGTGACAGCCCGCCACGTAGATCGCGTGAGGAAAGTTCTTTCCGACGAGATTCAAAAATTCCGCGCGAGATAGGAGAAGTTTGCCCCTTTTGAGTGCCGTTTCGTATTCGGGATTATCCTTTTTGATCGCGCTCGAATAGACGACGACGTTTTCATCCGTGATATTTTCGGCGGCTTGCGGAAAGCAGACGAGGGCGCCCATCTCCTTTAAGCGCTCCGTCCTCTCGTTGGGGCAGGAATCGCTCCCGCTCACCCGCGCGCCCTTAAAAAGGAGATATTCGGCGAGCGCAGACATGCTGACGCCCCCGATACCGATCATGTAAAATCCCTTCACGTTTTCAAAAAATTCAAGCGACATACCCTGTATTATATGCGCGTGCCCGCTGTGTATGCCCGCCCGAAAAAAACTTTATTTCTATTTACAAAAACCCGCTTTTTTTCTTCGTTTGCCTATTGAATTGTGTGAACGTATCTGCTATAATAAAGTCACTTGAATAAATATCTTGATAAGGAGGATATTATGGAATACTTATTGATCCTGGTAGCCTTTGCGGTCGTTCTCGCCATCGCATACGCCGTGTTCAACTTCTTCTCCGTCAAAAAGATGAAAGAAGGCACCGCCCGTATGGAAGAGATCGCGCAGGCTATCCGCATCGGCGCGAACGCCTTTATCGCCTACGAATACAAACTCGTAGCCGTCATCGGTTCTATCGTCGCCGTAGTCGTCGGCGTGGTGATCAGTTGGCAGGCGGCGGTCGCCTTTGTGATCGGCGCCGTGATGTCCGCTCTCGCGGGCTTTGTCGGCATGAAGATCGCGACCTATGCGAACGTTCGCGTGGCTAACCGCGCGCGCGAAACGGGTGATCTCGGACAAACGTTAAAGGTAGCCTTTAAGGGCGGCTCCGTCATGGGGCTTTGCGTGGCGGGCTTTGCCCTCCTCGGCATCTTGATCGTCTATCTCGTATTCGGGCTCGCGCTCGGACAAATTTCCGACGTCGCAAACGGCGTTGAAGTGAAGAACTGGATCGGACTGGAAGCATCCTTCACCATGACGGTTTCCTGTTACGCTTTGGGTTGCTCCATCATCGCCATGTTCAACCGCGTGGGCGGCGGCATTTACACCAAAGCCGCAGATATGGGCGCAGACCTCGTCGGCAAAACGGAAGAACACATTCCCGAGG
>CAMFEK010000049.1 GCA_945949395.1 uncultured Clostridia bacterium
TCGGAATAAAATTCGCTGCCGTCCGATTTTTCGCTCAGAAAATCCATTACCAAACCGTAATCGTTGGCGTAAAATAACGAATTTGCCGTATAGAGCGCACCCGTATTGTCGGTAGTTGTTTGCTTGACGTGCAGATTGCCGTATTCACTTACAACCTTCTGTAAATCGTTCGACTCGATTAGCTGTTCGACGGTTACGCTTTCGGGCTTGTCGGCGCACGCCGCTATGCCGCAGGCGCACAATGCCGCCGTGGCGCAAGATAAAAACAATTTGAAAAACTTCTTCATAATTTTGCCTCGTTTTTTATTGTCTATATTTATTTTAACACGTGATAGTATGCAAAAAATAGGCAAAATTTCATTTATACTGACAAAATTATTCTGACAAAATTTGAAAATATATGATTCGTTGCGAAACTCTAATGAACAGGTCCGATGATGAATTTGTTTCGGAAAACAAAAAACCGCCTTTGACGTTACCATCCATTCGCCGCCCGAATACTCGTAGATGATTTTTTTGTTCGTCCATTCCCTCCATAAACGCTTTGACGTAAGCGTCGGAGGAAAATCGCCGATGAAAGGTCGAGTTTATCCTTCCGTTTACGGCGAAAATCTGCGTCAACAAAATCAGACAGGTTATATACGGCGTCTATGTATGGCGACATGGCTCTAAAAACACGTTCGCCCATGTTGAATACGCCGAAAGCACCTTGCCCGTGCGCTTTCATCCAAAGCTGCTCGGCAAACGGTTCTCGGCAAGAGCGTATGTAATCAGATTATAAAGCTCTCGTATTGAACAAGAGCGCTTGAGCGTTATAACGTGTTTTATCTGTTAAATTTCCGCTACGATCTCCCACACGCCGTCGGCATTTTTTGAGCTATCCAAAGCTTTCGTATAAGAATCGAGTATTTTTAAGCCTAATTCGTCGATATCTTCCGCCCGCAAAGGGTTATCCTCAATGGCAGGGAACTGCATAATCACCTGATATCCCGTTAAGCTTTCCTCCGCGATAACCTGCAATACTGCGTTGTGGGCTTCGTTTTTATTTGTCCTTAAAAGAGGTAGCAATAATTCTTCGCAGAGGTAATCGATTGCCTTGGACTGCCTTGCCGTAAGAGAGAACGCAATCGCAAAATGTCGAATCTCGGTACATAGCGCATAAATATCCACGTCATCATTTGCAATCTTTTTCTCGAACATTCTCGCGCGATACATAAACCTGCGAGTCAGTTCCTTGGAAGGATGAACGATCACCTCTTCCGCCGTTCCCTTCTCGTATATACCGTGTTCCTCCATAAAGACCACGTCAGAGGCAATATTTCTTGCAAATCGCATTTCATGCGTTACAATGACGCTTGTCATTCCGTTTTCCACAAGCCGCCTGATTACCGCCTCGACTTCATCTACCATTGTAGGATCAAGCGCACTTGTCGGTTCGTCAAACAGCATAATTTCCGGATCCATAGCAAGAGCACGGGCAATCGCTACCCGTTGCTTCTGACCGCCGGAAAGTTGATCGGGCATGTGGTAACGCCTATTCTCCATTCCGACGAGAGCGAGCAGCTCTTCCGCCTTTTTGACAGCTTCCCTTTTCGGAAGCTTAGCGACCTTCATGGGGGCGAGAATCATATTCTCTAAAACGTTGAGGTGAGAGAACAGATTAAACGATTGATACACCATACCGAGCTTACGGCGTATTTTATCTATATCCGCTTTGGGGGCGAGGATATCTTCGCCGTCGATTATAATACTGCCCGAATCAGGCTTTTCCAAACGATTCAAGCATCGCAACAACGTACTTTTGCCACAACCCGACGGACCTAAAATTACGGTTGTGCTTCCCTTTTTGATATCTAAATCGACGTTCTCAAACACAAGATTGTCGCCAAAGCGCTTTGAAAGCCCTCTTACGGTCATCATAAAACTTTACCTCCGAGATGCTTCTTTTTCTCCGTAAAGTTGAGCAATGCACTTACGCCCCAACCGATGAAAAGGTAAATTATCGTTACGGCTAAGAGCGCAAACAGGGCGTCGAAGGTCCTTGACGACACGATATCAGAGGCTCTCGTCAAGTCAACGATAGCCAAATATCCGACCACCGACGTTTCTTGCAGGCAGCTGATGAATTGATTTTTATAGACGGGCAAAGCCGTTTTTATCGTCTGGGGCATAACAATATTCCAAAACGCCTGAAAACGGGTCATACCCAAAGTTCTTGCCGCCTCTATCTCGCCTTTGGCAACCTTCTCTACGGAAGAATAAAAGATATCCGCCATATAACTTGCGGTCTTAAACGTAAGACCGATAATTACCGATATCAGGACGGGCATTGCGCCGGAACCGAAAACAACATAAACGAACAGCATTAAAAGTACAAGCGTGGGAATCTGAATTAAAACCGAAGTGAATAGATTGGTGATACGGCGCACCCACTTTATCTTCGAAAGTTTTAGCCTGCATAAAAGTACGCCGATCAGCGTACCGAGAATAAAGGATGAAAACGTCATTAGGAGGGTCATCCACAAGCCGTCCAAAAAAATAGTCCATCTGTTTTCATAGACGAAAGTTACGTAAAATTGAGTTTTTATATTATCAAAAAATTCTTCCATATCTTCACCCGTCAAACTATTCAAGAGGAGAAATAACCTTAATGTTATTCAGATCGGCTATTTCCATAAATACGATTTCATGATCCATATACGGTTTCGATAGATAAACCATACCCGTAACTTCAAAATCCACACGGCAACTTTCGAAAAACGTGCCTATCGCCATATCGAAATCGCCGTTAACGATTCCCATTTCTATCACATCGAAAACGCTTCCCGTAATATTGAGAGAGTATCCGTACTCGTTGGCAAACCTCGTTATGACCTCAACGTCGCTCCCGGCATATTCGCCATCTTCGGCATCGACGTAACAGAACGGATATGCGTCCGTCGGCAACCCAACGTTAAGCACTTTGTTACCGCCCGTTGCCTCCACTTTGCGGTATTCATACGCAACGCTATTTAATCTTTCAAAAAGATCTTCATACTCTTCACTGCCATAAAATTTAGCGGCGAAGTCGTTAAAATCTTCTAAAACGTCCTCTCTTTCTATGTTGATGCAGGCAACCAACTGATCCTCAGCCGTTGCCGGCTCGACAATTCGCAAGCCGCTTATGCAGTTCATCACTTCATTTGCGAACGGGCGTTCCATTGCGATCGCATCGACCTGTCCGTATTTCAACGCCATTACGAGATTGGATATATTATTATATCGCAAAAGTTTCAAATCGCTCCTATCCGTCAGCATATAATCGGCGCTCCAAACCAATGAAACGCCTACGGTACGCCCCTGCAAATCGGCAACATCCGTTATATGGTTTAATTGCCGCTCCGCCGAACAACCGTAAAAACACAGAAAAGCACACGATACGAGCACGCTCAGGCAAATCTTCTTAAATTTCATACGCTATGCCCCTTAATTCAAATAAATACAGGTAAATTTTTATCATAACAGCTTGAAACAGAATGGGAGAAAGGTATTACCGATGATGAAAAACAATCCGATTGAGCTATAATAATCAGCCGTCGTTATCACCTTTGGGTATTTTAATAATCGCCGTAGTCCCTTCATCAGGGGAGCTGAAAATTTCGAGAGTGCCTTGACACATAACGGCAAGTCGGCTCCTTACGTTGCTGATGCCGACGTGAGAGCGTTCGTCCTCCGCTACCGCTTGCGGGTCAAAGCCGACGCCGTTGTCGCTCACCCGTATCTCGTAGCAATCCGACTTTTCCTCTGTTGAAATAGTCACCCTTCCGCCGCCCGGCAAATCGCTGACGCCGTGATTGACGGCGTTTTCCACAAGCTGCTGAACGGTCAGCGGCGGGACGAAAAACCCCGTAACGGGCACGTGATAGACGATTTCAAGCTCGTCGTCGTAACGTATCTTTTCCAGCGCCAAATACGCTTGAATATGCTTTAACTCGTTTGAAAACGATATCATTTCGCTTTTCTTTATGCTGTCGAGATTTCCTCGCAAATACTTTGAAAAATCACTGACAGCCTGCTTGGCGGCTTCCGGCTTAACGTCGCACAGACGGTAAATAGAGGTCAGCGCGTTATACAAAAAATGAGGCTGTATCTGGGACAGCAAAAGCGCGTTGTTGCTCTCCGACAAGGCAAGTTTCTTTTCGATAAGCTCCCTTTCAATGCTCTCCTTGCGTTTCAATTGGTCGACGTGAATTAACGTATAGACAAGGACGAGCGAAATAGTCGTCGCAAGGCAAACGGGAGTTACCGCCCAGTAGACCTGAAGGGGAACGCCGATAATAGGTATTACCCCATACAACGCCATAATCAGCGTATCACGCCAGCCGAGAGCTTTATGATTGCAGAACGCCAGCACCATGGTCATAGCAGGAAGTAAAACCGTAATAATCTGACTGAATAAATACAAAGGACCCGTTTGGTCAAGCCCCGTTTCGTCGTAATAGATAAACATTCCGTTAAACGACGATATCAACCATAGAAGGAGCAGCACTCCGGAGCATGCGGATATCACGATTGCATAACGGTACGATATCTTTTTCCTCTCGCGAATATACGCCGTAAGACAGAAAGCGTAAAAGGCAATGAGCGCACATAAAAACGCATTGGAAAAGAAGGAGCATATTTTTATTGCAAGAACCTTTTCAGGCGCAGGATTATCCAGAAGAATCCATATCGGCGCATCCACAAGCATCAGCGCCGCATTTACGGATAACACTCCCATAAATAATTTACCGGCTTTGCCGAGATATTTTCTTTCAAGAAAGCACCCTATCAGCATGACCGCCGACACGACTGCCGCGAATAACTCCAGCCCTGCGCTCATATAATTCATCTCGTTCAATATCATAAAAACTAACCATTTTTAATTCGTTATTTTCCCCTTACGCGATCAGATCGTATACCATGTTTATCGGCAATAGAAATTAGTCAACCCATTCCGCTCTACCCAAATCGTATTCAGCCACGTTTGTGAAAATATCCTTTGTGCCCAAGCTCTCCGTGTTGTAGGTAAACACGTTGACGCCGTTCATGCACGATTTTTCGCTTGAAACGTAGGTTATTCTGACTGCAATGTGTCGTCCGATAACCGGATGGACCATCGCCAATCTATCGCCAACGCAGAATTTCGGCGTATCGCCGCTCGGCTCATAATCTCTTCCGCAACCGCCGGACACGTTGTCAAGTTCCTCGTCCGAAAGTTCACCGCTCTTTTGTAATTCTTTATACACATTCTCCGCTTGTTCTGCGGAAAGCTCAATATTTTCGGCTTTAGCGATCTTTATGAGTTCATCTGCCGTCTTTGCCTGTTTTGCCTTTTCGATAACTTCCTTTGAAAATTCCATTTTTTTCCTCCAAAATTTTTTATATCAATTCCCCAAGACGGTTGACCGCCCTGTCGTGAACGTAGCGCAACTGCCCGTAAGTGAAGCCGAGAATTTCCGCCGCCTCCTTTTTGCTTTTGCCGTGGTAATAGATCAGAATTATCGCGTCCCTCTCTTCGATCGGAAGTTTTTTCAACGCGTCGGCAAGGGCTTCAAGCGATTCCTTCTTTTCCATACGCTCGTCGGCAGTTTCCGTCTGTTCGCTCATATTTTCGGCAACGGCAAGCTCTTCATGAACGCGCACTTTACTGAAATAATCGTAAACGGTGTTGCGCGTAATCGTAAAGATCCAGGTGGAAAGCGAAGCCTTCGTTTTATCGTACGTATCTAAACTTCTGAACACCTTTAAGAACACGGTCTGAACGATATCTTCCGCCTCGGTTGCGTTGCGGATTTTTGAAAGCGCATAGCCGAACACCTTTTTGCGGTACTGATCGTAAATTTCTCCGCAATCGAGTTCACTCATTGCCATCGCCGTCCTTCTTGTCTTTCAAGTCGGTCTCCTCCCCGGCTGCGCTGACCCACTCCAAATCCTCGTCGGATAAAGAGCATAGGCAACGGCTTTCGGTATCGTCAATGACCGACTGCAACCTTTCGTTCCTTTCAAAACGCTGAAAGTCGAAAAGTCGTTTCAATTTTAACGTTGTATTTATCATTTTAATGGTTTATACTTTGCCGCATCCGTTGCGGTGAGATTCCGATAGGGAGAAAGGGCTTTTTCGCACTTTTCAACGTAACCGTTTTCAAAGAAAAAGCACTTCCATAAATCGGGAGCGAGCAGGTTGCCCTCGTGCGTCAAGCCTGAGATTGCAGGGCAACCGCACAGGCAATATTTCAGATACCTACATTCCGCACACTGTTTATTTACCTTTATCTTGTCTCCGATTGTGGTGCAAACCGTATCGAGATATGCGCTGCTTTTTAAGACAGCTTGCAGTCCGTCCTTCTTTACGTTGCCGAATGAAATTTTATGCGCTTCCATCCAGCCCGACATCTGCATACAGGGATAGACCTCGCCGTTTGCCGCCACCGCAATCATACCTCTTGTCCCCTTACAGAGCGGAAGCGATTCCCTGTATCTGCCCAAACAGCCTCGCAGAGGGGCAAGATTATAATTCTTTCCCGTGGGATCAATAACCAAAACCTGCCAGAAATCCAGCGTCATTTTATGCTCGCCACGTATGTAACCCTGCGCTATCTCCAGGCAGGAATCGTAATATTCGGGCACCGTGAAGGACTGTCCTGCGGCGTTTTCCGCCCAACGGGTGGATTCCGTCGTACAGATAATTCTGGTTCGGTCAACACCGATTTCGTCTAAATACTCCAGACTTTTAAGTATGCTTTCCCGGTTTTTGCGGTTGATATTCATTTGCACCATAACCCGGAAGCCGTTTTCCTTGCACAGCCGGATGGCATTCAAGGCGATTTCCTCCGCTCCCCTGTGATTCCGCATCCAGTCGTGGAAGCCGATGCCGTCAAAGGAGATCTTCATCAGGGGATTACATCCGATCTGCTTAAATTTATCAAGGGCGGTCTGATTGATGAAAAAACCGTTGGTATTCAGCTCGAAAACATACATTCCGCGGCTGTATATGCCCTCTAATATCTCAAAGAAATGTTTGTGCGCCATCGGCTCGCCGCCGGTTAGCAGGATGGCGTTGACGCCGCACTTCTGTGCCCCGTCCAGAAGG
>CAMFEK010000050.1 GCA_945949395.1 uncultured Clostridia bacterium
TAGGGACTCCGCCGTGATGCCGAGGGGGATCGTGTAGGTGATGAGCGTATCGCGGGAAACGGCGGTGCGCACCGTGACGTAGCCCTCCTCCCGTTTTGCGGGAAAAACTTTGCCGTCGATACGGACGGTGCATTCTCCTTTCGCCCATTCGGGGATACGGAACTTCAGCGTGATTTTTGTGGATTCTTCGCAATCGAAACGAAAGCGGACGGTATCGCTTTCGGGAACGGACGACGTCTGTATCACGGTCAGATTTTTTTCTTCCCACCAAACAGAGGAAGAGCGGAACAGGTTAATGTAGAGCGTCTCCCCGTCGGTAAAGTAAAAACTGTCTCCGAGCTTGGTAAAGTCTTCCATACCGGTACCCGTGCAACACCAGAAACTGTCGAAGGGCGTGGAGTATACCTTGAAGAATCCGGACGCCATCGGTTGAAAGTAAGTAGCCATGCCTGTTTGAGGGTTTTGCGCCGCCAAAATGGTGTTGAGGTATGCCCTTTCGTAATAATCGGCGTACTTTTTTTGTTTTGTGATGATAAAGAGCGTCCGCGCCATCAGCAAAAGATTGTAGGCGGCGCAAGTTTCGCAGTTATACTGCGTGCGCTCGCTGTCGAGAACGTCGTCTTTTCCGAAATGCTCCCATTCGCTTACGTCGCCCGTAATATAGGCGTGCTTTTGCGTGACTAAATCGAAAAAGGAGACGGCGATAGAGAGATATCGCTTTTCTCCGGTCACGAGATAACGGTTCAAGGCGCCTAAGAATTTCGGGATCGTCGTGTTTGCATGCAGGTCGTTCAAGACGTTTTCTTTTTGGGAGAGAACCTTATCAAACAACTCTTCTTCATCGAAGATATGCGCGGCGTAGAGGTGTTCTTCCTTCTTCGTGATTTGATAAGCGTTGTACAGACAGTCGTTCATGCCGCCGTATTCGATGGAAAGCACGGTCCGTATTTTTTCCTCGTCCCAAGTCTTTACGCGATTGTAAACCCAGTCGCAAAGGTCGGATAAAATTTCTTTTGCCTTTTCGTTCTGTGTGAAACGATAGACGGAAACGAGCCCCGCGATAATCTTGTGCATGGTGTACCAGGGGACCCAGGCTTGTGTCATGATATTCGTTTTATTCTCTTCCACGTTATCGAATTGCTTTTCCACGTTGTCGTCGTCGATGACGTTGGCACCCCATAAAAAGCCTTTTTTGCCCTTACTGCGCTTTTGGCATTCCAAAAGTTCGTCGATGAGATGAGAGAGCTTTTTTGCTATCTGTTGTTTGCGATCCTCTTTTGTTAAGGGATTGGCGTAACATTGAGAAATCGCCGTCAGATAATGTCCTAAAGAATGTCCCGCAATCAGGCTGTTTTCCCATCCGTTGTAACGGATAAAGTGCGTTTTGATGCCTGCATTTTCGTAAAAGCCTTTAAGCAGTCTTTGGGTATCGAGGGCGAGCAAGTACGCCGCCTCCTTTTCGTAGGCGTTCACTTCGTAAGGATCCTGCACCGTGATATGCCGTAAATCAAATTCCCGTAATAATGCGTTCATGTCTGCTACCTCTTGCTATAGTGTATCATGGGTTTTTCATAAAGTCAACGGAGAAACTGTTTTTTTATGCTTGAAAAAAATGAAAAGACGCGATATAATGATTGAGAGGTGTCCTTATGAAACTTGAATTTGAAATGGTGCCGGAAGAGTGCTGGTATAAAAATTTGAGAAGTTTTCTTCCGCCGAAAGAATGGGATAAAATACGCAAAGCCGCTTATGCGCGGGCGGACGGTAGGTGCATGATCTGTCATCGCAAGGTCGCGAGGCTGGAAGCGCACGAAAGGTGGAGCTACGATGAGGAAAACGCCGTTCAAAAATTAGAGGACGTCATTGCGATCTGCCATTCCTGCCATAGCGTCATTCATTATTCGCGCACGGCGCTCATGGGGCACGGCGAGGAAGCCATGGAACATTACAGGAAGGTAAATCATGCGACGCAGAGCGAATTTCACGAAGCTCTTGCCGAGGCAAATCGCGTCTATCTTCGTCGGAACAAAATCGAGGCATGGCAAACGGACTTGACGTGGCTAAAATATAACGGATAAAACGCTTTGAAATATCAGAGCGTTTTTTACATATTTTTCGGGAAAGGAAACAAATTACGGATATGGAAAATGCGTTTGTTCTCCTTGGCTTTTTCGGAGCTTTATTCTTTTTCTTTCCGTTTCTTACGGAAGGAACTTTTCTATATCGGCAAGGAAAACTCGGTTTTACCATTTCGCTGTTTTCGTTTTGGAGGCTTTTCGGGGGGTATACCGTGGTGGACCGAGATGGCATCACCGTACATTATTCTGAAAAAAGGGCGATTTTTTTACCATTTAAGAACTTAAAGGAAGAACAGAAAATGATGGACTGGCGGCAGGGATTTCAGCTCTATTCGCTTTCGATCCTTTCCGAGTTGGATAAGAGCAAGGAAGCTACGATCCCTCTTGCCGTGATCGGTGAAACGGGGATAAGAATGTTCTTTGATAAACTGAAGGCAAAGCATCCCTTTCTGTATCTAAAAAGCGATCTGTTGCTGTCGCAGGATAATACTTCTTTTTGCGTTCGAGGAAAGGTCCTTTTCAACGCCTTTACGATCACGAGGGCGGCGATAAAAATTATTATAGGGAGGGTGATAACAGCCTTATGGAAGAAAAGAAGAAAAACTATGAAAAACTGATCCGCTCGACAGCGGAGAACGTTACCGATCTGGTAGACGTAAACACCGTTATCGGGCAGCCGATCACGACGCCGAGCGGGTTTCATATCATTCCGTTCACGAAAGTCACAGTCGGGCGCCTTGCGGGCTCGGGAGAATACGGAGAGACGAAAATCGTCAACGACGATAATACGAAGGCGGGCGCCGCAGGCGTATTCATTCATATAAAACCGGAGGGATTTTTGGTGGACGACGGCACGACCTGTCGGCTTTTGAACGTGACGAACGATCCAGCGAGCGCTCTCGTGGAAAAGGCGACGGAAATTATTTCGAGCATTGCGGACAAGGCGTAATGAAGAGAGCTTCCTGCCTTTTCTGCCTGTGTTTTCTTTTATTGCTTTTCTGTTCGCCCGTTTATCGGGCGAGCGCGGAGAGCTCGTCGTCGGAACTCGTCATGGAAGTGGAGTCGGGCAGAATTTTATATGCCGATAACATCGACGATCAAAAACCGATGGCGAGTACGACGAAAATATTGACGGCTATCATCATTATCGAGGATTGCGATCTTTCAGAAGTTATTTCCATTCCGAAAGAAGCCGTCGGCATAGAGGGCTCCAGCGTGTATTTGAAGGAAGGTGAAGAATACACCGTAGAGGAATTGTTGTACGGGCTGATGCTCCGTTCGGGGAACGATTGCTCCGTCGCGCTCGCCCTTCATCATAGCGGAAGCGTTGAGGCGTTTGCAAATGAAATGAACGAGAGGGCGCGGAGAATGGGGGCGGAACACAGCCATTTCGTCAATCCCAACGGCTTGCCGAACGACGATCACTATACGACGGCGAGAGATCTTGCCACGATCACCTGTTACGCGCTGAAAAACGAAAGCTTTCAGCGCATCGTCTCTACCGCGTATTTTAAGGAGCGAAACTGGCAGAATAAAAATAAGATGTTGCATCTTCTCTCGGGCGCCGACGGGGTAAAGACGGGTTATACGCAAAAGGCGGGGCGCTGCCTGGTAAGTTCCGCTACGCGTAACGGAATGCATTTGGTCTGCGTCGTATTGAACTGTCATGAGATGTACGAGGTTTCTTCAAAACTTCTTTTGGATGCGTTTGCGTGCTTTCACCGTCAATGCGTCTATCAAAATCCGTCCTTTGAGGTGGATGCCGAGGTAGCCGGAAAAAGCGTTTTTGTGCAAGGGGAAGAATGTTTTTATTATCCGATTCGAAATGAGGAATTGCCTTGGCTTTCCGTTTGCGTGGACTTGCCGGAAAGAGTCCGACTTCCCGTAAAAAAGGGGGATTGCTTGGGAAAAGTTGAAATATACTTGGCAAATCAGTTGATTTTTTCCGAAAATTTGTGTAGTATGAAAGAGGTAAAAAAATCTTACGGCGATATTTTGAAAGAGGTCGCATCGGATTATACGCTACACTAAATCAAATGGAATACGGCTCATGAGAATCAATAAATTTCTTTCGGAAAACGGAATAGCAAGCAGAAGAGCTTCCGATAAGCTCATTGAAGAGGGCAGAGTGGAAGTGAACGGGTGTCCCGCCGAAATCGGACAGGATATCGGCGCGCGTGACGTAGTCAGAGTAGACGGCATGACGGTAGGGCACAATACCAAAACGGAATACTATATCATGAATAAGCCCAAGGGCTGCGTGTGCACCGTCAGCGACGATCGCGGCAGAAAGACGGTAATGGATTATCTTCCTGCCGGCTGCGGAAAGGTGGTGCCCGTCGGGCGTTTGGACTATGATACGGAAGGGCTCCTTCTCTTTACCAACGACGGGGAACTGACCTACAAGCTCACCGATCCCAAGAGTGAAATTCCAAAAACGTATATTGCCCGTATCGAAGGAACGGTGACGGAAACGATGCTCAATCGCATTCGTCCCGGTATCGAGATCGACGGCAGAATGACAAAAAAATGTAAGGTTAATATCGTCGAGACGAATAAGAATTTTACAAAGGTCCGCATCACGATCACAGAAGGCAAGAACAGAGAAATTCGTAAAATGTTCGAAGCGATCGGCAAGAACGTCGCTTTTTTGAAGCGCGTGGCGATCGGTCAGCTGGAACTGCACGGACTCGATCGCGGAGAGTGCAGAAAACTCTCCCGCGAAGAGATCTTCTATCTGCAAAACTTATAAGCGTATAAAAATCCTCTCGAGCGTTTCGAGAGGATTGATTTTTTTTCAAAAGGTTTTATCGTAGGAACGCAATAGACCGATCACCTTTCCGAGTATCTCGACGCGTTCGTTTTCTTCGTAAATAAAGTCGGGATACGCTTCGTTTTCGGGATGCAGGATAATTTGATGATCGCGTTTATAGAAACGCTTTACGGTCGCCTCTTCCCTGTCGTGTACGAGCGCGACGACGATCTCTCCGTTTTCTGCCGTGGGCTGGCGGCGGACAATGATCTTATCGCCGCTGTGAATATCGGCGTTTATCATACTGTCGCCCGCAACTTCCAACATAAAGAGCTCTTCGCCCTTAAAGTCGCTTGCGGGTAAATTATAATATCCTTGATAATTCTGCGAGGCAAAAATAGGGTAGCCTGCCGTGACTTTACCGATCAAAGGAACCTTTCGTTGCGGCGTACCGTTATTGATCGTGACGGCTCTCTTTTTGTTGGTGGGTTTGTTTAAGTCGCCTCGCTCTTGTAATCGGTTCAGGTAATTATATACGGTTGCCGTAGATTTGATGCCGAGTTTGGCACCGATATCGCGAACGGAAGGCGCGTAGCCGTATTCTTCCGTGTAGTCGACAATAAATTCCAAAACTCTGTCTAATTTCTTTTGATCTAACATAAAATCACCTCATAGTCTCATTATAACATACTTTTTACAAATATGCAAACAAACGTTCTAAGTTTTTTGAAATTTTTTTATTGATTTTTTCCCGTTTTGTGGTATAATAGAAAAAAATATTATACGAGGTTAAAAATGTTAGGGCAGAAATGCGAATTATACGACAGAGACTGTATCGGATGTATGGAATGTGAAACGTGCGATCTCGATCCGAATAAGGTGTGCGACAATTGCGGAAAATGTTTGAATATTCAGGATTTCGCAACCATCGGAATCGATAAGATATATTTAAGCGAAGAAGATTATGAAAAGGATCAAAATCCATAAGGAAAGGACGCATATCAAAAATGCGTCCTTTCTGCTTAACTTTTTTTGCGTTTTACCAAAGCGTAGTACACCAAGGCGAAAATCACGACGTTGAAGGAATAAATACAGGGGATCAACAGGTACTTAAAGGTGTCCGTCGGATTGCTGAAATTTTCGACTTGACTCACGGTATAAGAGGCTATGCCTAAAACGGCTATGATAAAGACGATGACGGATGCGGTAAAGTATTGCATCGGGGCTTCCTTTCTCGTCTTATTCCCGAACTTTAAGGCGGCGAGCACGCCGAAAAGAATCGTGACGACAAGGGGAATGGCGATCATGAGGATGGGATAGGCAAACGTGACTTGTAAGGTATCTTTTAGGAACATGACGGGTATCGCTTCGAGTAGGGAAAGAATCAAGACGACGAGCGAGCTTCTAAAGAGCGTTACTCCCTTGTTAAACGTTACGTCGGGAATTTTTCTTCGAACGGGATCTCCTCCGGCGAAGTAGATTTTTATCTTTTCTTCCCTCGCCGCCCTGCGGATTTCGGAAAAATCGATATTGACGTCGTCATCGTTTTCATCGATATAGACGCCTGTGCTCTCCTCCTCTTCGATGGGCGAAGGCACCGTCTCGGGCGTCGCGGCGGGAATAGCCTCGGGCTCCTCTTCGGGAACGATCTCTTCGATTTCACTTCCGTCGCGGCTCATTTTCTTTACGCTGACGGTCGGTTCCGGTTCGCTCGAAAAATTATTATAATATTCGCTCGGCTCCGGTTCCGCCTTCATGGCGGGCTGTCCCGTCATGGCGGAATAGCGCGAAAACGCGTTATAGGTTGCGCTATTATAGGAGTTGTCCGAATCGTCGTAGACTTCCTGCGTCTCTTTTAAGATTTTTTTGCGGAGAACGGGACGGCTGTAATCCTCTTTATTGAGCTCGTTAAACCGTTTGCTCTCGGGGGAAACGTTGCTGTCGGCGGAATCGAAAATAGAATCGATGATGGAACGGTATTCGCCGTCGAATTGCGACTGCTTGCGGAATCGGTGATAATCGTCGTCCGAAAAGGAAGCTTTTTGGCTTTGTTTTGAGAGAATGGGTTCC
>CAMFEK010000051.1 GCA_945949395.1 uncultured Clostridia bacterium
AAAGATTTCCCCGCCAAGCGGGAGGACGGCTCCGTCACGGTGCGCACCGCCGTTTCCCGCGATACGCTCGTCACCTACACGATCCCCCTCGGTATCACGGCGGAGTCCCTACCCGATCAAAAGGACGTGCACGCGTTCCGATACGGACCGCTCGTTTTATCCGCTCGTTTGAGTCAAGAACGCATGGATATCGGATTTACGGGCGTAGAAGTCAACGTTCCCAAACGCGCCATTCTGCCGAGCAAAACTATGTACTTTACCGACGTAAAGAAAGAAGATTTTTTCGCCGCGCCTGAAAAGTATTTCTGTAAAGAAAACGGATTGCAGTTTCGTTTGCGTGGACTCGACAAAGCGTATACCTTTATTCCCTATTACGGCGAATATACCCACCGATATGGCATTTACTGGTATTTCAAAGAGGAAAGCGAACGGATAGACGAAGAAGAGGGCAGGGAGATCCTCGATACCGTTCAGCCCGGTTACGGGCAATACGAAAACGACGCTTTGCACGATATGCAGGAAAAAAACAGCGTCGGCTGTACTTCGGACGGAACGACCCGCTACGCAAAAGCAAACGGTTTCTTTACGTATCGCATGAAAATCGAAGAAGGCAGAGAGAATTATCTCATATTCTCTCTTAGCAAAGAGGACTTCGGAAAAAGTCTTTTAATAAAAATCGGCGAAGATACGCTATATCAAACGACGCTTCGTTATACGGGAGAAAAGGAATATTACGAGGTTAAGCTCGAGATTCCGAAAACGATCGTCGAAAGACATAAAAAGAGGATCAACGCGATCGGAGAGGAATGTACCGTCCTTCCCGTCACCTTTTCTTCCGCAGACGAACGCGACAGCGCGAGGGTGTGCGAGTTTATCTATATCGTACATTAAACAAAACAGCCGTAACGAACAGGCAACTGTCCCTTACGGCTGTTTTTCTATCTTGATGACGCTTAAAAGATTTCCCTTGACGCGAAAGGATACGTTATATCCCGCAAAACTCATGCCGTAAATGCGAGACTCATCCTCATGGTAGGAGGGTCTCGGATCCTCGGAGAGAACCTTGATGAGCGCCCGAACCTTTTCTTTCGGAAGAGAGCCGCAAAGCTCGGGAGGACAACTCACTTGCAGCGCGTAGTCTTTCACGGGATCGGCAAATCCCCCCTTTGCGTTCGGCTGACAATCGACAAAGGGCAAATACGGCTTGATATCCACGATGGGCGTTCCGTCCATTAAATCGACGCCCGCAACGTGTAGCACGGTGCCGAACTCCTTCGTCTTTTCCATGCCGATCAAGCGAACGCAGGAGAGCGCTATGGGGTTGGGGCGGAAGGAAGATCGCGTGGCAAAAACGCCCATTCGCTTGTTCCCGCCGAGGCGCGGCGGACGGACGGTGGGAGAAAAACCCTTCGTCTGATTTTCCGAAAAGATCCATAACAGCCAAAGATGAGAGAACCCTTCCATGCCGACGAGCGCATTCTCGTCGCGGTACTCTTTTTCAAAGACTATCCTGCCCGTCAATTCCTCAATGAGTCCGCTTTGCCTGGGAATACCGAACTTGGCGGGAAAATCCGTCTGTATTTTTGCGATGACGCGAAAGGTGTATTCATTTTCTTCCATCTTGTGATCCGCCCTCCTTCTTTTCCTCATTATATTGTATTTTTTTGAGAAAATCAAATGGAAAATTAAGAAAATAATCGAAAAAAATTATAAAAACTTACTTCAAACGCTTGACATCTTTTTTTATTTTTTATATAATAGACAAGCAATGTGAGTTGTGCTGTTGTGGCTCAGTTGGTAGAGCACATCCTTGGTAAGGATGAGGTCGGCAGTTCAAGTCTGCTCAACAGCTCCATGAAACCTTCGATAAAAAATCGAAGGTTTTTTGTTTAGAAGGACTCGTAAAACGAGTCCTTTTGATATTTTATAAACTTCTCTCCGACACGATGGAAATTCTTTCTTTCGTGAAAGGCTGTACCCATTCCAAGCGGTAACAGAGTAATTTTTGTCCACTATTGTACGCCCCTACGCCGTTTCCGTACAGCGTGTCTCCGACGATGGGATGCCCGATATGCGATAGATGCACGCGAATCTGATGCGTCCTGCCCGTCAAGAGTTCGCATTCCACTATCGTTCCCTCCGCTCGTTTCTCAAGTGGTCTTACGATCGTCACGGAAGGCTTTCCTTCGTCGGAAACGATGCGTTTGATATCTTCACCCCGCGCAATGGGCGCGTCTATTCGAACGGGCGTTTCGATGATTCCTTCTACGAGCGCCAAATACAGCTTTTTGATTTCCTCTATCGCGCTCGCCGCAAGAGAACTTCTCGCAAGAAGAACAAGCCCCGAAGTGTCCTTATCCAAACGCGTCAGCACGTGAAAAGTATCATCAGGATAGTATAAAGATACCCCTTCTAAGAGATTATCTCTGCCTTTTTGATTCGGAATACAGCTGATGCCGACGCCCTTATCGACGACGAGATAATCTTCGTCTTCATAGAGCACCTTTACGTCCATACGTTTTGCTTGGTACGTCGTTTGCTTCTCTTCCAAAAAACACAAGGTGAGCAAATCTCCCGCATGCAGCAGATAACGCGCGTTGACCGCTTTTCCGTTACAGAGTATGCAGCCGTTTTTCTTTAAGGCTTTCATCTGACCGTAGGAAATGTGTCGGCGCAAGAGATCGCGAACTTGTATACGCCCTTCCGCGGTCAAAGTCAACGTCTTATTCATAAACGCTTTCCAGTACGTCGAAGAAATTTTCAAACGTCTTTTTGCAACAGGATGGATTTGAGATCGTGACGTTCCCCTCTTTTAATCCGCCGACGGCAAACGCCATAGCCACTCGATGATCGTGATAGGTTTCGACCGTCGTCTCCCGCAACGCATGACAAGGATAAACGACGACGTAATCTTCCCCCTCCTCGACCGTTACGCCGAGAAGGCGAAGATTGTGCGCGATTGCCCGTATACGGTCGCATTCCTGCTTGCGGATATGCCCGATATGCTCGATTTTGACGAGTGAAGAGGCGAACGGCGCGATGGCGGCGAGCGTGAGCGCCTGATCGGAAAAATCGTTCATATCCACGCAAACGCCCTTTAATTCTTTGGCGCCCCGCAGGCGAATCTCTCCGTGATCGGAATATACGGAACAGCCCATGTCTTCCAAAACGCCGATAAACTTTTTATCCCCCTGCAAGGAATCGAAACGCAGTCCTTCCACCACGACTTCTCGATTGAGGAGAGCGCCAGCCGCATAAAAGTAGCATGCGGCGGAAAAATCCGGCTCTACGGCGTATTCCGGAATGCAAAACGAATCGTTGTGCGCCACAAAATACTCTCCGCCCTTCTGCGTAAGGGAAATGCCGAATTGTTTCATCATTTCGAGGGTGATCTTTATGTACGCCCCCGCGGTGCGATTACCCGTCGTGACGATATGCAGTCCCTTCTTCACCAAGACGGAAGCCATCAAAATGGCGCTCGCGAATTGACTGGAGATTTCGGTATCGATCTCCATACGATCCGTTTGGATTCCTTCGCTCTTGATAAGAAAAGGGAAATGTCCCTCTTCCTCCAGGCATTCGATACGAACGCCCGCCTGCCGCAAAGCGGTGATGAGTTGTTCCATGGGACGCTTTTTCATCTGATCGGAAGAATTTAAGCGATATTCTCCGCCGGCAAACGCGAGCATGACCGTTAAAAAGCGAGCGGCGGTTCCCGCGCTACGCACGTTGATTTCGGCTTTGGCGTTGGGAATTCTCCCCTTTTCACCCTTTACCGTGACCGTCTTGTTTTCCTCATCCACGGATAACGTAAAGCCGAGTTTTTCCAAACAGTCGAGAAAAGCTCTCGAATCGTCGGAAAATAACACGCCGCTTAATTTACAGCTCCCGCTAGAGAGCGCCGCGAGCATGAGAGCTCGGTTCGTGATACTCTTTGAACCGGGAACCTTCACGCGAATGGGGTTAGTCGATTCACATTTTTTTACCTGATATATATTTTCCATCATGCCGATATTATAGCACATCGCTCGCCTGTTTACAAGAAATTTGAAAAACGAAAGGATATTTTTGTTAAAAAAGCTCCGCAGAATGATCTGCGGAGTTTGTTGCCTTTTTGATTTCGTTAAACGTACAGCTCGGAAAATTCCTTATCGGCTCTTTCCATTGCCTTCTTGTAATCTTCCTGATCCGTGAAGATCTCATTCGTATAAGGATTCTTTTTCACCTTAACGGATCGCATGATGATCGCGGTGAGCGCGAGGACGTTGATGGCAAGCGCTAATATAGAGATGATTCCCTGCATAGTGGGATTTGCAGAAGAGGGCATAACGCCCGCCTGCATCATCTGATACGTGTAATCTGCGGGATATACGGAAGAATAGGTCGTAAATACGGAGTAATCCTGAAACATAGGTACGATCTGCGCGAACATACACCAGAGAGCCAACGTGTTGGCGCGGTTCTGAATCCAACCGCCCTTATTCCAGAATGCGTTTGCAAACGTAGGCGCGAGCAAAAGCGCAAGACCGCAATACCATGCGTGGTTGGGCAGATTGTTATAGGTATATTCAAAGTTCCATACGTCGTATGCGATGATATAAACCCACGTCATATCGGGCCAAAGCATATCCTGTTTCTTCTTGGAAGTATAGATATTCCACCAACCCGTCATACAGGCGATGTTAATGATACCGGCGATACCGTTCAACCAGTTCCACCATCCGCCGTAGAGCCAGATGCCTTCGGAGGAATACCACCATCCGCCGCTCATACCGCCCTTAAGGGCAGACTCAAAATCGCTGACTACGGCAATCAAAATGTTGATGGCGACGATGACAAAGGGAAAACAACGGAACCACTTATATTTACCGATTCCCCAATGATACTTGATCATCATAAAACCGATACAGCCGATGGTAGCCGCGTACAACTTGGCATAATGGAACCAACTGTTCATGTGAACGTAAGTAGGGTTCGTCAAAGCCCACTCTGCGCCGACCGCCGCGCCGATATAAATCGCGACGAAGTAAACCGTGAGAACGGCGGGAATACCCAAGAAACAAATAATACCGCCCACGGAAGTGCGGCGGGCAAATTCATTTGCCAAAACTAACCCCGCAAACACGAGCACCCAACCGAGCAACTGCCAACCTGCAGTCTCGCCGTAAATATTAAATAGCATCTTTCAAAGTCCTCCTAAAACGACCTTCTAAAATTGATATTATTATATCACAATCCTTTCACAAAGTAAACATTTTATTTTCATTTTTTTCAAAGATGATACAAAAGAAAAAGGAAGTATTGCTAAACACTTCCTTTTTGATGATTTTAACCGTTGTTGCCGAGAAAAAAGAGCGCTACCGTTCCGGGACCTACGTATGTACCCGTGCACATATCGTAATCGCGAATCAAAAAATCCTTCACCTTGACCGACTCCGAAATACGTTTTGCCACGTACTCGGCATCCTCCTTCGCGCCAAAATGCGTGAGTGCTACCGTCTGTTTTTCAGGCTCTATTGCCGTGCGAATGAAATCTTCCACCAAAGAGTCGAGGGCTTTCTTTCTGCCCTTCACTTTGGAATGGCTTACGATTTTACCCTGATCCCCCTTCAAAACGGGCTTGATATGAAGGAGAGTACCCACTACGGCAGTCAGGCGGGAAATTCTTCCCCCGTTCATTAAATATTTCAGATCGTCGACGGTAAACACCTGACGAATACTCTTCTTTTCTTCGTTGACGATGGCGACGATCTCATTTAGACTCTTCCCATCCTTCTTGAGCTCCGCCGCGCGCAAAACGAGAAGTCCTTCCCCCAAACTCGCCGCAAGCGTATCGATCGCCACGCACTTTCTATCGGGGTACTTAAAAGAAAGCTCCTCACAGGCATGGCTGACGGCGTTATAAGTACCGCTTACCCCGCTCGACATAGAAAGGAACAAAACGTCCTTCCCTTCCTTTAAGTAAGGCTCTACGAAATCGCAAAAGCGCTCCCCGTTGATGAGCGTAGTCGTAACCTTTGCACCACCCTTTATGCTGTCGTAAAGATTTTTGACGGAAGCCTCAAAATCCATTCCCTCCTCGTAGCATAAAAAGTCCTCGCCGTCGATCGTGATGATATAGGGCAACATTTTGATATCGTATTCTTTTAAGAGCTCTTCGGTAATGTTGGAAGATGAATCGGTAACAATAACAAAATTATTCATGAGTTTATGACCACCTGCGTTTTTATTTTCTGTTTTTATTATACACGGTCAAAAACCATTTGAAAACCCTTTTTTCGCTACCGTCTCGCTCGGCTCGTCTACAAAATAAAACGAGAGGTCTATTCGTTGCACCTCTCGTTCTACCATAGCACATTTCAACTCTATTTTATCGTATCGCCATTCTACTCACAGTAGAATTTGCCTTTTTATATCATTTTAATAGGATAGCGCCATGTCTCCGAACTGAATCCAACCCTTCTTTCGCATCAATTCGCTCACCAAAAGCGAGATGGCGGCGGGAAGAACGAAGAACAGCAGAATCACGCCGACAATGACCATCGCCGTGTTGACGCCCGCATCCAAAGAACAGGTGATCGTGTTGAATACGCCGACGAGTCCGGACGTGCCCATACCGCCTCCCGCCGCGTTACAGCGCAAGCCGAACACGCAAGTAGACAAAGGTCCGACGACGGCGCTTGCAACGATTTCGGGAATCATGATCTGCGGCTTTTTCATGATATTCGGAATTTGGAGCATGGAAGTTCCGATGCCCTGCGAAATGAGTCCGCCGATCTTATTTTCACGGGAGGAGGCCACGGCAAACCCGAGCATGTGCG
>CAMFEK010000052.1 GCA_945949395.1 uncultured Clostridia bacterium
GTGCTTTTTTCTCGTCTCGTAGTAGAGTTTTGCGCCCTCGCTGTGCAGATCGTTGTAGTAAGCGTGCAGGGTGTTGTCGTTGACCAGATAGGAGAGAACGGAAACTTTTTCCGTTTCAAACAGCTCTTCCAGGGGCGCCCGCAGTTCGGGGGAGAGGGAAACCACGCCCTCGTAATTCTTGCCGATCGGGTCGTAAGTGGCGCAGCCCGTCATCACGACGATGGGGAGGCTCAGCGCCGTGTTCTCGAAGATGCCGCCGAGCGAGGTCATAGCGCGGGTGGTCATAAAAGTATAGTTGCACTTCTCGCCGTATAGGGCGTTCAACTTATATTCCATAAAGGGGGAAAAGCGGTGTTCCTCGTTGAGCAGTAAGTTGTCTAAAGAGGAAACGAATAAGATGTTCCTGTTTTTGGTGAAGTACTGCGGGAACGTATTGATAAACAGCGCGATGAGCACGCCGACGACGGTGGACAGTATGCGGTTGGTCGCGAACAAAAAGGCGTTCATGCCGCCGTTGCGTATGGAGACGGTGACGGAGAGATAGGTGAGGCAGGAAATAAAGGTCACGTAGGAGATCTTGCATTTTACCGTCAAGGCGATGAGCCCGATAATGCCGAGCGCCACGATCGTATAGAGGATCGAACAGTACAAAATGGTGCCGCTGCGCAAGTTCAGCGTGTCGAGGAACAGCCATTCGGTGATCGCGATGATGACGTATCCGTAATAACCGCCGACGACGGAACCGAGCGTGCGGAGCTTTGCCTGCTTTCTCGACTCCGCAACGTTTCGGCTCAGCGCGTACACGGCGGCGATGCTCGCGAAGAAGGGCGTGTAGAAGTTGGTCGGCAAAAACCAGTATTGCGGATCGATGGAAAGCTCGAAGGTGCTTTGGTCGTAGCCCAAGGCGTAATTGACGGCGTGTAGCCCTAAAAAGATCGCCAAGGATAAAAAGACGGCGACGCAGGATTTTATCGTTCGTAACCCGATTTTCATAGGTGTTCTCCCTTCGTTTTTTATGATAGCTTTATTATATCACCGCGGCGAAAAAAATCAAGAGCTCTTCACTTTTTTCTCGAACTTGCTTAAAAAGCGAGAAAAACGTGAACCCTTTTTTTGCTTTGTTCATATCCTGTACTATGGATCTTTGTAAAGAAAGATCGCTTTCTCCCGTCTCCGCCGGGTTTTCGTCTCCTTTTCCAAGCGGAAGGTCAAAGATCTATCAATCGTCCGTCGTCGCGGGAAAAATGAATTTTTATACAAAAACGCTTGACAAAAACGGGGGTTTATCGTATAATATTCTCGATATAAGACGATGTGTCTGATCCACGCTTGTAAGGGAAATTACCTGCCCGTACAAGCGTTTTTTTATGACAGGCTTAACATTTAATTGACTTATCCTCTCTCAATATGATAGAATTAAATTTGAATTATCATAGAAATTTTTTTCCAAAAGGAGCTTTTATGGGATATTTTAATCTCCCTTCGGGCGTACAGGATCTCCTTCCCGAAGAATGCTATAATTTGAATTTGATCAAAAATAAGTTAGAGAAAAAATTCTCTTTGGCGGGGTGCATTCCCGTTTCTTCCGCGGCGATCGAATACTACGACACCTTTGCCTGCATCAAAAACAGCATCGCGCAGGAGAGAATGTTCAAGATGACCGATCGGGACGGCAAACTTTTGGTTCTCCGCCCCGATATGACGCTCGCGGCGGCGCGCATTGCGGCTACCCGTTTGACGGACACGGACGTAAAGCTCTCCTACGTTTCCGACGTATGGAATTATTCCACGTCCGAGAGCGTTTCGCAACGGGAATTTTTGCAGGCGGGCGTGGAGTGTTTCGGCGTGTCCTCGCCGCTCTCCGACGCGATGACCATCGCCTTTGCCATCGAATGCGTAAAGGAGACGGGCGTTCAGGATTTTATCATCGATATCGGGCACGTCGGTTTCTTTAAGGGCTTGCTCTCCGAAAGCTCTCTCACGGAAGAGGAGGCGGAAGAGATTCGCCGCAGCGTAAACGCCAAGGATTCCCTCTCCGTGCAGATGATCCTCTCCCGCAGCAAGGAAAAGAAAGAGGCGGCGAACGCCATTATGGCGCTCCCGACGCTGTTTGGCGGCGAGGAGGTGTTCGCCCGCGCCGAGGAACTCACGAAGAACGAAGAGGCGCTCTCCGCGCTGCATCATCTCAAGCAGGTGTACGCCATCTTGAAGAGCTTTTCGCTGGAAAATTACATCTCCATCGACCTTGGCACCGTCAAGAGCCTCGCCTACTATTCCGGCGTCGTGTTCACGGGTTACGTCAAGGATTTCGGAACGGATATCTTGAGCGGCGGCAGATACGATTCTCTCGCCGACGAATTCGGCAAGAGTATTCCCGCCGTCGGTTTCGCCATGGGCTTAAAGAGATGTCTGATGGTTTTGGAACGTCAGGGTAAGCTGGTAAAAGTGCCCGATCCCGACCTCATCATCTTGAGCGAACCGGGCGCCGAGAGCGTGGCGTACGGCGTGTACCGCGCGTTCACCGCGCAGGGGAAAATAGCGGATTTCTTCACGGGCAGCGTGGAAGAGGGCAAAAAGTACGTCGCCGATAAAAAATCCGAAGTATATTTGGCGACAAAGGAGGGCTTGAAGAGTTTATGATCACCATAGCGTTGGCAAAGGGAAGGTTAGCGAGCGAAAGCGCCGAGCTCTTTGAAAAGTGCGGGGTTGACGCATCCGTCGTGTTCGAGGATACGAGAAAACTCGTTTTAACGAGCGCGGACGGGAAATACAGTTTCTTTTTGGTAAAACCTTCCGACGTACCCACCTACGTGGAATACGGCATCGCCGATATCGGCATCGTCGGCAAGGATACCCTCTTGGAACAGGATAAGGATCTTTACGAGATGCTCGATTTGAAGTTCGAGGCTTGCAAGCTGTGTCTCGCGGGCTTTCCGCAGAGAAAGAGCCAACTCACGCACCCGCACCTGCGCGTCGCGACCAAATACGTCAACACGGCAAAGCGGTTGTTTGCCTCCCGTGGGGAAGAGATCGAAATCATCAAGCTGAACGGCTCCATCGAGCTCGCGCCCGTAACGGGACTTGCGGATATGATCTTCGACATCGTGCAGACGGGCTCCACCTTAAAGGCGAACGGGCTCGTCGTTCTTGAGGAGATCTTCAACGTATCGGCGCGGCTCGTCGTAAACAAGGTCAGCTTAAAGACCAAGGCGGACGTCCTGCTCCCCCTGATCGAAAAAATGAGAAAGGAAATCGAGGAATAAAAAATGAAGATATACGATATTAAGGATTGCAAAGAATTGCTCGAGCGCGGCGGCTTTGAAGACGAATCCCTCGTCTCCACCGTAAAAGCGATCGTAAAGGACGTCAAAGCAAACGGGGATTCCGCCGTTTTCGCCTACGAAGAAAAATTCGATAACACGATTTTGACGGAAAAGACGATTAAAGTCAGCGAGGAGGAGTACGAGGAAGCCTACAAGCAGGTGGACGATAAGCTCCTTGCTACCATTCGCATCGCCATCGAGAACATTTTGTCCTATCATTCCCGCTCTTTGATGCAGGAGGATATCCGCACGGACGAGCTGGGCAGAAAGACGGGCTATACCGTTCGCCCCGTGGATCGGGCGGGCATTTACGTTCCCGGCGGAACGGCGCCTCTGTTTTCGTCCGTCTGCATGGGTATTCTGCCCGCGAAAGCGGCGGGCGTGCCCCATATCGTGGTGACGACTCCCGCCAAGAACGGAAAGATCAATCCCGTCACGCTCGTCGCCGCAAAGGAATGCGGCGCGGACGCCGTCTATAAGGTGGGCGGCGCGCAGGCGATCGCCGCGCTCGCCTACGGCACCGAGAGCATTCCCAAAGTCAACGTCATCGCGGGTCCCGGCAACATCTTCGTGACGCTCGCCAAAAAGGAAGTTTACGGACAGGTCGGCATCGATATGCTCGCGGGGCCCTCGGAAATTCTCATCGTCTGCGACAATAAGGCGAACCCCGAATACGTGGCGGCAGACACCCTCTCTCAGGCGGAACACGACAAGCTCGCCCGTTCCATCGTCATTACCGACGATAAGGATTTTGCCTTGAAGGTGCAGGCGGAAGTGGAGAAGCAGATCAAGCTCTTATCCCGCCGTGAGATTGCGGAGTATTCCGTGGAATACAGCGGCGGCATCGTCGTGGCGGAAAATCTCATGCAGGCGATCGAGCTCGCCAACGAGATCGCGCCCGAGCACATGGAAATTTATACGGAGAACAACGAGGAGCTGTTGCCTTTCGTTCGCAACGCGGGCGCGGTGTTTTTGGGCGCCTACACGCCCGAACCCGTCGGCGACTATTTTGCGGGCCCCGATCACATTCTTCCCACGGGCGGCACGGCAAAGTTCTTCGAAGTGCTCAATCAAGATATCTTCCTGCGCAAGATGTCCGTCATCAAATACAGTAAAGAGGCTATCAAAAAGGACGGAAATCATATCATTCAGATGGCAGAAAAAGAAGGTTTGACCGCGCACGCCAACGCCGTAAGAGTCAGATTGAAAGATTGAGGAGAAACCATGAGAACTGCGGAAATTGTCAGAAATACAAACGAAACGAAAATCAGCCTTTCCCTCAACGTGGACGGAAAGGGAAAACATGATATCGACAGCGGCGTCGGTTTCTTGAATCACATGCTCGAACTTTTTTCCGTTCATTCGGGCATGGATCTTATCGTGAAATGCGTCGGGGATATTCAGGTGGACGATCATCACTCCACCGAGGATATCGGCATCGCGCTCGGGCAGGCGCTGCGCGCCGCGCTCGGGGACAAAAAGGGCATCGCTCGCTTTTCCGACCGCGTCGTTCCCATGGATGAGACGGCGGCTCTCGTCGCGCTTGATATCTCGGGCAGAGCGTACTTGACGCTCGATCTGGACGGCGAGCTCTCCGAAGGGAAAATCGGTTCTTTCGACGCGGAACTCATCGGAGAGTTCCTGCGCGCCTTCGTCATGAATGCGGGCGTCAATCTCTACGTGAAATTGCTTGCCAAGGGGAACAAGCATCACGAGGCGGAAGCCATTTTCAAGGCGCTCGCTAAGTGTATGCAGGACGCCGTGACGATCGTCTCCGATCGGGTTCCCTCGTCCAAGGGCGTTTTGGCGTAAGGAGCGAATATGATAGGCATCATCGATTACGGAATGGGAAACGTGCGTTCCGTGCAAAAGGCTCTCGAATTTTTGGGCGAAAAAGCCGTCGTCACGGGGGAGATCTCCCTTCTTAATACCTGCGACAAGCTCATTCTTCCCGGCGTCGGGTCCTTCGGTCAGGGCATGGAGGAGCTGAAGAGGAGGGGACTTGCCGATTACGTCAAAGCCCGCTCCGAAAACACGGATATTCTCGGTATCTGTTTGGGGATGCAGTTTTTGCTCTCCCGTTCCTTCGAGGACGGCGAGAACGAGGGCTTGGATTTTTGTAAAGGGAGCGTCGTCCGCTTTACGCAGGGAAAAATTCCCCAAATCGGTTGGAATCAGGTGTACGGGTTGCGCTCTCCGCTCTTTTCGGGGATCGAAGAGGGCAGCGAGTTCTATTTCGTGCACAGCTATCACGCCGAGACGACGGAAGAATATACCGTCGCGAAGTGTAATTATTATACGGAGTATGCGGCGGCGGTTTGGGACGGCAAGCACGTGTACGGCACGCAGTTTCATCCCGAAAAGAGCGGCGATATCGGCATTCGCCTGCTGAAAAATTTCGTCTCTCTATGAAGTATTATTGGCTCCTCATCCTCCTGTTTTTATGCCTTTTTCCTCTGTATTTCGCGGGGAAAAGAAGGAGAAAGAAGAATAATTTCCTCATGAGAAAGAGAAAGGAGAATACGAATTTGGAAGAACTTTTAAAGGAACTCATCGGAAAGGTATGTACGATCAAGACGCTGGACGAACCCGTTTACGGCGTCATTCGTCAGGTGGAAAATCATTGCGTGATCGTGACGGACGGACTCGGCTACGAAAAGGAGATCGTGAACGTCGAATATATCGTTTCCGTATCGGTGGAAAAAGAAAAGAAGAAAAAGGTGAAAGCATGAAATTGTTTCCGGCTATCGATATATTAGACGGCAGAGCCGTTCGGCTCTTATACGGCAAAAAGGAGAACGTCACCGATTACGGCTTGCCCCTCGAGCGGGCAAAGCAATGGGCGGATTGCGGCGCGGAATATCTGCACGTCGTGGATCTGTCCGGCGCGTTCGACGGGGAGAGCCTCATCAATCAGACGATTGAAAAGATCGCGTCGCTCGGCGTGCCCGTGCAGAGCGGCGGCGGATTGAGAAGTTATCAAGACGTAAAGGATCGCTTGGAGGCGGGCGCGACGCGCGTCGTTTTGGGAACGCTCTGCTATACCGATCCCGAGCTGTTCTATTCCCTCGTAGCGGAATACGGCGATCGCATCGTCGCGGGCATCGACGCCAAGAACGGATACCTTTCCGTGAAGGGCTGGACGGAGGATTCTTCCTTGAAAGCCGTTGATTTCGGAAAGCAAGCCAAGCAAAAGGGCGTCGGCGTGTGCGTGTTCACGGATATCGGCAAGGACGGCGCCATGCAGGGCGTTTCCTTGCAGGAGACGGAAAGAATGCAGCGGGAAACGGGGCTTAACGTCATCGCGAGCGGCGGCATTTCGTCCATAGAGGATCTGTAC
>CAMFEK010000053.1 GCA_945949395.1 uncultured Clostridia bacterium
ATTATATCAGATTTTAGGGTGTTTGTCGACTCTACTTACAGTGTAACATTCCAGTTCGTCCATGCCGTAGGGACACCATCAACATAATGCCAATACTTTCCCTGTGATGTAGGGGCGTTTTCAGAATAATAATGCACTTTGCTACTAGTAAACGAACCATTGCTGCCGCCAACCGTTACATTCTGCCAATCCTCTGCCTTACCCGTATAGAAAATAAATCCATATTTGCAACGGCGTATGGTATAACTAAAATCAAGCTGCTGTTTTCTTTTCCGTATCGTTTTTGACAGCGTTTCACAGCAGAAGCGACCATTGTATCAAAATCGCCGTTTCGTCCTACATAAAACTCCACATATTCTTTCCGACGCATTAAGTCGCTGATTATTCGGTCCAGTTGTTCTTCGACAAAGCGAAAACGGTCTAAAAGAAACCGTTAGATAAACAGGTAGAAAACGATTTAATTGTAGAAAATCAGCGATTAAAAGAAGAAGTAGAATATTTGAGAGCGGAGAATGAATACATAAAAAAATTGAGTGCCTTAATTGCAGCGGAAGAACAAAAGAAAAGCAAAAAGCAGAAATAGTTACGCAGTTAAGGCAAAAATATCCGCTTGAAATCCTGTTAAAAATTTCAAAGATAAAACGAAGTACATTCTATTACCACTACAAGAAACGCAATAAGGACAAGTATTTTGTAGAGAAAGAAGAAATATTAGAAGTATTCACAAAGAATAAGCAAAGATACGGTTATAGGAGAATAACGGCAGTTTTAAGACAAAAAGGCTATATAATTAACCATAAAACGGTATTGAAACTGATGAAAACGTTACATTTGCAGGCGAAACAACGTAGAAGCAAGTATAAGTCTTATAAAGGAGAAGTTGGAAAAGTTGCTCCGAATATCTGAAAGAGAAACTTTGAAGCGAATAAGCCTTTTGAGAAATTAACGACAGACGTAACGGAGTTTTCTGTTTGTGGGGAGAAAGTATATTTATCTCCTATAATGGATCTATATAACCGAGAAATTATATCTTATAATATTTCAAGAAGTCCAAACTTTTGGCAAACAAGAGAAATGCTTAACGGGTTATTTGAGAAACTACCGAACGATGCAAGACCGATCTTGCATTCAGATCAAGGTTGGCAGTACCAAATGAGAGAATACCAACGATTGCTTGCTGAGCATAACATAAGACAAAGCATGTCAAGGAAAGGAAACTGTTTGGATAACAGCAGTATGGAAAACTTTTTCGGACGGCTCAAAGTAGAAATGTTTTTTGGGGAAAAATTTCAAACAACGGCTGAGTTCATCCGTTGTTTGGAGGAGTACATAGTGTACTACAATAATGAGAGAATATCTCTCAAACTAAAAGCAATGAGTCCGATACAATATCGAACTCATTCACAAGATTAAAATTTAATTTTTTGTCCAACTTTTTAGGTTCACTTCATTTTCGATTTTTTAGACAAATTATCCCCTGTCCTTCAAAAGAACAGAGGGATCCTTTATACTTTAGGAGGAAGTATCAAATTATTGCTTATTTTCCCTTTTCGCCTTGCGAACAGAGAGGATAAGCAAAGTCGCGCTGCCCGCCGTGAGAGCGGCGAATCCTACCGTCAAAAAAACGTTTCAGAATCCCAACTTAGCGAGCTCCTCGCATAGAGCTCCGTAAAAGGCGTATATCTTATCTTTTTTCTTTTTGGAAGCCATGAAATCCACGATTTGTTGGTGGGAAACGGAACCGTCCGTACAGTCTCCGCGATAGAAACCGAACAGCGTGGAATCGAGCGGAACAAGCCCGTCCGTTTCCGACCGCTCGACGAGGCGGGAGAACAGGAGGGGGATGCCTAAAATAAAGTCGTCCTTCGGATGATCCATGCGCGTGGAAAAGCTCTGACAATACACCTTATCCGAAACGTTCAGCGTTTCCGTTTCCATCTCCTCCACCCGTTGCAGTTGCCTGCAGACGGCGAGGGCGTCGGGGTGCTTATCGCCGAAGATACGGTACCAGAAGTTGATCCAAAAAGCGATGAATTTCAAGGCGAACGAAGGCAATTTCAACAGACTGCTCGCAATCGGCGAACCCTTATGCGGCGTACACAGGGTGGTGAGAGAGGCTACCTTATCCTCCATGCCGAGCTCCTTGATGAGATATTTACAATCGAGTCCGCCCTTGGAATGAGCGATGAGGTTGATTCTTTCCGCCTTTTCCCTTTGCAGAATCTCCTCGATCTGTTCCTTCAGCTGTCCCGCATTGTTCTCGATGGTGCCGAAGCCGTCCTGCTCCGCGATATGTACGTGATACCCTTGACTTTTTAAGATACGGTCGATCTTGCCAAACGCCTTTACGCCTAACATATTTTTGATCGCGACGCCGTGCACGAGCAAAATGGGATATTTGGTCTGCAAAGAAATCACCTCCTTTCCCCGATTATAGCATAGCGATGCCGGCATTGCAAGAAAAAAAGGGAATTTCTTCCCCTTTTCCCGTTATTCGTTGTTTTCGAGATAACTTGCCCGAAGCTGTCCGCACGCGCCGCCGATATCCGAACCGATCTGACGGCGAAGGGTTGCCGACAACCCGTTTTTTTCGAGAACGCCCAAAAAGCGGTACGCCGACTTATCGTCAAGCGCTTTCAGCGTTCTCTCCTTCACCTCGTTTAATCGAATGAGATTGACGTGGCAGGGCTTTCCCTTTAATAGTTTGACAAGGGCGAGTGCGTGTTCCTCGTCGCAGTTCTCCCCCTCGATGAGCGTATATTCAAAGTAGTATCTTCTGCCCGTCACGTCGAAATAATGCGAACACGCCTTTAAGATCTCGTCGATCGTGTAGGCGTTCGCCACGGGCATGATGCGCTTGCGCTCCTCGTCCTTCGTCGCGTGCAGGGAGATGGTGAGGTTGAGCGGAATGCCCTCCTTAGCGAGATCGTAAATTTTGGGGACTAATCCGCAGGTGGAAAGGGAAATATTCCGCGCAGACACGTGGATGCCGCCCTCCGCCGTGACGTTTTTCAAAAACCTGACGGTATTGTCGTAGTTGTCGAGCGGTTCGCCGCTGCCCATCAACACGATATTCGTCACGCCCCGCTCCTTGTCCGTGCCGTAGAGTGCGTTTATTTTCAGCACCTGAGAGAGTATCTCCCCCGCGGTGAGGTTTCTCAATAGCCCGTTTAAGGTAGACGCGCAGAACTTACACCCCATTCGACAGCCGACCTGCGTGGAAACGCATTGCGTGTTGCCGTACTTATAGCGCATGAGGACGCCCTCGACGAGATTGCCGTCCGCTAAGCGGAACAAAAACTTCTCCGTGCCGTCGGCGGAATGAAAGGTTTCTTGCAGCGCGATCGTCTCGTCCTCGAACAGCTCCAAGAGCTTTTGACGAAACGCCTTGGAAATATCGGTGATCTCGGAGATATTTTTCCCCTTCATGAGACCGCTGTACAGTTGTTTGGCTCGAAATTTCTTTTCGCCGAGCGAGTAAACGAGCGTTTCGATCTCCGCATAGGAGAGATCCTGAATAATTCTTTTCATATTACTTTTTTCTCAATTGCGCGACGTAAAAGCCCGCGCCGTACGCCGTGTCCGGCAAAAATTGCAAACCGTATTCCGTTTTGAGATGATCGAGCGGACTGTCTATCTCCACCCGCTCGAAATCGGTATGCTTCTTTAAGAATTGTCCGACGATATCGTCGTTTTCCTCGCGGAACAACGAACAGGTGGAATAGGTGAGCGTTCCTCCCCTCTTTACGTACTTGCGGCAGTTCTCCAAAATGGCGATCTGCGTTTTGTTTAACTCAATGAGGGTATCTCCCTTCAACTTGATATCGGGATTCTCGGCAAACGTTCCGAACCCCGAGCAGGGAACGTCGCAGAGCACGCCGTCGAACGCCTCGAGAAACTCGCTTTTTTCCGCCGTGGCGTCCGCCTGCATCTCCGTTACGTTTTCTTTTCCCATGCGCTGCTTGTATTGCGTGATGAGACAAACGCGGTGCTCGTGCAACTCGGTAGAGATGACTTTTTTGCACCGTTTGGCGAGCAGAACGGATTTTCCGCCGGGCGCGGCGCAGGCGTCGAGCAGCTTTTCGCAGGAGGGCACGAGATCGCAAATCGCGACCGAACCGACCGACTGAAAGGTGTAATCCCCCGCAAAAAAGCCTTCCTCCCGGACGAAATTTTTGAAGATATACACGTGCGGGAAGGGCGTTTCGAGATGCTCTTTGTCGAGATATTTCTCCTCGTTTCTTTCAAAGCGAACGGTCACGCCCTTGGAGGACGCCGAAAGGATACTCTTTGCGCGATCGCCGTACGCCTCCTTGATCTTTTTGACGGCGAAGAGAGGAAAGCTGTATTTCACGGCGAGCCCCTCATCCCCTGCGGGAAGGAGGATTTCCTCCCTGTCGAACTTCCTCAAAAAGGCGTTGACAAATCCGCTGACGCCGCTTTTGCCGAGCTTTTTGCACAGCTCCACGGCGTTATCCGTGACCATATAGCGGGATTTCTCCATAAAAAGAATCATATACAGGGATATCTTCAGTATGGTGCGAACGGCGAGCTTGGGAGCCTTCGGGGCGTAATGCTTGATGCAATAGCTCAAATATCCGTCGTTTTCGAGCACGCCGTACACGATCCTGACCGTTCGGGATCGGTAAAGCTCCTCGATATAGGTGTCGGCGATGGCTTGCTTTACGTGCGCGCCCTCCGAATAGACCTTGGTTAATATGAGATACGGATCGTAGATAGGATTAGAGATCAAAGCGTTGCCCCTTGGTAATTTTTCTTCCGTTTAACAGATCGCTCCCCTTCATGCGCTTTCCGCCCGGCATCTGCGCCTCGAGGATTTTGATGGTTTCCCCGTTCCCGCAAGAAAGGATAAGTCCCTTCTTCGGACTGTCGCTGACGACCGTACCGAACGGCTCGTTTGTGCTCTCTGAACAAACCTCCGCCTGAAACACGTTGACGGGAGCGCCGTTTAAGAGGGCGTAGGCGATCGGTTCGGGATTCATGCCGCGCACTTTATTGACGATCTCCCTCGCCGAGCGGGAAAAGTCGATTTTTGCCTGCTCCCGCGTGATTTTTTTGACCGTAAACGCCTGCGAAGAATCCTGCAACAGCAGGTCCTGCGCGCCGCGCTCGATGAGCGGCATCGCCTCGACGATGGCTTCCGCGCCGAGAGCAGAAAGGCGGGCGGCGAGCTCTCCGCTCGTTTCCCTCTCGCCGATCTTCAAACGCTTGACCAACAGGATATCCCCCGTATCGAGACCGATATCCGTCTTCATGATAGTGACGCCCGTGTACTCTTCCCCGTTCAGCACGCACCACTGAATGGGCGCCGCGCCGCGATAGCGGGGCAGCAAGCTGGCGTGAATGTTCCATACGCCCTTGGGAAAGGCGTCTAAAATCTCCTGCGTTAAGATTTGACCGTAGGCGCAGGTTATCATGACGTCCGCACCGATGGCTTTCACCTCGTCGGCGTGCAGACGAATCTTATCGTACTGGTAGACGGGGATCCCCGTTTCCGTCGCGTACGCCTTGACGGGGGAAGGGGTAATAACGCCCTTTCTCCCCTGCGGCTTATCCGTCTGCGTGACGACACCGACGACGGGATAGCCCGCCTCGACGAGTTGTTTTAAGGGCGCGACCGCAAAAGAGGGCGTGCCCGCGTATAAGATCTTCATTTAATCGTTCTCCACCTTGATCGCTTTGTCGATATACAGGATCCCGTCGAGATGATCGAGCTCGTGACAGAGACAGCGGGCGAAAAATCCCTTGGCGTTGACGATATGCTTTTCCCCGTGACGGTCCTGATAGGACACGGAAACCTTGTTGGGACGGCTCACGACGCCTCTCTTTCCCTTTACGGAGAGGCAGCCTTCATAGCCGCACTGCTCGCCCTTCTGCGAGAGCATGACGGGGTTGATGAGCTCGAAAAAGCCCTCTTCCACATCGCAAACGACGATTCGGCGCAAAATGCCGACCTGCGGAGCCGCAAGCCCCGCGCCCTCTTCCTTCTTTACCGTCTCTTTCATATCGTCGAGGAGGCAGGCGAGCTTATCGTCGAATACCTCCACGGGAAAACACTTTTGTCTCAATACGTCGTCTCCGACCTGCACTACGTTGCGAATTGCCATTTTATTTTTCTCCTTTACGTTAGATTTCCGGGATTTTCCTCGACAGAAACGAGGACGTCCTTGGTTTTGTTCTCCGCGCAAATGGCATAGATTTGCGGGAGAAGCTCGTTATCTTTCAGGCGCATGAGCACCTGAAAACGCTCTTTATTTTGTATGCGCTTGATGGGGGCGCGCATTTTGTTGAAAAAGGTGAATTTTTCCGAATTTGCCTGATAGATCGCCTCCAGCTCGAAATACACCTTTTTGAGAACCTCGACCGCCTTTTCCTCCGACTCCGAAGTGATCATCACGCGGACGATGAGCGCAAAGGGCGGAAAGCAGGCGCCCTGCCGAAGGGCGATCTCGTTCTCGAAGAAGGAATCGTAGTCGTAGCGAATGGCGTATTGTAAAATGGCGTTTTGCGGATCG
>CAMFEK010000054.1 GCA_945949395.1 uncultured Clostridia bacterium
GACTTCGGGAAGGAAAAGCCATGCCCGATTATAAGACCTGCATCGAAATCTCCTCGCAGGGCTCCTTGAAGGAAATGAGAATTCCCTGTCTTTTGGCGATCCTCTTCCCGCTCGCGTCGGGATTCGTGTTCGGCGCGGAATTCGTAGGCGGTATCCTGATCGGCGCTACCATCACGGCGATCATGCTCGCGATCTTTACGGGAAATGCGGGCGGCGCATGGGATAACGCGAAGAAATTCATCGAAGCGGGCGGCGTGGAAGGTCAGGCGAAGGGTTCCCCCGCGCACGACGCGTCCGTCGTCGGCGATACGGTGGGCGATCCCTTGAAGGATACCGTAGGTCCTTCCCTCGATATCCTCATCAAGATCATGAGCACCGTTTCCCTGGTAACGGTAGTCATCTTCTCGCAATTCAATCTTTTCGGTATCTTATTCTGATCAAGACGCCAAAGAGCCGACGGGTAAACTGTTCCCGTCGGCTCTTCTTATAAAAGAAGTCGGAGAAACTCCGACTTCTTTGTTTATACGAAACTGCGGGAAGGATGACAGGTGAAATAGAGAATCTGTCTGTCCTTGCCGAGGTCTTTGAGAAGCGTTTCCACCTTCTTTAACGCCCCCTGATCGAGCAGGGCAAACGCGTCGTCGAAAAGAAGAAAAGGCGTTTCCCCCTCGTACATTCCGTCGAGAAGGGAGAGGCGCATACAGAGAAAGGCGATCGCCTTTTCCCCCGAAGAGAGGTATTCCTCCGTATGTTTTTCGCCGTTCTTTTCAAAGGAGACGGCAAAGTTTTCGTCGAGAGACAACTGCGTATCCGATATTTTTTTCAAGCGTTCCGCGTACGCGCGGAAGGTCATCTTGACGGGAGAAACGTAGCGACTGCGCAGGTTATCCCCCGCGCGGGAAAGAAGTTCCATCGTCTTTAATAAAAGTCTTTCCCTGCGCTCGATATCGGCAAGATGTTCCGCCGCGAGCGCGCGTTGACTGCGATAGCGCTCCACTTTTTCCGCCACGTGTTCCATCTGTTCGATCTGCGTTTTCAGCTCGATAAACTCCTTTCTGCTGTTTTTCAACAGCTCCTTTAAGGTCGTTTCCTCTTCCTCCGAATAGGAAACGGGCTCCATGCGATATTTCTCCATGCGTTCGCCGAGCGTTTGCAGGGATTCGCTCAGAGCATCGTCTTTGGCTTTGAGCGCGCTGAGCGTTTCATACGACTCGTCGTTCAAATTATATTTCTGCCGAATAAAGAACAGTTTATCGTCGTTTTTTTGCTGTAAGAGGGCAAAATCCCTCTTGCGGCGTTCCTTGTCCGCCTTTTCCGCGGAGAGGGCGTGAAAGGTGACGAGGTCGCCCGTCATGACGTCGGGAAGATTTTTGACGTCTCCCTGCAAGCCGTACTCGGCAAAAAATTCGACGAGCGAACTTCGGATCTTTTTCGCCTGATGGATCACGTCCTCTCGCGATTCCCGACGTTTGTTTTGGTTTTCCGACACCCATCGAATGGCGCGCAGGAGGTAAAAGAATCCGTCGAGCGCCAAAAGGACGATACCGCCGATAAAGGTATATTTTGCGTAGTCGAAGTAGCTGAATTGCCATAGCGCCACCCCGACGGCGAGCGCGACGATCACCGCAATGCACAACAACAGGTAAGGAATACGGCTGAACTTCGTCGGTTTTTCCTCGTAATGCCCGTCGGCGTACGCCGAAAGTTTTCTTTCCAGCACCATCAGCTCGTCTCGCTGTTCCCTGACCGTATTGAGAACCTCTTCCGTCGGCTCGTTCCTGCCGTATCGCTCGTCTAATTTACGCCATTCCTCTTCGTGAGAAAATTCAAGCTCTTCCTGCTTGCCCTGATAGAAAATCGTCTCCCGCTCGATCAAGGCGATCTGCTTTAATTCCTCCTCGGTGGGAAGTCCCTTGGGATAACGATAGTACAGTTTGCTTTTTTCTTCCTGCACCTTGGCGCACTCGTCGGCTGCCGCCTTGTAATAGGTATACCGTTCGCAAGCGACTTTTCTCTTTTGCAGATCGGAATCCGCGTCTTCGAGCACGGGAATGTTCTTTTCCAGCTCGCGATAGCGCGCCTGCGCCTCCTGCAAGCTCGCCTTCGTCTGTTCCGCCTCGGACAAGAGGGCGTCGTAACGGGCGAGAGCCTCCTTCGTATGCGAAATCTCATCATTGTTGCCGCGATCGGCGCGGTAGACCTTTTTCGCTTTGCTCAAGAGGAATTTCGCCTTTTCGAGCGCCTCGCCGTCCGTATTCTGAACGACGCGATTGAGCTTTAATACAATCTCCTCGTCCGTCCTGCCCTCGGTGTCCTCCGAGGTGAATAAAACGGTGCGTTCAAAAGATTCCTCGTTCAAGCCGAAGAGCTCCTGACCGATATTCTGCGACTCTATCAAGCGGTCGTTACAATATACCTTACATTCGTCCTTCTTTTCGCTCTTTTTATCGAAAAAGCGTTCGATTCGGTAAATCTTGCCCTCCTTTTCGAGCGTGAGGGAACCGCCGTACTTGCCGCCCGCAAAGGGGTAATAATGCGAACGCGCGTTGAAGGAATCCGCCCTGACGGAAGGGAGCCCGTAGAGCATGGCTTTCAAAAAGGCGCAAAGGGTGGTTTTTCCCTTGCCGTTATCCTGCAAAAACACGTTTAAGCCTTCCCGAAAGGCATAATTACTCTCGGAAAGAGCCCCGAAATGTTCAATGGTACAAGAGAGCAACCTCATATCATTCCACCTCCTTGCCCGATAGCGCCATCAATCCGTAACGAAGAACCTGTTGCCGATCCTCTTCGGAGAGGGACGCGTCCTCTCTCGCCAAGCGGATAAATTCCCCTTGCAGGGACAGCTCTCCCGCCAGAGAATCCGCGTCGATCAAAAGAGTCGTCTCGTCCTTCACGCGGGAATAGTAACAGTCGGAGGTAAGATACGTCGCGATCTCCTCCTCCTTTTCAAAGGGCAGTTTCATCTCCCCGACGAGGTGAACGAGATAATAATCCCGCTCCTTGAAATCGATAGTCCTTTTGAGAATACCGTACGCCTCGTAGGCGTTGAGCGCCCGAGAGACGTCCACCCGCTCTTCCCGAATGGTTCGGGAGGCAAAGGGGATGAAAGTCGTCCGAATACGGTCGGTAACGTCGAGGAGGACGAATCCCTTTTCGCCGCACTCATCGAAGCCGCGCCCGTCGAGACAGCCGCTGTAACAGTACACGCCCCTCTCGTCCAACGAATCCTGACGATAAGAATGGTAGTGCCCCAGAGCGAGATAATCGATATTCTTTCCCCGAAGAGCGTCGAGCGGGATTTCCCCTTCAATTCCCCCGTGCAAAAGGAGAATATTCTTGCCGTCCGCTCGGAAGGAGACGCGGGAGAGGGCGTCCGCTCTGTTATCCTCCACGCCGCCGATGGTGACCGTGCAAAAGTCGTAGCTGACGAAATTTTTTCCGAACGTCTTTAAGTTACCGAGTTTCTTCTCGGCAAAGGACTGATCGTTATCGTGATTGCCGCGCAGGACGAAAAAGACGATCTCGGGAGAATTTTCCACGACGGACAAAAAGAAGGCTTTATCGGACAGGGTGGGAAGATCGGTGTCGAACACATCGCCCGAGAGCAAAATTCCCTTGACGCCCTCTCTTTTGGCGTAATCGACGAGGCGCAAAAAGGTGTTTTTGCGCTCGTTCCTGCGCTCCTCCGCCTTATGCCTGGGCAGGACGGCGAGCATATTCGCGCCCAAATGCAAATCTGCACAATGGATAAGTTTCATGCGATATTTCCTCTACTTGATTTTTTTGAGTTTTGAGACGAAGAACCCCTCGTACTCTGCGCTCGGACAAACGCACATCGTCCCCTCGATGCGGGTGGGTAAAAACTGTGCGCCGACAAAGCGAGATTTATCGAGCGGAATTACCTCTACTCTGCCCGCTCGGCAAGCCTTTTCGACGGGAGCCTCGTTTTCCTCCCGCAGGATAGAGCAGGTGGAATATACGATCTCCCCGCCCGGCTTGACGAGCTCGATCGCCTTTTCGAGAAGGGCGTTCTGCGCCTTGACGCAAGCGAAAAGCATCTTTTCGGAAAAGAGGTGCTGCAGCTTTCCCGCCCGTTCGGCGATAGTTCCGCTCCCGCTGCAGGGCGCGTCGAGTAAGACCTTATCAAAGCTCATGTACGGGCTCAACGACGCTCCGTCCTGAACCAAAACCGAGCATCGCGTCGCCCCCTGTTTTTTGACGTTATAGGAAAGGCGCTCCGCCCGAATCTTGTTCTTTTCGCACGCAGTGATGAGCGCTTTATTCTCCGAAAGGGACGCCATCTGCGTGGTCTTGCCGCCGGGCGCCGCCGCCATGTCGAGAATGCGTTCCCCCGCGCGCGGCTCCACAAAAAGGGGCGGCAGCATGGAAGATAACGATTGCAAATAGATCATGCCGCTCTCGTAGGCGGGAAGGGCACGCAAGCGCTCCTCGCTGCCCTCGTCAAAGAGGAACGCGTCCTCCCACCACGGGCAACGGGTAAAGGGAATCCCCTCCGAATGCAAGAGGGAAACAATCTGCTCCGACGTCGTTTTGAGTCGGTTGATGCGGCAGGTCGTCTTTCTGCCTTGGCAAAAGCCGTCGAAAATATGCTCGGCGAGCTCTTCGCCGTATTGATTTTTTAGTTTCTCCGCAAAGAACGCGGGGAGTGAAGAAAGCGGCATAACGTCTCCTGAAACGTAAAAAACAAGCGGAAGGCGTAATCCCTCTTCCGCTTGCGAATAATTTTTTTTGAACGATCAATCCTCTTTGAGATCTCTCAAAAATCTGACCAATCTACCCTTCTTTTTGGGAGCAACCGTTTCGGGTTCCTCTCTTTCCGTGCGGACGACTGCAGGTCTTGTAGCAGGTCTTGCGGGAGCGGGTTCTACGTATTCCTTGGGTGCGAATACGTCCCTGTCCATGTGGAGACTGTCGTCGCCGAACAGGATCGCCTTTCTCTCTTCATCCGACATACGGGGAGCCTGACGGTATCCGTCTCTTTGCGGGAGAACGGACGCTCTCTGTTCGGGATAGGCGGAAGGCGCGGGATCAGAAGTTACCTTTTTTTTTTCGTCGTCAACCATTCCCTCGTCGCCGCGGAAACCCGTTGCGATAACGGTTACGGAAACTTCGTCCGCCATCGTATCGTCGATGCAAGCGCCGAAGATGATGTTTGCTGAATAGTCCACCACGCTATGTACGAGGTCGGCAGCCGTCTTTACTTCGTCGAAGGTCATATCCTTGCCGCCGACGATGTTCAAAATAACGCCGGTAGCTCCCTCGATGGTCGTTTCGAGCAAGGGGCAGTTTACCGCCAAGCGAACGGCTTCTACGATTCTGTTTTCGCCCTTGGCAACGCCTACGCCCATGTGCGCGAGACCCTTGTCCTTTAAGGTCGTTCTCACGTCGGCAAAGTCGAGGTTGATGAGGGCGGGATTTACGATGAGGTCCGCAATGCCGCGAATACCCTGCTTGAGGATCTCGTCCGCATACTTTAACGCGTCCGTCAAGGAAGTGTTCTTGGGAACGACGGTGCTGATCTTATCGTTGGGAATCATGATGAGGGTATCTACGCACTTTTTGAGTTCTTCGAGACCCTTGATGGTGTTTTCCATTCTCTTTTTGCCTTCAAAGCTGAAGGGTTCCGTTACAACGGCAACGGTGAGGATCTTCATATCCTTCGCGATCTTGGCGATGACGGGAGCCGCACCCGTACCGGTACCGCCGCCCATACCTGCGGTGATGAAGAGAAGGTCGGTTCCTTCGATCGCGGCGGCGAGCTCTTCCTTGCTCTCCTCTGCGGCAGCCTTGCCGATTTCGGGATTCGCGCCCGCACCGAGACCTCTGGTGAGCTGCTGACCGATCTGGATCTTTCTTTCCGCCTTGGAGAGAGCGAGGATCTGATTATCGGTATTGACCGCGATATATTCCGCACTCGTAATACCCGCTTCGATCATTCTGTTGACGGCGTTGTTGCCGCCACCGCCGACACCGATGACTTTAATCTTTGCTACTCCGTCTAAGTTTTCCATAACCATTGTGATTATCCTCCGAATTACTTGATAAATTTGAATGTTAAATTGTTGTTATACTTTTTTTCCGTTTTATCGATCGCCATGTCCATGAGCGAATACGCGGACAGGCAGATTTCCTTGTTGTAGTACGGCATGGGCGACTTCGCCTCGAATACCGGAATTTGAAGATAGCGGGAAAAGTACTCCTTGAATCCCTTCACCTCGGGCAAACCCCTGCCGGTGATCACGATCTTCTTCACGTTCTTTCTCCTGTTTTGCGTCTCCTGCAAAAAGGAATAGGTTG
>CAMFEK010000055.1 GCA_945949395.1 uncultured Clostridia bacterium
CGCCTCGTCGCCCGCGATCCTGACGCAAGACTGCTCGTAAAGAGACAGTTGCCGTAGCTTTTTCTCCTTCTTCGTCGCGTCGGAAAAATCCTTCACCTCCAACGGGATAGAATGAATCTTTTTCAGAATTCTCCCCGCCGCTCTCCCCAACGCGTATTGTTCCTCCTCTGAAAGGTTCGGCAAAACCTCCTCCAAATCCTTTCCCTCTATCCAGGTGAGCAGCATATATACGGTTTTCCCTCCGTTGCAAAAACCGAGTCCGACGGGTTGCGACGTGGCAAAGCCGAGCTTGGCGCACCTTGCAATCATGTCGTACTCTTGTCTTTTCGCCTCGTACCGAGCCCCGTCCGAGAGCCGAAGAATCAGAGTTTCCCCCGCTTGCGTCGTTATCTTATATTTTTCGTCGCTCGACCGACTTCCATTTTCTACTTTCTTTCGGATCCAAAAACACCCCCCCCCGATTCGTGACCTACCTCTCCGCTTGAGAGATCGCAAGCCCTTGCGACGATCGCCTTTTTCTTTAAGCAGTCACGATGAATTTTTTAGGAGCTTATCGATAAAAATTCGTCTATCCACTCCCAAACTTCGTCGTCGTAGCTACCGCCCATAGCATAATTTTCCTTGTTAAAGCCGTGCCCCGCACCATCGATGATTTTCAGCGTGCAATCATCGTATAGCGCCGCCGCCCTTTCCGAATAGGATTTATTTACGATAAAGTCGGCGGAGCCGTGTAGGATAAGCACCTTTTTATGAAAATTGCCGACGTGCTCGTATACGTCGTAATCCTTTAGCGAGTCGCTGAACGCTTGAGAGTATCCCCCGCCGAAAATTCCCGATATACCGCTCCAACCCGACGCCATAGCCACGAGCTCGGGAATATTGAACGCGGGATAGAGAAGTATTTCGCCTTTGACGCTTTCTTCGCACGCCTCGGCGGTGAGCGCGGTGACAAGCCCGCCCTGACTGGTTCCGAATAGATATATGTTATCCGCGTCTACGTTTTCCATCGCGCAAACGGTAGCAAGCGCCGCTTTCAAATCTTCCATCTCGGTAAACAGGGTCATATCCTCCGTGCCGCCCTCGCTTCGACTCTTCGCGCAAGAGCCGCAAAAATCGAATGCGTAAGCGATATAGCCCCTTTCGGCAAAACCTGCCGCGTAGAGGTTCATGGAATCCGCATTCAGATTTGCGCTGTGCGATAATACGACGGCGGGCATCTTACCTTCGCTTTCCTTGGGAACGTAGAGTTTTCCGTAAATATTCCACTCCCCTCTTGACGAGGAAACCTCCTCCACCGTATAGGAAAGCTCGGCGGGCGCCCGCCCATTTCCCTCTTGATCCGCACAGGCAGAAAGGGCAAAAGAGTATACGACGATTAGCGCAATCGTAAGCGAGGAACGGACTGTCTTAACGCATTTTTTCATTTCATAAACCTCAAACGGATAAATTTTCACGCCGCGTCTTACGGCGCGGCGTTGCCTTAAGAAAGCAATACTTTTCGTATTTCGTCTTTTACGGGAGAATCCGCAAAATAGTCCACCGTCTTTTCGTTCTTGAAATCGGCAATTATCCCGCCGTGCCGCAACACAACGATGCGATCCCCCGCGTACAGCGCCTCTTCCAGGTTATGCGTGACGAAAACCGTCGTCTTTTTCTCCTCCTTCACCAAGGTGAGAAAGTCCTTCAAAAGAGAAATCTTCAATTTCAGATCGAGAGAGGAAAAAGGCTCGTCCAAGAGGAAGGTATCCCCCCCGTAGAGGAAGGCTCGTGCGAGCGCCACGCGTTGACGCTCCCCGCCCGACAACTCCTGCGGATACTTTTTTTCCTTTCCGTAAAGAGAGGTGCCAAGCAGCCATTTCAAGATACGAACCTCGCTCGCGTCGACGAGCTTCAAATTTTTCTCCACCGTTAGATTCGGCAACAGCCGCGGTTCTTGAAATAAGTAAGAGACCTTGCCGACGCCTTCGATACGCCCTTCATAGTCCGTCAAGCCGGCGAGCATATTCAAGAGCGTGGTCTTTCCGCTCCCGCTCTCGCCCAAAACGCACAAGATCTCTCCGTCCGGCACGATTAAGGAAAAATCCCGATAGAGCGTGAAATCGCCGTAACTCTTTTTTACCCGTTCAATCGTGATCATAAACGCGCCACCTCACCAAAAATCTCTTCGCCAAAGAGCAAACGCCCTCCAAAAGCATACCGAGCAACACGACGAGAATGGTCAGCGCGAACAGCTCGGGCACCTCGAAGTACATCTTCGCCTCGCTCATCATTCCCCCGACGCTCTGATAGGTCTTGGAGAGAATCTCCGCCGAAACCATCACTTTCAAGGCGAGGGAGAGCTGCGCGCCCACGCCGCCCAACGCGACGGGGGCGGACAGGGGCAGATAGACGCTGAATATTTGTTTCAGTCGGCCGATTCGATACGCCGCCGCCATCTCCCGATATTCCTCTCCGACGCCGTCAAGCGCAGAGAGAAACTCGGCGTACAACATGGGGAAAGAGACGAGCCAGGTCACAAAAACGGGCGCGACCTTCGGCGTCGTCCAGATGAGAAAGATCAAAATGACCGCCATCGTCGGGACGGTGCGCAAAACCGCCACGATCGCGTACAAAAGGCTCCTGATCCATGAAAAGGAATCGGATAACAGCGCGAGCGCGAGCGCGGGAAAGAGCGCTAACGCAAAGCTGACGAGCGTCCTTATTAGGGTTGCACCGAACGCCCGCCAAAAGGTCGCTTGCAAAAACAGCCGCCCCATCGAAGAGAAGGTTTCCATGACGGATGGAATGACGAGGTCGTTTCCCGCCGCAAAAAAGGCGACGAGCCAGGCGATCCACATCAGCGCGACGGCGAGAACGGAATAGATCAGATTGTGAAAAGCTCTCTTTTTCATCTCTTATTTTTCAGGGCAATAGAAGAAAGCGTCGCCCACGGTTTTTGCGGAAGAAGCGTCGATTGCCATAAATTTTTCCAAAATGGCAAGCGTCTCCTCTTTACAATCCTTTGTCGCGACAAAGCGAATGCCGCAATGCGCGATGACGTCGGCATTCAGATTTTTCGCGTTGAACGTGAGCGTCATTCCCTCGGTCGCATGAGAAGATATCGCCTGAACGACCGTCTCGGCGCTCGCCGAACGAATCCACGCGGCATTTTCCGTAAGGAGGGAAGTGAATTTTTCAATATAGTCGGGATACGCCTGAATAAAATCCTTTTTTCCGACCAAAACCGCTTGCACGTAGCCCTCGTCGCCACCGTAAAGCGTTTGCAGGTTCCCTACGAAATCCAACCCGTTCTTTGCCTTCAAGGCGCCGACTTTTGTGGACGCGGCGGGTTCGGGCGCAACGTAATAATCGATTTCCGACATCGCGCCGACGTCTGTCCCCTCGATCGCCTTCAAATTGACGGAAGTCTCGCTGATAACGCCTTCGTTGCCCAAGTCGTTATAGGAAATTCCATAATCCGTGAGAATACTCTTAAAAATGAGACCGGGAACGTTGGCGAGGTTGACCACCCCTACCGTTTTGCCTGCGAGAGAAGAGATATTTTCCGACGTGATCGTTTCGCTATAGCGGGAAGAAAGAAGGAAGAGGTTGCCGTGCGTGACGGAACCGATCATCTGATAAGTCTCCCCGTCGCCTAAAATCTTCGCCGCCGCGTTGACGGGTAGAATGCAAAGATCCACCGTATCCTTTTTGCCGTTCACGTATGTAGCGATCGTCGAAGAATCCACGACGCTGTAAGAAGTGACGCCGTCGCTCTCGCTTGAGAGCATCTTTGCGAGCGCGAGCGCAGGCGCGCCGTCCGGCGCGACGACTTGAACGGAGACGGGCGAATCCTCTTTCCCCCCGTCTTGCTTTTCGCCGCAGGAAGAAAGAGCAAAAAGAGATACCCCTAATAGGGCAGCCATGGTCATACATACTATTTTTTTCATAATAAAACTCCTTTTTCGGTTCAGGCGAACCTTCACCGTCAAATTTTTTATATCTTATTGAATAACGTTTTGGCAGTAACCCCTCGGATACTGCCGAGTTTTCCCGTGAGGGAATTGATGATCTCGCTCGGCGCGTCGATCGCGACGGAGATCAAAGAAATGCTCTTTTGCTTATAGGGAATTCCCATACGCCCGATGATATAGTCGCCAAACTGCGACAACAGCCCGTTGACCCGTTCTACCACCTCGCGGTTTTCGACGATGATACTGATGAGCGCTAATCTCGTTTCCATAAAAAAATCTCCCCATCGACCGAAAAAGGGCGCAGGGAGAGTTTTTCCTATCCGTCTCCTCTTTGCGGTCAGAATTTTCTTTCCGTTCAGAAAGTTTACTTTACATATCGAATAATTCCATGAACTTGCGGAGCGCAAACGTCACGGGCACGTTTTTCGGCAGAGCCATGCCGACGGAACGCACGGGTAGCGAGGGATCCGTTTTCACCTCGAACACCTCTTTTCTGTCGTACAGGGCGCGCTTGGCGTATTCGCGCGGAATACAGCCGATCCCCATGCCCTTTGCCGAAAGCCTCTTCATTAAATCCCAACTGGAAACCTCGATATCGGGTTTTAAGGAAAGACCGAGCGTATTGAAATAATTCGTTACGGCTCGGCGCGCGACCGTGTTGGAATCGAGCAGGATCAAGGGATATTCGGAGAGCTTACTTAAAGGAATTTGCTTTTCCCTCAACTCCCCGTACTTCTCGTTCGCGATAAAGATATCGTTCAAGTACATGACGTTTCCCTTGAGAATGAGTTCAGGATCCTCCTCGATGGGAAGGTTCAAAAAGGCGATGTCGCATTTATTCGTCTTTAATTGTTCTATCGTGACGGGCGTCACGTCGGAGAGAAGTTCAAACTTGACCGCGGGATATTTTTCATGAAACGCCACGATCTTGTCGGAAAGGAAATATTCAAAGATCGTATCCGACGCGCCGATGCGGATCGTGCCGGTCGCGGTGTTTTTGAGTTCCATCAAAACGTTTTCCGCGTCGTCCAAAAGCATGAGCGCCTCCTCGACCGAACGGAATATCTGCTGTCCGCCCTGCGCGGAGAGCTCCATTCCTCGGTGCGTTCTGTTGAACAGCGACATGCCGAGCTGATTTTCAAGTTGCTTGATAGACTGCGATACGGCAGGCTGACTGATATAAAGCTCTTCCGCCGCCTTCGTTAAACTTCCGCATTTCGCAACCGTATAAAATACCCTGTATAATTCCAGATTAACCATATTTTTTCTTCCGTTCTTTTATTTTCCTACGCAGAATTTACTGAAAATTTCTCCGATGATCGCCTCGGTAGCCGTTTCGCCCGTGATTTCGCCCAACGCATCCCAAGCGTCCTTGATATCGAGAGCCAAAATTTCCAACGGCATGACGCCGCATTTTTCCAAGGCGCTCACGGTGAACTTATGCCCTCTTTCAAGCGCGGCGTAGTGGCGCTCTTCGATGAGGAAAGCCGAATCCTCCGCATAGGACGAAACGCTCATCTCCTTCATCTTCGCCTTCAATCGCTCCAAGCCCTCCCCCGTCACAGCGGAGGTATAGACGTCCGCATCCGAATCGATATGATCCCGATCGCGATCAATCTTATTCATCACGCGAATGAGGGGCTTATCCTTCACGCTTTCCAAAACGACCGCGTCCGCCTCGTCCACCTCTCTCGCGTCGCAGACGAAGATGACGAGATCCGCCGAACGCACGATTCTTTCCGCCTTGGTGATACCGATCGCCTCGATTTTATCCGCGCTCTCGCGAATGCCCGCCGTGTCGTATAAATGAAAGCGAACGCCGTCGATTTCGATACTGCCCTCCACCGCGTCCCGCGTGGTGCCCGCAATATCCGATACGATGGCTTTTTCGTAGCCGAGCAGGGCGTTCAAAAGGGAGCTTTTTCCCGTATTCGGCTTTCCGCACAGCGCGACGGTGACGCCGGACTTGATTTTCTTTCCCGTTTTATACAGGGAAAGCAGGCTCGCCTCCTCCGCCTCCGCTTGCTGCAAAGATTTTTCGATATCGCCGATTTTTTCCTCTTCGATATCTTCTTCGGGATAGTCGATCGCCGCGTCGATGCCCGCAAGCATGCCCGTGAATTGATCCTGCAACGCCTTCACCTTTTTGCTGAGCTTTTCATGGTATAATAAATATCCCGCCTTG
>CAMFEK010000056.1 GCA_945949395.1 uncultured Clostridia bacterium
CTGGAAGGTATGCCGAAAAATACCTCGGAGCATGCGGCGGGCGTCGTCATTTGTCGTAAGGTGTTGGCGGATAACGTCCCGCTCGCCAAAAACGGCGACGATATCGTCACGCAGTTCGACATGAAGGAAGTGGAAGCGGTCGGCATGCTCAAGATGGACTTTTTGGCGCTCACCACGCTCACCGATATCAAGAATACGCTCGACTATATCGAAGAGGATTATAACGGACTCAAGATCGACTTTAACGAGCTCGGCTACGACGTGCCGCAGGCATACGAGTTGATCTCCTCGGGCGATACGGACGCCGTGTTCCAGCTTGAACAAGGCGGCATGAAAAAGTTCATGATGGATCTGCAGCCGAGCTGTTTGGAAGATCTCATCGCAGGCATTTCCCTTTATCGTCCCGGTCCCATGGACTTTATTCCCAAATATATACAGAATAAACATCATCCCGAGGGAATCGTGTATGACACGCCCTTGCTCGAACCCATTCTGAAAAATTCCTACGGCGTTATCATCTATCAGGAACAGGTCATGCAGATATTCCAACAGCTCGCAGGCTACACCTTCGGTCAAGCCGATCTCGTTCGCCGCGCGATGGCGAAAAAGCATAAGGACGAGCTGATGGCGCAGCGCGACAAGTTTATTTACGGCGATATCTCTTCCGGCGGCAACATCACGGGGTGCGCGGCACAGGGGATTCCCCCGGAAGTCGCGGGCAAGATCTTTGCCGACATGGAGAGCTTTGCGTCCTACGCTTTCAATAAATCGCACGCCGCCGCCTATGCCGTCGTGGCGTACCGTACCGCGTATTTGAAGTATTTTTATCCCAAAGAATTTATCGCGGGTATCTTGAACGACAGAATCGATAAGATCGAGGAAATCACCAAGTATGTGCTCTATATGAAGGAGAAAAAATACGACGTTCTCCCGCCCGACGTCAATAAGTCGAGAGCCATATTTAAGGTGGAAGGCAACGGCATCCGTTTCGGTCTCGGCGCGCTTCGCGGCGTCGGACAGGCGGCGGTCGAGCAAGTCATTGAAGAGCGCAACGCGCACGGGGATTTCAAATCGTTTCAGGATTTTCTCACCCGCTGTACCAAATACGTGAATAAGCGCATCGTGGAATGCTTTATCTACGGCGGCGCTTTCGATTGCTTCGGCTACAAGCGCTCGCAGTACCTTGCCGTTTACGACGGTATCATGACCCGCGTGGTGGGAATCGACAAGCAGAAGGCGAGCGCGCAGATCTCCCTTTTCGGAACTTTCATTGAAGAACAGGAAATCGAAGTCGACTATCCCGATATTCCGGAATTTGAAACGGGCGAAAAGCTCTCCTTGGAAAAACAGGCGCTCGGCGTCTATATCAGCGGACATCCCTTCGAAAAATATCTCCCTTATCTTACGGACATGACGTTCAATTGCTCGATGCTTACCGATTACGAAGAGGACGAAGAGGGGAACAGGACGTACGCGAACGTGGAGTCGGGACAGGCTGTCACCTTTGGCGGCATGGTTTCCGGCATTAAAAAGCTCAATACCAAAACGGGGTCTACCATGGCGTTCATTACCCTCGAAGATATGTACGGTTCGATCGATTGCGTGACCTTCCCGAAAATTTATGAAAAGATCAAAAATTTTATCGGAATCGATAAAGTCGTCACGCTTCACGGGAAGATCGATATACAGCCGGGAAAGGCGCCCACTATCCTACCCGACCGCATCGAAGAGTTCGTTTTGGAAAAGGACGCCGAAAAGGCGCAACCGCAAAAAGCAGAGAGTAAAAAAATCCTTTGGCTGAACGCAAAGTTCATGGCGGACGAAGATTTAGAAGAGCTTATGGAAGTTTTTGCCTCCTACCCGGGTACGACGGAAGTGCGGATCGTCAGGGATGGTAAGAAATATCGCCTGCCGGACGGCGTCAATGTGGAAAACAGAGGATTTTTGGCGGAATTATCTACATTTTTGCCTCAAAATTGTATTAAATTGACAGAATGAAAAATTTTTATAAAAATGTTGCAAAAATCCTTTAATTTTGCAGACGTATCTGCTATAATAAATATGTTGTGGCAAACGACACCTTTTTTCGGAAAATTTTTAAGTTTTAATATTTGGAGGTAACTCTATGAAACGTATTGCTTTGTTGACCAGCGGCGGCGACGCCCCCGGCATGAACGCTGCGATTCGCGCCGTCGTCAGAACGGGTATCTACTTCGGTATGGACGTGTTCGGCGTGGAACGCGGTTACGCAGGTCTCATCAACAACGAATTGATCCCCATGGATATGAGAAGCGTATCCGATATCGTGCAGCGCGGCGGCACCAAGCTCCGCACAGCAAGATGCCTTGAAATGCTCACCAAGGAAGGACAAAAACGCGCGGTGAAAACGCTTGAAGACGCGGGCATCGAAGGGCTCGTCGTCATCGGCGGCGACGGTTCCTTTAAGGGCGCAAAAGTCATCTCCGAAGATTTCGGCATTCCTACCATCGGTATTCCCGGTACGATCGATAACGACTTGGAGTATACCGACTACACTTTGGGCTTCGATACGGCTGTCAATACCTGTCTCGACGTCATCAATAAGCTCCGCGATACCATGACTTCTCACGAAAGAATTTCCGTCGTTGAAGTAATGGGCAGACGTTGCGGCGATATCGCGTTGTATTCGGGTATTGCTTCCGGCGCCGAGATCATTCTCGTGCCCGAAGTGGCTTACGATCTCGACGATATCGTCATGCGTATCAACCGCTCCCGCGCAAACGGCAAGCATTCCAACATCATCGTCTTGGCGGAAGGCGTCATGAGCGCAGAGGCGTTTACAAAGCAGCTTCAGGAAGTTACGACGTATTCCGTTCGTGCGACGAATATCGGACATATTCAGCGCGGCGGTTCTCCTTCCATGGCGGACAGAATGCTCGCCGCACAGTTCGGCAATCGTGCCGTAAGGCTTTTGAACGAGGGAATCGGCAATCGCGCCATCGGTATCCGTAAAAACGAGATTATCGATATGGATATCATTGAAGCGGTTTCGATGAAGAAGAAGTTCAACTACGAGCTCTACGAAACGTTGCAGATGATCTCTATGTAAATTCGTCTCCCCGTCTTTCTGATAGACGGGGAATTTTTTATGCATTTTATGTGAATATTTATCATAAAATGTCGAAAAATTCCTATTTTTTTCACACAAATTATAAAATAATTTCAAATATACTATTGCAAATTCAAGAGAAATATGTTATAATGAACTTGCAAAACAGTTAAGCAGGAAGTGAATAATAATGATTCTTACGGTATGTTTAAGTCCTTGTACGGACGTTACGATTGAAGTAGATGCTTTGAGTACAGGTAAAGTAAACCTGGTGAAAAGCAAATCTCTATCGTTTACCGGAAAAGCGTTGAATGTGGCGATCGGCGTAACCCGCCTCGGCGGAGAAGCCTACACCACGGGATTTATGTATAATGAAAACGGCATCATGTTTGAAGAGGCTCTCGATAAAGAGGGCGTACCCTTTACCTTTGTTTGGAACAAAGGTCGCGTAAGGGAAAATTATAAGTTTATCGACCGTCACTCGATGCTCACGGAAGTGAACGATATCGGCGAAGAAGTTGCGCCAGAAAAGTTGAGCGAACTTATTTCCATGGTACAGTTTCTTTCCGCCCGCAGTAACATCACGGTTATTTCCGGTGGTTTGCCCAGAGGGGTAGGCGCTCAATATTACGAACAGCTTTTTAAGGCGGTCGATAAAAAGTCCCTGCGCATCATCGATACGGAAGGGGAAAGATTGTTTGCCGGTCTTCGCGCAGGCGTCGATCTGGCAAAGCCGAATCTTGAAGAGCTGCAGGACAGCTTGGGCAGGGAATTTAAGACGAAAGACGAAATGTTAAAGGGATGCTATGAGCTGATTGATCGCGGCGCAAAAACCGTGTTGTTATCCCTTGGCGACGAAGGCGCCATCATAACCAACGGTTCCCGAAATTATTATTGCAAGAGCATGAACGTTGCCGTCAATTCCACCGTCGGCGCAGGGGATAGTTTGATTTCCGCCGCCGCCATGGTCATGGAAAAGAACGGCGACCTTCCCGAAATATTGCGAGCAGGTGTTGCTGCCGGTACGGCGAAAGTTACGACCTTCGGTTCGGTTTCCTTTACAAAAGAAAAATACGACGAGATCTATTCTCACCTCGTCGTCAGCGAAGTCTAATGAAATCCCCCCGTTGCTCAACAACGGGGGCTGACTTTTAGAAAAGGAATTTGTCTATGTTAACAGTCAACGACATTAAAAACGATAAAGAAGTGATTGCCATCATGAAAAAATCAGCCGAGCAGATCGAGGCGCTCGGCTTTACCGAACATTCCGTCCGTCATTCTTCCATTGTCAGCAAGCGTTCCGGAGAAATTTTGCGCCTGATCGGCAAGAGCGAAGAACGCGTCCATCTCGCCGAAATCGCGGGCTATCTGCACGATATCGGCAATTGCGTCTGTCGGGAAGCGCACGCGCAGAGCGGCGCCATGCTGGCGTATCAAATCCTTACCCGCATGGGCATGTCCTATCCCGACGCCTGCGACGTGATGATGGCGATCGGCAACCACGACGAGAAATTCGGACTGCCCGTTTCGGACGTTTCGGCGGCGCTCATCATCGCGGATAAATCGGACGTGCACAAGAGTCGCGTTCGCAAAAATATTACGGGTGCGGAGCTTTCCGCCGAGCAGAATATTCACGACCGCGTCAACGTAGCGGCGGAGAAGTCCTATATTACGGTCGATCCGAATGAAAGGGAGATCCTTTTGACGGTCGAGATCGATATTTCCGTTTGCCCCGTCATGGATTATTTTCAAATTTATTTTTCCCGCATGAAATTATGCCAAACTGCCGCCGCGTTTTTGGAGTATAAGTTCGGGCTCATGATCAACGGCGCAAGATTGCTGTAAAAAAATTCCCGCGCGTGCAGGAATGTAGGAAAACACCGTCGGCAAATATAACCGACGGTGTTCGTTTTTACGGTTGTGATACGGATAGGGAAAACTTTTATCGAGTTTTCTGATTCTTGTACGCGCGGATCGCTTTGGAGAGCTGATCGGGACAAGAAGTTCCGTTGCGGCAGAGGATTCCCGTTACGGTAGCTTCCACGTCATCGATATCTCTTCCTTCCACTAATTTAGAAATACCTTGCAGATTACCGTTGCAACCGCCCAGAAATTTAACGTTATGAAGTTTGTTTTCTTCGTCGACTTCAAACGTGATCACTCTGGAACAAGTTCCCTTCGTCTGATAACTGAACATTGCTATTCTCCTTATGTTATTTAATCGACTAAAGTATCGTAGATCACGTAGTACAGCTCGGCTGCTTTGTCTTCCCACTTTTTGTAAATGCTCTGCGCAGTCTTTTTGTCGGGAACGACGAATTTTAATTCCAGAGTCGGCTGAACGAGAGCCATGATCTTCAAATAGACGGTATAGGTGCCGTCTTTATTCTGATAATAGTCGGAACGGCATTCCTGTTTATTTTTAACCTTTACGCCGTGTTTTTTTACGAAATTCGAAATCTCTTCGCGCAGACTCTTATTGATCTTAATGTAGAAGTTTGCGAGACATTCTCTTCCGTCGGGGGTGATGGTATAAATCTTATCGTCCTGAGCCGCAATCTGGCAAAGAAACCCGTCCTCGAGCATCTTTTCGATAAGGTTCAGGCAATCCATGTAATTTACCCAGTTATTACTGGAAGAGCATACGTCTACAAGCGTGCGTTCGGATAAAGCCGTTTCCATCTTATCAAAAACGTATAGAATGATTAATTTGTTGATATCGATGTCGCCTTTTACTTGTAACATATTCTCCTCCGTAACTATATGTAAACAGGTAAATAAGTCGCTTAAAATGCTTTAAGCGACTTACCCGTTATTACCTTTTTCTTAAGAATCAAACGGCAAACTTAGAAAGCTCGGCGAGGAGATCGTCGCAATCGTCGTTGTAAATTTCAACCGTGACGGGCTTTGCGAGATCGAGGCTGAAAATGCCGAGGATGGACTTCGCGTCAACGACGTATTTACCGCTCTTCAAGAGAATTTCATAAGCATAGCTCTGCGTAACGGAAACGAATTCTTTTACTT
>CAMFEK010000057.1 GCA_945949395.1 uncultured Clostridia bacterium
GCCCTTTTGCAGATAAAACAGATCGTTCGGCACCACGCAGCAATTCCAGTTTAAGCGCATAGCCATGACCTTATCGTACGTTTCCTTCGCCGTCATGCCCTCGTTCCTGCATTCGAGTGCGATTTTTACGAGAGTGCCCTGACCGATGGTCGCCGAGAGGGAATCCACGTTGTAGGCGGTAAAGTCGGGATAGTCCTTTTTGACGTCGGCGGCGGCTTTATCCGCAACCGTGACCGTGGGGGAAAGCCCCGAAGAGATGGTGAAGTGCACGACGTCTTTGGCGCCCGCCTTGGCGAGAGCTGAAAAATGATTGTAGTGCGCCTGATAATTGAGCATCGCCGTGCGGGAATACCCGCCCGCGCGGAGCTTATCGTAGAAATTTTTATATTCTTCCGCCCGTTTGAAACAGTCGACGCACTCTTCCATTTTGCCGTCCTTGTATTCGATCATAAAGGTCAAAGGCACGAAGGCGATACGGTTTTTCGCGATAAACGACTGAAACAAATCGCAAGTAGAATCGGTTGATAAAAGGAATTTTTCCATAGAATCTCCTCTAAATGGATCATAAATTGTAATTTTACACAAAAAATTTCAAATTACAGTTTTATAGTATCACTTCTTCTTCCGTTTGTAAACAGATTTTATAATTCATTTTACAAATTTTTTATGATTTTTTTTGTCATAACCCTTGAAATATGCAGCAAAATCATCTATAATACCATAAAAGATTATGCTCGCGAAAAAGGGCATAAAAGACAAGGGAGAAGACTATGGTATTACAAGATTGGTTGAAACTGAAAAACGGAACGGACGTGAGAGGCGTTGCGCTCGAGGGGATCGAGGGCGAGCACGTCAATCTCACCGATGACGTTCTCACCACCATCGCAAAGGCGTTCACCGTTTGGCTCGCCCAAAAGACGGGAAAGAAAAATCCCGTGATCGCGGTCGGACACGATTCCAGACTTTCCGCAAAGCGCGTGGAGACCTGCGTGGCAAACGGCGTGACAGAGATGGGGAGCGACGTCATTTTGACGGGTTTAAGCTCTACCCCCTCCATGTTTATGCTGTTACAAAAAGAAGATTTCGGCGCGGACGGCTCCATCGAGATCACCGCCAGCCATTTGCCGTTCAACAAAAACGGTCTGAAGTTCTTCGTGAAGGAAGGAGGCTTGGAGGGCAGCGACATCACGGAAATTTTGACGATCTGCGCAAACGGCGCGTTCGTGCTCCAAAACGAGAAGGGTTCTGTCCGCGAGAGAAGTTTTATGGACGACTACTCCGCCGATCTCGTACAGATGGTGCGTTCCGCCACGGGCGAAGAAGAACCCTTGAAGGGGAGCAAGATTTTAGTGGACGCCGGCAACGGCGCGGGCGGCTTTTACGTGGACAAGGTATTAAAGCCCCTCGGCGCGGACACGACGGGTTCCCAGTTCTTAGAGCCCGACGGAAGTTTCCCCAACCACATTCCCAACCCCGAAAACGAACAGGCGATGCAGTCCGTCTGCAAAGCCGTCATCGAAAATCAAGCGGATTTCGGCATCATCTTCGACACCGACGTGGACAGAGCGGGCGCCGTGGACGCCGACGGGGAAGAGATCAACCGCAACAAGCTCATCGCGCTCATTTCCGCCATTCTGCTCGAAGAAAACCCCGGCTCCACCATCGTTACCGACTCGGTGACGAGCGACGGGCTCGCGGAATTTATCGCCGCAAAGGGCGGCGTGCATTGCCGCTTTAAGCGAGGCTATAAAAACGTCATCAACGAATCCAAACGGCTCAACGCAGAGGGAAAATACTCTCCCCTCGCCATCGAGACGAGCGGTCACGCCGCGCTGAAGGAAAATTATTTCCTCGACGACGGGGCTTACCTCGTGACGAGAATTTTGATTTCCCTCGCCAAGCAGGCGAAGGAGGGCAAAAAGCTCACCGATATGATAAAAGATCTCAAAACGCCCTTGGAGGCGGCTGAGATCCGTCCCACCTTCCAAAAGGACGTGGACTTTAAGGCGCTCGGCGCAGGCGTGCTGAAGGACTTCGACGCCTACGTGGACACGCTCCCCTACTGCAGTAAGGTGCCCGACAATTTCGAAGGTCTGCGCGTGAACTTCGACAAAGACCACGGCAACGGCTGGGTGCTCGTTCGCATGAGCTTGCACGAGCCCATTATGCCCATCAACGCGGAGAGCGATTCCAAGGGCGGCGTTAAGAAGCTGATTCGGGAAATTTACGACTTCCTCAAACAGTACGAATTTTTGAATTTGGAAAAGTTCAAAGCATATTTAGATTGAAAAAATCATTAAGGAGATAAAAAAAGATGAATGTAAAACAAACCACCATCAATGCGATCAGAATCCTCTCCGCCGAGGCGATCCAGAAAGCAAACTCCGGTCACCCCGGACTTCCCTTGGGCAGCGCGCCTATCGCGTACACGCTGTATCAAAACTACATGACGTTTAACCCCAAGGACACCAAATGGGACAACAGAGACAGATTCGTGCTCTCCGCAGGTCACGGCTCCATGCTCGATTATTCCCTTTTGTACCTCTACGGATTCGGCTTGACGAAGGAAGATATCATGAGTTTCCGTCAGCTCAACTCCAAGACGCCCGGTCACCCCGAATACGGTTGGACGGACGGCATCGAGACGACCACCGGTCCTTTGGGACAGGGTATCGCGAACGCCGTGGGTATGGCGGTTGCCGAAGCGCACCTCGCCGCCAAATACAATAAGCCCGGCTATCCTATCGTCGATCACTACACCTTCGCGCTCTGCGGCGACGGCTGTCTGGAAGAAGGTATCTCCTACGAGGCTTGCTCCTTTGCCGGATCGCACAAGCTCGGCAAGCTCGTCCTCTTCTACGACGATAACGATATCACCATCGAAGGGGATACCGACATCACCTTTACCGAAGACGTCGGCGCAAGATTCGCCGCGCAGGGTTGGGACGTGCATCACGTAGACTTCGTCACGACGCCCGACAATATCGACGCACTCGCCAAAGAGATCGAGGCGGCGAAGGCAGAGCTCAGTAAGCCCTCTATCATCATCGTAAAGACCAAGATCGGCTACGGCACGCCTTTGGAAGGCAACGAAAAGTGCCACGGTTCCCCTCTCGGAGAGGAAAACCTCGCCAAGACCAAGGAAAAGCTCGGCTGGCCCTGCACCGAAGCGTTCGACTGCCCCGAAGAAGTATTCGCACATTGCAAAGAAGCGGCGGATAAGGGCGCGGCGGCGGAAGAGGCTTGGAAGCAGATGTTTGCCGCCTACGAAAAGGAATATCCGGAACTTGCAGAGCAGTATAAAAACGACATGGCGGACAAGATGCCCGATCTCACCAAGTGCGACGACCTCTTCGTATTCGACAAGCCCATGGCGACCCGTCAGACCTCTCACGTGGTTTTGAACAAGCTCGCCGCGAAGCTCCCTCAGCTCATGGGCGGTTCCGCAGACCTCGCTCCCTCCAACCTCTCCAACATGAAGGACACCGATACCAACAAGTACGGCAGTTTCTCCCCCGAAAATTATGCGGGCAGAAATATGCACTTCGGTATCCGCGAACACGCGATGGCGGCGATCGCCAACGGTATGCAGCTGCACGGCGGCGTGAAGGCATACTGCTCCACCTTCTTTATCTTCTCCGATTACTGCAAGCACGCGATGCGTCTCTCCGCTTTAATGGAAATTCCCGTGACCTATATCCTCACGCACGACTCCATCGGCGTCGGCGAGGACGGTCCCACGCATGAACCCGTAGAACAGCTCATCTCCCTGCGCTCCATTCCCAACATGAAGGTTTACCGTCCCGCAGACGGCAAGGAAACGGCTGCCGCATGGATCTCCGCGCTGACGGGTAAGCAGCCCACCGCGCTCGTACTCACGAGACAGAATCTCCCTCAGTACGCTACTTCCGGCTTGGAGGCTTTGAAGGGCGGTTACGTGCTGGAGGATTGCGAAGGCACGCCCGACGTTCTCCTCATCGCGTCCGGTTCCGAAGTGGAACTCTGCGTAAAGGCAAAGGCTGTTCTCGCGGAAGAAGGCATCAAGGCGAGAGTCATCTCCATGCCCTGCATCGAAGAATACGAAAAGCAGACGGAAGAATACAAGGAAAGCGTTATGCCCAAGGCAGTTAAGGCGAGAGTTTGCGTGGAAGCGGCTTCCCCTTACAGCTGGTATAAGTACGCAGGCGATAACGGCGAGATCGTCGCCATGACCACCTTCGGCGCTTCCGGCCCCGCAGGCAAGCTCTTCCCTCTCTTCGGCTTCACCGTTGAAAACGTGGTCGCTCACGCAAAGAAATCCTTGGCAAAGTAAAAAACAAAGCAAACGGCTGTCGGGCGACCGACAGCCGTAATCGTTATCGACTATGTGGAAATTTGAAGGAAAATACTACGGAAAGGCGAAAGATTTCCTAAAAGCAAAGGAGAAAAAGGCTTTGTACCTTTTCTTTGCCGTTTTTTCTCTTTTCAGTTTTCTCCCGTGCGGGATATTGCTTGCCTCCTTTCCGAAAAATACGCCCGTTTGGCTGATCGCCGAACTCGTCGCTCTCTCTTCTTTCGCTCTTTTTTGTTATTTATTCTACCTTCTTCACGCGCCGAAAGCCGAGATCGTCATGCAAAACGACGGCATCGATATCCCCTGCGCGGGCGGCAACCGCCATATCCCCTTTTACGATATCGCGCCCGTTCGATACGGCGAGGATTATATCGCCCTCAAAAATCGGATTCTTCTGCAAAAGGACTTACTGAAAGAAGGCTCGTGGGAGGAATTACAGGATTTTTTGAAAAAGGTCGAGGACAGCCTTTCAACCGACGAACCCATCTATCGCATAGAAGAGCCGAAACCCGAATTTTTCTCGGCAACGGTCGTTTCCA
>CAMFEK010000058.1 GCA_945949395.1 uncultured Clostridia bacterium
GTTGGCTCTGCGCATGCAGAGGCATTGTTCCAACGCGAAAAAGGTGGCGGCGTTCCTTTCCTCTCACCCCAAGATCGCGTGGGTCAAACACGCCTCCCTCCCCGACAACAAATATCACGCTCTCGCAGAAAAATATATGCCCGACGGGCAGGGCGGCATGCTGAGCTTCGGCATCGACGGCGACGTGAGCGTATGCGCCAAGTTTATGGAGAGCCTCAAGATGATCACGCAGGAGACGCACGTAGCCGACGTGAGAAGTTGCGTTCTGCATCCCGCGTCCACCACGCACCGCCAGCTCTCAAAAGAGGATCTTGTGAAGGCGGGCGTACCCGAAAACCTCGTGCGCCTCTCCGTCGGTATCGAGAATCCCGAAGATATCATTGCCGATCTGGAGCAGGCTCTCAAAAACGTATAACGGAGGAAGAACATGCCCATCGTCATCGACAAAGACATACCCGCCTACTCCATTTTGGGGAAGGAAAAAATATTCGTGATGGAAAAGGGCAGAGCGTCCTCGCAGGATATTCGCCCCCTCGAAATCGCCCTCTTGAACCTGATGCCCACCAAGGAGGAGACGGAAACGCAGTTCATGCGGCTCCTCTCCAACTCCCCTTTGCAGGTGAACATCACGCTCATCCACACGCAGACGTATAAGAGCAAAAACACCGAGGCGGAATACCTCGATAAATTCTACAAGCCCTTTGAGGAAGTCAAAAATCAGCACTTCGACGGCATGATCGTGACGGGCGCGCCCGTGGAACAGATGAGCTTTGAAGAAGTCTCCTACTGGGGCGAGCTGGAACAGATTTTTGATTTTACCAAGACGAACGTGACCTCCACCTTGTTCATCTGCTGGGGCGCCATGGCGGCACTCAACTATTTTTACCGCGTTCCCAAGCGCGCCTTGAAAGAAAAGCTGTTCGGCGTGTTCGCGCATCAAAAAACCATTCGCGAGACGCCCGAACCTTTGATGAGAGGCATTTCGGACGAATTCCACATGTGCCACTCCCGCCACGCGACGGTGGAGCTTGCGGACATTAAAAAGCACCCCGAACTGAAGGTGCTCGCCTACTCCAAAAAGGCGGGTCCCACCATTGTGGCGAGCGAGGACAACAGTCAGATTTTCGTGCTCGGTCACATGGAATACGACAGGGACACCTTAAAGAAGGAATACGAACGGGATTTGAGCAAAAACCTGCCCATTCAGAAACCCTTCTCCTACTTCGCCGACAAGGCTTGCACGAAGGTGAAGATGAACTGGAGCTCGACTTCCAACCTCTTTTACAACAACTGGTTGAACTATTGCGTCTACCAGGTTACCCCCTACCGTTTCTGAAAAGGCGTCATTTTTCACCACCCGAAAATCCCCGCATTCTTTGCTCTACAAGGCGATATTCTCTCTCCGAGGACAGTTCGCCGACGAAACGGTCTTCGGTGCTCACAAAGGCAATTTTGCCGCTTGCAGAGGCGGCAAACGCATATTGCTCGGCGCACAGCGCGGTGCTCACGCCGTAGATATAGGCGTTGGCGCGCACGACGACCTGTTCGATGGCAAGGGGCATCTTTTCCTTGACGCAAAACAGCCATTCGCTCCCGCAAAAGGAGAGGCTTTTGACGATTTCGGGGAACAGGATATCGTTATCCACCGCAACGCCGATCTTGCCGACCTCGGTGGCGTACACCTTGACGCCGACGCCCGCGCGATAGGATTTATCGCCGAAATTGAAATTTTTATCCGTCACGCCGATCAATTTCCCCTTCTCCGCCACGGCGACGGACTTTTTGCGAATGCCGTGCAAGTTGGTGGTGCAACCGCCGATGACGACGGCATTCTTCTTTTTGGAGAGGCGCGCGATGCTTTCAAAGCCGCCGCTCTCCCCTTTCAGCTCCCGTTCGTAATCGATCTCCCCCAAAGCGGAAAAAGGGAGCAGATAGACGTCCGCCTCCTCTTTCCGTTCCGTAAAAATATCCCGATATAAAAAACAAATACGCATAACGACCTCTCTCTATTAAATGCCGTCATGCGTATTTTTGTTCTTATTCCTTCAACGCGCCGTTCGCCACGAGCTTGCTGGAGAGCAAGGCGAGCGAGGCGGCGAGATCTTCGTTTTTCAGCTCCACGCCCTCAGGCACGCTCAATAAAAGGGGCGCAAAGTTCCACACCGCCTTGACGCCGGCGGAAACCATGACGTCGCAGACGTGTTGCGCCGCCGCCTTGGGCACCGTGATGATGCCGATCTTGATTCCCTTTTCGCGAATGAAATCGGCGAGGGTAGCCGTGTCGTACACGGGCTTATCCGCAATCTTCTTGCCCACGAGCTTTTTATTGATATCGAAGGCGGCAACGACGTTCATACCGTAATTTTTGAATCCTTCATATCCCAAAAACGCGCTGCCGAGTCCGCCCGCGCCGACCACGACGGCGTCCGTCTTGGTATCGTAACCCAAAAACTTTTCGATATCGTGAATGAGATGCCCGATCTCAAAACCCAAACGGGGTTTTCCCGGATTCGAGGAGACGAGCGCAAAATCCTTGCGCACCAAGATGGCGGACACGTCCATTTCCTTCGCCACGAAAGAGGAAGAAATGTATTCCACCCCCCTCTCGCGCTCGTCGCGCAGATATCTTAAATAAGCAGGCATACGGGATATCGTCGCCCGACTCGCCTCTACTACGTTGTTTTCCTGTTCCATTTTCGCCCTCCTATACTTTCATGATACTATTGTATCACGAACGCCGTCGTTAGTCAACTTATTATCGATAAAATTTATCGATAATTTTTATCAAGTAAATATCCACCCGCAAAGCGGGTGGCTTTACATTTTCGGGCATAGCCCTTTACTACCGGCGTAGCACAAATGTGCTTTTTAATTGACCTGTCAGTCATGCATGGGTTACTTGCTACCCGTAAACGGGTCTCGCGGGTCAAAGATACTTAATTGATCAGCTTCTTTATCCGCCTTTAATTGATTTGCGACATATTCTTGTATCGCCTTCGTGTTTTTTCCTACTGTATCGACATAATATCCCTTACACCAAAATTCGCTGTTTCGGTATGCAAATTTCATATTTCCGTACTTTTGAAATATTATTGTTGCACTCTTTCCTTTCAGGTATCCCATGAATCCCGAAACGCTCATTTTGGGTGGAATTGATACAAGAATATGTATGTGATCGGGACATACTTCGCCTTCAATTATTTCCACACCTTTCCATTCACAGAGTTTTCTTAAGATTTCCCTGATTTCAGGTCTATGCTCTTTATAAAAAACTTTTCTGCGATATTTTGGTGCAAAGACTATATGATACTTGCAATTCCATTTCGTATGTGCTAAACTATTTATGGTATTAAATGTTTCTGACATTTTTTTCCTCCGATTGTGTATTTTTTTTCGACTGGCAGGTCCTATTCATTATACACAATCGGAGTGCTATTTTCAATACTCATCGGTAAACCTATCCCGAACCACGCGACTATCGCGTGGTTTTACTATACAAAAAAAGTCCGCCCCGTCGGGAGCGGACTTATGTTTTGGTAAGATTAAAGGTCGGAGATCTGCTGTTCGATCTTCTTTTTCATTTCGACGAACTTATTGAGCTTTTCTCTTTCCTGATCGACGAGAGCTTTCGGCGCCTTTTCCAAGAACTTTGCGTTGGCAAGTTTTCCCGTCGCGCGGGTAATTTCAAATTCCACGTTTTCGAGCTCCTTCTGTAATCTCGCCTTTTCCTTTTCGAGATCGACGAGTTCTCCGAGCGGAATGTAGAGGGTGCACAGCTCGCAGACCTGCGAGACGGTCTTTTCCGAAATGCCCTCGGCGGATTCCACGAACTTGATTTCTCCCGCGCCCGCGAGCTTGAGAATACAACTCTTATTGAGCTGAATGCTTCTCTTTGCGCTCTCGGAAACGACGTAGAGGTCTACCTTTTTGGAGGGCGCACAACCGACGTTCGTCTTGATGTTGCGGACGGTCTTGATGATCTCCATGATGCCCTCGAACGCCTTCGCTTCCTTCTTATACGCCATTTTTGCGTTATAGCGGGGATATTCGGAGACCATGATGGAACCTTCCGAGCCGGGAAGATAGGAATAAATCTCTTCGGTCACGAAGGGAATGAAGGGATGCAAGAGCTTCAAAGCGGACTTGAGAACGTACACGAGTACGCCGAGCGCGTTGTTCTTGCGCGTTTCGTCCTCGCCGTAGAGGGAGGGCTTGGTGAGTTCGATGTACCAGTCGCAGAAATTATCCCACATGAATGCGGTGAGCAGGTCGCAGGCTACGCCGAGCTCGTACTTGTTCAAATTGAGGGTAACCTCCTTGATCGTCTCCTGCAATTTGGAGATGATCCACTTATCGGGCGCGGTGAGCTTGATGGCGGAAATATCGGGGATCTCTCTGCCTTCGGCGTTCATGAGCACGAAACGGGAGGCGTTCCATACCTTATTGATGAAGTTGCGCGACGCCTCGACCTTGGAATCCGAATAGCGGGTATCGTTGCCGGGCGCGACGCCCGTGAGCAGGGAGAGTCTGAGGGAATCCGCGCCGTACTTATCGATGACTTCGAGGGGATCGACGCCGTTGCCCAAAGACTTGCTCATCTTTCTGCCCTGTTCGTCGCGGACGAGACCGTGGAAGAGCACGTCGCGGAAGGGCACCTTGCCCGTATGCTCCAAACCGGAGAAAATCATTCTGGCAACCCAGAAGAAGATGATGTCGTAACCCGTCACGAGCACGCT
>CAMFEK010000059.1 GCA_945949395.1 uncultured Clostridia bacterium
CACGTGATCTTTTGTGACAAGAATAGGCGCGCCCTTCACGAGATTCGTCGTATATACGCAGGCGCAGGAAGCCTTTACCTCGCTCACAATCATCGCGAGATCTTTTTTGGTAGAATTGTTATTTTTGATGCCGCAATGTACGCCGTTGGCTTGATAGCCCTTTGCCGCGCACACGCCGCCTGAAATCTCTTTTATCATATTTTACACCAAAGATATTGTTTCGTTCAGTCCGAGCGCAATGTTCATATTCTGAACCGCCGCGCCCGAAGCGCCTTTACCGAGATTGTCGAATCGGCTGGAAAGCAAAATTTGCTCGTCGTTGCCGTTTACGAGGATCTGCATCGTATTCGTGCCCGCAAATACGTTTGCCGCAATAAAGTTGCCGCACTCGCCTTCCTCTGCGATCTTGATAAAATTGCTGTTGCCGTAAAACTCTTTATAATATTCTCTCAATTCCTTTACGGAAAGCTTTTTCTTCATTCCCTTTACAAAAACGGGAACGTTGACCGTCATGCCGCAATAATAATCGCAGACGTACGGATTGAAAATGGGCTTTTGCGTTAAGGAACACTCGTTCATCATTTCGGGGATATGCTTATGGGAAAGAGAAAGTCCGTAAAGGCGGGGAGAATCCAACTCCTTTGCCCGATTCGCCTCTTCGTATTGAGCGATCCCCTTTTTGCCCGCGCCGGAATAACCGCTGACCGCATGGCAGACAAAAGGATAATCTCTCTCTACCAAGTCTCCTTTTATGAGCGGATAGACGAGGGAAATAAATCCGCTCGCGTAACATCCGGGATTTGCGATAAAACGGGACGTTTGGATTTTTCTCCTGTGTTCCTTAGAAAGTTCGGGAAAACCGTAAGCCCAAGAGGGATTCGTTCGATGCGCCGTAGACGCGTCGATGATTTTGACCTTCTCGCTCTCTACCAAAGAGACCGCTTGCACGGCGGCGGCGTCGGGAAGACATAAAAACACGACGTCCGCGCTGTTGATGGCTTCCTTTCGCGCCTTTTCGTCCTTTCGTAACTCTTCGGGAAGAGAGATGATCGAGACGTCCTTACGACCGCCGAGGCGGTCGTAAATCTGAAGACCCGTCGTCCCCTCTTTCCCGTCAATAAAAACGTTCGTCATTACTTGATTTTCTTTGCGTCGAGCATCGCTTTCACTTTGATGGGGAGACCGAACAAGTTGATAAAGCCTGCGGAATCCTTTTGGCTGTAAGCGCCTTCGTCGTCGCCGAAAGTAGCGATATCTTCGCTATACAAAGAATAAGGAGAAGTTACGCCCGCGTTCGTCACGTTACCTTTATAAATTCTCACTTTCACGTCGCCCGTTACCGTTTTCTGCGTTTCGGAAACGAATGCGGAAAGCGCTTCCCGCAAGGGCGTGAACCAAAGACCGTCATAGACGAGTTCACCGAACTTGACGGCGACGAGCTGCTTATAATGCGCCGTTGCCTTATCGAGGCAAAGCGTTTCGAGCATGGCGTGAGCGGCGTACAAGATCGTGCCGCCGGGGGTTTCGTAAACGCCGCGGCTCTTCATGCCGACGAGACGATTTTCCACGAGATCGGCAAGACCGACGCCGTTCTTTCCGCCGACTTCATTGAGCTTTTCCAAAAGAGACACGGAATCCATTTCCACGCCGTCGATCGCGGTGGGAACGCCCTTTTCAAAATGAAGCGTGAGATAGGTGGGAACGTCGGGCGCCTGCAAAGGAGAAACGCTCATTTCCAGGAATCCTTCCTTTTCATATTGAGGCTCGTTTGCGGGATCCTCGAGATCCATGCCCTCGTGACTCAAGTGCCAAAGGTTTTTATCTTTGGAATAGTTGGTCTCGCGATTGATCTTCAAAGGAATATTGTGCGCCTCGGCATAATCGATCTCTTCGTCGCGGCTCTTGATATTCCACACGCGCCAAGGAGCGATGATCGTCATTTCGGGCGCGAAAGCCTTGATGGTGAGCTCGAAACGAACCTGATCGTTTCCTTTACCCGTACAACCGTGACAGATCGCGTCGGCGCCTTCCGCTTTCGCGATCTCTACGATACGCTTGGCGATGACGGGACGCGCAAAAGACGTACCGAGCAAATATTTATCCTCATAGAGGGCACCCGCCTGCATGGTGGGATAGATATAATCTTCGATAAACTCTTTTTTGAGGTCGAGAACGTAGAGCTTGGACGCACCCGTCTTTTTCGCCTTTTCTTCCAAACCGTCGAGTTCCGTACCCTGCCCCACGTCGCCGGAAACGGCGATTACTTCGCAATTATCATAGTTTTCCTTGAGCCAAGGAATGATGATGGAAGTATCGAGTCCGCCCGAATAAGCAAGTACAACTTTTTTGATTTTCTTTTCCATAATAAATACTCCGTTCAAATTTATTTTTCTTGGGTATTATACAACTTATATTATTTTTCGTCAAGTATTTTTACATCGTAATTATGAATAAAAATAAAATATTTTTCCTCGATATTCATTATATTATTCATAATTTCTTGATATTCATGAATAATTGAATATAAGAAGAACGAAGGGCAAACCGAACTCATCCGTTCGGTCTATCCTTCGTTTTCTTAAAAGCGTCCAAGGGACAAAAAGGCGTCAGCTCCTCTTTGGTAAATTGTACGTTACGGTATCCCGAAAAGGGAAGATATCGGTAAAAAGTCAGCACGTCTTTGCCGGATTCGGTGACGAACGTGCAGACGAATTTTCGGTTTTCCACTTTCACGCATTGACAGCTATCCCCGTTCAAATCGTAGGAATATTCCTGTTTTTTCGTCTTAAGCGTGACCGTCTGCCCCATGATCGATATCTCGTACACGATACCCATTCTGACCTTCCATAAATAAAGGGAGCGAAGGGCTATGCAAAGACCGATCAATAGCACGCTGCATATTATAAAACCTACGTACAAAAGCGTGGCGTAAAAGAGGCAAATTACGGTCGAAACAATCAATAGTACGTTTATAATGATATAAATGATATGAATTTTATTCAAAAAATTATAAATATCCGTCTTCATCTTTTATCTATCCGTAAAGGAGACCTCCGCAGAAACGCACATCTCGCCCTCGGCGTTCAAGCCGTATATATCGAAAACGTTATCTTGCTTTTCCACTCGGTAAAAGCTCAATACGTCCCCTTCGTGCGTTTGCTTGATATAATTGATCAAAAAGCTGTCGAGGTACTTCCCCTTCAAAAGCTCCACCGTAAAGCAATTGAACACGTAGTTTGCATAGAGCGTATTATTCACGTGCATATAATGATCGTACTCGGAATTTGCAATCGCGATCTGAAAGACCTTTTCCGCCCCGTTTCTTTCCATGGCGGGAACCTTCCAAGTGGGAACCGCAATACATTTATCCGTATTATACGTGGAATAATCCTGATCGGACAAAGTAGAACCGGGCAACATTTTGAGCGTATTCCAGTCCACGAGACACCAACGGGAGCAAGCCAAAACGCAAGTCTCTTTTTTTTCGTTCATCAATTCATAGAATCGTTCAAAAATCACGTGTCTCGGCGGCGTCGGCCAGGTATTTACCGTGACGGGCTCCACGCCGATCGGCTTTAGAACTTTTACGTAGCTAGATGCCGTGATAAAACCGAGATTCTTCTGTTTGATGACGTCATAGCCGAATCCGAGCTCGTCCGCGCTCGTACAGGCGGCTTCCTGCATAAAGGTAAGAATGGCGGAAGCCTTCAATTCGTCTTTGAAATCGACGTCGCTATATCTCGTATGATATTTTTGTGTGTGAATATATTTCTTCATATCTTATATTTTAATGCAACGAACGAAAAAAGTCAATAATTTTGATCGGGTAACGGCTCGGAATTGAAACCTTCTTATTGACAAACGGAGGCGAAAAATGATATAATATCATACACAAGGAGGATCATACACGATGGATGATTTCGAAAACGAATTTGAAAATAACGCGGGCGAGGAAACCGATTCCTCCGATATCAGTTCGGAGTTGATCCGCGGACATATCAATACCATTATCCTCCGCACTTTAATCGACGGCGAAAAATACGGTACGGAGATTATTGACGATATCGAAAAGAAGAGCAACGGCATGTATTCCATGAAGCAGCCGACTCTTTACAGCGCGTTAAAGCGCTTGGAAGCGCAAGGACTTCTCACTTCCTATTGGGGCGGCGTGTCCACGGGCGGCAGAAGAAGATATTTCTCCCTCACCGAAAAGGGCATGCAGACCGCCATCAAGAACTCGCTTGAATGGGAGCAGTCCAGATCTATCATCGACAGTCTCATCAGCGAAGAAAAACCCGAAGAATCCTCCTCTCCCACGGAAGAAAACATTCCCTTGGAAGAGAACGAAATCGAGGAGCCCGTCGATAACTCGGAAGAGACGTCCGATCCCCTTTTTACTACGGAAGAGGCGACGGCTACCGAAAATCCCGCCGAAGAAGAAATCGCTCAACGGGAGAAAGCGTTCCGCCTGTTGTTCACGGATAAAACCAAAGAAGAGGAAGCGGAGCGGGAACCCTCTTTGCCGAAAGCGTCCTTCTCCCGCGCGGAAGAGAATAACC
>CAMFEK010000060.1 GCA_945949395.1 uncultured Clostridia bacterium
AAAGAATGCAGCGGGAAACGGGGCTTAACGTCATCGCGAGCGGCGGCATTTCGTACATAGAGGATCTGTACGCCTTAAAGGAAAAAAACGTGTACGGCGCCATTTTGGGCAGAAGTATCTACACGGGCGCCATCGATTTGAGAAAAGCGATCGAGGAGATGAAATAATATGCTGTGTAAACGAATTATTCCTTGTCTGGACTTAAAGAACGGCAGGGTGGTAAAGGGCGTAAACTTCGTCAATCTCATCGACGCGGGCGATCCCGTAGAGGCGGCGAAAACGTATAACGCGTTCGGCGCGGACGAGATCGTGTTTTTGGATATCACGGCGAGTTCGGATTCCCGCGCGCCCATGTACGACACCATTTCCCGCGCGTCCGAGCAGGTGTTCATCCCCCTCACGGTGGGCGGCGGCATTCGCACGGTAGAGGACTTCAAGACTATGCTCTCCTGCGGGGCGGATAAGATATCCGTCAACTCGGCGGCGATCAAAAATCCCAACCTCATCACGGAGGCGGCGCTCCGCTTCGGCTCGCAATGCGTCGTTCTGGCGGTGGACGCCAAGCGGAACGAACAGGGCAGATGGGACGTGTACTTAAACGGCGGAAGGGTGAAAACCGACCTCGACGCCATCGACTGGATCATGCAGGCGGAAAAGTTGGGCGCGGGCGAAATTTTGCTCACGAGCATGGATTGCGATGGCACGAAGAACGGTTACGATATCGAACTGACGAGAAGGGTGGCGGAAGCGGTCAATATTCCCGTCGTCGCGTCGGGCGGCGCGGGCAACATGCAGCATTTCGCCGACGTATTGACGGAGGGCAAAGCGGATGCGGCGCTCGCGGCGTCCCTCTTCCATTTCGGCATTCTGAATATGTACGATTTGAAGGAATTTCTGGACGCACAGGGCATTCCCGTCCGTAAAGTAAGGAGAATTTGACATGGAATTTGATTTTTCAAAGGTAAAATACGACGACAAGGGTTTATTTGTCGCGATTGCACAAGATAGTGAGAGCGGCGAAGTGTTAATGCAGGCTTTCATGAACGAGGAGAGCTTGCGCTTAACGCTCGAAACGGGCTATGCCACCTACTATTCCCGCTCGCGCAACAAGCTATGGAAGAAGGGCGAGGAGAGCGGACATCTGCAAAAGGTGGTCTCCGCTGCCTTCGACTGCGATAACGACGCGCTCTTGCTCAAGGTGAAACAGACGGGCGTCGCCTGCCATACGGGGGCGTATTCCTGCTTTTTCAATCGGGTCGTCGACGACGGGGAGACGATCGGCGTAGAGATGCTCGGAAAGCTCGCGCGGGTCGTCAAGGACAGAAAGGAGAACCCGCAAGAGGGCTCGTATACCTCCTATCTCTTTGAAAAAGGGGTGGACAAAATCGCGAAAAAGGCGGGCGAAGAGGCTGTGGAGATGGTCATTGCCTCCAAAAACGAGGACAAGGAGGAGCTCATTGGCGAGTGTGCGGATCTTCTGTATCATACGCTCGTGCTGTTGGAAGAAAAGGGCGTAACCCTAACGGACGTCTGCACGGAGCTCAATCGCAGACATTCATAAAATAACAGGTAATAATTATGGAAAACGAAAAGAAATACGGAGAAGTAGCCTCCAGAATGCTATCCTATCGCTCGGCGATCAAGGTGCTCGACGCCACCGTTCGCGACGGCGGTCTGGTAAACGATTTCTTCTTTACCGACGAATTTGTAAAAGATCTCTATCAGGCGAATATCGCCGCAGGCGTCGATTATATGGAATTCGGCTATAAGGCGGATATCGACCTCTTTGATAGCGCCAAGTTCGGCAAATGGAAGTTCTGCAAAGAGGACGATATCTGGTCGATCGTAGGCGATAAAAAATCCGACTTAAAGATCTCCGTCATGGCGGACGTGGGCAGATGCAACTATCAGCGCGACGTCGGCGAAAGGGCGAACAGCCCCGTCGATATGTACCGCATCGCGACTTATATCAACACGATTCCCGCGGCGATCGCCATGATCGAGCACGCGCACAAGATGGGGTACGAGACGACCTGCAACATCATGGCGGTCTCCGTCGCAAACGATAGAGATATCGACGTCGCGCTCGAAATGCTCGGCAATTCCCCCGTGGACGGCATCTATATCGTGGATTCCTACGGCTCCATCTATCCCGAATCCATGCGCACGCTCGCGTCCCGCTATATGGAGACGGGCATCAAGTCCGGCAAGGAAATCGGTATTCACGCGCACAACAATCAGAACTTGGCGTTCGCGAATACGATTGAAAGCGTTTCTTGCGGCGTCAACCTGCTCGACGCGACCTACGCCGCCATGGGCAGAGGCGCGGGAAATTGCGCCATGGAACTTCTTCTCGGGTTCTTGAAAAATCCCAAGTATAATTTGAACCCTGTTTTGCGGTTTATCGAAAAGGATATCCTTCCCCTCAAAAAGCAGGGCGTGGTTTGGGGATACGACGTGCAATATCTCTTGACGGGACTCTTGAACCAGCACCCCCGCACGGCGATTCGATTCACCGCGGACAAGCGGGAGGATTACGCCGAATTTTTCCAGGAACTTTACGACAGAGATTAAAATGAACCCCTCTTCGCCGCGCGAAGAGGGGAGTTTTTACGCCTTTTTTACGGCGTTCAGGTAGCAGATATGCTCGAATGCCGTCAGCGTTTCCTCCTGTCCCTCGAAATACGTTTTTTGGATATCCTTGGGTTCCAACAGTTCGTAGATGAGAAAACCGTAACGGATGAGCAGTTTTTCCAGATCCCATTCCGAAAAACAGCTTTTCATGGGTTCGCCGCCGGCTTGCGCCATGGCGATCATGTTCTGCACCCGCCGCTCGCTTGCGCGGAAGAGGTAGGGGTCGGCAAAATCGAATACGAGCGAGCTCCCTTCCGCCGAGAGAGAGGATATCTCGCGGAGCGTACTTTCGATCTGTTCCGCCGATAGATAGTAGGTGACGCCGAGCCAGGAAAAGAAGGTCTTTTTCTTGACGTCGAATCCGCTCTTTAAGAGGCTGTCGGCCAGCGAATCGGTCGCAAAATCAACGGGGACAAAGTGCAGGGTTTCGGGAATGCGAAATTCTGCCCGATTCACCCGCATGAGCTTGTCCGCCTGCGTCAACGGGTGATCCACCTCGAACACGGAAAGTCTTTTTAATAAGCTTGCATGGCGATAGGCAAACGTATCCATGCCTGCGCCCAAAATGACGTACTGCTCCGTGCCCGAGCGCAGGGCGGTCGCGAGGGAATCCTCGCAAAACCTTGCCCGCGCAACGGGCGTGGGCGCAATCTGCGTATTGACCAAATAGGTAAGAGCTTGCTTTTCGTCAGAAAAACTTCCCTTCTTGTCGGGCGCCAAAAAGTCGATCCCGCTCAAGAGATAGTTCCCGACCTTTCGATACTCTTCTTCCGTCATCAGTTCTTTGGCGGCGGTATCGGCAAAGACGGGTTGGGCGCTGTTTTCCGTGTGATATGCCCGACCGAATGCGGACATCAAAGAGGTGATACTTGTTTTTTCCATCATTTTACCTTCCTTTCCAAAATATGTAACAGCTCGTGCAACGAGCGTATCCGATAATCGGCTACGCCCTCGCCAAGCTCTTCGCTTTGATATTTGGCAAGTCCCTTCCTTATCCAAACGGTTGTCATGCCGATTTCTTTCGCGGGGGCGATATCGTTGTCGAGGCGATCGCCGACCATCACGCTTTCCCGTGCGGTGCAACCTGCAAGTTCAAACGCTTTCTCAAAGATTCTTTTGTCGGGCTTGGCGTATCCGATCTCCGCGGATGCGGCAATGACGTCGAAGTATCGGCGCAATCCCCAACTTTTTAAGCGTTCTGCCGTTCCGGGTTTTTGGTTTGCGATAATGCCGAGAAGATAGCCCTTCTGACGGAGTGCCGCCAACGTGCTATGAGCGTCCGGGTAAGGAATTTCCTCTTCCGAGTGCCACGGCGTTTTTTTCAAGCCGAAATAACGGATCGCGGCAGAATTGCCATCAAGTCCTTGTCGGGCAAGTGCGATGCGAACGTCGTCAAACGCTTGAAAGGTGATATCGGTATGGACGATCATATCCCGAACTCTGCGATCGTACGCTTCGGTTTCATCGACGAGCGTCGATCCGATATCGAAAAATATTC
>CAMFEK010000061.1 GCA_945949395.1 uncultured Clostridia bacterium
TCGCTCACTACCCTACGCGAGGAAAATTTGCCTTCTTTCCATTTTTGCAAATGTCGGGTAGCCGTCAAAAAGACGCTTTCTGAAAAACTACCCGACGTTCGGTTGCCATCGGCGTCGTCTGCACCGATCAAATCATGTCTTGTCTCGTCCATTTGAATCCGACTAATTGTTTTATGACCTTAATTTAACAATTTACTTTTCTTCTCCGTGGCGTTGCCCGTGTATTTCGACGAACCAAAACCGAGAATAAGTTCGAAAATGAAGGGGAGGAAGAACAATCCAACCGCAAATGCTCCGCCGTGTCCGAAGGAACGGGAAACGTCGACTTTTATCCGCACTTCATAGACAATCAAAGCTATGAGAGAAACGATTTGAAGGATACAAGCTCCCAGGTACCAAATGCTGTTTTCATCGAGGATCAATACCTGCGCGTCCTCTACCACATATAAAATGTTCCAAATCATGATCGCTATAAAATATTTGTTTTTACTGCAACGCTTGATCAGCAAATACAGATTATAAAAAGGCACGAAGGCTTTCCAACCCTTTTCGCCCATTTTCTTGAATACTTTCCACGCCGCGATTGCGTTCAACAAATACAATAAGACCACGATAGAGAACGCGATCAGTACGATCTGCCAAGTTTGCCCGACCAGTTCGGGAAAAATTTTTTCAATAATTTGCATAAAACTACTCCTTTCATTTTTATTTGCGGTATTCCGCGTTTTTTCTATATCATCGACTGCAATCAATATCTGCCCGTCATTTCGGAAAGGGTGCCAGCCGTCATCTCCGCCCAGGAATACGAAGCCATGTATTCGCCCATGAACTTATCCCGAGCCTTCTTTTTACCGTCTAAAAGCTCGTAATAATCGCAAATAATTTGCTTGTCGTCGATACGGAACGAATTGTATTTGAAATCCAGAACGTAAGAAATTCCGAGTTCGGCAAACAGCTTTTTTGCCTCGGAAACCAGGTTGTGAAACATGCTCCTCGTCGTTTTGTCGACGTTTTTATCCTCCCAAAGATTGACGATCAGTTCGCTTGCGGACGCCGAAGTGCCCCGTCTGTCTATCAGATAGGCAATCAGTTCTTTGGTTTTCGATCGGGTAAATTTAACCGCCTTTCCGTCGCACAATAGTTCGAAATTGCCGAATGTTTTCGCCTCCACCAAACGTTTTTTGCCGCCATTTATGTTCAGGTCGGCGAACTCCTCTTTCAGCCGCTCCTCGGAGACGGGGGAAAGAAGATAGCCGCAAGCCCTTGTCTGAAAAGCCCGTACGGCGCAATCTTCCCGTTCGGTTACGAATATCACCTTGGTCGACGGCGAAGTATCGTGTATGTAACGAGCGACCTTCAACCCGTCGCCTTTTGACCATTGCGTTTCCGTAAGCACCGCGTCGTATCCCCGCCTTTCCGCCAGATAGCAGGCGTTTTCGCCGTCGCTCTCTGCGTCCACCGTCGCGAAGGGAAACGCCCTTTCAACCTGTTGCTTGAGCGCGTTCAACCGCTCCCTATTCCCGTCGATACACAGCACCTTCATGACAACGTTTTTCCTCGCTGCGGCGCCGACTCTTGGACTTTTTGCGACGATTCGGCGTGCAAATCTTCCGATTCCGGAACGGAGATACTCACCCTCTCTTCGGCGGTTTGCTCTCTGCTCAAAGAATTCTTTTCGATACGGTAATCTTCTGGGAAATCCCTTCTATCGCTCTCCTTTAGAACGTCTGCGTCGTAAAAAGCCGAAAGGATCCTCTCGTCAAGCCGCAACCCGTCAAGGAGAGCCGGCGCGTTCTGACCGAACTTTTGCATTGCGCCGTGTAAAAACACCGAATATATTTCCGCCATCGCTTTTTGAACTTCCGATTGCCGACTTTGAGCCGACAATGCGTTTCCGCCCGGCAATTCGAGCGCACGATCCGGCGAAACGCCGCATTTATTCAATACGCTCCTTGAAAAATAATCCCGATATTTATACATGAATTATTCTCTCCTTTCCTGCGATCGCCTCATGAACGCGCATGGTTACGGCTGTTTTTCGGCAACGGGTAAGTCTTTGCTTTCGACTTTTTCGCTTACCGTTTGGACGCTTTCTTCCATCGCTTCGGTAACCACGATCGACTCTCTGTCCTCGACGATCGCGGAAGAGATCGCCTCGACGCGCTTGGGCATTTCCAGATCCTGCGTATCCACGAGATTGAAATTCATCTCTTTCACACCCCCCTCCGCAGAAATTTCTTCCTTGGAAAGGAAAGGCTTCTGATCGGGAAGGGACGGGTCGGTACCCTCTTTCTCGAGAATGCGACGACCCAAAAATTTCTGTTTTTCGTCGAGCGCACGCAGCTTTGCCGATTCGTAAAGTCCCTTCTTTTCGTCCGAAGTGAGTTCTTCCAGTCCCGTGGACTTAATGTAATCATCCTTGGAGGGGAATGCGTCCGCCTCGAACATCGCCGTGGACTTGTTGTGTTCGAGCGAGCCGATCTTATCCGTGCGGTTTTTGAGATAGTACGCCGTGATTTTGCCGTCCTTAAACGCGTCTTTCAGCCGATCGACTTCCGCTTTTTGCAGAGCTTTTAGCTCGTTCATCTTCTTAACGCTTTCGATCTGCAACTTTTCCACCTTAGCGGGGTCTTTTTCCTTAGCTACCTGCGAAGAAATTCTTTCGGCTTCCTTTAAGATGGTATCCGCTTTCTGATTGTATCCCTTTTCGCTCGCGGTAAAGCTCTTGATCTCCTTTTCTTTGTTCGAAAAAAGGCGTTTCAGATTCATGGCATTTTCTTCAATCGACTTGACGGGATTCTGTATTTTATCTCCGTGCCTGCGGTCGTTCAGGCTGTTGATGACATCCTTACCGACGCCGTACTTTTCAAGCGCCTTTAGGGGTTTTTCCAAAAATTCGGTCAGCTCCTTTACGCCCGGTTCAGAAGGATCGGGGTTTTTCAGAAGGAGCGCCCTTGCGGTAGCAAACCGAACGGATTTCATCAATTTGACTACGTCGTATTTGAGGTTTTTCCCGTTGTCCGGTTGTGCGAGAATCGCGTCGGAAAATTCCTTGATCGCGTGCCCCATTCTGTCCGCCATCGCCTTATAGTCGATTTCGTGCTCGTTTAAGTACTGCACGGGGTCGAAGGCAGGATATTTCGTGAATCCGTCCACTGATTTGTTTCCCCCAACCCTGTTGACGTCGGTGGGCATTTTGGCATATTCCCTGTCCTCGTCGTTTACGAGGAAGATATTCTCGAGCGTATCGCGCGCATCTGAGAGATAAACCTGTGCATACGGCACGGCTGCGCCCATTTCCGCTTCCAGAACGCGCGTCACCGTAGCGTTATAGGCGCGGTTTTCGGGGTCGCCTCCGCACAGCGCGTCCGTCGCCCGCAGCGTTCCCAGCCAGTTCGTTATGTAGTCTACATCACTCGTATACGCTTCGGAGACGAGAACCTGCGCGACGCTCATTCCCGCAAACCGCGTTTCGGGCGCTTTGCTTTCGAACT
>CAMFEK010000062.1 GCA_945949395.1 uncultured Clostridia bacterium
CAAAATCAAATCGTCTAAAGTCTCGTCCTTCTCCGTGCTATCTACGAGATAACGCATAATGGCGACGTCGTCGATCGTAGCCCGATATTCTTTTACCGCATCGGCGCGTCTGTGCATCAGATTTTTTGCTTGAAACAGCGTGATATTCTTTTTTTCGTCCTCGAACAGCAGGGGATATACGGGGAGAATATCCTCTTCGAAAAATCCCGCGTCTAAAATGTTTTCTCGCAGGGGAATCACGTATTCCGTCCCGTCAAAATAGAGAGAAATACCGTTCGTGTCGTCAAAGGCGCAATCCGTTACGTCCTCTAATGATTTCAAAAGATCGTTTAACTCCTCCGGTTGGGTAATCTTTTTGACGGCGATCGTTTTTTCAGGAGGGAGGACAAGGGAAGAATTTTCTTCTTTTTCGAATATATCCATAGCCAAAAAGGACTTAAACTCCAATTCGGAGAATTTTGCTTTTACTTCCTTAGAATAGGTTTTATGGAACACGCAGTCGGAAAGTTCCACTTCGACGGGAGCATCCAACAAAATCGTGGCAAGGCGTTTGGAAAAATAAGCGGATTCCTTGCCTTCCGCAAGTTTTGTTTTCGTGGTGCCCTTGATCTCATCGATATGCTCGTATACGCCTTCCAACGTGCCATAGTTTTGCAGTAACGTCATGGCGGTCTTTTCGCCGATGCCGGGCACGCCGGGAATGTTATCCGATTTATCGCCCATAAGCGCTTTTAAGTCGATGATCTGACGGGGTTCGAGACCGACTATCTCACGGAAATTATCGATCGAAAGATGTAACAAATCGGATACGCCGCGCTTGGTGTACTGGACGTCCGTCTTTTCCGTCACGAGCTGATAAGAGTCCCTGTCTCCCGTATAGATAAAGGAATGTACGGGCAGCTTGTGAGAAAGAGTGCCGATAACGTCGTCCGCCTCATAGCCTTCCTTTTCGCAGATTTTGATTTGCATTAAAGATAATACCTCTTTTAATACGGGAATCTGCACGCGCAAAGCGTCGTCCATGGGGCGGCGGCCTGCCTTATACTGCGCGTATTCCGTATGGCGAAAGGTCGGGGCGTGCAAATCGAACGTCACGACCATATAGCGAGGATCGAGGTCGGCGGAAATCTTAAATAGGAGCTTAAGAAAGCCGAATATCGCGTTGGTGGGTAAGCCCTTGCTCGTCGTAAATACGGGCGTGGCAAAATAGGCGCGGTTGAGTAAGCTGTTGCCGTCGATGAGTACCATTTTTTCCGGAAATGAATTTGTCATAGTGAATATCCTTAATTGATGTCCATTTCAGTATAACACGATGCGATAAAAAAATCAATCAAAAAATATTTATGAAAAAAATGAGATTTTTTGGTGTAAAACAGTTGATTTTTTTCTATCGTTGCGCTATAATAACTAAGCAATTGAAAAGAATGCCGCTGTGGTGGAATTGGCAGACGCGCGGGACTCAAAATCCCGTGTTGGTGACAACGTGTGGGTTCGACTCCCACCAGCGGCACCATTTTGGGGGTAGAGACCGGGAAGTACGCTCGCGTACTGGGTTTCCGCCCCTAAAGTTTTTTATGAAGGATTCAAAGGGGTATACGAATATGAATTTTGAAACGGATATTTTTACGCAGTACGATAAAAAATGGGCGCTTCTCACGTCGGGAACGGAAAACGATTTCAATACGATGACGATCAGTTGGGGCGGCATGGGCACGTTTTGGGGCAAACCCGTCGTCACCGTGTACGTTCGCCCGAATCGGTATACCTATTCTTTTTTGAAAAAAAACGACTTATTTACCGTGAGTTTTTATCCCGAGAATTATAAAAAGGATCTCGGCTTGCTCGGAAAGCTTTCGGGAAGAGAGGGTAACAAGATCGAAAAAACGTCGCTCACGCCCGTATGTATGGCAGAGGGTGTGATGACTTTTCGGCAGGCGGAAACAACTTTTGTCTGCAAGAAACTCTACGCGCAGGATCTTGACGGGGATAAGATCCCGCAGGAAATAAAGGATCGTTTCTATCAAGGGGATCCCGTTCATCGTATGTATATCGCGGAAGTCGTCGATATCATTCAATAAATTTTACTGAGAAAACCGTATGGATGGTAGTTTCATACGGTTTTTTAATGTTGCATTTTTTACAGAAATATGCAAAAATATAGAAACGTTTCACAAAAAATTGTTTTTGTCAATAGTTTTTCCAAAAAAATTTTTAGAAAAATTTTCAATTCGATATTGAAAATTGTTAAATGATATAGTATAATATGTGTAAGTATGGTTGCTAACTATGCAATTTTAACAAACGGGGGAAATCATGAAGCAGAAGAATACACAGGATCTGCCGTTGTATTTGTACCACAACGGAACGAATTATTACTCGTATAAGTTCTACGGCTCTCACCTCGAAAAAAAGGGAAAGCAAAAAGGCTGTACGTTTCGCGTATGGGCGCCGCATGCGCAGAGAGTTTCGGTCGTCGGCGATTTCAACAACTGGAATGCCGAGGCGAACGTCATGCAAAGGCTGCCCGACAATGAAAGTTTCGAACTGTTCATTCCCGGAATAAAAGAATACGATACTTACAAATACAGCATCGTGTCCGCGAAGGGGAAGACCGTTGTCAAAGCGGATCCTTATGCCTATCACGCGGAAACGCCTTCGAAAACCGCCTCAAAAGTGTACAACATCGATGGATATAAATGGAAGGACACAGAATACTTCGATAATTTGAAGAAATCTTCCATCTATTCTTCCCCGATGAATATTTACGAGGTAAATCTCCTTTCCTGGAAACACCACGAGGACGGGAATTTCCTAACGTATCGCGAGCTTGCAGTCGATCTCGTCAAATACGTAAAAGATATGGGGTATACGCACGTCGAGTTCATGCCCGTAACCGAGCATCCCTTCGACGGATCGTGGGGCTATCAAGTCACCGGATACTTTGCCGCGACCTCACGTTTGGGTACGCCGAAGGATCTCATGTATCTGATCGATAGTTTCCATAAAGCGGGAATCGGCGTCATTTTGGACTGGGTACCCGCGCACTTCCCCAAAGACGGGTTCGGGCTTTACGAGTTTGACGGCGAACCCCTGTACGAATGCCCGCAATGGGACAGAATGGAACATAAATCCTGGGGAACCCGCCGTTTCGACTACGGCAGAACGGAAATTATGTCCTTCCTCATTTCAAGCGCCAACTTCTTCTTCGATAAATATCATATCGACGGTTTGCGCGTCGACGCCGTAGCGTCCATGCTCTATCTCGACTACGACAAGAGACAGGGCGAATGGGTGCCGAATAAATACGGCGAAAATAAAAATTTGGAGGCGGTTGCCTTCCTGCAAAAGCTGAACAGCGCGATCTTCCGGTATTATCCCTACGCGCTCATGATTGCAGAGGAATCCACGGCGTGGCCGAAGGTTACCAAACCCGTCAGCGAGGGCGGACTCGGATTTAAC
>CAMFEK010000063.1 GCA_945949395.1 uncultured Clostridia bacterium
CGAAAGGGTTAGACGCCGATAAAGTGCTCTCTCTCATTCCCACGAGAAAAGACGTGGACGGATTTTCCGCGGAAAACATGGGAAAGCTCGCCATGAACGATCCCTCTGCCATCGTCGCCTGCACGCCGCACGGCGTCATGAAGATGCTCGAAAAGACGGGCGTCGATTTGACGGGCAAGAACGCCGTCGTCATCGGCAGGAGCAATATCGTCGGAAAGCCCATGGCGATGCTCCTCACGAACGCGAACGCCACAGTCACGCTCTGTCACAGCCGTACCCGCAACTTGAAGGAAATCTGCGCGCAAGCGGATATTTTGGTAGCCGCGATCGGAAAGCCCAAATTCGTAAAGGCGGATATGGTGAAAGAGGGGGCTATCGTCATCGACGTCGGCATGGATCGCGACGAAAACGGCAAGCTCTGCGGCGACGTGGATTTTGAGGCGGTCAAGGAAAAAACTTCCTTCCTCACGCCCGTTCCCGGCGGCGTGGGACCCATGACGATCACCATGCTCATGTATAATACGTTTTTGGCGGCGAAAGGGGAATAAAGTTGACTGCTTTTTTACAAAAGTACGAAGGTTATCGGGCTCGTTTTGAGAGGGAACTGAAAGCGTACTGCGAAAACATGACTTACGAGCCTGACGTGCTAAAGGAGAGTATGCGGTATTCTCTTCTTTTGAGCGGCAAGCGCATTCGTCCGGTCCTTCTGCTCGCCACGGCGGAAATGCTCGGCGTAAAGGAAGAGGACGTCATGCCGTTTGCGCTTTCGATCGAAATGATCCACACCTATTCGCTCATTCACGACGATCTGCCCGCTATGGATAACGACGATTTCAGAAGGGGAATGCCGTCGAATCATAAAGTTTTCGGGGAAGCCAACGCCATTTTGGCGGGCGACGCGCTCTTGAACGAAGGGCTCACTCTCGCGATCGGGCAGGCGCTGAAAGGTCGCTCCTTTGCGCAGGCGGCGCTCTATTTAAGCGAGTGCGCGGGCGCGGGCGGCATGATCGCGGGACAGTCAAAAGACTTGCTCTGCTCAAAGTCGGATTCTTTTTCCGAACGGGAACTTTCCTTTGTCGATTCGCATAAAACGGGTAAATTATTGTTGGCTCCCATTGTAATTCCCGCAATATTGTGCGATTACGATGATATAGATACCTTGAAAGCGTTTGGCGAAAAGCTCGGCAAGCTCTTTCAGTGGACGGACGATATCCTCGACGAGGAGGGCTCGTTCGAAAAGATGGGCAAGACGCTGGGAAAGGATAAAAACGATAAAAAACTCACCTGCGTCAGCCTATTCGGCTTACAGGGAGCAAAGGAAAGGGCGGATGAATGTAAAGAGGAATGTCTTTCTCTTCTTTCTTCCTTAAAGTCGGACGCATCGTTTTTGCGTGAAATGGTCGTTTTTGTCCGCGAACGAAATCATTAACATAGGGCACACTTTTTCAAAGCGTGCTTTTTTTATAAGGATGCTATGCTGAAAAAATACGGCGTTACGAGCGTAAAAGAGCTCGACGAAAGACAATTAAATCATTTATGCGACGACCTTCGTTCCGTCATTTTGGAACGCGTCTCTCTCAACGGCGGGCATCTCGCCTCCAACCTCGGCAGCATCGAGGCGACGGTGGCGCTCGCCTACGTTTTCGATTTCCCCAAAGACAAGATCGTTTTCGACGTGGGGCATCAATGCTATGCCTATAAGCTGTTGACGGGGCGGAAAGACCGATTTGACTCTTTAAGAAAACGGGACGGAATTTCCGGATTTCCCAAGCGCAGCGAAAGCGAATACGACAGTTTCGATACGGGGCACGCCGGTTCTGCCATCTCGGCGGCGCTCGGTATCGCAAAGGCGAACGAACTGAAGGGCACGCCCGCCCACGCGATCGCTTTCGTGGGAGACGGTTCCTTTTTGAACGGGCTCGTCTACGAGGCGCTCAATTCCATCAAGATCCTGAAGGGGAAAATCCTCATCCTCTTAAATGATAACGGAATGTCTATCTCTCCCACGGTGGGGGGGATGCACGATATTTTGTCGGGCGCGCCCGATCAACGCGTAAAGCTTTTGGAGAGTTTCGGGCTTACCTATATGGGAATCGCGGACGGCAACGACGTGAATGAAATGATAAAAGCGCTGCAAGCGGCGAAAAATAAATTGAGCGAAGGTTCCGTTTTGCTGCACGTCTCGACGAAAAAGGGGGCGGGGTACGCGTTCAGCGAGGAACACCCCGTCGCCACGCACGGCGTTTCCGTCAACGGAAAGGGCGCCGTTACCACCTACGCCGAGACGCTCGGCAACACTTTGACCGCTCTTGCCAAAGAGGATCAAAAAATCGTCGCCGTGACGGCGGCGATGACGGATTCTTTGGGCTTGCGGGATTTCTTTGTAGCCTATCCCGAGCGTTCCTTCGACGTGGGAATCTGCGAGGAGCACGCCTGCGTGTTGGCGGCGAGTCTCGCCGCGCAGGGGTTGCATCCGTATTATGCCATCTATTCCACTTTCCTGCAACGCGCCTACGACGAGATCGTTCACGACGTCTGCTGTCAGGATCTTCCCGTCACGCTTTGCATCGATCGCGCGGGCATTTCGGGCGCGGACGGCGAAACGCATCAGGGGGTATTCGATATTTCCTATCTTTCGTCCATTCCCAACATGACGATCGCCGCGCCGAGAAATCGCAACGAGTTTAAGCAAATGCTCGCGTTCAGCAAGGACTATCCGCACCCGCTCGCGATCCGCTATCCGCGCGACGGCGGGAACGAGGAGGAGATCGAGCCGATCAAGGATATGCGTTGGCAGGAAATCGAACGCGGAGAGGGGGACGTCCTTTTCCTTTGCGTCGGCGAGCGCGCCGTTCAGAAGGCGAGAGAGGTTTGCCAAAAGGTCGGCAGAAGGATCGGCGTGATAAACGCAAGATTTATAAAGCCCCTCGATGAGGATTTTTTGAATAAAATACAGCAAAATACTATCATTACGATAGAAGACAACGTGAAAATCGGCGGTTTCGGCGAACGGATCGAGGCGTATTTCGGCGAGAGAAAAAAGGTGATCGCGTTTGCGTATGCCGATCGTTTTATCCCGCAGGGAGGCGTCGCGGAATTGATGGATGAGTTCGGTTTGAGCGTGGAGGAGATCGCAGGGACGGTGAAGAGTCTATGAGAGCGGATAAATTTTTTTCGGAAAAGTTTTC